>CAWKLZ010000001.1:0-424190 GCA_963850625.1 uncultured Solirubrobacterales bacterium
CCGGCCCCACCCGATCAAGCCGTTCACGGGCCATCTGCTCGGCGGCATGGCGATGAGCCTCTCCGTCGGCCTGCTGCTGCTCGCCTTCGCCGACACCTCGAGCATCGACACCCAGTCGGGCTCCGCTCCCCGTCCGTGGTTCAGCGCCTTTCTCGGCATCGCGCTGCTGGCGATCTCGTGGACGGTCGCCACCGGGCGAGACCTGCCCGGAGCAGAGCGCAGGAAGCGACGAAAGGCGCGCAAGGCCGAGCAGGAGGAGGCCGCAGCCGCGGCCGGAACCGTGCCCAAGGAGTCGAAGTCAAAGCGGCTGCTCGAGCACGATTCGATGCTGCTCGCCGTGGCGATCGGCGCCGCCCTCAGCCTGCCGAGCATCTGGTATCTCGAAGCGCTGAAGGAGATCGACGCCGGCTACTCGGCCGGGCCGGCGCTCTCTCCTGATCGGCTTCAACCTGATCATGTTCGCCCTGATCGAGATCCCGCTCGCCTTCTATCTGCTGAATCCCGATCGGGCGGCAGCCACCGTGGAGCGCTTCGACGCCTGGCTACACAACCACACCCGCCAGATCGGCGCCTGGGTAGCCGGCGTCGCCGGCGTCTGGCTGCTCATCGACGGCCTTCGCGGCATCCTCTGAGAGGCCGCATCCGGCGAGAGACAGGCCCCCGCCACACGCCCCTAGTTGTGCGTGCAGAGCACCTGGTAGATCGAGGTGAAGCCGATGTCGAAGCCGTTGCGGGCGGCGCGTAGGTACAGGCGCCAAACGCGGAGGCGCTCGGGCCCGGCGAGCTCGAGGGCGCGGGCGTTCTGCTCGTCGAGGCGGCGGGCCCAGTGGCGGAGGGTCTCCGAATAGTCGGCGCCGAACTCCTCGACATGGCGGGTACGCAGGCCGGCGCGCTCGAGCGCCAGCAGAATGCGAGAGAGGTGAACCGGGTCGGCATCGGGGAAGACGTAGCGCTCCGAGAAGGGACCGGCCTCGGGGTCGGTGTGGCGCTGGCGGGTGATGCCGTGGTTGAGGAGCTTGCCGCCCGGGGCAAGTAGCGCGGCGATCCGCCCGGCGTACATGTCGATGTTCTCCACGCCGACGTGCTCGACCATGCCGATCGATGCGATCTTGTCGAAACGGCCGTCGAGGTCGCGGTAGTCCCGGACCTCGATCTTGACCCGATCGGCGTAACCGGCCTCGGCGACGCGCTCGCGGGCGCGCTGCGCCTGTGGCTCCGACAGCGTCACGCCGAGCACCTCCCGGGCACCGCGGCTCGCGGCCTCGATCGAGAAGCTGCCCCAGCCGCAGCCGATGTCGAGCACCCGGTCGCCCTCGCCGATCGCGAGCTTGTCGGCCGTCAGCTCGAGCTTCGCTCGCTGGGCCGCCTCGAGCGCCGCGTCGCCCTCCTGCCCGCGACTCCGGCGGTCGAGAAGAACGCGCAGCTGTAGGTCATCGAGCTGTCGAGGAAGAGCTCGAAGAACTCGTTCGAGACGTCGTAGTGATGGCGGACGGCGCGCGCGTCACGCTCCTTGCTGTGCCGACTCCCCTCCGGGACGAGCTCGGAGGCCGGCCGCGACGGTGGCGCCGTCAGGCCCATCGCGCGGACCGCGGCCAACATCAGCCGCAGGCGGCGCGCCGCATCAACCGGCGGCGGCTTCCAGCCGTCGAGCAGGGCGATCACGGCGTCCATGTCGTCGACCTCGAGCTCGCCGGATACGTAGGCGCGACCGAGGCCGAGCTGGCCGGGGGCGCGCAGCGCATGGGCGACCGCCTTCGGGGAGCGAACCGTGAACGTCGGTCCCTCGCCGGCGGTGGACGGCAGCCGGCTGCCGTCCCAGAACACGACCTCGAAGGGGCGCTCCGGGAAGGCGGCTTCGATCTCGGCGATCAAGGGACGGGGCGTCTCCAGCACGCAGCGAGCCTATCCGCCGGCGGCCTGGTTCAGGAGCGCCGCGTTGCCGCGACCGCCTCGGCGCCCGGCGGAATCTCATCGGGCAGGTCGGCCGCGGGCAGGCTCTGCCACGGGAAGCGGCCGCGCGCGTGAGTCACCCGGTAGCCGATCCGCCCGTGCAAGTTGAGGCTGTGCCAGGCGAGCCGACTGATCGGCGACAGATCCGGGATCCAGTACTGCTCGCTGATCGGATCGAGCGCCACCGGCGCGGCGAGCTCGACGTCGGCGGCGACGTGTCCGGGGCCGTCCTCCTCGAGATGCAGGCGAGCACGGCGCCGTCCCGGTCGCAGATCTGCGACTCGCCGAGCATCGTCGTCTCCCAGGCGAGGCCCGGGCCGAGCGGCGTCTCGCCGCGGACCGGGCCGACGTGGGCGGCGTGCGCTACGGGGGCGCCGACGCGGCGGGCGACCTGGCCCGGCAGCTCGTGGCACTGCTTCTTCCAGAGCGCGTTCTCGCGGGCGAACTGGCCGGCGATCGGCCCACGCCAGTTATGTGGAACCGAGGGCCAGCACATGCCGCCGAGCACGAGCCGCGCGCCGGCATCGCGAACGCGGCGGGCGGTCCGGCTGCGTGCCCACTCCCAGCCCGACATGAGCCCGACGGTGGCGTCGAGCGTCTCGCAGCGGACGACGCCGTCGTCGTTGCCACCGCGGTAGTAGTTGTGCTCCCAGGCGGTCGGGATGTCCTTGTCGTGGAGGTGCACGGCGCCGTTCGGCTCGGCGAGCAGATAAGTCCCGTAGGAGTGCCGCCCGCGGATCGCGAGGAAGCCCCCCGCGATCAGGCAGCCGAGCTCACGGGCGAGCCCGGTGAGCAGCTGGAAGGGCTGGCCGTCGATCGGGCGCGGGGCGCCGCGCAGCACGCGGGCGAAGACGTTCGGGGACGTGCAGGCCTCGGGCACGACGATCACCTCGGGCCGGTGCTCGGCGTGGGCGTCGCGGATCAGCTCCTCGATCCGGGCGAGGTTGCGCTCGACCTCGCCGAGCGCGAGTGCCGGCTGGACGACCGCGATCCGGGTCACGCCCCCACCGCCAGATCGGGATCGGCGGCCTGCGACGTGGGGTCGGCCTCCGCCCCGCTCCCGGCCGACTCCCCATCGTCCAGCGCTCGCACGACCGGTGGCGCCGGCATCTCGGCGCCCGGGTGCTCGGAGCCGGGGATCGGATCGGCGGCGCGGAACTCGGCCCGCGCAGCCTCGCGCCCGATCGCCACCTCGGTGCGCAGATCGCCGAGGGCGCGCCGCAGCGTCTCGCGGCGCGAGCGCTCGCCGCGGAGCAGCGCCATCGCGAGTGCCCGGCTGAGGCGCAGCGGGCCGGCGATCTCCTGTGGCGAGCGCGCCCGGCCGAAGAGGTCGCCGAGATCGGGCTCCTCGTTCCGCCCGGCGTCGCGGAGCAGCTCGACCAAGGCGGGCGAGGGATCCTCGATCCGCGTGTCGGCGTTGGCGAAGTGGTACGCGGGAAGGCAGTGCCGGTCGCGCTCGGCTTCCCAGCGGCGCGTTGCGCGATCGACGGCGGCGGGGTCGTCGAGGGCCGGCAGCACGTGCTCGGCCAGCGTCCTGCCCATGTACATCGCATCGCGCATGCCCTGGCCCGTGACCGGGTCCTTGAAGTGCCCGGCGTCGCCCGCGAGCGCCCAGCCGGGGCCTGAGGAGGCGCGGAAGAAGGCAGCGGTGTCGCCGGTCGAACGCAGCTTCGTGTAGCTCGACGGATCGACGCCGGCAATCCGCTCGGCGACGCCGGGGTGCTCGGCGAGCTTGCGCTGCCAATGACCCTCGGGGTCAGCGCGGGCGTCCGCGACCTCGCTGCGGTCGCCCATGAAGAGCACGAGCAACCGCCCCGCGGGCGTGCAGGGAAAGGCGAAGGCGATGCCGCTGCCGTCGCGCCACTGAATGAACGCGCGGCGGTCCCGCCCCGCGTCCTGTGGCTCGTCCATGTAGCGGAAGACGAGGCCGCGGCCGTTGCGCGAGCGGCGGTAGGGTGCGTATGCGCCGACCGCCGCCGCGACGCTAGAGCGGCGCCCGTCGGCGCCGACGACGAGCGTTGCCGAGATCTCGCGCACGACTCCGTCGGGGTCGCGATAGCGGACGCCGGCGACGCGACCGGCGCGCCGGTGCAGCGCCTCGAAGCGGCTCCGCTCCCGGACCTCGGCCCCCTGCTCGCGCGCTGCCTCGACGAGGCAGACGTCCTGGAGGTCGCGAGGCACACAGACGCCGAAGTCGTGGCCGGCGGCGGTCGGCCGCATGCGCTCGGTCACGACCGCCCCCTCGGCGCGAACGCTGAGCTCGCGCACGATCGCCGGGTCGAGGGCGAGGATGCGCGGCAGCGCGCCCATGCAGGCGAGCTCCTCGACGCCGGCTGGGAACAGCACGTGGGTGGAGAGCTGATCGGAGGGGAACGTCATCCGGTCGAGGACGATCACGCGCCGGCCCGCACGCGCCAGCGGCGCCGCAACGGCGCATCCGGCGAGGCGGCCGCCGATGACGACGACGTCAGCTTGCTCGGCTCCTCGCAAACCAGTCACTCCTTCCGGTCCGCTCAGCTCACGGCCGGCTGCCCGTCGCCGACCAGCACTTCGACCGCGCTCGGCAGCCGCTCGCGCGAGCTGTCGACGAGGATGGGCGCGCCGGGCTCGGCAGCGATCGCGCCGGGCTCAACCCCGTCCTCGGCCGCGAGCGCGTGAAAGACGACATCGACGACCGCCTCGGGCCGGTCGTTCTGCAGGTAGTGGCCCGCGTCGGCGATGAAGTAGAGCGAGTTGGCACCGGGCTTGCGCATCAGGTACTCGTTCCAGACCCAGGCCGCGACGCGCGGCGGTGCGACGGTGTCGTTGAGCCCCCAGATCACGGCCGTCGGGACTGCCGAGCCCGCGAGCGCGTCGAGCCATTTCGTCTCGTCGGCCGAGCGCTCACGCAGGTACTGGACCGTCTCGTGCATGACGTTCAGGCCGTCCTCGTGGGCGAAGGTCTCCACGAGCGCCTCGATCGCTGGATCGCCCGCCTCGCGCGGCGGGAAGAAGGTCGCCGCGCCCATCCCGGCGGCGAGCAGCTCCGGCGTCGCGTTATCGAGCAGGAGCGACGCCGTCTCCTCGCCGAGCATCATCCGCTGGGCATCGGTCAGGTTCGAGAGCGGCAGGAAGATATTGGCGTTCATCAACAGGAGGTGCTCGATCTCGAGCGGCACCCCCTCCCCCGCATGGCCGCCGGCGAGGATCAGCGCGACGCTGTCGCCGCGGTCGTGGGCGAGCACGGTCGCCGACGTCGTGCCAATGACATCGCGCAGGTAGTGGCGCAGCAACTGCGCATCGCGCAACAGGCTGTAGCCCCACCCGACAGGCTTGTCGGAGAAGCCGTAACCGGGGAAGTCGAGTGCGCAGACGCGGAAGCGCTCGGCGAGGCGGTCGATCGACTCGACCCAGTCGATGCTGCTCGTCGGAAAGCCGTGCACGAGCAGCAGCACGGGAGCCCCGGGATCGCCGGCCTCGACGTGGAAGATCTCGACCGGCGCGGCGTCGGCGCCCGCGGGACTCCACGAGAAGACGTTCCCCCGGTTCCGCCACTCCTCGGCCCGCGAAGCCACGGCGGTCAATCTACGCCTCGGGCGCCGTCGGCGCCGGGCGGCGGCGATGCGGAGCCCGTCCCAGCGCGCCGAGATGCGGAGGCGGATCTGGCCCGTGCCGACGTTCACCACTCGATAGGATCCCGCCGAATGCGGGGGGCGAGGAGACGCAGCCACAGCAGGGGCACGACCACGGCGATCGTCGCCGCGCTCTTCACGCTGCTCGCGATCGCCGCGTTCGCCGCACCGCAGGCCGAGGCGGCGAAGGCGAAGAAAATCCGCAAGTGCAACGGGCAGAAGATCCTCTGCGACCGACCCTTCGATCAGGTCGTGCTGCCCGCCGCGCACAACGCGATGTCCTCGGCTTCGCTCGACTGGGTCTTCGCGAATCAGTCGATCGCGATGCCGGATCAGCTCACCTACGGAATCCGCGGCTTTCTGATCGACACGCACTACGGGCGGCTCAAGGCCGATGGGCAGGTCGTCACGGACGACGACGGCAGCAAGCCGCCGAGCGTCGGCCCGCGCGGCACCTACCTCTGCCACGAGTTCTGCGAGATCGGCGCGACCCCGCTGGCCGAAGGGTTGAGCGCCTTCAGCAGCTTCCTGCACGAGCACCCGAACAACGTGCTGCTGATCGACAACGAGGACTACATCACTCCCCACGCCTTCTTCAAGGCAGCCAAGCAGGCAAAGCTGCTGCGCTACATCTACAAGGGCTCGACCGACCAGTGGCCGACCCTGCGGGAGATGATCGCCTCACGCCAGCAGATCGTCGTCCTCGCGGACAACCACGGCGGCGACGCCGGCAGCCCCTCCTGGTACCGCCCGACCTACGACGGGATCCTGCAGGAGACGCCCTACTCATTCGACCCGCCGAAGCAGCTCACCTACGCCCGCAACTGGGCGGCCAGCTGCCAGCCCAACCGGGGCGGGACGACGGGCTCGCTGTTCTTGATGAACCACTGGTCACCCTCGACGCCGCCGCCGAACCCCAACCTCGAGCAGGCGGCGCACGTCAACGCCCGCGCGGTGATCTACAACCGGGCGAAGAAGTGCGCCGAGATCCGCGGCCGCGTGCCGACGATCGTCGCCGCCGATCAAGCCAATACGGGCGGCCTGCTCGAAGCGGTCCGCGACCTGAACGCACTGATCGTCAAGTAACGGTGCGCTGAGCCGGGGTCGCGCCGGCCCCCGCCGCCTCCAGCGACTCCAATCGGCGGATCAGGCAGAAATCGTCGGGTGTGAGATCGAGCACCGACTGGATCAGCACGAGCTGGTCGCGGAGGATCGCGGCGAGGCGGGCGAGGTCCGCCTCGGCCGGAGGCTGAGGCTCGTCGGCGAGCGATTCGACGTCGCGGCCGAGCTCGCGCAGATACTCGAGCCAGCGCTCGGGGCTGCCGTCGAGCAGCAGCGACTCGGTGCGCTCGCACTCGACCGCCTCGTCCCGCCCGACAAGCTCGGCGGCCAACCCCGGGACGAGGCGCTCGACCTCGGGCGGCAGATGCATCCACTCGTCACGCGTGCTCAGCGGGGGTCCGGGCATCGGGCCTCTCGCTCGAGCTCGGCGATCCGCGGCAGCAGGCGGCGCAGCTGGCGCTGAAAGCGGACGACCGAGACCTCCTGCTCGTCGTTCAGGACGCCGTCGACGTAGGAGGGCGCCGCGACGCCTCGCTGGACGCCGCTCGTGATCTCGACGTCTTCGGCCATCACCTCGTGCATGAGCCGGTGCGCGGCCCAGCGCGCGAGGCGGTCGCGGAGCCCGGCGTCCGGATCGACGAGCGACATCGTCCAGGCGCGGGTCTTTGTCAGGCCGCGCGGCTCGAGCTGCCACGTGTCGATGTGATGCGGGTAGATCTCCATGAAGGTCGTCGGCCATACGTGGACGTGGCCCCAGCAGCGCTCGAACTCGTCGGGGAGCCCGGGCAACTTGCGAGCGAGGCGCTGGTAGAGGCGCTCGAGCGGGACGCGCGAGGAGCGCTCGCGCAACGGCACGCGCGACCACTCCGACCACTCGTCACCCTCGCCTACGGTCTCCTTGACGTCGTTGAGCCGGACCAGCGCCGGATGGGCGACCGGCACGTGGTAGTCCTCGAGGTAGTTGTCGGCGAGGATCTTCCAGTTCTCGGCGAAGTCCTCCCAGAAGCGCGGTTGGTGCTTGCGCCGAAGCGCTCCGCGCAGCGCCCCCGCGCGGCCGGCGCCGCTCGGCCCCCAGCGGTAGACCTCGAGCCGGGCAAGGTTGAGCGACTCCAGGAACGGACCCGCGGGGCCGAGGACCTCGCGCAGCGGCATCGGGTCGTGACTCGCCGAGGCGAAGACGAGACCCGCCACCTCCTCGACGGCGAACTCGGGCAGGCGCACGGCCTGGCGATCGAAGTCGTTGAAGCCGCGCGCCGAGGGGGCGGCGGCCAGCGAGCCGTCGAGCCGGTAGGTCCACGCGTGGTAGGGGCAGCGCAGAACCTTGCGAGCCGTGCCGGCGCCGCCGACGATCGTGGAGCCGCGATGGCGGCAGACGTTCGAGAGCGCCCGCAGGACGCCGTCGGAGCCACGCATGACGACGACCGGCTCGCGGCCGATGTTGGTGGCGACGTAACGGCCCGTCTCGGCGAATTCGGAGGCGTGGCCGACGAGCGTCCAGCCGCGTTCGAAGACCTCCAGCATCTCCTCCTCATACAGCTGCGGGTCGGTGTAGGCGGAGGCGGGGAGCGAGCGCGTTCGGGTTGCGTGGCGGGCGGCTACGGGCCGCTCCGCAAGCATGGCTGCGCTGGTCTCGCTCCCCGTCATCGACCCTCAACCGTACAGGTGGCATGGTCGGCTGAGCGGTGCTCAGCGTGACCGGAGAGGCGTCGGGCGAGCGTTGAAGCCGCCGTCGCGAATGCGACCGTCATGGATATGACCATCGCGGTGCCGGCGATCGCGCCACGCGCGCTGGGTCTCGCGGGTCTGGGCAGTCTGCTTGAAGCGCATCTTCATCGTCGTCCTCCTTTCAGTCGGATGGGAGTGCCTGCGATCGATTCTGCGCTCCGCCCTGCAAGGCGCGGGGAAGGCGCAGATAAAGGTTTGGACAACCCTCGAACGAGTTGGGGGTGTAGCTGGATCCACCCTCCGGGTGGGTAGGCGTGGAAGGGACGCGCCGGCACCCTGTCGGCATGAATCCGACAGCTCAGACATACGCCCGAAACCCCCACCCCACAATCCGTGTCCTCGCCGTGCTCTGCGCCGTCGTCGGGCTGTTCGCGTTCGCCGCCTCGCCGGTTGGCGCCAAGCCCCGTGTCGACGGCAAGTTCGCCGTCTCCGGCGTCGGCACGAACAACGAGCTGACCCGGGGCCCCGACGGCAACGTCTGGGTCACCCTCGACCAGACCAACGACGTCGCCCGGATCACCCCGCAGGGTCAGGTCACCGAGTTCGACCCGGTGAACCTCAACCACCCGACGGGAATCACGACCGGGCCCGACGGCCAGCTGTGGGTCACGCAGAGCGGCGGCGTAGCCAGCTTCTCCGCGGCCGACCCGGACGCGGCCGTCAAGTACGCGATCAATGACATCGGCGACGCCCGGCCGATCGTCGCAGGACCTGACGGCAACATGTGGACGGTCAGCGGCGACAACGTGATCACGTTCCCGACCGCCGACCCGACGAGCTCGACGTCGTACCCGGTGCTCGTCGCCGGCCGCGACATCGACGCCGGCAAGGACGGCAAGCTCTGGGTCGCGGACTTCGGCAGCCAGGTCGTCCGGGTAAAGACCGACGGCACCGCCAAGGCCTTCGACACCGGTGCCGGCTCCGGGTTGCAGGCGCTGGCCACGGGCCCGAAGGGCCAGGTCGGCTACGCCGATCCGACGTCGAACCCGCAGCGGGTCGGCCGGATCGTCAAGGGCAAGGTCACGCGGACGAAGACCGAGGGCGATCCCTTCGGCGTCGCCTACGGAGACGACGGCGCCTACTGGATGCCCCGCTTCGCGAGCAGCGACCTGCTGCGCCTGACGCCGCACGGGAAGGTCTCGCGGCTCGGCGGCCTCGGCAAGAACGCCGGCCCTCGCCGAATCGCCAACGGCCCCAGGCACACCCTCTGGGTAACGCTCGACGGCGCCGAGGAAGTCGCCAAGGTCAAGGGCGTCAAATAGGCCGCAGCCGGCCGCGCCGCCGCCGACCGGCGGCGGCGCGGCCAACGAGCTCTCGGTCGACTCCAACCCCGGCGGCTGAGCGCCCCGGCGGTCGTCAAACTCAGTGGCGCCTCGCGAGGGTTTGGCGACTGCCCGCCTTGTAGCCCGACCGTGCCCGGGCCGGCGGTCGGCTTGCCGGCGCCTCGGTCTTTTGGGCCGACGCCCGACGCCGATCCTCGTGGCGCGTGCGGAACCGGTCCACCAGCGCCCACGAAGCGAAGCACAGGGCGCCAACAGCGCCGGTGACTGTGAGCAGGGCGCCGGCAGCGGCGACGGCGGCGACGCCCTTGGAGCCGAGGATCAGGATCGTGCTGGTGACACCGAGGCTCGGGCCCACGGGCAGCAGGCCGATCGCGGCGGCAGCGACGAGCAACGCAACTGAGTCGAGGATCGTCACGTCAACGCCGATCCCGCGTAGGACCAGCCAGTTGCGGAAGACCTGGGCAAGCACGGCGACGATCGTCAGGGCGATGATCTGGTTGCGGTGGCGGAGCCCGCGCATGACCGCGAACCCGGACCAGAAGCCCTCCCGCTTGCGGTGCGCGAGGTGGGTCATCGCGAAGACCACGCCGGCGGCCGCAACGAGCGCGATCACCGGAACCCACCAGGGAATCCCGAGCGGGGCGATCAGCGTGAACGAACAGATCGCCGCCAGCGCCATCTCGATCACCACGATCGGTAGCTCGGCCGCGACCAGGGCGCCCGCCCTCGGCGCCTCGGCCGGCGCGGTCCGGCGCAGCTCCGTGATCCGGACGGCGAGCCCGAAGCTCGGGTTGAGCAAGTTGCCGAGATAGCCGATTGCCGCAGCTCTGTATAGGGGCCGCCGCCCGCAGGTGGCGCCGGCGGCGTCGACGCAGACGTACCAGGCCTCGCTGCGCAGGCCGAGCCACGCGACCTGGAGCAGGACCGCGCCCGCCAGGACCGCCAGCGAGGCCGAGCCGAGGGCGTGGGCAAACTCGTCGCGCTTCCCGTAGAGGCCGACGAGCAGCGCCGCGAAGATGGTGAGGCCGAAGACGATGCTGACCGCCTTCGAGTGACGGCGCAGCCACGAGCGCTCGGGCGCCGCGGCGGGGAGCCCCTCCTCGACGACGCGTAGCGCCGGGTCGCTCTCGACCGGGCGCAGATCCTCGGAAGTCAGTGACTCAACCGGATGCAAGTGCGCCCACGCGTCGGTTCGCCGAGGCCCTCGGTTGGAGGGTCGTGCGGCGTCGCTTGCTCGCTACCGAACGGGACACACGTCCAGGGTAGCCGTCACGGGCCGCGGCGAGGGCCGCTGCGGCACGCCGGCGACCGGGGGCTCAAGCCGCGACATCGAGGATCACCCGGGCCGACCAGGTTGCGTCCTCGAGCCGTTCCAGCTCGACGTCGTGCAGCAGCAGCGGCCGGATCTGCTCGCGTGGGATGCCGCGAACGCCGGCGATGCGGGCGGAGAAGGTCTCGGTCTCGAGCCGCTCCTTCTCGACGCGCTCGGGGACGAAGCCATGCTCCTCCGTGAGGCTGATCAGCTCCTCCACCCAGTATGTGAGGAGCTCGAGTGGTCCCGCCGGGCCGAGGCGGACCTCGTGGGTCATCGGCTCCCCACCGACGGCATCGGAGAGGACGTCGGTGAGGCCGAGCAGGACCTCGGTGAAGATCGTTTGCTGGTCGACGTCCTCGACCACCAGCTCGACCTTGCCGTCACGCTCCTCGATCTCGTACACCGCTCCTCCTCCGATCCGGTGTGGCTGGATGTCGCAACCGCGACCGTAGATCGGCGCCGGAGCGCCATCCACCGTGCTCCCCCACGCACGACCGGTGGCTAACCACTGAGCCGCATCCACGACACCGGCGCGGCTCAGCGCCCCCAGCGGGCGATGAACTTGCGGACGCGCCGCTCGGCGCCGGGGAAGCGGGCCGGGTAGAGGGAGGGCACGTGGCCGGCGTTGCGGACGATGACGCGCCGCGCGTCGGGGAAGGCCGACAGGACCTTCGCCGCCTCGCCCGCGCTCGTCACGTTGTCGAGCTCGCCGTCCATGACGAGCGTCGGCACGTCGGGCGCCTTGGCACCGCGCGGGGCCGGCGGCTCGTAGAGCTTCGACGGGCGCGGCCAGCGCAGGCACTCGTGATAGCTCGAGAAGGACTGCAGTGCGACCTCGGCGGGGGTGAAGGGCGCGAAGGCGCGCGGGTTCTTGCGACGGATCGCCCGGCGCAGCTGGCGCTTTCGTGCGCTGATCTTGGCCCGCTTGTTCCAGAGCATCGGGTAGTCGTTGCAGCTCACGGCGAGCTCCTGCCCGCGGGAGTACACGCGCGGGCTGCCGTAGATGGGCGGCCCGCCGCCCGTCAGCTCGTTGTAGGGCTTGCGGTTGCCGCGGAGAAAGGCGCGGACGGCCCTGTTGATGCGCCGGTAGCCGGGGGGCGCCGGCGTGTATCCCGCCGAGCCGATCGCGTCGATCAGCGGCCCGGCGCCGCGACCGCTGCGGCGCAGGCGGCGCACGACCCTGGTCAACCGCCGCCGTGCGCCCGGCCGGCACTGCGGCGTACGCCGGCAGACGGTCGACAGCGACTTGACGCCGCGGCGCGTGAGGCTCGGATACCAGGGGCTCTCGCCGCGCACCGGGTAGGCGCTGTCGAGGATCAGGGCCTTCAGGTGCTCGCCATGCCGGTAGGCGTAGCTCTGCGAAAGGTAGGTCCCGTACGAGTCCCCGTACATCGTGATCCGCCGCACGCCGAGCGCCGCCCTGACCGCGTCCAGGTCGTCGGCTGCGGCTGCGGTCCGGTAGGAGCCGTAGGTGTCGCCGAGCCGCCGCGCGCAGCGAGCCACGCCGCGGCCGTCGGTGACCCGAGCGCGCTGCAGACCGGGACAGTCGATCGCCTGGGAGTGACCCGTACCCCGCATGTCGACGGTGACGAGCCGGTAGCGCTGCCGCAGGCGTGGGCCGAGCAGGTTCGCGTAGTAGCGGACGCTGCCGATCGAGCCATAGCCGGGACCGCCCTCGACCGCGAAGATCGTGCCCCGCGGCGGCCTCTTGTGGAAGCTCGGCGGCCGCACCGCGAAGGCGATGGGGATCGTGCCGAGCGAGGGGTCGGCGCGCTCGAGCGGCACCCGCAGCCGCGCGCAGCGCAGGCTCTTCATCGTCACGTCCTTGGGGCAGTGCCGGTATTCGACGCGTGCGGCGGAGGCCGGACTGCCGGCGTCAGCCGCCGCGTGCGTCTCCGCCGCGACGGCGGCGATCAGCGCCAGGGCCAGCCCGGCAGCCGCGAGAGTCGTCGTCCTCCTGAGCATGCGCACGACTAATCCAACACCAATCGAGCCCGAAAGCCGCGGTTCGCCCTTTCAGCCCGCGGCGCGGGGCCAGGGAGCCGACGGCTTCGTGACCTCGACGCGGACCCGCGCGTCGACGACGGTCGCGCCCTGCGGCGAGACCTTGACCGGATTCAGATCGATCTCGGCGATCGCCGGATGGGCGTCCACGAGGGCGCCGACGCGCAGCAGCATCTCCTCGAGCGCCGCCACGTCCGCCTTCGGCGCACCGCGGAAACCGTCGAGCAGTGGGAACGTGGCGAGCTCGCGGAGCATTTCGGCCGCGTCGCGACCGGTGAGCGGCGAGAGCCGGACGGCGACGTCTCGGGTCAGCTCGGCCGTCGTACCGCCGGCACCGCAGGCGATCACCGGCCCGAAGAGCGGATCGCCGACGACGCCGACGAGCATCTCAACGCCACCCTCGACCATCGACTGCACCACAAAGCCCTCGGGCTCGAGACCCTGGGCGCGCAGGGCGGCACTCATCTCCTCGGCCGCGGAAGCCACCTCACCATCGTGCGCCAGGCCGAGCCGGACCGCGCCGGCCTCGGTCTTGTGGACGAGGCCCGGAGCGACCGCCTTGAGCGCCACCGGTACGCCCAGCTCGCCGGCGGCCGCGCCGGCGGCGGCCGCCGAGTCGGCGATCCGCCATGCCGCGAGCGGAACGCCGTAGCAGTCGAGCAGAGTGGCGACCTCGTCCGGCTGCAGCCAGCCCCCACCGCGGGCCAGCGCCTCGGCGATCAGCGCCGCTGCAGCGTCACCGCGCACGTTCTCGAAGTCGGGGATCGAGCCGGGATCGCGCGAGCGCCACTCGGCATGGTGAGCGACCCGAGCGAGCGCGCGGGCTGCATCCTCGGGAAAGCGGTACGTCGGCAGCGCATGACCGGCGGCCGGCGTCCCGCGCTCCGCCCCGGCGCTCATGAGCACCTGCAGGACGGGGATCTCGCCGTCGGCAGCGCCAACGGCGGCTGCGATCTCCTCGGTGACCTGCTCGACCCGGGTCAGCAGCGGTGGAATGAAGATCGCAATCACGGCGTGGACCTCACCGGAGTCGAGCAGGACGTCGAGTGAGCGCCGGTAGTGCTCGGCGGGCGCGGTGGCGATCATGTCGACGGGATTGGTCAACGCGGCAGCCTCCGGCAGGAAGTCGGCGAGCCGCTCTCGCGTCCCTTCACTCAGCCCCACAACCGAGAGACCGCTCGCTTCGCACGCGTCCGCGCACATGATTCCCGGCCCGCCGGCATTGGTCAGCACCGCAACCCTGCCGCCGGCCGGGGCGGGCGCGTTGGCGAGCAGCGAGGCAACGTCGAAGAGCTCGGCGAGGTTGTCGGTGCGGATCACGCCGCTCTGGCGGAAGAGTGCGTCGACGGTGACGTCGGAGGCGGCGACCAGCGCGCCCGTATGCGAGCCACTCGCGCGGGCACCGGCTGCCGAGCGGCCGCTCTTGACGGCGACGATCGGCTTGCTGCGGCCGACGCGGCGGGCGATGCGGGCGAACTTGCGCGGGTTGCCGAACGACTCCAGGTAGAGCAGGATCAGCGAGGTCTTCGGATCCTGCTCCCAGTACTGGATCAGGTCGTTGCCGGAGATGTCGGCCTTGTTGCCGACCGAGGCAAAGGACGAGAGGCCGAGCCCGAGCGACGCGGAGAAGTCGATGATCGCAAGGCCGAGCGCACCGCTCTGCGAGAGGAAGGCGACGGGACCCGCCTCCGGAAAGGCAGGTCCGAACGTGGCGTTCAGCGGCGCCTCGGGCGAGGTGGCGAGCACGCCGAGGCAGTTCGGTCCGATCAACCGCATTCCGGCCCGACGGCAGACGCGGACGAGCTCGGCCTGGCGCTTGGCGCCCTCGGCCCCCGCTTCCGCGAACCCGGCGGAGATGACGAGCAGCGAGCGCACGTCCTTGTGCTCGCACTCGCGGGCCGCATCGATCACCTGCTCCGCGGGGACGGCGATCACCGCCATCTCGACCGGGCCTGGCACCTCGAGCACCGTCGGATATGCCCGCACCGACTGGACAACCTCCGCCTCGGCGTTGACCGGATACACCGGGCCGCCGAAGCCGGACGAGATCAGGTTGTGGTAGAGCTCGCCGCCGACGGTCCCGCGGCGGCGCGAGGCGCCGATCACGGCAATCGACCCCGGCCGCAGGAACGCGTCGATCGCGGCCACCGCGCCGATCCGGTCACGGTCCTCGAAGCGCTCGACCGCCGGTTCGGCGAGCGAAGAGGGCATCTCAACGTGCACCGAGCCGGCGCGGGCCCGCACCTCCACCGGCAGGCCGCTCTCACGGAACACCTCGATCATCCGGTGGTTCTCCGGCATCACCTCGGCCTCGAGGGTCTCGATCCCGATCTCGCCGGCCGCCTCGGCGAGATGGGCGAGCATGATCGTCCCGAGGCCGTGCCCCTGCAGCTCCTCGGCGATCGTGAAGGCGACCTCGGCGCGGTCCTCGCCCGTGCGGGCGTACAGCGCGTTGCCGACGATCTCACCGTCCGCTCCGTGCAGGGCCACCAAGCCGTAGCGGTCGCGGTAGTCGACCCCCAGTGCCAGCGCGACCTGGCTCGCCGTACTCGTGCCCGCGCTGAAGAAGCGGAACCAGGTCGACTCCTGGGAGAGGCCCTCGAAGAAACGCCGCAGCCCCTCCTTGTCGGACGGGCGCACCGGCCGCACGCGAACCGTCGAGCCGTTGCGGAGAACGACATCGGCCTCACGATTGACCGGGTATTCGGCCGGGACATCGCTGACCACGGCGGCGGGACGCGCGTCCGCGGGCTCGCTCGGCATCTCGTTCCTCTCGCTTTGGGGACCCGCGCGCACCGTAGGGCTCGCCCGCCGCCGCCGACACCGTGGTCGCTACGGAAGGGGGCGCCGGACTGCATCGCTTGCTGCAGCGCCCAGGATTACGGAAACCCCGGGCAGGCCCGGCCGGAGACGGCGCGAAGGCGGTGGCTCAAGCGAAACGGCCAGGAGGGCTGAGATGAGGTTGCACCAGGCAGTGGGGGGTGCCGCCACGATGATCTGCGCGGTGACGATCGCCGCGTTCGCGCCGCCGGCCGGGGCCGCGGCCCCACACACGGTCTCCCCCGGGGAGACGCTGTGGTCGATCGCGACGGCGAACGGGCTGACGAGTGAGCAGGTGGCGGCGTACAACGGCCTGCCGGCCGACCACCAGGTGATCGTCGGCGAGACGATCCAGGTCCCGGCGTCCTACGAGGTGGCCCCCGCGACGAGCGCCGCGAGCACGACCTCGACGAGCTCGACCACCTCCGCCCCGTCGTCCTCCGGCTCGCACACCGTCGTCGCCGGCGAGTCGTTCTCCTCGATCGCCGCCGCCAACGGCGTCAGCGCCGACGCCCTGGCCTCGGCGAACGGGCTCTCGCTCGACTCGGTGATCGTCCCCGGGCAGTCGCTGACGATCCCCGCCGCGACGGCCAGCACTGCAGCGGCACCCGAGCCCTCGTCCGCCACGACGCCCTCCGGCGCGCTCGGCTACGTGCCGAGCCCCTACGGCGATCTGCCGCTCGACTCGAGCGCCGCCTCATCCTGGAACGCGATGCGCGAGCAGTCGCTGCAGACCTACGGCCAGGACATCTACCCCGGCGGCCCGCTCTCCGCCTACCGGACCTACGACCAGCAGGCGCAGCTCTACCAGGAGTACCTGAACGGAACCGGCCCACTCGCGGCGCCGCCCGGCACCTCCGCGCACGAATACGGGACGGCGGTCGACGTCCCTGACCCGGCGATGCGATCAGTCGTCGACGCGCTCGGCTCGGCCTACGGCTGGGGCAAGACGGAGGCCCCGAGCGAGTGGTGGCACGTCAACTACGGAGGCTGAGCAGGCGCTAGGAGTGCTTGTGCTTGTGCCTGTGGCCGTGCTGGCCATGGCCGTGCTTGCCCTTGCCACCGTGGTGCTTCGCGTACGCGCTCGCCTGCTTGGCGACGTCGCCGACGAGGTTGCCGAGGGCGATGTTGGCGTCGACCAGATGCAGGCCCCAGTCCGCGCTCGGGATCGCGTTCAGGTCCGGGGCGCCATCGTTGGCGCTGACCTGGAGCACGTCGGCATCATCCGCCGACGAGCAGCGCCCGCTGTAGCCGTCGCGGGACTCGAAGTAGGTCGTGCCGACGTCCCCGGAGGGCGTCGGGAAGCCGACCAGGGTCGTCGCGATCCCGATCGTTGTGCCCGGTGCGAACGGCTCGACCGGCATGATCGCGTCGAGCGGCACCTTCTTGCCGCCCCGTAGCGACGCCGGGTTGGTGCAGAGCACGTCCTGCGTCTTCGGGTTGCCGCCGAAGAAGCCGCCCGGGCGCCCGAAGAGCGCGCTGTCGGGGACGGGCGCGTTGAAGGTCGAGAAGGCCATCACGCAGCCGGTCTGCTTGACGCTCTTGCAGGCGTCGAGGCTCTTCAGCTGCCCTCCGGACTGCTTGCCCTCCTTGGTGAGGACGTTGCCGCCGAGCACGATCGCGGAGATGATCCGCTTCTGCTGGCGCTTGTGGTGGTCGATCTGGTCGGCGATCAGCTGCTCGAGCATGCCGGCGCCCTGTGAGTGGCCGATCAGGACGATGCCGCGGCCCTTGTTGTAGTGCTTGAGGTAGGACTTCCACGCCGCGAGCACGTCGCCGTAGGCGAGCGCCTGCTCCTGCGGTGTGATCTCGCCGCTGCCGTTGATCGCCGTCAGCGTCAACTGCCGGTACATCGGCGCGTAGACCTTGCAGTACTGGGAGTAGCGCGAGGCCTGGTAGAGGGCGATCGAGCGCTCCTCGGGATCGATCGACAGGTCGGAGTTGCTGCCGTCGTCGTCGCTCACGGTTGGATAGACGTAGAAGCAGTCGAACTTCTGCTTCTTCTGCTTCGGCTTGATCGTCTTGCCCGGATCGCCGCTCGGCGAGACAAGCGTCGTCGAAAGCCCGGGCTCGCACGGGTTGTCCGTGATGCCCGGCTTACAGAGCCAGACGGTCTTATCTCCCTTGGCGGCCGCCGAGTCGGCGGCGATCAACATCACGACTGCTGCGATGGCCACGATGAGCAGCGCGAACACGCGCACGCCCGTCCCCGGCGCTCCTCTCCAATTCCCCATGGGCGTAGGTATAGCGGACCGGGACAGGCGGGTCAGTCCTGCATGCCGGCAAGCAAGAGCTGCACGAGCGGCGGGCGAGCCCGAGCGACCCACAGGTCGGCTCCTTCGGCTCGGGCGAGCGATCTCGCGAGGGCGAGCCCGACCCCGTGCCCGTCCGAGCTCGCCGAGCGCCGCTCGAAGGCCTTCTCCAGATCACCCCGGAACCCGGTTCCCTCGTCGCCGACGACGATCGAGATGCGGTCCCCCCCGCCTTCCGCGTGAACGGTCACGGCGCCGGCTCCATGCACCACCGCGTTCTCGAGGAGCACGCCAAGGATCTCGCTCAGGACCGCTGGCGAGATCGGCGCCACAGCGAGATCGCGGTCCCGGTCCAGCCGCAGCTGCCGACCGCGTTCGGCCAGCGGGCCGTGCCAGCGCCGCCGCAGTTCGTCGAAGGCCTCGGGGAGCGACGCGGGCCCGTGGCCGCCGGGGTCGTCGCGCGCGGCTGCGAGCAGAGCGACGACCGTGGCCTCGATCCGATCGACCTCCGCCAAGGCTCGCTCGGTCGAGCCCGCAGGAGCACCGGCGAGGGCGCCGGCCTCGAGCTCGAGTCGCAGGGCGGCAAGCGGCGTGCGCAATTGATGAGAGGCATCGGCACTGAATTCGCGCTCCCGTGCCACGAGCTTTCCGAGCCGCATGGCAGTGGAATTCAGCGCCCGGCCGGCAACATCGACTTCCGGGATTCCCGAGTGGTCCGCTCGGGCGCTGAAATCGCCGTCGCCGAGGCGCTCCGACGCGTTGGCAAGGGCTTCAAGTGGGTGGCTCAGACGCCTCGAGACGAAAAACGCGACCGTGGCGGCGATCGCTGCGATCGCGACCGCAAGGCAGCCGATCAGGAGCCAGGCATCCGCCGTCCGCGTGTCAACCACGGCGTCGTCGCGGGCGGCAACCACGACGCCGCTGACGTGCTCGCCGGACACCAGCGGAACGGCTGCCTCGAGGCGACCGTCCTCGTGCCGCTCGCCGGTGCGGCCGCTCGCCAGGGCCGCGTCGACCAGCGACTGGGCGCCGGCCGGGGGCGTCCCGGCCACGAGCTCTCCGGATCGGTTGAACGCGGCCACGGTCGCGAAGCCCTGAGGCAACTCGATGGCGTCGCCGGGCCGGCCGCTCAGATCGATCTGCCGCGTGGCGGCGACGACATCGCGCTGCAGCTTGAGCAGCTCTTCGTCCTCATAGCTCCGCTGCAGGACGAGCGCCAGAGGAACGGCGAGCAGCGCCAAGGCGACTGCGCTGACGCCGACCATCGCAACGAGCAGACGTCTGCGCATCAGGCCTCGAGCCTGTAGCCGACACCGCGCAAGGTCGTTATCGCCTCGGGCGCCAGCTTGCGGCGCAGCGAGAGGACGTGGGTGTCGAGGGTCTTGGTCGACTCGAGCCAGTCGGTGTCCCAGACATCACGCATGATCCGCGCTCGGCTCACGACCCGGCCCGCCTCGGCGACGAGCAGTGCGAGCAGCTCGAACTCCTTCGGTCGCAGCTGCAGCTCCTCATCGCCGCGCCAGGCGCGGCGGGCAGCCCGGTCGACCTTGAGATCGGCCGCGGTGAGCGGCTCGGCGTCGTCACGGTCCGCGGACTCGGCTGCGCGCCGGAGGTGCGCTCTCACCCTCGCGAGCAGCTCGGAGAGATGGAACGGCTTGACCAGGTAGTCGTCGGCACCGGCGTCGAGCCCGGCGACGATGTCGAGCTCGCGATCGCGGGCCGAGAGGATCATCACGCCGAGCTCGGGGCGCGCCCCACGCAGCTTGCGGCAGACGTCGATGCCATCGATGTCCGGGAGTCCGAGGTCGAGGATCACAAGCGCCGTGGCCGGCCGGACCGCAGCTGCGACGCCGGAGCCGCGTCTATGCGTCTCGACTGAGTAGCCCTGTGCTTCGAGCACGCGAGTGAGTCCATCCGCGATCGCGCGGTCGTCGTCCACGACAAGTATCTCGGGGTCCGGCACAAGCTCACCGTAACTGCCGCCATCGGCCCCTTCTGAGCTTTCGGCGGATTTTGACCTGGCGTTGACCCGGCCCCGACCGGGCGCTCAGCCGCCCCTCCTAGATTCGCCGCGACCGTGACCCACAACGAGGAGATCGAAGGAATGAGACGCAATCGCGCAATCGCCCTGGCAGTAGTCGGCATCGCCCTGGTACCCGCAACGGCCGGCTGCGGTGGCAGCAGCACCACGACCACAGCCGTCAATCCAAACGCGGCCGAGCAGAGCCCGCCCGGCGACATCCCCGACAACCAGGCGTTCGTTGCCTACGGGCCGAAGGGCGCCGGCTTCACTGTCAAGGTCCCGGAGGGCTGGTCGCAGAGCAAGACGGCGGGCGGCACGGAGTTCACCGACAAGCTCAACTCGGTGACGGTTGAGTCGACCTCGGCGCCGCAGGCGCTCACCCCCAAGCAAGCACAAGGGACGCTCGTACCCGAGCTGGCGAAGTCGGTCAAGGGCTTTGCCAATCCGAAGGTGACGACCGTCTCCCGCAGCGGCGAGCAGGCAGTCCTCGTCACCTACGAAGCACAGGGCAAGCCGGATCCGGTGACGGGCAAGGCGGTCACCGATGCCGTCGAGCGCTACGTGTTCTTCAAGAACGGGACGCAGCTGACACTGGTGCTCAGCGGTCCCCAAGGCGCCGACAACGTCGATCCGTGGCGGACGATCAGCGACTCCGTCAAGTGGGGCTGACCCCGATGAGCAGCGCCGATGCCGTGCTCGAAGCGCGCAATCTCTACCGGTTCTTTCACGCCGGCGATGAGGAGACACTGGCGCTGCGGGGCGTGTCGATGGCCCTTCATGAGGGCGAGGTGCTCGCCGTGACCGGCCCGTCCGGCTCCGGCAAGTCGACGCTGCTCGCATGCCTCGCGGGGCTCGATGAGCCCGACGGCGGCGCCGTCCTCATCGAGGGCGTCAGGATCTCGCGTCGCTCCGAGGCCGAGCGCGCCGCAATCCGTGGCAGGCGGGTCGGCGTGCTCTACCAGCAGACGAACCTCCTCGGCCACCTGACGGTCGCCGAGAACGTCGCGATCGCACGCAGCCTCGGAAGTGGGCGCGGGGCCGGTCGACGCGAGGCAGAGCTATTCGAGCGCCTCGAGATCAGCGATCGCGCCGGGCACTTGCCGGAGGAGCTCTCCGGCGGCGAGCTCGCCCGCGCGGGCCTCGCTGTCGCGCTGGCGAACGACCCACCCGTGATCCTCGCCGACGAGCCCACCGGCGAGCTCGATCTCACCACCGCCGATGCGGTCATCGGCTTGCTGCGCGAACGGGCCGCGGCGGGCGCGGCGGTCGTCGTCCTCACGCACAGCCGGGAGCTCGCGACGGTCGCTGACTCCGAGCTGGCACTTCGCGACGGGGAGGTCGTCGTATGAGCCCCGCATCGCTCGCCGTGTGCGCTGGAGCCGCGCGTACCTACGGCACTGGTCCGAGCGCAACTGTGGCCCTGATGGAGGCGCACTGCGCCGTCGCGCCAGGGGACCGGATCGCGCTCGTCGGTCGCTCGGGCTCCGGCAAGTCGACGCTGCTGCACCTGCTCGCCGGGCTCGACGAACCGACCGTCGGAACCGTCAGCTGGCCCGCTCTAGGCCCGGCTGAGGAACTCCGCCCCGGTCCAGTGGCGATGATCTTCCAGGGTCCGAGCCTACTGCCGCCGCTGACGGTGCTCGAAAACGTAATGCTGCCGCTCGCGATCCTCGGTTGGACCGAGCGCAAGGCCGAGCCTCCGGCGCGTGCGGGACTCGAGCGGCTCGGGCTCGGGGCACTCGCGAACAAGCTCCCGGAAGAGCTTTCGGGCGGCCAGCTACAGCGCGTCGCCGTCGCCCGGGCGCTCGTCGGCGAACCGCGTCTGATCCTCGCCGACGAGCCGACCGGACAGCTCGACCACCCGACCGCCCGCGAGGTGATCGCAGAGCTGATCGCTGCCGCCGAAGCCGCGGAGGCAGCGCTGATCGTCGCAACACACGACCTTGAGATCGCATCGCGGTTCGAGGTCCGCTGGGACATCGAGAGTGGGCGGCTGCGCGCCGGCCACGCGACGGGGCTCGTGCGATGAGTGCCGTGCTCTGGCTTCGCGGCCTCGTCCGCCGACGACCCGGCCGCCTCCTGGCGACGGCAGCCGGCGTCGCGGTCGCTGTAGCTCTGCTGGCGTCGATCGGGACGTTCCTGTCGGCGACGAACTCCGAGATGACGGACAGGGCGATCTCGCGTGTCGCCGTTGATTGGCAGGTCGAGGCACAAAACGGGCTCCCGAAAGCGCAGCTGCTGAAGAAGGTCGGCAACCAGCCGGGCGTGCAGCGAGCGCTCCCGGTCGGCTTCGCGAAGACCACCGGGTTCAGCGCCAGAACCGGCGGTGCGCTGCAACGCACGGGGCCTGGTGAGGTGCTGGGACTTCCCCATGGCTACCGGCAGGCCTTCCCGGGCGAGATCCGCAACCTCGCCGGGTCCGGCGGAGTATTGCTCGCGCAGCAGACGGCCGCCAACCTGCAGGCAAAGGTCGGCGACAGCGTCGCGATCGGCCGCCCCGGGCTGCCGCCCGCCAACGTCACGGTCTCGGCCATCGTCGACTTGCCGGCCGCGGACTCGCTCTTCCAACAGGTCGGCGCGCCGGTAGGCGCCCAGCCCCAGGCTCCGCCCGACAACGTCATCCTGCTCCCGGCGGCGACGTTTGCCCGCATCGCGAGCGCGCCGGGAGGGCAGGTCAGGTGGCAGGCGCACGCGAAGCTGAGCCACGACCTGCCCGCAAGCCCGAGCTCCGCCTACACGGCCGTCAGCGGCAACGCCCGAAATCTCGAGGCGCAGTTCAGCGGGCGCGCGCTGGTCGGCGACAACCTCGGCAGCGCGCTTGACCAGGCCCGAGCGGACGCGCTCTACGCGCAGATCCTCTTCCTCCTCCTGGGAGGGCCTGGCGCGCTGATCGCCGGACTGCTCACCGCCTCGATCGCGGCGGCAGGCGCGGACCGTCGCCGTCGTGACGCCGCCCTCCTGCGCACGCGCGGGGCGACGACCCGCGAGCTCGTCCGCATGGGACTCGCCGAGTCAGCGCTCGCCGGAGGCCTCGGGGTGGTCGTCGGGCTCGCCGTTGCGCTCGGAATCGGACACATCGCCTTTTCGTCGAGCAGTTTCGGCGCGAGCACGCTTGCGGCCGGACTGTGGGCGGGCGGTGCCGCACTCGCCGGTCTGACCATTGCGGCCACGGCGATCGCGCTCCCCGCATGGCGGACCGCCGGCTCCCAGACCGTGAGTGGGCAGCGGCGGGAGATCGGCCGGGTCGATCGCGCACCCTGGTGGGCGCGTTACGGCCTCGATCTGGTCTGCCTCGGCGTCGCTGCCTTCATCTACTGGCGCGCCTCGCAGAACGGCTACCAGCTCGTACTCGCGCCCGAGGGCATCCCCCAGGTATCGGTCAGCTGGATCGCCCTGCTCGCCCCGCTGCTCGCCTGGATCGGCGCCGGTTTGTTCGCCTACCGGCTGGTCGAACTCGCGCTCCGCGGCCGTGGCTGGCTGACACGAGCAATGCGACCTGTGGCGTCGACGCTCGCGGGCGCCGTCGCCTCAACGGTGAGCCGTCGGCGCCGCCTGCTCGCGCGATCGATCGCGCTCCTGGCGCTGACGGCGGGCTTCGCCGCCTCGACCGCCGTCTTCAACTCCACCTACCAGCAGCAGGCCGAAGTGGACGCGCGCCTCTCGAACGGAGCGGATGTAACGGTCACGGAATCGCCGGGCGCGGACGTGGGGCCCGGCGCCGCGGCCTCGCTCAGCAACGTCTCCGGCGTTTCCAGCGTCGAGCCGTTGCAGCACCGGTACGCGTACGTCGGCTCCGATCTGCAGGACCTCTACGGGGTCCAGCCGCAAAGCATCGTCAGCGCCGGCAAGCTCCAGGATCCGTGGTTCGCCGGCGGCACCGCCTCGGGCCTCATGCAGAAGCTCGCGTCGGCGCCGGACAGCGTCCTCGTCAGCGCCGAGACCGTCAAGGACTTCCAGCTCCGCCCGGGAGACCTGCTTCGCTTGCGGCTGCGCAACGTCGGCTCGAGCGGCTATTCGACCGTGCCCTTCCACTACGCCGGCGTGGTGAAGGAGTTCCCGACGGCGCCAACGGACTCGTTCCTCGTCGCCAACGCGGGCTACGTCGCCCAGCAGACCGGCAGCGACGCCGTGGGCACGTTCCTGGTCCAGACGAACGGCTCCGACCCGGCCAAGGTCGCCGATGCCGTTCGAGGGGTGGTCGGCGCGAATGCCAACGTCAGCGACATCATCGACCAGCGAGCGGTTGTCGGCTCGAACCTGACGGCCGTCGAGCTCAGCGGGCTGACGAAGGTGGAGCTCGGCTTCGCCCTCGTGCTCGCCGTCGTCGCGAGCGGCCTCGCCCTCGGGCTCAGCTTCCGGGAACGACGCCGGACGTTCGCCATCGCCGCGGCGGTCGGGGCCCGGCGACGGCAGCTCGGGGGTTTCGTCTGGGGCGAGGCCCTGCTGACCACCATCGGCGGCCTGATTCTCGGCACCCTGGTCGGAGCGGGAATCACGCAGCTGCTGATCAACGTGCTCCGCGGGGTCTTCGACCCCCCGCCGGCCTCGCTGTCGATCCCAATCGTCTACCTCACCGCCACAGCCGCACTCGTCGTCGCAGCGCTCGTCGCAGCCGGCGCGCTCTCGTTGTGGGCGCTGCGCAGGCCACCGATCTCCGAGTTGCGGGATCTGTGAGGCACGGCCGCCCGGGAGAAGAGCGGCTCCGGGCAGGCGCTCAGCCGCCGAGCACCGAGCCCGGCCGCTCGGCGACGACGTCGGAGTCGCGCTCGGCCTCCTCGTCGGCACGCTTGATCAGCAGCCACTGAGGCTTCTCGCCACGGCGGGTGCGTTGCAGCGCGAAGCCGCCGTGGAGCTTGTGACCGTGCAGGACGAAGACCGCGTGGCCGCGGTCGAGCGCCTCCGGCCAGGGCACGCGACCGCCCTGCTCGTAGCTGCCGCGGTCCCAGACAATGACGCTGCCGCCGCCCTCGGTCTCGCCCTCGAAGTCGTTGTGGGAGAGCTCGTGGTCGGGCACCTGAATCGCCATCCGCTTGACGCCGGGGTCCATCGACGGGCCCTTAGGCACCGCCCAGGAGCGCATCACGTCGTCGACCTCGAGCCGCAGGTCGAAGTGATGAGCCGTCGCGTGGTGCTCCTGGACGACGAAGACCCCGGCGCTGACGCCACGCATCGCGAACTGCTCGTGCCCCTCGGCTTTGACCTCCTCGACCCCGGCATCGCCGCGCTCGCCGAGCCAGGCGAGGAGCCCCTCGACCGCGCCGGCGTCGCCCTCCGCGTGAACCAGCGCGGTGCCGTCCCCCTCATCGTTGCGGACCCAGCCGAGCAAGCCGAGCTCGTGCGCGCGCTCGACCGTCGCCGCCCGAAAGCCCTCGCCGCCGACGGCGCCGACGACGCTCGCGCGGACCGCGCGCTCAGCCGAGGGTCTGCTCGGCGACAAGGTCCTCGTCGGCTGGCGGCACCGTGGCGATCCGCGCGGGCGCCCAGCCGAGCCTGTAGTCGGCGAGGGGGAAGCGGCGGCTGCGCCAGACGGTCTCGAGCGTCGGCACCGGGCGTAGTGGCACGTCGCCGTGGTCGTCGAAGTAGTAGCTGTTTGCCTCGGTGCAGCTCGGCTGCCAGAAGACCTGGCGGCTGCGGCGGCGCAGCATCTCCGCGAAGTAGCGCTCGTTCGCCTCGGCGGTGACCTCGATGGACGTCGCCCCGTGCTCGCGGGCGTGCGCGAGCGCGCGAACGATGTGGTGGCTCTGCGTCTCGACCAGATTGAAGTAGGACGAGCCGTTGTAGCCGTAGGGGCCGAAGACGAGGAAGTAGTTGGGAAAGCCCGGCACGCTGACGCCCTCGTAGGCCTGGTAGCGGCGCTCGCGCCAGAACCGCTCGAGGTCCTCTCCCCCGCGCCCGCTGACCGGGTACTTGGGGAAGTTGCCCGGGTCGAAGACCTTGAAGCCGGTGGCGAGGACCAGCACGTCGGCCGCGTGCTCGCCGCCCGCCTCCGTGCGCAGTCCGTTCGCTGTGATCGCTGCGATCGGGTCCGTCTCGAGCGTCACGTTCTCGCGGTTGTAGGTGGCCAGGTAGGTGTTGTGGAAGCCGGGCCGCTTACACCCGATCGGGTAGCTCGGCGTGAGCTTCTCCGCCAGCTCGGGGTCGTTGACCTGCTCGCGGACGTAGGCGCGCGCCTGGCCCTCGAAGCGACCTGAGAGGTTGAGCGGGTCGTGGTAATGGGCGGCCAGCGGGAACGTGAGCTCGACGAAGCTCTGGCTCAGCAGGCGCATCGCGGCCTGCGTGCCGGGGACCTTCTCGAGCGCCCAGCGGAGCCGATCGGGCAGCGGGAAGTCGTACTTGGGCAGACACCAGATCGGCGTCCGCTGAAAGACGGTCAGGTGCTCGACCTCGGGCGCGATCTCGGCAATCAGCTGCACGGCCGAGGCGCCGGTGCCGATCACGGCGACGCGCTTGCCCGCGAGCTCGATCGAGTCGTCCCAGCGCGCCGTGTGCACGATCTCACCGGCGAACTCGTCGAGCCCCGCGATGTCGGGCGCCTTCGGCACGGTGAGTACGCCGCTGGCGTCGATCAGATAGCGGGCAACGAGCCTCTCGCCGTCGTCGGTCTCGAGCCGCCAGACATCCTCGGCTTCGTCGAAGTCGGCGTTCGCGATCCGCGTGCCGAAGCGCGTCCGCTCGCGCAGCCCGAGGTCGTCGGCACAACGGCGCGCGTACTCATGCAGCTCGGCGCCGGGCGCATAGCTGCGCGACCAGTCGTGGCTCTTGGCGAAGGAGTACTGGTAGCTGAACGACGGAATGTCCACGGCGATCCCCGGGTAGCGGTTCCAGTACCAGGTGCCACCGAAGTCCTCGCCCTGTTCGACGAGCAGGTAGTCGTCGAACCCGTGCTTGCCGAGCTCGGCGGCCACGCCGATGCCGGAGAAGCCGGCGCCGACGACGATCACCTCGTGGTCGATCGCTGCAGCAGACATCGGGCCGAGCCTACCCGGACGCGAGGATTTTGGCCAGCCGGCCAGCCGGAGTTCGGCGGCGCGGCGTAGGCTCCGGCCGATGAGCGCCGAACGCGACGCTGATCCAGTCAAGGCAGCGCGGGCGATCGTCTGGCACCACGCGGGCCAGGCCGCCGTCTGTGACTCGATCGAGCCGTGGGACCACGGCCACGTGGTCAGGGCGTCGCGGTTCCCGGACTACTGGGACTACAACGTCGTCCGGGTCGAGGAGGACCCGGCGATGAGCACCGACGAGCTCGTCGACTTCGCGGTCGCCGCGCTCGACGGCCTCGCGCACGTCCGCATCGACTTCGACGACGTCGACTCCGCCGCCGAGCATGAGCGCGAGCTCGTCGCGCGCGGCTGGCGCGCCACGCGCCTGGTCTGGATGCTGCACACCGAGCCGGTGCCGGCCGGCGAGGGCGCGCCGATCACGGTCGAGCCCGTCCCCTACGACGACGTCCACGAGCTCCGTCTGACGTGGTTCGCAGAGGACATGGAGGGCACCGATCCGGGCAATTACCACGAGCAGGCGCGAGAGGTCGCGATCGCCCGCGGTGCCGAGGTGCTCGCCGTGCGCGAGGAGGGCAGCCCGATCGCCTTCGCGCAGCTCGAGTGGCTCGGCGACGCAGCGGAGATCACGCAGGTCTTCGTCGACCCCGAACACCGTGGCCGCGGGCGCGGCACGGCGATGACGCGAGCGGCGATCGAGGCGGCGAGCGGCGCCGGGGACCTGTGGATCGTCGCCGACGCCGACGACCGCCCGCAGGAGCTCTACGCGCGGCTTGGGTTCCGGACCGTGGCCCGCACGACCGAGATCACGCGCCTCCCGGCGGCCTAGATGGTTGATTCCATCTAGCCGGCGGGCGCGGGTAGCGCCGGCGGCTGGGTCCCGCGCGCCGTCGTGCCGGCGGCAGATGCGCTGACAGCAGAACCGGAGTCCCTCGCCCACACCGCCTTCGCGCCCTCGTGCCCGGCACGAGCCACCCAGACGAGCGTGAAGGCGGCGAGCAGGCTGATGCCGACCCGGGCCGCCAGGGCGAGTCGCGGTCGCTCCAGGAGCGCGGCAGCGCGTCCGAGGGGACCGCCGATGCTCCGACGGGAGATGACATCAGCGAGAACCAGGGCGAGGATGCCGGCGGTGAGGACGATCATCGCGGTCCGCAGTTGCTCGCCGAGAGCGGCGTGCTGGTCGAGGGCCGAGGCCTCGGCCGCCGTCGAGCCACCCAGCGCCTGCAGGGCGGTGGAGGCCGCGGCCTGCCCCGCATCGCCGCCGGCCGTGACTGCCGCGGGCACCGGCACGCCGTTGGCGGCGAACAGCGCCTGCTCGCGGTCGTTACGAAGCGAGTCGCCGGCGCCGGCGGCGACGATCGTGAACGCCAGACTTACAAGGGCCGCGATCGCGAGCGCGAGGCCGTAGCGGCGACGCCAGTCCGATCGCACCATGAGCGCGATCGCCGCCAGCGCGACGACCGGGATCAGGACGACGGGCAGGTGTACGAGCAGAGCGTGTGCCGGCAGGCCGAAGACCGTTCCCAATTGCAGCCCCGCCAGCGCCAGACAGAGCAGGAACGCGAGGGGCAGGCCGTGCAGGACCGGGTCGAATTTACGTCCGCTGAGGACGCCGGATCGGGGAGATGCTGGGGAGGATGCTTCCATGGGGCGGCATCGAAACGGCGGTGTGTGAACGTCTTCTCAACGAACTGTGAGAGAACGTTTATGTGGCGGTACCCGCGATCGGTGCGGGGGGCTTGAAATGGCTCAGGAGAGCGGCGTCTGCTGGTGCAGGACGAGCTTCCACTCGTCGTCCGGGTCGCGCTCGTAGAGGCTGGTCATCTCCGCGGCATAGGTCTCCCTGTCCCCCCGCCTGCCCGCATATCGGTAGGTGAGCAACGCCGCCTCAGAGCCCGATTCAGGACAGGTTCAGGAACCGTGATCACACTTACGGGCGTGCCCCGGCGTCTCGAGACTGCACCGCGCATCCTCGTCGTGGAGGACGACGGTGATCTGCGTCGTCTGCTGCGCAATGCGCTCGGCGAGGACGGGCTCATCGTCGACGACGCGGCCAGCGGGCACGAGGCGCTCGAACTGGTCGGGCGGCGCCCGCCTGACGCTCTCGTCGTCGACATCGGGCTGCCCGACTCCGACGGTCGCGACCTCTGCCAGGCCCTGCGATCGCAGGGGATCGACGCGCCGGTGCTGTTTCTGACCGCGCTGGACGCGGTTGGCGACCGCATTTCCGGGTTCAGCGCCGGCGGCGATGACTATCTGACCAAGCCGTTCGCGATCGCCGAGCTGATCGCCCGCTTGCGGGCGCTGCTGAAGCGCTCTGTCCGGGACACGGCGGCGGCGGGCGGGGATCTGCGGCTGGACCCGGTCACCCATTCCGTCAGCGTCGGTGAGGCGACCGGGTCTCTGACCCCGACTGAATTCCGGCTGCTCGGCGCGTTGCTCTCCCGGCACGGCGAAGCCGTGCGCCGGCTCGATCTGATGCGGGCGGGATGGACCGCGGGCTCGATCGTTCACGACAACACGCTCGACGTCTACATCCGCCGGCTCCGACGCAAGCTCGCCGAGCTCGGCTCCGCGTCGGAGATCGCGACCGTCCATCGCGTTGGCTACCGGCTGGTCTGATGCGGCGCGGGCTCAAAGTTCGGCTGACCCTGTCCGTGGCGATCGTGGCGCTGCTGACGATTGCAATGCTGACCCTGGGCTTCAACGTGCTCCTGCGCAGCAGCCTGCACGGCGACGCCGATCGCGTGCTCAAGGCGCGCGCCGCTGCGGCCGTCGAGACCGTCAGGGTCGAGAACGGTCAGGTGTCCGCGCCTGCTGCGCCCGACGAGTCGGCGCCCGATGCCGGCGTCTGGGTCTATGGCAACGGCGGCCGCCTCATCGAGGGGCCGCCGGCCTCGACCGCCGCAAACGCACTCGCCGCCGAACTCTCCCGGGGGCCGGGCAGCTCGACCCTCGAGTCGACGAGCGAGGACATAAAGCTGCTCTCGACGCCCGTCATGACCACGGGCGGAGCGTCCGCGGGGACCGTGATCGCGTCGCTCTCGGTCGAGCCTTACGAACAGTCGGCCAACCACGCCCTCGTTGGCTCGATCGCTTTCGCTGCGATCTTCTTCCTCCTCGTCGTCGGCGTCACCTGGATCGTCGTCGGCCGGGCATTGAGACCGGTAGCGCGCATGACCTCGGAAGCCGCCGACTGGAGCGAGCACGATCTCGATCATCGCTTCAACCTTGGCCCACCCCACGACGAGCTCACCCATCTGGCGGCGACCTTCGACTCGATGCTCGCCCAGCTCGCAGCCGCGCTGCGCCGAGAGCGCCGGCTGACCGCCGAGATCTCGCACGAGCTGCGCACGCCGTTGTCGGCGGTCTCCGCGGAAGCGGAGCTTGCGCTGCGCCGCCCACGCGCCGACGAGGAGTACCGGCAGGCGATCGCGCAGATCAAGAAGCGCGCCGACGAGCTGGAGGAGATCATCGACACGCTGCTGACCTCAGCGCGCGACGAGGGCCAGCCGCAGGCCGACTCGACCGAGGCAGCGGCGATCGCGGCCCGGGCGATCGAGAGCGGTGGTGGCGGTGTCGAGGTCCGGGCGCCCGATGGTCCCACGCGCGTGCAGGCCGGGATTGCCGCAGGGAGCCAGGTGCTCTCACCCTTGCTCGAAAACGCGCGTCGCTACGGGGCGCCACCGGTCCAGCTGACGATCGCGCGTGAGAACGGCGACGTCATCTTCACGCTGGAGGATCGCGGCACGGGCATCGCGCGGGAGGACCTCGAGCATGTCTTCGAGCCGGGCTGGCGCGGTAGCCGGGACCAGGCCGATGGCGGCGCCGGCCTCGGTCTTGCCCTCTCCAGGCGCATGGCACGAGCCCTCGGCGGAGACGTCATCGCCGTCGAGAGCGATTCCGGCGCGGTGCTCCAGGCCAGACTGCCGGCTTCGACCGGCGCTTGCCCCTAAATGGCAGGTAAGCCCGGCTTCTAATTTCCTGAACCTCTCAGGAGTCATTCAGGTCCCTCCGTGCAGGCTGCCGCGCATGAACTCCACCCCAACCGCCGTCACGGCGGAACCCTCCCTGGGTCGCATGATGCTCAACAAGGTGCCCGAGGTCACGATCTTCTTCTGGCTGATCAAGATCATGTGCACCACCGTTGGCGAGACGGCGGCCGACTACGTAAACGACACCCTGGGCCTCGGCCTGACCAACACGACGATCGTCGCCGGGGTCCTGCTCGTGGTCCTGCTCGCGACGCAGTTCCGGCTGAGGCGCTACGTCCCGACCACCTACTGGGCGGTCGTCGTCGTGATCAGCGTCTTCGGCACCCTGATCACGGACAACATGTCCGACCACTATGGCGTGCCGCTCGTGACGAGCACGATCGGGTTCAGCATCGTTCTCGCTGCGGTGTTCGCCGTCTGGTACGCCGTCGAGCGGACGCTCTCGATCCACACGATCGTAACCAGCCGCCGAGAGGCGTTCTATTGGCTCGCCATCCTGTTCACGTTCGCGCTCGGCACCGCCGCGGGCGACCTGCTCGCCGAAAAGGCCGACCTCGGCTACGCGATCTCGATTGCGATCTTCGGTGGCGCAATCGCAGCCGTTGCCATCGCCCACTACGTGTTCCGGATGAACGCCGTACTGAGCTTCTGGCTCGCGTACATCCTCACGCGACCGCTCGGAGCCTCGATCGGCGATGAGCTGTCGCAGAGCACCCACAAGTACGGAGGCCTCGGCCTCGGCACGACGGGCACGAGCTACATATTCCTCGGCGGCATCCTCGCCCTGGTCGGGTATCTGACCTGGACCAAGCGGGACCTGGAAGCCGTCGTGGCAACTGAGGGCTGAGAGCCGGAGTCTGAGCGGACGCCCCCGAACGGGCGTCCGCTCAGGCCGGCATCGTCGGTTCGGGGACGAGCAGCAGCGCCGCACCGTCGGGCGGGTCGGGGATCCCGTCGAGCAGCACCCAGGAGCCGACCGGGACAAGCGTCACCTCGCCTGCTCGCAGGCCCCCAACCCAGGAACTTGCCGCGACGGCCTCGTCGACGACCTCGCCGCCACTGAGCGCCTCACCGATCTGGCGCGCGACGGCCGCCGCTCCGGTGCCGATCGTCTCATCGCCTCCAGGACTGATCAGTCGCACCGACCGCACACTCTCGGAGTCCCCGCGGGCGATCGCGACGGGCGCCGAGCTGATCCCCGAGACGGTCTCGGCCCAGCCGCCGACAGCCTTCCCAGGACGCTCGGTGCGCTCGACGGCGATCACGAGGCTGGCGTCGACCGAGAGCGCGGCGTGGAAGACGCCTTCGGCGAAGTGGCGCGTGGCCAACCGGGTCGGCTCCGACTCGAGCCCGAGCCGCCCGCAGAGCTCGTCGAGCTCGCCGAGATCACCGTTGCGTGAGACGGTCCCGTCGCCGATCGCCTCGAGCAGCGTGACGCTGATGGCGCCGCCGATCGGGTCGGCGATGCGGCTCGCCACGCGCAGCCCGAGCGCGGCAGCGCCGGGGTCCTCGACGGCGACGAGCACGTGCTCGCCCAGCTCCCGGTCGGCCGGCGTCGGAGGTTGGACGCGCTTCTTCGCTCGCTCGGCGACCAGCGTCGCCGCGGTGACGCTGACGAGGATCAAAACGAGGACCGCGTTGACGACGGACTCGGTGAAGAGGCCGATGTTGAAGCCGACGGTCGTCGCCGCCAGCGTCGCGGCGGCCTGCGGGCTGGTGAGCGCGTAGACGACGGCGGCCTCGGCCCCGTCGGCACCGAGCAGGCTCCGCGTGAGCCACGCGGCGATTGCCTTGCCGCCGAGGCAGGCGACGATCAGCAGACCAGCGAGGCCGAGCGTCTGCGGCTCCGCCATGACCGACGGGTCGAGCAGGAGGCCGACCGAGACGAGGAAGATCGGCACGAAGACGGCGTTGCCGAAGAAGTCGATGCGGCCCATCAGCGGCCCCCGGTTGGGCACGAGCCTGTTCATCGCGAGGCCGGCGAAGAAGGCGCCGACGATGCCCTCGATGCCGAACACCTCGGCGACCGTCGCCGCCGCGAGGAAGGCGGCGACGGCGATCACGTAGCGGACCGAGCGATCGGCGCCGAGCAGCCGGAAGCCGGCGCGCGCGAGCGGCGGCAGCACCTTGAACGAGAACAGCAGGAGCACGACGAGGCCGAGGATGATCTGCAGCGCCGATCTCCACTCCGGAGCCCGATCCGGTCTCTGTGCCGGAGACGCCGGCGAGGACGACCAGGGCGAGCGTGTCGGTGAGCACGGTGGCGCCGACGGCGCTGGCGATCACCGGATCCGGCGCCAGGCCGGCATTGCGGATCGTCGGGTAGAGGATCAGCGTGTGCGAGGCGAGCAGCGAGCCGAGCAGCAGCGCCGCGGGCCAGCCCCAGCCGAGCGCCATGCCCGTGATCGTCCCGAAGACCATCGGGAGGATGAAGGTGAGCAGGCCGAACAGGATCGCCGAGCGGCGGTGGATGCGGAGCAGGCCGAGGTCGAGCTCGACTCCGGCGACGAACATCAGATAGAGCAGGCCGAGCTGGCCGAGGTCGGGAACGGTGGTGTTGCCGGCGCCGATCAATCCGAGCCCGTGCGTGCCGATGACGAAGCCACCGACGAGCAAGCCGATCAGCCCCGGAACGCGCGCCCGCTCGAGCAGTGGCGGCCCGGCGATGACGACGGCAAACAGCACGAGGAACTCGAAGGCCGTGCCGTGCGGGGCCTCGAGCGTGATCGCAGCGAATGGGACGCTCATCGAGTGCTCCTCAGCAGAGGCACGTCGAGCGCGCCATCGGTCACCTCGTCCCCGAGCCAGCGCCTCGACAGGTCGGCCAGGGTGCCGTCGGCGTCGAGCGAGCGGATCGCGCTGCTGACGGCCTCGCGGTTGTTTTCCTCGCCGTCGGGGAGCGCTGCGGCGATCGTCTCCGGGCCTTCGAGCTTCGCGGCGACGTGGAGTTGCCCGTTCGACTGCTGGGCCAGCGCCTCTGCCGCGGGAAGATCGAAGATCGCCGCGTCGGCCCGCCCGTCGGCGAGCGCGGCGATGACGGCCTGGCGGTCGGGAGCGATGATCGGCTCGGCGATCGGGTCGATGTGATCGTTGAGGGCCGTCTGCAGGGTCGTTCCAGTCTCGACGACGTACTGGAGATCGCGCGCCGTGTCGAGGTCGGGCACCTCGATATCGCTCGGCGTGAGCAGCGCCGCCGGCGAGTCCAGGTACGGCGCTGAGAAGTCGAGCAGCTGCTCGCGCTCCTCGGTCGGTGTCACGAGCGAGAGCGCGAGATCGGCGTCGCCGAGGTCCCCCGAGATGATCTTTGCGAAGGGCACGACGACGATCTTGAGGTGCGCGAGGCCGAAGTGCTCCTGGAGGTCGTGGGCGAGCTCGTATTCGAAGCCCCCCGTCGGGTGGCTCGCCGTACCCTCCCAGAAGCCCGCGACCGGGAAGCCCTCGGTGGCCACCGTGAGCGTGTCGGGCTCGACCGTGCTGGAAGTCGGCAGCCGACCCCTGGTCGTTGCAGCCGCTGAAGAGGAGGGCTGCCGGCGACGGCGAGCGCCGCGAGCACGCAGGCCCTCCGAGCGCCGGCAGTAGCCCGCCGGGACTGTCGCTGCTCCCTTTGCTTGCCTTGCTCACCCAGCCCTTACTCCGCGAGGATCGTATTCGGCGCCGCGGCCCGAGCAGCGGACGCGGGCGGGCGGCGGCCGCGCTCAGGCGATCGTCAGCACCGCCAGGGTGATCACCGAGACCGCGACGAGCGCGATCGTCGCCGCCGTCGCGAAGCGGGCCGTCGGCCAAGCCGGTTCTCCCCCATGATCTGCTCGTCGCAGGCGAGCCCGCGGATGAAGGGCAGGATCGCGAGCAGCAGAGACCGCGTTCAGCGCCTGGCTCAGGTAGAGGATCGGAACGAGCGGCACCACCGGGATCACGACCGGGATCGCCGCGGCGGCGAGCAGCACGACGAAGACCACGTAGAAGCCGCGCTCCTCCGCGAAGCGCAGATCGAGGGCCGCCGGTCGCCCCCTGCCCTCGGCCACGGAGTAGGCCGTCGAGAGCGGCACGATCGCGATCGCAAGCAGCGCCGCACCGAGGAAGCCGGCCGCGAAGAGGCGGCTGGCCGCGGTGCCGGCGAGCGGCTCGAGCGCCGCCGCGGCGTCGCCCGCGTCGGCGATGTGGATACCGTCGACATGCAGCGTCGCGGCGCAGGCGACGATCACGAACAGGCCGATGACGCCGGTCAGCACGGCGCCGGTGACGACGTCGACCCGCTCGTAGCGCAGGTCGCGGATCGAGAGCCGCTTGTCGACCGCGTAGGACTGGATGAAGACGACGCCCCCACGGCGCCAGCGTCGTGCCGACCGTCGCGACGACGGCGAGGATCGCGTCGCGGCCGGCCGGCAGCGCGGGAACGACGGCGCCGCGGGCCGCGGCGCCCCAGTCGGGGCCGGCGAGGAAGCCGGCGACGATGTAGGTGACGAAGACGGCGCTGAGCGCGAGCAGCACGTGCTCGACCCGGTGGAAGCTGCCGCGGAGGACGAGCGCGATCACGGCGAGCGCCGCAACCGGGACCGCGATGCCGCGGCCGATTCCGACGAGCAGATGGGCGCCGGCTGCGATCCCGGCGAACTCGGCGCAGAGCGTGCCGAAGTTGGCGACGAGCAGGGCGCCGACGACGAGCATCGCCTCCCGCCGGCCGCGGCGCTCGCGGATCAAGCGTCGACCAGGCCCTTGCCGGTGACGATCCCGGTCCGCACGGCGACCTCATGGAAGACGATCAGGGCGACCGTCGAGACGACCAGCGTCCAGATCAGCGTGTAGCCGTAGTCGGCGCCGATCGAGGAGTAGGTCGTGATCCCCGGCGGGTCGTCGTCGGAGAGCCCGGCGAGCAGCCCCGGCCCGAGCACCGCGAGGAATCCGGCCATGCCTCCCAGCTGCCGCGCGCGAAGGCGATGGAGCCGCAGGTGCGGATGGCGGCCGGGAATGTGGCGCGGCCCGTGGCGAGTGTGACGCGGCACGCCCGCCATTGTCGTCGACCACCGCCGCGGCAACCGGCGCGCGGTCCGCGTGCCGGGACTAAATTGGCCGCATGAGGAGGGGCAAGCTGATCACGGCTCTGCTCGCGGCCTGCGCGCTCGCTGCTGCTCGGCCCGGCGACCGCCTCCGCGCACTGGCAGCCGGGCCCGGCAGCGCTACGGCGTCGCCGAGCACAAGAACGAGTCGATCACGATGGCCGACGGCACGGTGCTGCGCGCCAACGTCTACTACCCGACGGACAGGCACACCGGCAAGGCGGCGAAGGGACCGTTCCCGGTGATCATGGTCCAGACCCCCTACGGCAAGGACTACGCGGGGCTCGCCTCCGGCGGCGAGGGCGGGCCGGAGGCGGGCACCGAGATCGGGCCGCTCCCCTACTTCATCAAGCGCGGCTACATCGACGTCGTCGCCGACGTGCGCGGCACGGGCGCCTCCCACGGCAGCTTCGGGCTGCTCGACCCGATCCAGGGCCGCGACGGCGCCGAGCTCGTCGACTGGGCCTCGAAGCTGCCCCACTCGAACGGCAGGGTCGGCACCTACGGCCCCTCCTACATGGGCTACACGCAGCTGATGACGGCCCACAACGTCGGCCGCCACTCGCCCCTGCGGGCAATGTTCCCGATCGTCGTCGGCAACGACAGCTACCGCGACGTCGCCTTCCAGGGCGGCCTACAGGGCTTCGAGTTCGACGCGGTGATCCTCGCCCTCTTCGGCGGCCTCAACGTCGCCAACCCGATCGGCAACATCAACGACCTCGCCGACCTGATCCAGACGGAGGCCGAGCACGTCGCCGGCCTGCTCTCCTACAACGCCTACCAGGCGGCGAACATCGAGACCGAGGGCGATCAGGCCTTCGACGGCCGCTATTGGCAGGCGCGCGAGCCGCGCCGCTGGCTGCACAAGATCGTCCACAACCGGATCCCGGCGTTCATGGTCGGCGGCTGGTACGACCTCTTCCAGCGCGGCAGCCCGCTCGACTACTCGGGCTTGCAGAACGCCTTCCGCCACCGCCCGGTCTCGGCGCCGATGAAGCCGGGTCAGAAGCCGACGGCGCGCTACCAGCTGCTGATGGGGCCCTGGTACCACGTCACCGCGGGTGCCGGCTTCTCGATCTATCCGCTCGAGCTGCGCTGGTTCGACCATTGGCTCAAGGGCAAGAACACCGGGATCGACAAGGTCCGCACGCCGTTGCACATGTACGAGAACGGCAGCGGCCGCTGGGTGGACGCGAAGCGCTACCCGCTGCACTCGGCCCGCCGGACGCCCGCAATACCCGCGGGCGACGACCTACTACCTGAACGGCGGCCCGAGCCACTCGAACGCCGTCTCGGCCAACGACGGGACGCTGCAGACGAGCAAGCCCTCGGCTTCGAAGGGCTCGGACTCGATCGCCTTCATCGGCACGGCCAGCCCCTGCGCACGGCAGTCCGACCAGTGGAGCGGCGGCGTCGTCGCGCTCGCGCTGCTCTCCGGCAGCCTGCCCGAGAACCCGTGCGCGGACGACGACCGCTCGATTCAGTCCGGGCCGGGCGCGCTGACCTACACGACGCGCGCCGATGAGGCGCTCGATGACGCTCGCCGGCCCGGTCGGGGCGACCATCTATGCGACCTCGAACCGGCCGCAGACCGAGCTCGTTGCGACGCTCGAGGACGTCGCCCCGAGCGGCACCTCGCGACCGATGACCGCGGGTGCTCTGCTCGGCTCGCTGCGCGCGGTCGACCGCAAGAAGAGCTGGTACACGAAGAACGGCAAGCCGATCCTCCCCTACCACCCCTACACCAAGGCCTCGCAGAAGCGGGTGCCGACCGACGGCTCGGTGAGCCGCTTCGACATCGAGATCTTCCCGACCGTCGGCCGGATCGCCAAGGGCCATCACCTGCGGCTGACGCTGACGACCTCGGACACGCCACACCTGCTGCCGGTCCCAACGCAGCTGCCGAACCTCCTCGGCGGCGTCTACGGAGTGCAGCGCAACGGTGCGCACCCGTCCTCGCTCGAGGTTCCGCTCGCCCGGCCGACCCACTTCTCGCCCTGCCGCGTCTGCCGGATCGGCACCGGCGGCTGAACCCGACCCGGCGCAGGCGGCGCGCGGAACCGTCGGCCGGCGTGATCCGCAATGATCGCCGCCATGGGCGAGATTGCGCTGGCCGCGAGCATCGGCTCGACCTACCAGGAGGTCGTGGTCGACAAGGGCAACCAGCCGCTGCTGCTGATGCTCCTTGCCTTCGGCGCCACCTTCGGCGCCACCCGCTTCATCACCCACGCGATCCGCGCCGACCGCTACGCCTGGCTCGGCAACGTCGAGGCCGGCGACACGCACATCCACCACCTCGTCTGGGGAATCGTCCTGCTGCTGATCTCCGGCGTCGTCTCGATCGCGCTGCAGCCGCCGCTCGAGGTGACGGCGGTGATCTTCGGCATCGGCGCGGCGCTGACGCTCGACGAGTTCGCGCTCTGGCTGCACCTCGACGACGTCTACTGGTCCGAGCAGGGCAGGCAGTCGATCGACGCGGTGATCGTCTTCGGGATCATTACCGGCTTCATGCTGCTCGGCGCCTACCCGGTCTCGATCGGCTCGACGGGCAGCGTCGGCGACATCATCGATCTGATCATCACCGAGGCGATCGGCCTGACCTTCGTCGTCATCTGCTTGATGAAGGGCAAGCTGATGTGGGGCGTCTTCGGGTTCTACTTCCCGCCGCTCGGCCTGATCGGCGCGATCCGGCTGGCGAAGCCGGACTCCTCCTGGGCCCGCAAGCGCTACGACGAGAAGAAGCTGGCGCGAGCGCACGACGCGCTACGCCGGCGAGGAGAAGGTCTTCAAGCCCGAAGCCGCCGGCGAGGCCGTGCCGATCATCCCGAGCGGCGGTAGCTAGACCGTCTGTCGTCCGTGCCGCATGCGCGTCTGCAGCACGAGCGTGGCGGAGCCGCTGATGAGCAGCAGGGTCACGTTGATGACGAGGACGAGCAGCGCGCCCCAGGCACCGTTCTCGAGGCCGGAGCCCACGGCGACGCCCCAGTAGGCGGAGGCCGGAATCGTCGTCACCGAGATCGCGACGCCGACCGCGGCGCTGGCCCGGGTTTCGAAGGAGAGCATCGCCGCGATCCCCGCGGCGAGCGCGATCAGGACCGTCGAGTAGTCAGCCCTGGCGAGCGTCCCGAGCCCCCCCGCGCCGAGCTTGAAGTCGGTGGAGATCAGCCCGGTGGCCTCGAGCAACACGGTCATCAGGGTCGCGGTCAGGCCGGCGACGGCGAGGCCGACGGCGAGCGTTATCAGCGCCCGCCGGGTGAGGTGGGGACGGCGGCCGACGATGCCGACGCAGGCTGCGCAGAGCGGCAGCAGGTCCGGGCTGACCGCCATCGCGCCGACGATCAGGATGCCGTTGCCCTTGATCACGCCGAGGCCGGCGATCACCCCAGCGACGCTCATCAGCGTCACGTAGCGACCGAGCAGCCAGGAGCTGGTCCGGGCCGAGCCGAGGATGTCGATCCAGGAGAAGGAGAGGTCGGCGAAGGCTCCCTGGCGGACGGCGGGCGCGACGAGGTCGAGCCGGGTGAGGACGTAGTGGGCCGGTTCGACCTCGAGGCGGGTGAGCTCGGCGACGATCTCATCGGCGACGACCGGGTCGACGTCGGCCTCGAGCACGACGCCACCCGAAATCGCGGGGGTCGAGATCAGCCGTCGCACGCCCCCGTGGCTGGCAAGCTGGCCGGCGAGCGGTTGCTCGGCATCGGCCTCGACCCGGAGGCGCAGCATCAGAGCGAACTCGTCGCGATCACGGGCCGCATCCTGTCACGCCGTTCACGCGATGGCCTCGACACCGCCGGAAGCACCGGGCCACCTGTTACAAACACTCGCAACTTGTAAAGCTGTAACGAGCTCGCTATGGTCGGCAGCGATGGCTGAGCCGGCCGCCACGCCAACCCCTTTGCTCGCCCGCCTCCGGGACGGCGAGGAGGCACCCGCCCCCGGCAGCGGCGAGATGCGCGAGACGATCCTCACCGCCGCGCTCTCCCAGGTCGAGGACTTCGGGGTGCAGCGCTTCACGATGGACGAGGTCGCGCGCCGGGCGGGCGTCTCGCGGGTCACCATCTACCGTCACTTCTCGAGCAAGGACGGGTTGCTCGAGGCCGTGCTCATGCGCGAAGCGCTCGGCGTAGTGGCGGCGATCGAGACTGCCGTCCAGCCCTACGAGGGCCTGCACGACCGGATCGTCGAAGGCTTCGTCTTTGCCCTCACCGCCCTGCGTGAGCACGAGCTGCTCACGCGCCTGCTGCGGACCGAGCCGGAGCTGATGCTGCCGGCTCTGACGGTCCGCGCCGAGCCGCTGCTCACCGTCGCCTCCGAGTTCCTCGCTGGACTCGCGGTCGCAACTACCGGCAGCGAGCAGGCGCCGCCACCGGAACGCGTCCGCGAGGTCAGCGAGCTGCTCGCCCGGATCGTGCTCTCGTTCCTGCTCACGCCCGAGTCCGGGCTCGGGCTGCGCAATCCGGCGGAGATGCGGCGCTTCGCTGAGCTCTACCTGGCGCCGATCGTCGATTTCGACGGTGCGCCCAACCTACACGCCTGATCAACGAGAGGAAGCAAGCAGTGGAAACAGCGACAGTTCCCAAGGAGGCAACGCCACAGCAGCCCGACGGCGGTCCCGCCGCCGACCCGGCCGCCACCGAATCAGGACCCCGCCTGCGCGGCGCGGCGCCCCCGTCCCCCGCTGGTCCCATCACCGAGGCCGACCTCGCCGCGCTGCGCGCTGCGCCGCGGACCCGCCTCCCGCGCGTCTTGCAGACACTCTGGTTCGGCGCGCACCAGAAGAGCTTCGTCAGCTATCACCAGCGGCGCTTCGGCGACGTCTTCGGGATGCGCGGCTACGTCCGCGGGTGGCCCGTCGTCACCTGTCACCCCGAGCACATCCGGTCGCTGTTCAAGGCGCCGCCGAAGCTCGTGCCGACGGTCGCCGCCGAGTCGCCGCTGCGCCCGGTGCTCGGGCCGAACTCGGTGCTGACCGCGAACGGCCCGCGCCACCTGCGGCAGCGCAAGTTGCTGCTGCCGCCGTTTCACGGCGAGGCGATCGACCGCTACCGCGAGATGATCGAGCGCGCCGCCGAGCGCGAGATCGACCGCTGGCCGATCGGCAGGCCGCTGTCGTTGGCGCCGCGCATGCAGGCAATCACGCTCGACGTGATCATGGCAGGCATCTTCGGGATCGAGAACCCGCGCCGGGGCTCGCTCGAGTACCTGCTCAAGCGCGCGATCCAGAACCTGCTCTTCGCCTCGACACTGCCCGGATCGAAGCTCGCCGAGTGGATGAACATCGGCCACGACGATCCGTGGGGCTCGCAGTGGCTGGCCCTGCAGATCCCCGACCGGATGGTCTACGCGGTGATCGCCAAGCGGCGCAAGGCCCCGGACCTCGACGAGCGCACCGACATCCTCTCGCTGATCATGCGGGCCGAGACCGAGGATGGCGAGCGGCTCAGCGACGGCGAGCTACGCGACGAGCTGATGACGCTGGTCCTCGCCGGCCACGAGACGACGGCAAACCAGCTCGCCTGGACCTGGGAGCGGCTCACGCGCACGCCCGAGGCGCAGACGCGACTGGTCGAGACCGTCCGCGCCGGCGGCGACGACGCGGCGCCGTTCGTCGAGGCGACCGTGACCGAGTCGATGCGAAGCCGCCCGGTGATCCCGATGACGGCCCGCCGGGTGACCCAGCCCTGGCAGCTCGGCCCTTACGCCGTGCCGGCCGACACGCCCGTTGCGATCAGCATGGTCCTGCTGCATCACCGCTCCGACCTGTATCCGGACCCGCAAGCGTTCCGCCCGGAGCGCTGGCTCGGGCAGAAGCCCGGAACCTACGAGTGGATTCCCTTCGGCGGCGGCACCCGCCGCTGCCTCGGCGCTGCCTTGGCGATGGCGGAGATGAACTCCGTGCTCGAGCAGATGGCACGCCGCCTCGACATCGAGGCCGCGTCGCCCGAACCCGAGCGAATGCGGAACCGCAACGTGACGATGATCCCGGCCCGCGGCGGCCGGGTCGTGATCCGCAGCCGGCGCTGAGCCCTCGGTCTCACCCCTAGCTGGTTGATCTAGCTGAGCGCCTGCTCGAGCCAGAGGCCGTGCAGGCGCTCGGGCCGGAAGCGGACGATCCGCCGCTGCTGCTCGATCATCTCGGCGAAGAACCGCTCCTCGTCGGCCGGCGGCGGAACGATGATGCTGTGGTGGGCGAGCAGCTCCATGCACGCCTCGTCGCCGGGCTCGGCCGCGACCGGCCCCAGCTCGGCCTGCCCGCTCGCCGCCACGTACTGCCAGAAGTGGGCGCCGGACACGTAGAGCGTGCAGCGCCCATCGCGCTCGAGGTTGCGCGACTTGACGCGGGTCGCCAGGGTCGAGATCCGGGCCAGCTCCGCGTCGGCGTCCCAGATGTAGAGGATGTTGGACAGCTGCGGGGAGCCGTCACGGTTGATCGTCGCGAGCACGCCTTGGCGGCTGTCGACGAGCAGATCGCGGAGCCTGTCCTCGCTCACGGCGCCCTCCAGCCGTTCGCGCAGGCGATCCATGAGCGGCGACTCGCGATAGCGGAACTCGAAGGACACCTCGGTGCCGCCAGCCGGGCGCGGCCGCGGCGTGTACGTCCCCTCGATGGGGCGGTCGATCCCGACTGCGACCTCGATCGGCTTCACGAAACCGCAGAATATTCCAGGATGGGCGCCCGCGCTGAGGAAGCCCGCCGGACGGACTTCGGTCCGCCCGGCGGGCTCTCGCGGTCAGCCGCCGGCGCGCGTTCTGGTCGTCACCGACTTGCCTGTCTCGACGGCCGCCGTGCCGACGTGACGGACGGCCTCGGCGAGGCTCCCTGCCGCGGAGCCGACCGCCTCCCGCGCCTGGCTCAGGCTCTCGCCGGCGGCGTTGCCCTGCCGCGTAGCAGCGGCCTTGGTGCCGCGCTGCTCGGACTCGCTCTTGATCTTGTTGCGTTCGCGGGTCGCCGCGGCCTTCTTGGCGGCTTCCTGGCGATCAGCCTTGGTCTGCGTCATTTTCGAACCTCCTGGGAGCTGGTTTTCCGGGTGAAACGTGTAGATACCCGACCCGCGTCAGCTCATTCCCGCCGTCCGGGCCGATCCCAGCCGCAGCCCGGCGCTCAGGACGCTCAGGACTCGGCGAGCGCCGGGGCCGCGAGCGTCAGCCGGTGCTTCTCGAGCCGCTCCAGCTGTGAGCGAGCGCGCCCGATCAACTCGTCGAGATCGAACGAGGCGAGGTGCTCTCCCATCGCCCGCTGCAGGTTGAGCCACAACGAGAGCTTCCCGGTGACCCCCAGGTACAGCCCCTCGACCTCGATCAGCCGCGAGAGCGGTGAGTAGCTGGTCAGCTCGCCGTTCAGCTTCAGCCGGCCAAGCTTCTCGCCGGCCCAGGCGCCGGTCACCTTGAGGTGGTCGGGCTCGACGTCGCACGAGCGCATCACAGCTTCAAGCGACTCGCGGTCATGTTCGATCTCGGCGGCGAGCTCGGCGAGGAACGAGCCCAGCTCGCTGCCACGATTGGCATCACGCGCGCGACGCGCGAGTTCGAGACCACCCGTAGCGCCGGCAAGGTGGTCCTGCAGATAGATCGCCAGACGACGTCGCTCGAACAACATTCGTTGTCGCGTACCCGGCCGCAGCGCCCGATAAGCACTTGTGCAATAGGGTCGGCCCGTCCAGGGGAGCGTCAAACAGAGGAGATATTCGGATGGAAGCTTCAGCGAAGCGGATCGATGTCGGCCGCGTCATCAACGAGACCTTCGAGCTCTACGGAAAGAACGCCGGCGCGCTGCTGGGAAGCGCCTTCGTCGTCTTCCTGATCTCCGGCATCCTGCAGGGTCTGCTCAACAACGGCGGCGGGATCATCCTCGCGCTGCTCGCGACCGCGGTGAGCCTCGTTGCGACGGCTCTCTACACCGGCTTCGTCGTCAAGCTCGTCGAGGACGTACGCGCGGACGGGCGTCGTGACCTGAGCGCCGGAGACCTGTTCTCCTCGGCCCAGCACGCGATCCTGCCGCTGATCATCAACGGGATCCTGCGCGGCATCGCGATCGCGATCGGCCTGATCCTGCTGATCGTCCCGGGCCTCTACTTGATGACGATCTGGGCCGTCACGGCCCCGGCGATCGTCTCCGAGGACAGCGACTCGATCGGCGCCTTCGGCCGCAGCCATGAGCTCGTCAAGGGCAGCGGCTGGTCGGTCTTCGGCGTGATCGTGATCGCCTTTTTGATCACGTTCGTCGTCGGCCTCGTCGCCGTCGCGATCGGCAGCGCGATCGGTCTCGCGGGGATCATCATCTTCGCGATCATCGCCGGCATCGTCACGGCGCCGATCAATGCGCTCGTCTCAGCGATCATGTTCTTCGACCTCGGCGGCTCAGGTGCCGCCCCGGCAGGCCCGCTGCCGACCGATCCGCCCCCGCCCGCGGCGGCGGTCTAAAGAGGACCCGACGGAACGCCTGGCTTCGTGACCGCCGCGATCTTCGATACGGTCGCGGTGGTCGCAAAGCTGGCGATCGCAAGCTAGGGATTACGGGGGTTGGGTGTCGGTGTTCGGTTCTGCAGGGTTTTCAAGGTCGGTCCGCCGACTACTCCCGTTGACGCTCCTGGCGTTGGCGGCATTCGCAATCGCCGCCTGCGGCGGTAGCAGCGACAGCACCTCGACCACGTCCGCGGCGACGAGCACCTCGACGACGTCGGTGAGCGCCGACATCGGCTCGCTCAGCGCGGTCGACATCAACTCTTGCGCCAACCCCGAGTACGGCGGCGACGGTGAGCCCCAGGGCATCATCGTCAGCGACCTGCCGATGCAGGGCGACTCGGCCGAGCGCTCCAAGCAGCAGGTTGCCGCGATCCGCCTCGCGCTCGAGGACGCGAACTGGAAGGCCGGCGACACGCCGGTCGCATTTCAGGCCTGCGACGACTCGATCGCGAAGACGGGCCTCTGGGACGAGGCGACGTGCAAGACCAACGCGAACGCGTACGCGGCGGACACCGACGTGCTGGCGGTAATCGGCACCTACAACTCCGGCTGCGCAGCGCTGGAGATCCCGATCCTCGGCAAGGCGAGTGTCGCGATGGTCTCGCCCGGCAACACGGCTGTCTGCCTGACCGAATCGAGCGCGAACTGCGAGGACGGCCAGCCCGACAGCCTCTATCCGAACGGGCGCAACTACGCGCGCGTGATTCCCAACGACGCCTTCCAGGGTGCCGGCCTCGCCACCTACAGCTACAAGCAGGGCGTGCGCAAGCCGTTCATCGCCTACGCGGCGGATGATCCGACCAGCACGGGCCAGGCACAGAACTTCCGCGGCGCCTTCGAAAAGCTCGGCGGCAAGCCCTCAGGGTTCGAAACGTGGGACCCGAAGGCGAAGAGCTACGACGACCTGTTCAACCAGGCGAAGAAGGGCGGCGCCGACGCCGTCGTGCTCGCCGGTCTGACCGAGCAGCACGGTGCGAAGGTGATCAAGGACAAGGTTGCGGTTCTCGGCGACAACGACAAGCTGCCCCTGATCGGATTCGACGGCTTCGCCCAGCAGTCGACGATCGAGGGGGCGGGTGCGGCAGCCAAGGGCATGCTCGCGGGCCTACCGGGCCTGGGCGGCGATGACTTGCCGCAGGCCGGCCAGGACTTCGTCGCCCAGCTCCAGCCGATGCTCGGCGGCAAACCCGTCGAGCAGTTCGCCCCTTACGCGGGCCAGGCCGCCGACGTCGTCCTCGACGCGATCGACAACGGCGGCGCGAAGCGCTCGAGCATCGTCGACTCGCTCTTCCAGACCGAGATCACCGACGGCATCGTCGGCTCGTTCAAGATCGAGCAGACCGGCGATCCGAGCATCGGCCCGATCACGATCCTCAAGGCGGGCTCGACCTTCGAGCCGCTGACGACGATCACGCCTGACGCGGCCGAGGTTTCGGCCGCACGCGGCTGAGCGCTCCCTCAGCCGCGCGCTGAAAGGACGACCCTGGCGCCCTTCGCCGGGGCGAGGGTGACGGTACGCGGGCGCTGGCGCTCGTCGGCCGGGTCGTCCGGCTCGAGCTGGAAGCGCTCGAGCACCGCGCCCATCACGGTCTGCATCTCGAGCAGCGCCAGGCGCGAGCCGACGCAACGGCGGCGTCCGCCACCGAAGGGGATCCAGGCGACGACCGGGGCGTCGTCGCCCTCGAAGCGAGCGGGGTTGAACCGCTTCGGGTCGGGAAAGCGCTGGGGATCGAGGTGGACGAGCGGAATCGCGGCGCTCACCAGCCAGCCCTTCGGCACGTGGCAACCGCCGATCTCGAGCGGCTCGGCCAACGCTCGCGGGGTGTCGTAGACCACGGGCCGCAGTCGCAGGACCTCCTTGATGACCGCGTCGAGGTAGGAGCCGGTGGCCTCCTGCCTGATCCCCTCGGCCACCTCGGGATGCCGCGCGACTCGCTCGAAGCTCCAGGCGAGCCCGGTGGCGGTGGTCTCGTGCCCCGCGGTCAGCAAGGTGACAAGCTCGTCGCGTAGTTCGTCGTCCCCGAGCCCTTCTCCCTTCTCGTCGCGGGCTACCAGGAGCATCGACAGCAGGTCGCCGCGCTCGCCGAGGCGCTGCGCTCCCTCCGCGCGCCGCCGCCTGATCTCGTCGAGCAGCAGCTCGTCGACCCGGGCGAGCAGCCGCGTGAACTTTCGCGCCGGGTTGCCGGGAACGCGCATCGCCCATGGTCGCTCGAGATGTCCGCGCAGCTTGGGCGAGATGAACACGGCGGGGATCGCGTCGAGCAGCGCCGGCAGCAGCTCGCGGAGCCGGCCCAGGCGCTCGGCGTCGTCGATCCCGAAGACGAGCCGCAGGATCACCTCGAGCGTGATCGCCTGCATGCGTGGATGGAGTTCGAGCGGCTGCCCCAGGGGCCAGCCGTCCATCTCGGTCGCCGCGATGGCGGCAATGTCCTCCCGCCAGCCGGTGACCTTCTCACCGTGCAGCGGCGGCGCGATCAGACTGCGCTGCTGCTGCCAGCGCTCTCCCTCGAGACACAACAGCGAGCTCGAGCCGACGAGCGGCTCCAGGTAAGGCTCACGCGCCTCGCCGGCGCGGCCGACGTCGCGATCGTGGCGATAGAGCTCTCGCGCCAGCTCCGCATCGGCGACGAAGACGAAGGGTGGCGAGCCGGGATACGGAACCCGGAAGACCGGCCCGAGACGGTCCCGGTAGTACTCGAGGAACTCGACCGGCTCGTGGAACAGTTGGGCCATCTGGACGAGACCGGGCCGGCGCAACGTCGGCGGGCGCCGCTGCCGTGTGGCTGTCTGCTGGAGCATGGCCGGACCGTAACAGATGTCAGTAACGCTTGTTAGAATCCCTCCGTATGAAGCCTGACGCCCGCGAACGGCTGCTCGAGGCCACGATCGAGTCCCTGCAGGAGAACGGCTACGCGCGAACGACGACGCGGGAGATCGTCGCCCGCGCGGGCCTCCACCTGCCCGCCGTCAACTACTACTTCGGCTCCAAGGAGCAGCTGCTGCAGGACGCGATCGTCGAGGCGCTGCGCCGCTGGGGCGCGACGACGATTTCCGACACCGACGCCGTCGCGGCCGAGGGCGCGCCGGCTGCCGCGCAGCTGCGCAGCAGCCTCGAGCGCTACTCGGCGACGCTCGCCGACGATCGCCCCTACGTCGTCGCCGCGGCGGAGGCGTTTGCACAGGCGAGCCGCAGCGAGGAGCTCCGCGATCGTCTCGCCGGCGCCTACGAGGAGTTCCGCGACGTCGTCGTCGCCAGCATCACCCGTGCCGCGGCCGACGGCGGCGGCGATCCCGACCCCGGACAAGTGCGCGCGATCGCCTCGACGCTGATCGCCCTCTTCGACGGGCTCGCGATCCAGTGGCTGGTCGACCCCGAGCGGGCGATCGACCCCGGTGACGTCCTCGACGGCCTCGCCGCGCTGGGCACCCTCGCCGCCGAAGAGGCGTCGTCGCGTGCGTACTAGTACTCAGGCCCTGAGCTTGTAGCCGCTGCGGAAGAGCCGCAGGTTGACCGCGAACAGGGCCGCGGTGGCGAGCGCAAGCGCGCCGAGCGAGAACGCGATGCGACGCCTCCGTGTAGCCGAGGAACCCGTACCGGACCAGGTTGATCATGTAGTAGACCGGGTTGAAGTGGGTCAGGGTCTGGAACGGCTCGGGCAGCAGCGCCGCCGAGTAGAAGACGCCGCCGAGGAAGATCAGCGGCTGCAGGACGAACTGCTGGGCAATCGCGACGTCGTCGAACTGCTCGGCGCGGACGCCGATCAGGACGCCGAGCTGGGCGAAGAAGAAGCCGACGAGGAAGAGCCCCGGGATCAGGATGAGGACGTGCTCGACGGGCAGGTCGACGAGGATCGAAGCGGCGATGAACGTGAGCACTCCGACGACGCCGCCGCGGGTGAAGCCGCCGAGCGAGAAGGCGGTGAGCAGCTCCGTCGGCGAGGCGGGCGAGGAGAGCTGATCCTGGATCGCGCCCTGGAACTTCTGCTGGAGGATCGACGAGGCGTTGTTCGAGAACGCGTTCATCGCCCAGGCCATCATGATCAGGCCGGGGATCACGAAGACGACGTAGTCGAAGCCGTGCAGCGTGTTGATGCGGCTGCCGAGCGCCGCGCCGAAGACCGAGATGTAGAGGAAGGTCTCGAGCAGCGGCGCGCCGATCGTCTGCTTCTTGATCTTCATGAAGCGGTTCATCTCCCGGCGCCAGAGGGTCAAAAGCGGATCTGGGCGGTGCTCACGGCAGCACCTCCTCGCCTTCTTCCTCGGCGATCTCCTGCTCGAGCTCGCGCTCGGCCTCGAGCTCGGCGTCGAGGTCGATGCCGCCCTCCGACCTTCGAGCGCGACAGCTCGCGGCGGCCGACGAGCGACAGGTAGGCGTCCTCGAGGTTGGCGACGCCGTACTTCTCGGCGAGCGCGCCGCTCGAGCCCTGGGCGACGATCTGGCCCTCGTTGATGAAGGCGATCTTGTCGCAGAGCTGCTCCGCCTCCTCGAGGTAGTGCGTGGTGAGCAGGATCGTCGTGCCCTCGGCGTTGATCCGCTGCACGTAGTGCCAGAGCTCGAGCCGCAGCTCGATGTCGACGCCGGCCGTCGGCTCGTCGAGGATCAGCAACCGCGGCCGATGCATGAGCGCCCGGGCGAGGATCAGGCGCCGCTTCATGCCGCCCGAGAGCGTCCGCGTGCGCTCGTCCTTCTTGTCGACGAGCGAGAACGTCTCGAGCAGCTCCTTGGTCCGTTCGCGCCGGTCCTTCTTCGGCATCCCGAAGTAGCCGGCGTGGTAGTCGAGGCTCTCCTCGACGGTCAGAAACCAGTCCAGGTTGAGCTCCTGTGGCGCCAGGCCGACGGCCTGGCGGGCGTCGGCGTAGTCGTCGATCGCGTCGTGGCCGAAGATCTCGATCGAGCCTGAGCTCGGCTGCGCGAGCCCGGTCGTGCAGTGGATCAGCGTCGACTTGCCGGCGCCGTTGGGGCCGAGCAGGCCGAAGAACTCGCCGGGCTCGATGCGCAGGGCGACACCGCGCAGCGCCTCGACGCCGTTCGGGTAGCGCTTGACGAGATCGGCGATCTCGAGCGCGCTCGGACCGCCCAGCAGCTGTTGGGGAGGGGAAATCAGCCATCGGCCGCGGCAGGCTAGCGCTTCAAGTGCGCTCGAAGTCAAGGGGCCCGGGTTCAGGCGGCCGCGATCGCCTCGCCGACGCCGATCGCCAGCGACATGATCGAGACCTGCGGGTTGACGGTCGGGCAGCTCGGCACGATCGAGCCGTCGGCGACCCAGACGCCCTCGACGCCGCGCAGGGCGCCGTCTGGGCCGACCGGGTGGCGGGCCGGGTCCGAGCCGGCGGCCGCCGTCCCGGTCGGGTGGAAGGCGGCAAGGTGCATGCGGCGGACGTCGAGCGCCGCGAGCCGCTCCTCGAGCTCGGCCGGAGACCGCGCCGGCGCAGTGTGGCCGCCAAGCTCGACCTCGAGCGCTCCGGCGGCGAGCAGCACGCGGCCGGCGTGGCCGGCCGCGGTGACTATGCGGCCGCGGTCGCGGGAGCGAGAGCCGGTAGACGAGCAGTCGGGCGCCCGGCGCCGAGCACGGCGCCGGAGGGCTCGTCGGCGATCATCGCGCCGAGCGCCGCCAGATGCTCGGCGCCGGCCGAGCCGGTCGAGCAACTCGGCGCCGACGCCCGGCAAGACCATCGACCCCATACCCGGCGGCGTCGAGGTCGCCTCGAGCAGGACGCCGTCGCGCTCGTGGAACGCCTCGACGCCGGCGCTCTGCAGAACCCCCTCCCAGGCGACGACCGGCTCCTCGAAGCGCCCGGCAACCCCGAGCGCCGGGTGGATCGACATGCCGCGGCCGAGTCGCGGATGCGAGCCGAGGCCGCTGCGGCGCAGCAAGGGCGGCGTCTCCGTGGTGCCGCAGGCAACGACGACGCGCTCCGCGCGGAGCTCGAGCCGCGTGCCGTCGGCGCGTCGGCAGCGCGACGCCGCGGACGCGCCCGTCCTCGACGAGCAGCCGCTCCGCGCGCGACTCCGGAGGCGATCCGCGCGCCCGCCTCGCACGCCTCGGGCAGCGCGTTCAGGTGGACGCCCGACTTGGCGTTGTTGGGGCAGCCGATCGCGCACTGGCAGGAGCCTCGGCAGCCCGGCGCGTTGCGCCGCAGCGGTCCGGAGCTCGAGCCCGAGCGCCTCGGCGCCGGCAAGCGTCAGGCGGCCGTTGCGGCCCATCACGTCGAGCGGCACGGGCCCGACGCCGATCGTCTCCTCGACGTCGTCGAGCCGCGCCTCGATAGGCGTCGCCAAGCAGGCCCTCCCCCACCCCGTGGTCACGCCGCCAGCGTTCGACGACGCGCGGCGGGCGGGCGGTAACAGGTCCCCGAGTTGACGACGGTCGTACCGCCGACGGCGCGGCCGATCGGCAGCGCGATCGGCGGCGCACCGACGGCGATCGTCGAGCCGCCGTCCCGGTACATGCCGGCGAAGCGCGCGATCGGATGCGTGCCGCGGATCCGCGCCGAATCCCAGCGCTCGCCCTCCTCGAGGATCAGCACCGCGAGCCCGGCCCGGGCGAGCTCGCGGGCGCAGAAGGCGCCGCCCGGCGCCGGAGCCGACGACGATCACGTCGCGTCGCCTGCTCGGCCGCGCCGGGGTCGACGAGGGTCAGGGGCGGATCCGGCCGCGACGGCGGCAGGGCCGTCCCGGTCGCATAGATCGAGGCGGCGTATTCGTCGGCGCCAGCCGCCATCAGCACGATCGTCTTCAGCGCGTCGAGCGCCGCCGCGCCGCCCGGGCCGGCCGCGCCGACCCGCTCCGAGCAGCGCCGCACGGCGCTCCGGCTCGACCCGGCCGAGGCGTCGGCCCCAGCGGGCGACGCTGAGACCCTCGAGCGCGAGCAGGCGCGGCGCCGATCCCGGCCCGGTTCGGCGGCCGGCATCGCCTCGATCACCGGCGACTGACCGCGGCGGCGACGCGCTCGGGCGGGGGGCCACCGGCCTCCGGCGGCAGCAGCGCCGCCGCGAGATCGCCGAGCGCCGACATCTCAGCCGCGCGCCAGCGCCCGGCCGAGCCGGAACCAGGCCGGATAGAGCGCGAAGAGGGAAAGCGCCGCGGCGTGCTGGAGCGGCCCGATCGAGCCCTCGTCGATCTCGGCGAGACCGGACGTGAGCATGAACTCGCGCCCGCTGCGGGCGCCGAGCAGCGGCCATCGCCGTGCCAGCGGGCCGAAGTTCGCGTACAGCCCCGCCGAGACGCCGACGAAGGCCGCGACGAGTCACAGCCTGCGCCAATCCAAGCGGCCTCGCTCGTCCTCACCAAGCGCGCGCTCCGCGACAACGCCGGAGGCGACGAGCAAGGCGTGGGTCCAGCAGGAAGCTCACGGAGAGCCGACCGTATCCGACCGGGAGGCTCTCTGGCGCCACCCTGCCTCGCTCAGCCGGTCGGGCCGAAGCGCTCGGTCAGGATTCGCTCCGGCCCCCACCCCGCCTCGGCCAACAGCGCCGCCGCCGTCTCGACGAAGCCGTTCGACCCGCAGATGTAGGCGCGGGCGGCGCCTGCGGGCGCGATCCCGGCCGCGGCGACCATGTCGGCGTCGATCCGGCCCTCGTGACCCTGCCAAGCGGGCGGCGCGAGACGCGAGTAGGTGAGCAGCGTCTCCTCACCGGCCTCGAGCTCGCGGGCGTAGATCACGTCCTCGGGCCCGCGGACCGAGTAGATCAAGCGCATCTCGGCATCGGGCAGGCGCGCGCGCCGGTAGCGCAGCATCGACATCAGCGGGACGACGCCGGAGCCGCCGCCGATCAGCAGCACGGGGGCCTCACCACGCCAGACGAAGTAGGAGGCGAAGGGGCCGCGGAGCTCGACCTGATCGCCGACCTCGACGACATCGTGGAAGTAGGGCGAGACCTCGCCTTCGTCGAGGCGGTCGATCGTCAGCTCGATCGTCGCCCTTGTTCTGCTCGAGCGGCGCGCTAGCGATCGAGTACGAGCGCTGCGCCGTATAGCCGTCGGGGGCGGTAAGGCGGACGTCGTAGTGCTGGCCCGGGCAGTAGTCGAGCCAGGTCGGGACCTCGAAGGTGAACGTCTTCGTCGTCCGGCTCTCGGCTTCGATCCCGGTCACGGTGGCGAGTTGCCACTTGCCGGGCGCGCGCTGCTCGACCGGCGTCAGTCCGTCCAATAGCGCTCTTCCTTCCAGGGGTCGCCGCGGCGGTGGTAGCCGTTCGACTCCCAGAAGCCCGGCTCGTCGTGGTCCATGACGCGGATCCCGGCGATCCACTTGGCGCTCTTCCAGAAGTACAGGTGCGGGACGAGCAGCCTCGCCGGGCCGCCGTGCTCGCGCGGCAGCGGCTCGCCCTCGTGTTGGGTCACGACCCATGCCTTGCCGTCGGTCAGGTCCTCGATGTCGAGGTTCGTCGTGTAGCCGCCGAAGGAATGGACCATCGCGTAGGCGCCGAGCGGCTCGGCCGCCTCGAGCAGGATGTCCATCGAGACGCCGCGGAAGCTCGTGCCGAGCTTCGACCACGAGGTGACGCAGTGGATGTCGCAGGGGACCTCCTCCTGGGGCAGCTCGTTGAACTCATCCCAGCTCCAGGAGACCTCCTCGGCCACGTCGCCGTCGATCGTCAGGCTCCACTCGCCCGTCTCGATCGAGGGCGTCGGGCCCGGCCGTCAGGACGGGGAAGCCGTTCTCGAGGTGCTGGCCGGGCGGGATCCGGGCCGCGAGCTCTTCCGGCACGCGCCGGCTGCCCGCCGAACCCGCGTGAGACGAAGCCGCCACCCATGATGCGTGCCCCCTAGCCGCCCAGGGGCGAGGGCGGGATCTGGGTCTCACCCTCGATGCCGTCGATCAGCAGGCCCTGCTCGTCGATGAAGCACCAGCTCCACTGCTCGCCCGGCTGCAGCGAGCGGATCAGCGCGTGGCCGCTCTCGGCGGCGTGGGCGCTCGCGTGCTTGTTCGGGGAGGAGTCGCAGCAGCCGACGTGCCCGCAGCTCAGGCAGATCCGGAGGTGCAGCCAGGGTGAGCCGTCGCGCAGGCACTCCTCGCAGCCCGCGACGCTCTCCGGCAGCTGCGTGACCTTGACCTGGTCGAGGTGGGTGCAGGCTGCGGCTTCCATCCGGGAAGGGATCGTCGCACGATTGGAGGCGCGCCCGCTCGGCGGGCCGCCCGGGAGCCTCACTGGTTGCGATTCCACTCGATCCAGCCGAACCCGCTGCGCCCATCCGCGGCCCGCACCCGGCACGCCGCCCGCGGGAAGTGGGAGACCCGGCCGTCCTCGGAGCGGAGCAGGTGGGCGCCGAACCCGATCGGCTCGAGCTCAACCGCGAAGTCGCCCGGGTCGAGCTCGATCGTCGCGGACGATGCGAGGCCGTCGGCGGTGAAGTCGGCGCTCTGCCGGACTTCCGTGACCTCCGCGAGCTCACCGTCGCGCTGCACGTAGCCGACGGCGAAGCGCGGGTGCTGGGGGACGCCGACCGCGTGCGCGTGCGTGCCGTCGTCGAGGTGCAGGGCGCACCACATCCAATCGGACGCCCACCAATCGCGGGCGCCCCAGGAGTGGTCGCGCTGGCCCGGCCCGGTGAGCTCGTAGGTCTGGCCGGCCACGGTGACCTCGGCCTCGACCCGGCAGGGAATCTCGTAGCGCGTCGAGTGCCGCCACATGAACGGCGATCCCGCCGTCTCCCAAACGCCCTCGATCGAGATCTCAACCGGCTCGCCGGGCTCACCGCGCAGCGGGCCCGCAGGGTCCGCATGGGCGGCGCCGGTGCCCGCGATCGAGACCTCGAAGCGCTCGAGCGCTGCCCGGCAGCGCTGGGCGAACGTTCGCCGCCGCCGTCTCGACGCGCTGGGCGTCGTCTTCGGCCGGCGGCAGCGGCGCGGCGTCGTCGACCAGCATGATCGGCGGCTGCCCGGCGCGGAGGACGCACGTGCCGATCGCCGCGAGTCCGGCGTTGGGCAGCCGGGCGGTCCGGTGATAGACGGCGAGCGAGCCGTCCTCGCTGATCGCGTCGAAGTACCAGCTCTCGCTCCAGAGCGGCTCGGGGCCGGGCTCGTGACGGCCCTCGTCCGATCGCGGAAGGCTGCAGGTGCACGCGACGCGCAGCCTCGCAGATCCGCGCACGCGGGGAACCGCAACTTCCCCGCCCGCCGGTGTTTCAGTACGCGGAGCAAACACCGCCGTTCAATACCGCCGTTCCCGCCCGCAGCAGCGCACGCGAGGCCGCCCGGGCCGAGACCGAGAGCCTCAGTCGAGGATCCGCGGCGCGTGCGAGGACGAGTAGACGTCCTTGCGCGCGATCAGGCCGTCGCGGAACGGGAAGACGTCGACCCCGTCCCACTCGATCCGCCGGCCCTGCTCGTCGGTGGACGTCGCCGTCCACTCGCTGACGACGAAGTCGGGACCGATGCGCCGGTGCCGGCCGCGGAACCGCATCTCAGGCTGGGCGGCGAAGGTCTCCTCGAGCAGCTCGCGCACCGCCTCCTCCCCCTGCACCTCGACGCCGCCGCGGGTGTGGTTGCAGAAGACCATCCCAGGCGCGTGCATGGCCAGGATCGCCTCGACGTCCTGGTCATTCCATGCCCGGTCGTACGCGTCGATGAACGCGGCAAGGTCCATCGCTTGCGATCGTAGCGCTCGGCCCGGGATGGTCGGACGCGATCTATAGGCTGCCGTCCAGGGGTGGGGATCAAAAACCGAAAGGAAGCAAGCAAGTGCCGATAGCCGACTTCAGCTTTGGGAACGCACTACTGGTCGTTCTCGAGGTATTCGTATTCGTCGCCTGGATCATGGTCCTGTTCATGATCATCGGCGATCTGTTCCGGGACCACAAGATGTCCGGTTGGTGGAAGGCGGTCTGGATCTTCTTCCTGATCTTCATTCCGTTCCTGACCGCGCTGATCTATCTGATCGCCCGGGGCAACGGGATGCGCGACCGGGCTCTGTCCGAGCAGAAGGCCGCGCAAGAGCAGTTCGACCAATACGTCCGCCAGACCGCCGGCACCTCGCACGCCGACGAGCTCGCCAAGCTCTCCGAGCTGAAGGCGAAGGGCGACATCTCCGACGAGGAGTTCGCGAAGGCGAAGTCCAAGCTGCTCGACTGAGCGCGCTCCTTCACCTTCGAAGACGAACCAGGGCGGCCTCCGGGCCGCCCTTTTTCGTGGCGTGCGGCGTTGCCGTGGGCGTTCTTGGTGAGAGTCACTGGCCCGCGGGTCCTGTCCGGGAGCTGCGCAGGCCCCACTGCGCCACCGGCATTGCTCGGGGGCCTGCGATCTCCCGGCCACCCGCGGGAGGGAACGTCACGCAGGCGGCGGCGGCTTCACCAACAAGGCCCGCCGAGAGCGGGGTCGCATCGCGCGGAGAGGTGGCTGACAACCCATCCTTCGGGGAGGCTTGCTTCTGCCTCGAGGCAGTCGCAGAACCGCCGGCCTGCGCCCGGCCACTGCCTCTTCCGACCGGAAGAGCCTGGGCGTCAGGCCGAACGTCCACCGTCGTCCCATGGGCCGCTCGCGGACGTTGGTGCGCCGCGCCGAAGTGCGCTCGGGCAGCTGATTACCGTCCACTTTCGCCCAAGGGGGTAGAAGTGGACGACTACGCGATGACGCTTCGCTCGGAGCCCGCGTCCCGCGCTCCCTTCGCCGGGCACCCCTCGTCCGAGGCGAATCTGGCAGAAGGCCCGGGCGAGCCTGCTGCCCGCCGGGTCCGGCCTTGCTTCCGCAGCGCCCAACGGGCGTGCTCGCTGGGCAGGCGCCCGGGGACGCCGCGTCGGCGCCCCCGGTCAGCCGTCCGCTACTTGCGGTGGCCGTTGAACGTGATCACCTGCTGGATGCCGCTCGGGCGGTTCGTGTAGCGCATCGTCGTCGAGAGGATGCCGGGGGCGAACGTGATCCGCTCGTCGTTGGCGTCGGCGCGCCAGGCGCTCGGGTCGGCGGTGCCCTGCTCGGCCTGCAGCTGCTGGCCGGACTTGGCGATCGCGTCCCACATCGACGTCTGGCACTTCTTCAGGTTGCCCTTGCCGCAGTAGGACGAGCCGCAGCGGCGCCTTGACGTTCTTGCCGAGCAGCGAGCGGATGTCGCGGTCGAAGTACTGGTACCAGCCGCTGTACTGGCCGCCGGGTGGCGTGTCGAAGCGGCTGAACAGCGAGTCGAGCTCGTCGGTCTGCGATCCGAGGCGCGGGCCCATGAGGGCGTTCGCGATCCGGTCCCAGGAGCCGTCCATGATCGCCGCGCCCGGGGTCGTCGATATCGCCGTCGAGGTTGCGGTCGAGGCGGCTGCCGCCCTGCTCACGCCACTGCTTGAGCAGCTGCAGCATCTGCGCGGCCTGCTGGTTCGGAGCCGTCGTGCCCTTGAGCAGCTTGCTGAGCAGCGGCACCGTGAGGATCGCGCGCACGTCCTGCGTCGCCGCGGCGTTCATCGCCGAGGCGACCCGGGCGAGATCCCACTTGCCGTGCTTGTTCCGCTCCTCCTTCAGGTTGCGGTACAGGAGGCTGACCCGGCCGACGCTGCCCATCCGGCCCCACTGATCGTCGGCGGCGCCGAAGCCGCGGGCGACGTTCTGGTTCCAGCTGACGAGCTCATCGCCCTTCGGGTCCTTGCCGTGCGGGTGATGGCTGTCGGACACCCAGCCCTTCCACTCGTACTTGCCGCGTGCCCTTCGTCGGCAGGCCCGGGTCGGTCCCCTTCGGACGCTTCGGCAGCAGGCCGCTCGTGTACTCGGCGTTGTGCTTGTTGTCCATGTAGAAGGAGTTGAAGGTCTGCGGGGTCTCCGCCGCAGCCTTGTAGAACGACTTCGGGCTGTCGACGCGCGCCCATCGAGAGCTTGCGGAAGAACAGCTGGTCGAGCGTGTCCTTGCCGTAGCTGGAGCGCTTCGACGAGATCGCGACCTTGCGGCCGTTGACGGTCGCGTAGCCGGTCACCGGGCCGTGCACGGTCGTCATGAACTTCACCGGGTCGCCGTTCAGCGTGCCGGCGTCGAACGGCTTCATCGAGCGGCACTTGCCCTTGTACTTGTACTTCGTGTCGCTGCCGCCGCAGAGCGTCTCGACGTACTGGTCGATGATGTCGGCGCTGGCCGAGGTCAGGGTCACGGCGAAGTCCTGGCGTGCGGCCGATCAGCAGGTAGCCGGGGAACGGAGCGGAGGTGACGCCGCGCCACTGCATCTTGCCGGCGTGCATGTCCTCCTCGTAGGTGAACCCGGGGTAGTAGTAGCCGATCTGCGGGCCGCCGACCATCAGCGGCGTGCCGGTCGTCGACTTGTCGGCGTTGATCTGCAGCGTGTTCGAGGCGTTGATCGACGGCGAGTCCATCTTCTTGGCCAGCGACGACTGCACGGACGGCGTCTCGACGTAGCTGTCGTGGTCGAGCACGACGCTGCCGGGCGCCTGCTTCGGGATCTTCCCGTAGGAGAACTTCTTGTCGAGCGTCGACCGGAACCTCCTTGTTCCGGAACTGGCGCACGTCGTTGAAGATCTTCATGCCCTTCTTGCACGCCGTTCGCGTCCTCGAGGCCGCCGAGGAACTCGGAGTTGCGCGCCTCGTCGCCGCCGCCCTGGCCGAGGAACTGGCCCTTGAGAGCGTTGACGGCGTAGACGTCGTTGCGCGTCCACGGCGCCTGGGACGAGTTGGTCGCCTGCAGGTAGGCGTTGATCCCGTCGATGAAGGTGTCGATGTCGCTGAGGACGTGCTTGCCCTGCTTGCCGTGGTTCTTCAGCACCTGCGTCTGCTTGGCGATCGTGTCCTCGGTCTGCTGCGAGGGGACGAAGTTGCCGAGCGAGGTGAGGACGCCGAGGGCGGTGAGCCCGGGGGCGTCGATCGCGGCGACGCGGGACGCGTAGCGGGCCTGCTGCAGGAGCAGGCCGCGGTCCTCGGCGAGCAGCCAGCCGGAGGCCCAGATGCCGTCAGAAGTCGTCTTGCCGTAGATGTGCGGCACGTGGTAGGCGTCGCGCTTGATCGTGACGCCGTCGCGCGGGACGGGCTCGGTCGTGCACGGACCGTCGCAGCCGAACTTCTCGGACTTGTAATAGGTGTTCAGGTCGGAGTTGCTGACCTGATCGAAGAGCGGGGTGAGACCGTCGTACATCTTCGCCTCGGTATCGGCTGCCGGGCAGGGACCGGAAGCCGAGCCCCAGGCGCCGGAGGGGACGATGTTGCGCGCGTAAGCCGGTGTAGTCCTTGGCGCCGGCTGCGCTCGCACTCGGATCCGCCGCGGCCGTAGCCGCGCTCACCAGCAGCGCCAATACGGACGCCACAAAGACTGCAATCCCCCGATACTTCATATATCTCCTCTCCTGGACCACCCTGCTCGGTGGTCGTCGCACGGTCGGTCGAACCATACGACACATGAACAGGCCGATCGGAGCGGCGCCGACATCACGGCGCGATCGTGGCAGCGGCGGCGGCGATCGTCGCGGGCCGGCCTGCGACCGTGATCGAGGCGAAGCGCTCGCGCCCTGAGCCCTCCAGATCGTCGCGGCCGACGATCGCGTGGCACGGAACGCCAGCACGCACCGCGCGCAGGGCGACCTCGCCGACCGCCTTGCCGCTCGAGCGAGGTCCGATCGAGCGCGCCCTCGCCGGTGATCACCGTGTCGGCGCCGGCGAGCAGGCCGTCGAAGCCGACTGCATCGAGGACGAAGCGGGCGCCGGGCACGAGCCGCGCGCCGTGCGCCCACAGGCCCCCGGCGAGCCCGCCGGCCGCACCCGCATACGGAAGCCGGCCGGGATCGTGCGGCAGCGTCTGCCGCAGGCCGGCGAGTCGCTCGCGCAGCGCCGCGAGCTCCTCCTCCCCGGCCCCCTTCTGCGGCGCGTAGCGCAGCGCCCCCTCGAAGCCGTCGGCGACGTCGCAAAGGCAGACGATCTCGGCCGCGGCCGGATCGAAGCACTCGAGCGCACCGATTCCCGCGTCGGTCGTCGCGCTGCCGCCGCAGGCGACGAGCACCCGTCCGGCGCCGGCGCCGATCGCCGCCGCGATCAGCTCCCCCGTGCCGGCCGAGCTCGCGCCGAGCGGATCGAGCTCCGCCGCGCGCGAGCCGGCCGAGACCGGAGGCCTCCGCCACCTCGACGACGGCGCTGCCGTCGTCGAGCAGCGCGAAGCGGCCGGCGAGCGGGCGGCCGAGCGCGTCGTGGGTGCGGCGCCTTGCGCCACTCACCGCCGAGGGCGCCGAGCAGCACCGCCGCGGTCCCATCGCCGCCGTCGGCGATCGGGCACCGGACGGCGCCGGCGCCGATCCCGGCGGCCATCGCCTCGGCGACCTCATCGGCGCTGAGCGTGCCCTTGAACTTGTCCGGCGCAAGCAGGATCGACATCGCTGCGGCAATCTTGCCTGCAGATGGCCACCCCTGCCACAAGACCCCGCACGCCCACCGGCGTCCCTCGCGAGCCCCGTCTGGTTGCCGGCGGGCTCGTCGTCGCCGGCATCGTCAGCGTCCAGCTCGGCTCGGCGCTGGCGACGACGCTGTTCGACGAGCTCGGCCCAGGCGGCGCCGTGTGGCTGCGCACGATCTTCGCCGCCGCCGTGCTCAGCGCGGTCATGCGCCCGGCCCTCTCGGCGCTCAAGGGAAGCACGCTGCGCGACGTCCTCGTCTTCGGTGTCGTCCTCGCAGGGATGAACTTCTGCTTCTACATGGCCCTCGACCGCTTGCCGCTTGGAATCGCCGTGACGCTCGAGTTCACGGGACCGCTCGGCGTCGCGGTCGCCTCCTCGCAACGGCGGCGGGACCTGCTCTGGGCCGCGACGGCGGCGGTCGGCATCCTCCTGCTCGCGCCCTCCTTCGGCGACGGCCTCGACCTGCTCGGGGCGTTCTTCGCGCTCGCGGCCGGCGGCTTCTGGGCCGCGTACATCTATCTCTCCGCCCGCGTCGGACGCGGGCCCGCCGGCCGCGGCGGCCTCTCGGCCGCGATGATCTTCGGCTCCGTGCTGCTGCTGCCCGCCGGTCTCGCCGGCGGCGGTGGCGACCTGCTCGACCCGGGCCTGCTCGCGGCCGGCTTCGGCGTCGCGATGCTGAGCTCGGCGATCCCCTACACGGCCGAGCTCGAGGCGCTGCGAAGGCTGCCCCCCGGGACCTTCGGGGTTCTGCTCAGCCTCGAGCCCGCGGTGGCGGCGCTGATCGGCTTCGTCGCCCTCGGCCAGGGCCTGCCCACGCGCGAGATCGTCGCGATCGCGCTCGTCGTCGCGGCCAGCGTCGGGGCGCTCCGCAACGCCGAGCCGGTGGCGACCGCCGAGGCCTAGATGGTTCTGATCGCCGGCCGGGCGTGTCCGCCTCCGCGGGCTCCTCATCGGGGCGCCGCTCCCAGCCTGGGCATTCGAGGACCGGAACGCGCGGGTAGCGCGGGTACGCGGGGTCGGTCTGCGAACGCCGGCAGAGCGAAAAGCGCGAGCCGCGCGTATTGCGGACGACGCGCTGGTGCAGGCAGCTCTCGCATAGTCCGGCGGGCGGTGAGCTCACGGCGCCGCTGAGTGTAGACACGACAGCCTGAGCGTCCCGGCATTGACTTCAAGCCCGCTTGAACCTCTATGCTCCCATTACTTCACTTTGTATAGCTTCTATCCTCAACGTCCGAGCCTCCCCCCTTCATGAGCACCTTCCGTCGTCTCCTGGGCTTTCTCGGCCCCTACCGCCGCAGCCTCTACTGGTCGCTGGCGATCGCTTCCGTGGCGATGGGCATGACCGTGCTGATCCCAGCGCTGATCGGCAACGCGATCAACGCGATCCAGGAAGGCCGGCGCGCCGATCTGTTGCCGCTCGCCGGCGCGATCGTCGCCGCCGGCGTCTTCCGCCTGGCGCTCACCTTCAACCGCCGGATCGTCGCCGGCAAGGTCTCGCTCGCCGTCGAGTTCGACCTGCGCTCGCGCGTGTACCGGCACCTGCAGGCGCTCGAGCTCGGCTTCTTCGACTCCCAGCAGACCGGCCAGCTGATGTCGCGCGCGACCGTCGATCTGCAGTCGATCCGCTTCTTCCTCGGCTACGGCGTCATCTTCCTGACGCAGAACCTGCTCACCATCCTGCTCGCCGGCGGCGTCATGATCGCGATGCAGCCGGGCCTCGCGATCCTCGCCCTGATCCCGGTGCCGATCGTCGTCTGGACGGCCTCGCGCTACAACCGCTACTCGCGGCCCGCCCTGCAGGAGGTCCAGCAGCGGATCGCCGAGCTCACCGCCGAGGCCGAGGAGTCGGTCTCCGGCATCCGCGTCGTCAAGGCCTTCTCCCGCGAGCGGCACATGCTCGAGCGCTTCCGCCGCAGCGTCATCCGCGTCTTCGACCAGAACCTCTACTCGACGAGGCTGCGCGCCTTCTACAACCCGCTGATCGGCTTTCTGCCGAACATCGGGCTCGCGGTCGTGCTGCTGATCGGCGGCAACCAGGTGATCAACGGAACCTTGAGCCTCGGCGCCTTCACCGCCTTCTACACGTACGTAGTCATGCTCACCGGGCCGATGCGGACGCTCGGCGTCGGCGCTCGGCATGGGCCAGCGAGCGATCGCCTCCGGAAACCGCCTCTTCGAGATCCTCGATCGCGAGCCGCGGATCGCGAGCCAAGCCCGGCGCGCCGCCGCTGCCCGACGGTGACGGCAGGATCGAGATCCGCAACCTCTCGCTCGCCTACGACGGTGGCTCCGGCGAGGCGCTGAGCGACGTCAACCTCGACGTCGAGCCCGGCCGCATCATCGCGCTCGTCGGCCCGACCGGCTCGGGCAAGACGAGCCTCGTCGCGATGCTCGCCCGCCTCTACGACCCGACGGAGGGGAGCGTCCGCATCGACGGCGCCGACCTGCGCGACGTCGATCTCACCTCGCTGCGCAACAGCATCGCCTTCGTCGCCGACGACAGCTTCCTGTTCAGCGCCTCGATCGCCGACAACATCTCCTACGCCAACCCCGAAGCCGGCCGCGAGGCGATCGAGCTCGCCGCCCGCCGGGCGCAGGCCGCCTCGTTCATCGACGAGCTCCCCGACGGCTACGAGACCGTCGTCGGTGAGCGCGGCCTGACCCTCTCGGGCGGCCAGCGCCAGCGGATCGCGATCGCCCGCGCCCTGCTCGCCGATCCGCGGATCCTGATCCTCGACGACGCGACCTCGTCCGTCGACGCCCGCACCGAGGCCGAGATCCGGCGCGGGCTCGAGGAGGCGCTCTCGGGCCGGACGACGTTCATCGTCGCCCACCGCCTCTCGACGATCTCGCTCGCCGACGAGATCGTCGTCATGGACGAGGGCCGGATCGTCGACCGCGGCACGCACGAGGAGCTGCTCGAGCGCTGCGACCTGTACCGGGAGATCGCCGACCACGGGCTCGCCGACACGGCCTTCCTGCAGTGCGACCTCGAGGAGCGCGAGGAGGTGGCGCGCCTGTGATCCGCCGCCGCAAGGACCGCCGCTCGGCCGAGAACGGCGACGGGCCCGAGACGACCGAGGGCCTGCAGGGCGCCTGGTATCCTGATCCGCGACCTGTGGCGACTGTTCCGCGGCGAGGATCAGCGCGGCCGCAAGCTCCGCTGGCTGCTCGGGCTGTTGCGCCCCTACCGGGCCCGGGTCGCCGCGATGATGGTGGCGCTGCTGATCGCAACGGCCGCCGCCCTCGCACCCCCTTACCTGGCCGGCAAGGCGGTCGACAACGGGATCGTGCCGCACGACTCCGGCGCCCTGACGCTGATCGTGATCGCCTTCCTGATCTCGGCCCTGGCGCTGTGGGCCGCCACCTACGCGCAGACCTACCTCGTCGGCTGGGTCGGGCAGAGAGCCCTGCAGGATCTGCGCGAGCGCATCTACACGCACCTGCAGGCGATGTCGATCGGGTTCTACACGCGCAACAGGCCCGGCGTGCTGATCTCGCGCATGACCAACGACGTGCAGGCGCTCGACAACCTCGTCACCGACGGGATCGTGACCCTGTTCTCGAGCACGCTGACGCTGGTCGGCGTCGTCGTCATCATGCTCGCCCTCGACCCGCAGCTCGCGCTGATCACCTTCATCACCTTCCCGCTGCTGGCGCTGGCGAGCATCGTCTTCCGCGTCGCCTCGGCCGGCGCCTACAAGCTGACCCGCGAGAAGATCGCCAACGTCACGGCTTACCTGCAGGAGACGCTGAGCGGCATCCGCGTCGTCCGCAGCTTCGGCACGGAGCCGCGCCACATCGACGAGATGGAGCGGCTCAACGAGGAGAACCGGGAAGCCAACATGCGCACCGTCTGGCTCAACGCGAGCTACTTCCCGGCCGTCGAGCTGCTCAGCGCGGTCGGCACCGCCGGCATCCTGCTGTTCGGCGGCTACCAGGTGATCGAGGGCAACGCCGAGATCGGCGTGCTGATCTCGTTCGTCGGCTACCTGGCGACGTTCTTCGACCCGATCCAGCAGATCAGCCAGCTCTACACGACCTACCAGCAGGGCATGGCGGCGCTCGACAAGATCTTCGACCTGCTCGACACCGAGCCCGACACCGTCGATCGTCCGGGCGCGATCGACCCGGGCGAGATCCGCGGCGAGATCCGGCTCGAGAACGTCTCCTTCTCCTACTCCGGAGGACGCGCGCCGGGCGCTGGCGGCGCAGCCCGGCGCGGCGCCGCCCGATCCCGACGCGCCCGAGCCGCCGCCCGGCTGGGCGCTGCAGGACATCGACCTGACGATCCTGCCGGGCCAGACCGTGGCGCTCGTCGGCGAGACCGGCGCCGGCAAGTCGACGCTGGCGAAGCTCGTCGCTCGCTTCTACGACCCGCAGAAGGGCCGCGTCACCGTCGACGGCCACGATCTCCGCGACCTCGACGCGACCGCCCTGCGCAGCCGCCTGGGGATCGTCCCGCAGGAGGGCTTCCTGTTCAGCGGCACGGTGCGGGAGAACGTCGCCTTCGGCCGGCCCGACGCCAGCGAGGAGGAGATCGACGAGGCGCTGCGCACGGTCGGCGCGACCGAGATGATCGCCGGCCTGCCCGACGGCCTCGAGACCGAGGTCGGCGAGCGCGGCGGCCAGCTCTCCGCCGGCGAGCGGCAGATCGTCGCCTTCGCGCGGGCGCTGCTCGCGCAACCGGCGATCCTGATCCTCGATGAGGCGACCTCGAACGTCGACGTCCGCACCGAGCGCCGGATCGAGCAGGGCCTGCGCCGGCTGCTCGCCGGCCGCAGCGCGATCGTCATCGCGCATCGCCTCTCGACGATTCGCAACGCGGCGCGGATCGTCGTCCTCGACAGCGGTCGGATCGCCGAGAGCGGCACGCACGAGGAGCTGATCGCGGCCGGCGGCGCTTACGCGCGCCTTTACGGGTCATGGGAGGCCGGCTCGGCCGTCGCCTGACGCGCCCGGGGCGGTCGAGCCGGGCTCAGCCCGGAGCGATGCCGCCGGAGCTGCCGCCCGAGCTACCGCCGCCGCCCGGCGCCGGGGCCGGCGCCGGAGTCGGGGCCGGAGTCGGTGTCGGCGCCGGCACCGGCACGGGGGCCGGCGTTGTAGTCGTCGGCGTCACGGTCGTCGAATTGCCGTTGCTGCCGTTGCCGCCCGTCGGCGTCGGCACGGTCCCGTTGCCCTCCTGGCCGCACTCGGTGAAGCCGTACTCGGCCGCCGCACCGGAGCCGTCGCTGCGGGCCGTCGCCAAGTCGGTGTCGAGCGAGCTGACGGTCGCCGTATCGCCGCTCGCGGCCGCCTGCTCCTGCTGGCCGATGATGCTCGCCTGCTTGGCGAGCGCCTTCAGATAGACGCCGAGCTGCCCGGTCGGATCCTCGGGCAGGCCCAGCTGCTTGATGCTCTTCAGCGTGTCCTGGGTGATGCTCTGCTCCTGGCTCAGGGCGAGCGTCTGGCTCGTGTCGGCGCTCTGCTCGGCCGACGCCAGCGCCGTGTTCGCCTCGGCACAGATCGAATCCGCCTGCTTGACGAACTGACCCTGGGAGAGCGCCGCCGATGTCGTCGATCGTCGTCGACGTCGTCGACTGCCCGATCGTTTCGATCGGGGCGTTACCGCCGCCGCAGCCCGCAGCCGTCGCGGCGACGCAGGCTCCCGCCACCAGCATCGCGATCCTCTTGCGCATCACCCTCGCAGGTTAGACGCGCGGGAGGCAGCCGCCCAGAAACGAGCTAAGAACCTGCAAGGAGGCGCTCAGCAACTCAGCCTGGCTCAGGAGCCCCGCGGGCGCGGAACCGGCCGTCCGCGCTCGCCGATCCGGACCCGCGCTTCCCGCTTCGACTCCTCCACGCCGGAGGGCTGAAGGGCCGAGCTCGGGCCGCCCATCGCGATCGCCTCGAGCTCGGGCTCGAGGGCGGTGCGCCGCACCTCCGAGGCGCTCCCGGTAAGCGAGTCGTCGTCGGAGCGCGTCCACAGGCGGCCGATTAGCGCGTAAAGCGCGAAGGCGACCAGGACGCCCGCCAGAACCGTGCCCAGGAACGGTATCCAGGCGTGGTTGATGCGGCAGGCGCCGTAGTTCTCCACCGCCACCGTGCAGCGACCGTCACCGGAGAGGTAACCCAAGCCGGCGAATACGCCGGCAGCTGCGCCGAAAACGATCAGAATCAATGCACGTCGTTCGAGACATCCGGTCTCCCATCCAACGGGCCATCCTAAGCCCGCCTCCGGCGTCATCTGCAACGCCGGATTGTCGCTTCGGGACGAAGTCAACCGAGCCGGAACAGGCATCGGCTCAACGTTCCCTCAACGTTCCCTCAAGACTCCCGGGCGCCCCTTGGCGCGAAGCTGGGGATCTAGGACTCGAACCTAGACTACGAACACCAGAAGCTCGCGTGCTGCCGATTACACCAATCCCCATCGGTGCCCTGACCGGGGTCGGAAACGATAGCCGCCGTGCCTAGCTCGCCGTCGCTCGCCCCCAGCGATGCGAGCTCGACCGACTCGTCGCCCAGAAGAGCCGATTGATCGAGCTCTGAAGCGGTCTCGATCAGCCGCCGGGCCTCCTGCAGATCCGCGCTGCGGCCGACCGAGATCGCGGCCTCGACGCGGCCGCCCGTGACGTAGAAGGCGGAGAACTCGCCATCGTCCGGCGAGCCCCTGAACACGACCTCGTCCCAGTCCGTCGAGTTGCCGACGTACTCGAGCGAGGCCCAGTCAGCGAGGTCGCTGAAGAAGTAAGGGACGACTTCGTAGGGCTGCTTGTCGCCGAGCATGCCGCGGGCCGCGTGCGGCCCCTGCTGGAAGGCGACGTCCCAGTGCTCGACACGGAGCCGCCGACCGAGTGGGACGCTGTCGAAGCTGCAGCAGTCGCCGGCCGCGAAGATTCCCTCGACCGAGGTCTCGAGGCCGGAATCGCAGACGATCCCGTCGTCCACCTCGAGCCCGGCCCGTTCGGCGAGCATCGTGTCCGGGCGGACTCCGGCGCCGACGACGACCGCGTCGCAGGAGAGCTCGAGACCAGACTCGGTAAGCACCGTGCCGACTCGCACGTCGCCCTCGAAGCCGTCGAGCGACTCGCCCCCGTGGATCTCGATGCCGCGGCCGGCGAGCAGCTCGTGGAAGTGGCGGCCGACCTCAGGCCCGAAGGTGTTCTGCAGGGTGATCTCCTCCTGCATGACGATCGTGCAGCGCTTGCCCATCTCGGTCAGCGAGGCGGCGACCTCGCAGCCGATGTAGCTGCCGCCGATCAAGACGACGCGCTCCGCCGTCTCGACGTCCTGGCGGATCGAGTCGGCGTTACCGAAGGCGCGCAGGTAGTGGATGCCGTCCAGCTGGGCGCCCTCGACGCGGAGGATGTTGACCATCGCCCCCGTCGCGATCAGCGCCTTGTCGAAACCGACGACCTCCTTGCCCTGGAGCTTCGCCGTGCGTGCCTCGGTGTCGAGGCCCATGACGCTGCGACCGGTGATCAGCTCGACGTCGTTGTCGGCGTACCAGTCGGCCGCGAGCGCGTACGCATCGGCGCGCTCGCTCTCGCCGCGCAGGTACTCCTTCGAGAGCGGTGGGCGCTCGTAGGGCGGGTCCTGCTCGCGGCCGACGATCGCGATCGAGCCCTCGGCGCCGCGCTTGCGCAGTTCGCCGGCACACCGGGCGGCCGCGAGGCCGCCGCCGATCAGCAGGAAGTCGAAGTCTCTGTCAGCCATGCGCGCTCACCGTACCTGCCTCGGGCTACCCGGCGTGCCGGCGGTTCAATCGCCGCTCCCGTTCTCGGCCAGGCCGAGGTACGAGGTCACGTCAGCCTCGACGGCGGCCTCGAGCACGGCGAGGATCTCGTCGCCGGCCTCGAGCACCGTCTCGGCGGTTGGCACCCGCCCGCGGCCCTCGCGGAGGACGGAGATCAGCAGGCTGCCCGCCGGCATCTCGAGGTCGGCGACCCGCACTCCGGCCAGCGGCGAACCCTCCTCGATCGCGAGCTCGATGATCTCGAGTTGCTCATCGGGGAGGTCGAGCAGGTGGATCAGGCCGTGGCTCGGTACCTCGTGCTCGATCAGGCGCAGGATCAGGTCGGTCGCGGAAACGTAGGGACGGATGTCGAGCAGCTCGAAGTGGCTGCGGTTACGCGGGTTGTTGCAGCGCGCGATGACGCGCTCGACCGCGTACTTCTCGCGGGCCATCTGACAGACGAGCAGGTTGTCCTCGTCGTCGCCGGTGACGGCAATGACGATGTCCGCGTCACCGATCCCGGCACGCTCGAGCACCCAGAGCTCGGCCGCGTCCCCATAGACGATTCGCCGCTCGAGCTCCTGTTCGATGAGCAGGAAACGCTCGCGGTCGGACTCGATCAGGGTCACGTCGTGGCCCTTGCCGAGCAACTCGCGGGTCAGATTCCAGCCGACTTTGCCGGCGCCGACGACGACGATCCGCTGCGCGCCCGGCAGCGCGGTCACTCCACTCCCCTCCCCGGCTGTGGCTCGGCCGCGCGGACGCGTGCGGAGAGCATCTCGATCGCCGTGCGGGTCGGGCAGATCGTCGCCACGCCCTGCTGCTCGTACCACTCGGCGCGCCGCGGGTCGAGCACGCGCGCGATGACCGTCGCCACATTGAACTGCCGGCGCGCGATCTGCGCGATGACGAGGTTCGTGTTGTCGCCGTCGGTCGAGGCGACGAACGCGTCCGCGCGCTCGATGCCAGCCGCCGTCAGCGCATCGAGCTCGAGGCCCTGACCGACGGTGAAGCGGCCGCCCGCCGCGACCCAGTCGGCGCCCCCCATCACCGCCTCGAGCCGCGAAAGCGCCTCCGGCGACTCGTCGAGACAGGACACCTCGTGCCCCTCCTCGAGCATCGTCCGGGCGAGCGACGATCCGACGCGGCCGATACCGACGATGAGCACGAACATGGCCCGATCGTATGGGAGCCGGGCGGAGCAGCCCGCCCACCCCCGACGAAGGTGCGGCGAGGCGCCGGGTCAGAGAGCGCCGACGCCTAGTGGCCGCAACGCGCAGTCCATTCCTTGTCGACTTCTCCATCCATATGACGGAAAAGTCGACGAAGAACGGCCGGCCCCACCCCCCACCGCTAACCGGCGTCAACCAGAGGCGCTCTCTGACCAAGCATCGGCGTGCCGGCGAGGGGCGCGGTGTGGCGGAGCCACATAAGCCCCGAGTCGGTGCGGCGAGGCGCAGCGTCAGAGAGCGCCGACGCCGGCGCTAGTGGCCGTGGAAGCCGTAGTAGAGCCGGCCGAGGCCGAGCGCGACGAAGATCATGCTGACCACGAAGCCGGCTGAGCCGATGCCGCCGCCAACGGTCGCGATCGCTCCCCAGGCACCGAAGAAGGCAATGAGGCCACCAAAGACCATGCTCGCGACCTCGAAAACATCGCGCTCGCGCGGCTTCTCGGCCTTGACCCCGACGCTCTGGGCGACGGGAGGACCAGCGGCACCCTGCGGAATCCCGGTCGTAGCCGGGGGCGAGGAGGCCGTGCGGCGGGGCTGCTTGAGGCGCGAGCGCCTTGGCATCGGCGTCGGCTTGCCCCGCGGCTCCGAGCGTCCAGGAAGATCGTCACTCGGGCGCGCCCCCGAGGGCGGTTCGCTCGCCTGCCACCCGGGCGACGGGCGCGGCGCCGGGGGCGGCTGAGACCGCTCGGGCTCGGGCTCGGGAGCAGGCTCTGCCTCGGGCTCATCGACGGCCTCGGGTTCCGGCTCGGGCTCCTCGGCTGCGGGCGGCTCGGGCTGCGCGGGCGCCGGGCGGCGGAGCCGGCGAGGCTGCCGCGGCTGTGGCCGCGGGGTTCCGCGGTCACCCAACCTCGGCTCGGTCTTCGGATCCGAGAACTCCTCCTCCTCGGGACCTTCCTCCTGCCCCGCACGATCGGCGTCCGAAGCCTTGGGGATGTCCTGAAGCCAACGTGGTCCCAGCACGCCTCCCATGATGGCAGGGCGGGCATACGCGACCCCGGGAAACGAGAGAGGGGCGCCTCGCGGCGCCCCTCTCGAGGTACTTCCGTTCGCCGGTACGGGACGCGTCCGCTAGATCGCGACGATCGGCAGGATCAGCAGGGCGACGATGTTCGCCACCTTGATCATCGGGTTGATCGCGGGACCGGCCGTGTCCTTGTAGGGATCGCCGACCGTGTCGCCGGTCACCGAGGCCGCGTGGGCCTCGGTGCCCTTGCCGCCGAAGGCGCCATCCTCGATCAGCTTCTTGGCGTTGTCCCAGGCGCCGCCGCCGGCGGTCATCGAGACCGCGGCGAAGAAGCCGACGACGATCACGCCGATCAGCAGACCGCCGAGCGCCTTGGCGCTGATCACGCCGACGATCAGCGGGATCAGGATCGGGATCAGCGACGGGATGACCATCTCGCGCTGCGCGGAGGCCGTGACGATCGCGACCGTCTCGGCGTAGTCCGGCTTCTCCGTGCCTTCCATGATCCCGGGGTGCTCGCGGAACTGCTTGCGCACCTGCTCGACGACCTGACCGCCGGCGCGGCCGACGGCCTCGATCGAGAGCGCCGCGAAGAGGTAGACCATCATGCCGCCGATCAGCAGGCCGATCAGGACGGCCGGATCGGAGATGTCGAAGAAGCCCGCGACGAGCTGCTTGCCGTCCTTGGCGGCCTCCTCGATGAGCTCGAGCCGGAAGTCGGCGAACAGGACCAGGGCAGCGAGCACGGCGGAGCCGATCGCGTAGCCCTTGGTGACGGCCTTCGTCGTGTTGCCGACCGCGTCGAGCGGGTCGGTGACGTTGCGCACCTCCTCGGGCATCTCCGCCATCTCGGCGATGCCGCCGGCGTTGTCGGTGATCGGGCCGAACGCGTCCAGCGCGACGATCAGGCCGGTCAGCGAGAGCTGCGCCATCACCGCGATCGCGATCCCGTAGATGCCGGCGAGCTGGTTCGCGAGCAGGATCGCCAGCGCGATCAGCGACCGCCGGGGCGGCCGTCGCCTGGAAGCCCTGGGCGAGGCCCTGGATGATGTTCGTCGCGTGACCCGTCTGCGACGCCTCCGCGATCGCCTTGACCGGGCGGAAGCGGGTCGACGTGTAGAAGTCGGTGATCACGAACAGGCCGGCGGTGACGCCGATGCCGATCAGCCCGCAGAGCCAGAGGCCCGTGACCGAAGCGTCGGCGAGGGCGCTGCCGGGGTCGAGGACGCCGAGCTTGAGCGGGTCCGCCATGAGCCAGTGCGTGATCGGGTAGAACGCCGCCGCGCTGAGCAGGCCGGAGACGATCAGGCCCTTGTAGAGGGCGCCCTCGACGTTGTCGGTGCTCGTGCGGACGCTGAGCGCGCCGACGATCGAGGCGAGGATCGCGACCGCGCCCATGACGAGCGGGTAGAGCGCAACCTCGCGCGCCGAGTCGGGCGCGAAGCTGAGCACGCCGAGCAGCATCACGGCGACCGCGGTGACCGCGTAGGTCTCGAACAGGTCGGCAGCCATGCCGGCGCAGTCGCCGACGTTGTCGCCGACGTTGTCGGCGATCACGGCCGGGTTCCGCGGGTCATCCTCGGGAATGCCCGCCTCGACCTTGCCGACGAGGTCGGCGCCGACGTCGGCGGCCTTCGTGAAGATGCCGCCGCCGAGTCGCGCGAAGACGCTGATCAGCGAGCCACCGAAGCCGAGGCCGACGAGCGCGTCGATCGCGTCACGGTCGCTCTGGTTGGTGAGCAGCAGGACCCCGTAGTAGCCGGCGACGCCGAGCAGCGCCAGGCCGACGACGAGCAGGCCGGTGACCGAGCCGCCCTTGAAGGCGACGTCGAGCGCGGGGCTGACGCCACCGCGGGCCGACTCGGCGACGCGCGCGTTCGCGCGCACCGACACGTTCATGCCGATGAAGCCCGCCGAACCGGAGAGGATGCCTCCGATGACGAAACCGATCGCCGTGTCGAGGTTCTGGATCAGCCCGATCGCGATCGCGAGCGGCACGGCTACTGCCGCGATGATCGTGTACTGACGATTGAGATATGCCCGGGCGCCCTCCTGGACGGCTCCGGAGATCTCCTGCATTCGATCGTTCCCCGGTGACTTCGCGAGCAACCCCTGCGTGACGAAGACTCCGTAGAGAACACCGGCGCCCGCGCAGACAAGCGCGATCACGACGCCGTAATCGGTCAGGAATGAAGTCAAAGCTCTGATTCCTCCGTTGGTGTGTTCACAGCAAAGCCGCCCCGGAACTCGGATACAAAGGGGCGGCCGAAAGCGTCGCGCAGTCTAGCCGTATGTGACGGCGGCACGCATCGCTGCCCGCTGACCAAGCCGGAATCGGGTGATTCAGCTCGAGGGAGGCTCAGCCGGAGCCGGGAGTCCACAGGCCGGAGCCCTGCGGTGGCTGCGGAGCGGGGCGGTGCCCTCCGCCGCCGCGTCGCCCGCGCCGGCGCCGGGCGCCTGCCCGCCGGCCTGCTGCGCGTACATGACCTGCAGCTGGCTGAGGGCGTTGCGGACCTCGCTCTGCGCCTCGGGGTCGAGCAGGTCGACCAGCGCGCGGACGGCCTCGATCCCGACCCGGCCCTGTTCGAGGTCGCGCTCGTCCTCCTTGGCGATCCGCCGGGCGGCGAGGTTGAGGATGCTGACGGTGCTCTGCGTGACGACGTCCTGGACGCGGACGCGCCGCATCTCGTCCTCGACCTGACGCAGATACTCGATCTGCTCCGGGGTGAGCTCCTGCTCGCCCTCGGGCCCCTCGCCCCCGGAGGGCGGTGGCTGCTGGCCTGGCGGGGTGCCTTCCATTGCCGACACCCTAGCGGCCCCGACCTGAGGCCACGGGACTCAGCCGCGGAGCAGCTCGGCGGGGTGCTCGGCGTCGGGCGCGTAGGTGCGGGCGGTCTCGGCGATCGAGTCGCGGTAGACCTCGGCGACGGAGCGCCCCGCCGCGAGCGCCGCGCGGGCGCGCTGCGCGCCGTTCGGCCCGCTCGGCTCGGCGTCGAGGCCGAGCGTCTCGCGGGCCGGCGCCGTCCACTCGAGCAAGCGCTGGACCGCGGCCCTGGCCTCGATCTCCTCGCCCGCCGCGAAGTCGACGAAGCGGCCGTCAAGCCCGTAGCGGATCGCACGCCAGAGGTTCTCCTCGATCTCGCGGCCGGCCTGCGGGGCCGGCAGCGCGCCCTCGTCATAGTCGATTGCGGCCTGCGCCACGCAGGCCAGCATCAGCGCGCCGAGCCGCAGGGACTCCTCGCCGCTGCTCTGCGCGTCGCAGATCCGCACCTCGACCGTGCCGAAGCTGTGATGCGGGCGGACGCTCCACCACAGTTGCGTCGACTCGGCGATCGAGCGGGTCCGCTCGAGCATCTCGACGAACGAGGCGTAGCTCGTCCAATCTGCCGAACGGCTCGTGGATGCCGCAGCGCGGGAAGGTGCGGGTGAAGACCTGGGTGCGGACGCTGGCCAGACCGGTGTCGACGCCATCGAGGAAGGGCGAGTTGGCGCTGACGGCGAGCAGTGTCGGCAGCACCCCGCGCAGGTGATCGCAGACGGCGACGGCGCGGTCGGCGCCGCGGACGCCAACGTGCGACGTGCAGGCTCCACGTCTGGTTGCGCCGCGCGACCCAGGCGAGCTCCTCACGCAGCCGGTTGTAGTGCGGCGTGTCGATGATCCGCTGGTCGAGGTAGGCGGCCCAGGGATGGGTGCCCATCGCGGCCAGCGAGACGTCCATCCGCGCGGCGAGCCCGAAGAGCAGGCGGCGGCGCTCGTTCTGCAGCTCGATCGCCTCCGCGTAGCTCTCGGCGCGGCCTGAGCGAATCTCGATCTCGGTGTCGATCAGCTCGCCGCGGGCCGAGTCGGCGAGCACCTCATCGGCCTGGCAGGCCTCGATCATCTCGTCGAAGCGATGCACGAGATCGAGCGTGCCCGGATCGACGATCGCGAACTCCTCCTCGATCGCAACGGTGAAGTCCTGCGAGGCCTCGAAGCGCTCGCGGGCGAGATCGAGGTCGAGGCCGTGGTCGCGGGCCGCGCTCAAGTTGTGCTCCTCGGACGCTCTCTCAGCTGCCGATCAGGTCAGGTAGAAGTAGAGCGCGTAGAGCAGGTCGACGGCGGGGCTCGACGTGTGCACCGTCACCTCCGGCGGTGTCTCGAGCAGGCGCTCCGAGTAGTTGAAGATGATCTTGACGCCCGCCTCGACGAGCCGCTCGGCGACCTCCTGGGCCGCCTCGGCCGGGACGGCGATCACGCCGACGACGATCTCCTCGTCGGTCGACGACGTCGTCGAGGTCGTCGATCGAGCGCACCGGGACGCCGCCGAACTCCTTGCCGACGAGCTTCGGGGCGCTGTCGAAGATCGCGACGATGCGGAAGCCGTGGTCGGCGAAGATGTCCGAGGAGGCGATCGCCTGGCCGAGGTTGCCGGCGCCGAAGAGGGCGATGTTGTGCTGGCCCGAGGTGCGCAGGATCTTGCGGATCTCGGCGACCAGCGACTCGACCTGATAGCCGACGCCGCGCTTGCCGAACTTGCCGAAGCCCGAGAGATCGCGGCGGATCTGGGTCGAGTTGATGTGCGTCCAGGAGGCGAGCTCCTGGGAGGAGATCGTCTCCTTGCCCATCTTCCGGGCCTGGATCAGGACCTGCAGGTAGCGGGACAGCCGGGCAGCGACGCCGAGCGACAGCCGCGCGCCGTCGCCCGTTCGCCGACGGCATCGCCGATCAGTGGCCGCAGCGGCCTCATCGGCCGACCCGGCGCTCGCCCCAGTGCGCTCGCTCATCCCTCAACGGTACCGAGCCGCGACCGCGCGGCGTCGAGGTCCGGGATCAACTCGCTCACTCGGGCGCCGTCGATCTCGATCACAGGGATCAACTCGAGCAGCTCGCGATGCAGGGAATCGTCCGATTCGATGTCGACCTGGATCAGCTCGAATGCGAACCCTTCGCGGTGCAGGGCGATCAGCCCCTCGAGCGCTTCCTCGCAGAGGTGACAGCCATCCCGCCCGTAGAGGAGCGACCTGCGGAAGCCGTTGCGCCGTCACGCCGCCGCGCGCGGCCGTCGCCGCGGCGTCGAGGTCGAGATAGGACGGGTAGGCCAGCGGCTCGGCGTCGGCAGCCGCAGCGCCGATCATCGCCGCGTTGTCGGTGCAGAGCGCGAGCGGCAGCAGCTTGAGCCGGATGCCCGCGGCGCTCGCAGAGCTCGGCGGCGCGCTCGCGGAGCAGGGCGTTGGCGGCCACGCCGCCACCGAGGCTGAGCGCGGGCCACGGATCGCCCGCCGACTCGGCCGCGTCGAGCGCCCGCGAGACCTTCGCGATCAACTGCCCGACGACGGCGGCTTGGAAGCTCGCCGCGAGGTCGGCGCGGCGCGCGGCCACAGCCTCCGCGGCGCCGTCGGGGCCTGCCTCCTCCTCCAGCCCGCGAACCGCGTAGACGAGCGCCGTCTTCAGCCCGCTGAAGCTGAAGTCGAGGCCGGGATCGCGGCTCATCGCGACCGGGAAGCTGAACGCCTCCGGATCGCCGTCGACGGCGACGCGCTGAATCGCCGGCCCGCCCGGGTAGCCGAGGCCGAGCAGCCGGGCCGCCTTGTCGAGCGCCTCCCCGGCGGCATCGTCGAGGGTCGAGCCGATCACCTCGTAGGCGCCGCGCTCGCGGACGGCGGCGAGCATCGTGTGACCGCCGCTGGCGAGCAGGCAGAGCAGCGGCGGCTCAAGCGGCTCCGGCTCGAGCCAGGAGGCGGCAACGTGGCCGAGCAGGTGATCGACCGGGATCAACGGCTTGCCGGCCGCCGCGGCGAGCGCCTTCGCCGTGCTGACGCCGACCAGCAGAGCGCCGATCAGCCCCGGCCGAACCGTCACGGCGATCGCCTCGACCTCGTCGAGCTCGGCGCCGGCATCGGCTAGCGCCGCCGCGACGACCGCGTTGACGAGCTCGACGTGGTGTCGCGAGGCGATCTCGGGGACGACGCCGCCGAAGCGCTCGTGGGCTGCCGCCTGCGAGGAGATCACGTTGCTGAGCACGCGCGGCGCCGTCGATGACGGCCGCGCACGTGTCGTCGCAGGAGGTCTCGATCGCGAGGATCACAGCGTCTCGGTGCTGCTCAGCGGTCGGGCTCGCCGTACCACATGATCAACGCGTCCTCGTTGTTGTCGTGGTAGTAGCGGAGCCGGCGCCCGGCGGGACGGAAGCCGAGGTCCTCGTACATGCGGATCGCGCCCGCGTTCGAGATCCGCACCTCGAGCGTGAAGCGCTCGCGCGCGGCCGGCCGCCTCGAGCAGCTCGCCGATCATCCGGCTCGCCAGCCCGCGACGCCGCGCGGGCGCGTCAACGGCGACGTTCATCAGATGCCAGATGTCGGCGTAGCGGGAGCAGACGAGGTAGCCGACGAGCCCGTCCGGGCCTTCCGCGGCGAGGCAGATCCCGGACGGCTTGGAGAGCTCGAGCACGAACATCGCCAGCGACCACGGCGCCGGGAACGAGCGGCGCTCGATCGCGAGCACGCCCGGCAGGTCGGCGTAGGTGAGCCGCCGCACGGCACACCGCGCCGGGCTCGGCGGCGGGGGCGCTATCGGTCGCGGCGGTTTCGCTCATGCCAACGCTCCGCATCGGGTCGTCGCAGGTACAGGGGCTTCAGTTCCTCGAAGCCCGCCGTCCCGAGCGCCGGGACCAGGGCGGAGAGGAAACGAGCCGAGATCCGGTGTGCCGGGTCCTCGTCGGCGAGGACCTCGGCTCCGGCAGCCTCCAGCTCGTCGCGGAATCGTACCGCCCCATCGCCCGCGGCCAAGCGGCCTATCGGCGCGCTTGAAAGAGCCCCTCCAGGCGATCCGGCGCGAGCACGAGCGGCGCCTCGGCGATCGCCGCGCCAGGGCGCAGCAGCGCGGCGAAGAGCTCGCCGCGGCGCGCGTCGACGCAGCCGAGCCGCGGGCGCTCCCCCGCCCCGGCCCCGATCCCGGCCGCAAGCGCGGCAGTCGTCGGTACCCCGGCGACGGGCAGACCTCTCGCCTGCGCGAGCGCCCGCGCCGTCGCGACGCCGATCCGGATCCCGGTGAACGAGCCGGGGCCGATGCCGACGGCGATCGCCTCGACCCGCTCCCAGCCGCCCGCTCTCCTCGACAGCCTCGGCGACGAGCCCGAGCAGCGCCGTTCCATGGCTGGGCACGGCCATCCGCACCGGGCCCGACGCGGCAGCTCGGTGATGCGCCTCGGCGCCGTCGCAGACGGCGACGGCGGTATCGGGCGTCGCCGTGTCGAAGGCGAGCGTCAGGCTCATCGGCCCCCCGCACCTCGCGCGGCTCGAGCGCGATCGTGACCCGGCGCGAGTCACCGCCGCCGTGCTCGATCCGCACCCGGGCCGCGATTCGCTCGAGCTCACCCGCGCGCTCGGCCTCCTCCGCCCACTCGACGAAGGCGATCACGTCGGCGGCGAGGTAGTCGTCGAGCAGGCCGGGCTCCTCCTCGGCCAGCGAGCCGACGCCGGTAGAGGTCGAGGTGGGCGACCGGGTACGGCCGCCGGATAGATCTGGCCGATCGTGAAGGTCGGCGAGCTGACCGGGCCGGCGACGCCGAGCGCGCGCGGCGGCGCCGCGGACGAAGGTCGTCTTGCCGGCGCCGAGCTCGCCGGAGACGAGCACGACGTCACCGGGCCGCAGGCGCGAAGCGAGCTCCGCGGCGAGCGCCTCGGTCGCCGCCGGCCCGTCGCTGTCGGTTGTCTCGGCGACCGGCGGCCGCGCTCCGGGTTCGGACACGAAGTGGATTACAGCGCGCCGGCCGGCTCAGCCGGGCCGGAAGATGTCGAGCTGCTCGGTATCGGGCCCCCTCGCGGGCGGCGCCGACGGCGTCGCGGGCCTCCTCGAGGCCCTCCTCCTCCCACTCCTCGCCGGCGCCGTCGGGGAGCGGCTCGCGGAGCAGCTCCTCGAGCCGCCGGAAGTCCTCGATCGAGCGTCTCCTTCATCTTCGGGGTGCGCAACGCGGCGGCCGGGTGCAGGAGCGGGAAGACGAAGACCGTGCGACCGCCGAGCGTGTGCACCTGCGGCACGCCGCGGACCCGCGTGATCCCGGTCTGGTTGCCGGTGATCAGCTTCGTCGCGAAGTTGCCGAGCGTCGCGACGACGCGCGGCTCGATCAGCTCGACCTGCTTCCAACAGGTACGGCTGGCAGGTCTCGATCTCGACCGGCTGCGGATCGCGGTTGCCGGGCGGCCGGCACTTCAAGACGTTCGCCGACGAAGACCTCCTCCCGGCTCAGGCCGATCCCCTCGAGCAGCTCGTTGAGGAGCATCGCCGGCGCGGCCGACGAAGGGCAGGCCCTGCCGGTCCTCGTCGGCGCCGGGCGCCTCGCCGACGAACATCAGGTCGGCGTTGGCGTCGCCGGCGCCGAAGACGACCTTCGTCCGGGTCTCCGAGAGCGGGCACTTCGAGACAGCCGGAGGCCTCCCGGTAGACCTCGATCAGCTGCTCGCGGCGGGCGGCGACCGCGGGGTCGCCCGCCGGCTCCTCCGCCCGCCGGCTCCCGGTTGCGGCTCGTCGCTCACGAGCCGCGGCTTCTTGCCGCGATTGCGCGCCAGGCTCTCGCTTGAAGCGCGTCTTCGCGCCATCGCGATTGGTGCCCCGCGCGTCCTCCATGCGCCGACGCTGATTCGCCGTCGGCTGCCGCGAGTAGGCGAAGCTCGAGAACCGCCGCTCGGCCCCGGCGGCACCGCAGGCAGGGCATTCGGCCCGTTCGGTCCCAGCATCGACGAGCGCCTCGAAGCGCTCCCTGCACGCCCCGCACTCGAACTCGTAGATCGGCACGGGACGATCGTAGTGACGAGCGGGGCGGCCAGGGGCCGGGATCGCATCCGGCTCCGGAAAGCGATTTCCGGGAGAGGGCAACGTTTCGCAGATGCCCCGATCCATGCCATAATTTCGCCACGGCAAGCGGCCGTGACCCTCGTCCCCACAGAGACATGGAGGGCGCGGACCGTGCCGATGTCGACTCTTTTCCAACTTGACACCGACCGGTATCTCCCATGCGGGAACTGGAACGGAACCCCACCCACACCCCCGCGCCAGAGCAGGCGCTAGCGCCGATCGTCGTGATCGGACGCGGACGCGTAGGCGGTTCGATCGCCTCCGCCGCCGCAGTTGCCGGCCTCGACGTCCGCCAGGTCGGGCGCGACGACCTCGACGCCGGCTGCGCGGAGGCCGAGATCGCGCTGATCTGCGTCCCCGACGACGAGATCGAGGCCGCCTGCGAGCGCGTCGCCGCCCACGCCCCGCGCTTGCGCTTCGTCGGCCACACGAGCGGCGCGACGCCGCTCGCCGCACTGGCGGCGGCCAGCGAGGCGGGCGCCGTCGCCTTCTCGCTGCACCCGCTGCAGACCGTGCCCGACGACCGCTCGTCGCTGGCCGGCTCGCCCGCCGCGATCGCCGGCGCCGACGAGGTCGCCCTCGCGCTCTCCCGGAGCCTCGCCGAGGCGCTCGGCATGGTCCCGTTCGAGGTCTCCGAGGACGTCCGCTCCGCCTACCACGCGGCCGCCTCGATCGCCTCCAACTTCCTGATCGCGCTCGAGGAGTCGGCCGCCGCGCTGCTCGCCGCCGCCGGCATCGACGGACCCGGACCAGGCCCGGGAACTGCTCGCGCCGCTCGTCCTGCGCACCGCCGCGAACTGGGCCGAGCGCGGCGGCGAGGCGCTGACTGGACCGATCGCCCGCGGCGACCGAGGCCACCGTCGACGGCGCACCGCGCGGCGCTGCGCCGAGCGCGCGCCCGAGCTGCTGCCGATGTACGACGCGCTGGCCGAGCGCACGCAGGCGATCGCGGCGGCCGCGCCTGCACGGCCGCTGAGCCCGCCGGAGCTCCGGGGGGGCCGCGATGAGGCTCGTCCGCACGAAGGCGGAGCTGCGCGAACTGCTGGCCGCCGAGCGCGGCGCGGGGCGCACCGATCGGCCTCGTGCCGACGATGGGCTTCCTGCACGACGGCCACCGCTCGCTGCTCGTCGCCGCCCGCGAGCGCACGCGACGTCGTCGTCATGAGCCTGTTCGTCAACCCGACCCAGTTCCGGCCCGGCGAGGATCTCGCCGCCTACCCGCGCGACGAGCAGCGCGACGCCGGAGATCGCCGAGGGGGCCGGCGTCGACTACGTCTTCGCCCCGTCGGTCGAGGAGATCTACCCGGACGGCTTCGCGACGTCGGTCATCGTCGAGGGCCTGAGCGAGGTGCTCTGCGGCGATCCCGATCGGCGCGGCCTCGAGCACTTCCGCGGCGTCACGACGGTCGTCACGAAGCTGCTCAACATCGTCTCCCCCGACGTCGCCTTCTTCGGCCAGAAGGACGCGCAGCAGGCGATCGTCCTGCGGCGCATGGCCCGCGACCTCGACTTCCCGGCGGCTATCGAGGTCCTGCCGACCGATCCGCGAGAGCGACGGCCTCGCGCTCTCCTCGCGCAACGTCTACCTGACTCCGGAGGAGCGCTCCCGAGCCCCCGCCCTGCACCGCGCGCTTGAGCACATCCGCGAGCGGGCGGCGCCCGGTGGCGAGGTCGAGCCGATCCTCGCCGAGGCGCGCGCGATCCTCGCCGCGGCGCGGATCGAGCCGGAGTACCTGGAGGCGCGCGACGCCGAGTCGCTCGAGCCGGCCCAGAGCTTCAACGGGCGGCCGATCCTGGTCGCCCTCGCCGCCCCAGTCGGCCGGGCGCGGCTGATCGACAACGTCCTGATCGAGACCGCCGCAGGAGGCTGAACCGAATGCAGAGGCAGATGCTCAAGTCGAAGATCCATCGCGCGACGGTGACTGGCTGCGACCTCGACTACGTCGGCAGCGTCACCGTCGACGTCGAGCTGCTCGAAGGGGCCGACATTCTCGTCAACGAGCTCGTCCACGTCTGGAACATCACCAACGGCTCGCGCTTCGTCACCTACGCGATCGAGGGCGAGCGCGGCGGTGGCGACATCCAGATCAACGGCGCCGCCGCCCATCTCGCCTCCGAGGGGGACAAGGTGATCATCGCCACCTACGCCGACTACGACCAGCGAGACCTGGAGTCCTATGCACCGGTCGTCGTCCACGTCGACGAGCACAACCGTGCCCGCCACATCGACTCGCACCCCGAGGTCCTGCTCGCCGGACCGGGTCTGCAGATCGGCGCAACCGGGGCCAACGTCGTGCCCGGCGAGGTCCTCGCCCAGGGGCCTGCCGGCATCCCTTCTTACCCAGAGACAATCCCAGGCGTGGACGGCTGAGGCCGCCGCGACCACAAAGGAGCAACAGCCATGAGCACCGCACCCAGAGTTCCCGACACGCCCCCGAACGACCGTGCGCCGATGAGCCTGCCGCGGCTCGCCGAGATGAAGGAGAACGGCGAGCGGATCGTGATGGTGACCGCCTACGACTATCCCCTCTGCCAAGGTCGCCGAGGAGTCCGGGGTCGATCTCGTGCTGGTCGGCGATTCCGGCGCGATGACCGTGCTCGGTCACGACTCGACGGTGCCCGTCGGCATGGACGAGATGCTGATGCTGGCCGCCGCCGTCCGCCGCGGACTGAAGACCCCGCTGCTCGTCGGCGACATGCCGTTCGGCTCCTACGAGCAGTCGAACGAGCAGGCGATCGCGAACGCCCAGCGCTTCATCAAGGAGGCCGGTTGCAGCGCCGTCAAGCTCGAGCGCGGCGGCGCCTCGGTCGACCGGGCACGGGCGATCGTCCGTGCCGGAATCCCGGTCATGGGCCATGTCGGCCTGACGCCGCAGACCGCGACGCAGCTCGGTGGCTACAAGGCGCAGGGCCGGACCGGCGAGACCGCCTCGAGGATCGCCGAGGACGCCTTCGCGCTGCAGGCGGTCGGCTGCTTCGCTGTCGTCTTCGAGGCCGTGCCCGCCGCGGTCAGCGAGGTGATCATGCCGCGCATGGAGGTCCCCGTGATCGGGATCGGCGCCGGCGCCTCGACCGACGGCCAGGTGCTCGTCTTCCACGACCTGCTTGGCATCAACACCGGTCACGTCGCCCGCTTCGTCAAGCGCTACGCCGCGATCCACGAGGCGATGGTCGACGGCGTCGGCGCCTACACCGCCGAGGTCCGCTCGGGCACGCTTCCCGAACGAGGAGCACACGTACTCGATCGATCCCGACGAGCTCGCCGCGCTGCGCGAATACCTCGAGCAGGACTCGCTGGCAGCGAACTCAGCCTGGGATTGGTAGCCGCGAGCGTTCCCTGACGCGGCACCTGGGCGCGCGCCGCTCGGGCTCGGTGCCCTGCCCGCGGCGCGTTTCTGCGACCCTTTGGCGCTCGCGCCGGGCGGCAAGAGCCGCTGCCGCACCGTGGGGCTGCCGGCGTCCAGAGCTAGCGGGGGGCGAAACTAGAATCGTCGTGCAACTGGATCGATGAGTGGCTGAGCGAAAACAGTTCCGTCTCGAGCGCGTGCTCACCGACAACGCGCTCTTCTCCTCCGCCTACGGAAACGTCGGCTCGTCGATCTACTACGCGCTCGGCCTCGTCGCGGCGCTGGCGCTCGGACTGACGCCGGTCGTCTTCGTCATCGCCGGAATCCTCTTCTTCCTCACCGCCGCGACCTACACAGAGGCGACGACGATGTACCCGGAGGCGGGCGGCTCCTCGAGCTTCGCCCGCCACGCCTTCAACGAGACGATCTCGTTCGGCGCCGCGTGGGTGCAGTGCATGAACTTCATCGTCACGGCCGCGATCTCGGCGCTCTTCGTCCCCCACTATCTCGGCTTCTTCTGGAGCTGGCTCGGGGACCCTCCCGGGGACATCATCGGCGGCGCCGTCGTCATCGCCTTCCTTGCCGCGATCAACATCCGCGGGGTCCGTGAGGCCGCCCGCCTGAACCTGATCATGGCCGTCACCGATCTGCTCACGCAGCTCGGCCTGTGCCTCGCCGGCGTCTTCCTCGTCCTCAACTTCCACACGCTGATCGACAACATCCACTGGGGCATCGCCCCGACGTGGAACAACCTGGCTGTTGCAGTGCCGGTCGCGATGATCGCCTACACCGGCATCGAGACCGTCTCGAACATGTCGGAGGAGGCGATCGACGCGCCGAAGTCGGTGCCGAGCGCGATGCGCAAGGTGGTGCTCGCCGTCGTGATCATCTACGCGGCGCTGCCCGCGATCGCGCTCTCGGCACTGCCCGTCGAGCAGCAGCCGAACGGCGAGTACGTGACGCAGCTCGGGCAGAGCGACGACGAAGGCGGCTACGCCGGCGACCCGGTGCTCGGCGTCGTCCGGGCGATGGACCTTGGCCCGCTCGAGAAGCCGGCCGAGGCCTACGTCGGGATCCTCGCCGCGACGATCCTGCTGCTCGCCGCCAACGCCGGCATGTTCGGGGTCTCGCGACTCGTCTATTCGATGGGCCAGTACCAGCACGTACCGAGCATCGTCACCCGATTACACCCCCGCTTCCGCACCCCGTACATAGGGCTCGCCGGGTCAGCCGTGGTCGCGGCGGTCTTGCTGCTCGGCCCAGCCGCGTTCCTGGGCAACTTATACGCGGCCTTCGCGATGCTCAGCTTCACCGTGGCGCACGTCTCGGTGATCGCGCTGCGGCGCCGCTACCCGGACTTCGAGCGGCCCTACCGAGGGCCCGGCAACCTGAAGCTGAGGGCGGGCTGGACGCTGCCGCTCTTCGCCACGGTCGGGGCGATCGGCACCGGCATCGCCTTCGTGGTCGTCATCAGTCAGCATCCGCTGGTAGGACTGATCGGCATCGTATGGTTGGCCATCGGCATGGCCGCCTACGCGAACTACCGCAAGCGAAAAGGCCTGAGGATGAGCGAGACAGCGAAGATCATGGTGCCGGACCCGGTGATCGAGCGGGAGAGCATCTACCACTCGGTGCTCGTCGTCTGCGATCCCGCCGAGGACCCGCACGAGTCGCTCGAGATCGCCCGCCTGCTCTCCGACCATCCGAGCCACGTCCGCTTCATCTCGCTCATCCCCGTCGCCAAGGGCTACCCGATGGACTACGAACTGCCCTCCGAGGACGAGGCCTCGAAGCGGAACATGAAGCTCGCCCGCCGCGTGCTCGGCTCCCGCGCGGTGATCCGCTCGATGCGCTGCCCGCGGGCCGGCAAGGCGACGGCGATCATTCGCGAGGCTCAGCTCTCGCGCTGCGAGGCGATCGTCATGCCGATGCCCCCGGTGCAACGGCGGATCAGCCGCGACAACCTGTTCGGCGGCACGCGCCTACTCCTGCTCGAGGAGCGTCCCTGCAGGATCGTGCTCGTCGAGCCGGTGACGACGCGCGGCCACTTCGAACCGCCGGCGCGCGACGAGTACCGCGAGATCGCGCTGCCGGCCAACGTCAAGCCCTCCGAGGAGCGCCGCCGTGACCTGCTGCGCCGGGCCCGGCGCCGCCAGGAGGCGCCGACGCGGCTGATGGTCTGCATCTTCGGCGACAGGCTCGACGACGAGGTCATGCAGGCCGCCGGCCGGATGTCGCGAAGCACCAACGACAAGCTCGCCGAGATCCATGCGGTCGCCGTCACCCGCGTCCACGAGGACCACAACCTCGACACCCCGGATCCCGAGAAGACCGAGGCGCTCACCAAGGCGCTGCGGCGCGCCGAGGCGATCGGCCAGGAGTACGAGGGGGTCGACGTGGTCCCGCACCTGTACGTCGCCCGCAGCGCCCCCGCAGCGATGATCGCGATCTCGCGCCTGATCGCGCCCGAGACGATCCTGATCGCGGCTGACGACGCCGCCGCCGAGGAGCGCGATCCCGCCGCCGGCACCCGCGTCGGCAAGGTGACCCAGAACCTGATGCGTTACGCCCACTGTCGCGTCGTCCTCACGGCAGGCGCCCACCAGGACCTCGCTCGAGCGTCGCCGCGCGCCGACCCAGCTGGCGCTCGAGCCGAAGGGTGACGGCACCCCGAAGTCGCCCTCGGAGGCGGCCCGCGCCTACGCCGAGGGCCTGTAGCCCCCGGCCGTCCGCGTCAGGGGCCGACCGGCACCTTCGCGTCGAGCCCGTCGATCTGCCAGCCGTCGGCCCCCCGAACGGCCGTGACGTCGACGGTGACGCCGTCGTAGAGGCCGCCCTTCGGCTTCGCCTTGGCGCTGGCGGTATCGCCGTCGATCTGCAGGTCTGAGACCTTGACCGAGTCGGCGAGGGTCGGCTTCGCCCGTCCGTTCAGGCAGGCCTGACGGCTACCGTAGAAGTTCTTCAGGGCAGCGACGGTGATCACCGTTGAACAGACCGTCCCGCTGTCCGGCGAGGAGAGCACCGCGTCGATCGCATCATTCACCTGCTGCGGATCGGACTCGGCGGGCTTAGAGGTCGTCGCGGATGCCGACGAGGCGCCGGGGGGCGAGGTCTCGGTGATCGAACTGGTGGTCGTCGTGGACGAGGAGCCCTCGTCGCGGCAGTCGAGGACGAGCCGCCTCCGCAGCCGGCAATCGGGGTCGCGAGAGCGGCTCCGAGGAGGGCAGCGAGCCAGCAGGCGCGGCGGGTCGTCATGCGCAGGACCGTAGAGCACGCCGGGACGCGCCTGATGCGTTGCCGATCCCTAGGCCGGGGGCGGCGGGTACTCGATCTCGCGGAGCACCTTGGCCGGTGCGCCCATCGCGATCGTCCGCGGCGGGACGTCTCTGGTGACCACGGAGTTCGAGCCGATCACGGCGCGCTCGCCGATCTCGACGCCGCCGGTGACGACGACGCCCTTGCCGAGCCAGGCGTTGTCGCCGATCCGCACCGGGCCCCTTTGGCGTGAACCCCTGCCAGGTGACGGGCAGCTCGGGGTCGTCGAAGCGGTGGTCGGCGTCGCCGACGAAGCAGTGGTTGGCGAACATCACGTGGTCGCCGATCTCGATCGACTCGTGCGCAGCGAGCATCGTCTCCCGATTGAGGAAGCAGCCGCGCCCGATCGTGATCCGCGCGCCGGGGGCCAGCGTCAGCCAGCAGCCCGGCTCGAGATGCGTCCCCTCGCCGATCTTCAGCCGACCCTCGCGCATGGCCTCGAGGACCTCGCCCTCGATCGGGTGGCGGACGTAGAAGCCGCCGCGGGCAGCCGCCAGATCGATCCGCAGGCGGTTCAGCGGGCGATGCGTGCGCTCGTACCAGCGGTGCTTGCGCCACCAGGGGCGCAGGCCGCGCTGCGGATGCACGTAGGGATCGCGATCGGGCTCGTCCACCCTCATAGGGTCCCCTATCTGGCCGTGCCCGATGGCGGCCCCAGGCTCGGTGCGGGAGACTGCTTGCGATGAGCCCGTTCGGACCGCTCGACGCGAAGGAGGAGGATCAGAGCGAGGAGGAGCGCCTGGCCGTCGCGCGGCGCTTCCGGACGCAGAAGACGGAGCGCCTGCACGACCTCGTCCGTCCCCTGATCGATGCGGAGCCGGTCGAGGTCGGCGAGTTCTCGACTCGGCCACTTGAGGCGCTCGCCGCCGTGCCGGTGGTCGGCGCGTTCCTGGCGCTCGGCGCTCGGCTGCAGCGCGGCAGCGACGGCCTCAGCCGCGAGGTGACTGCTCGCGCTCGACGCCGACGCAGGCGCACCTGCTCTCACGCCGCGAGGAGGTCTCAGGCCCGCGCGCGGAGCTGATCTGGAGCCGGCCCCGCGAGGATCTCCACGTGCGTCTCGGTTACGCAGAAGTTCATGCGCGAGCAGGTCGAGATCGAGATCGCCGGCGAGGAGCAGCATCTGCGCCTGTACGCGACCTCGCTGAAGGCGAACCCGTGGGCGGCCGGCGTCGTCCGCGCGCTCGGCGGCAAGGCGCCCGAGCCGCGCGACCTGAGCCCCGCGCGAGGACTGACTCAGCAGCTCGCGCCCTGCGCGGCCTTGGCGTCGGCGACCTTCGCTCTCGCCTTGCGGGCCATCTTCTTGGCGTGCTTGAGCTTGTGGAGCTTGGCGTGGCGGTGACGCAGCTTCTGCTGCTTGGCCCGTGCCTTCTGCAGCTTCGCCTTGGCCGCAGCCAGATCGGCCTGCGCGGACTCGCAGGCGGCGCTGGTCGCGCCTGAGCCGCCGCCGGTCGCCTGGACCCACCGCCGGTCGAACCGCCGCCGGTTCGAGCCACCACCGCCGGACCCCGTCCCGGTCTTGCTCAGGTCGGCCGGCGGGTCGGCGAGCCAGAGCTGGTAGACGCGGGCTGGGGCAAGGCCGATCGGGTAGTAGGCGACCTCGTCGATCGATCCCTTGAACCAGGGCGCGAGCTCGCCGTAGCCGACGTAGAAGGTCGAGGAGGAGGAGGGCCGCTTGGTCGACTCGAGGCTGCCCTTGAGCTCGCCGTTGACGTAGATGCTGATGTCGACGCCGTCCCAGGCGCCGACGACCTGCTGCCAGTGGCCGCGGGTTCGGCGCGACGCCGGAGTCGACGGTCGTCGCCCATGCGCCGGTAGCTGGAAGGTGCCGCCGCGGATGAAGAGCTCGCCGGCGTCGCCGTGGCCGACGATCGAGCCGTCGGCGGTCGAGTCGGCGTTGACCCAGGCGACGAGCGAGGACTGATATTGCGGAGCCTGGATCCCGTTGACGTAGCCGTAGCCGTCGGCGCCGGTGAAGCGGCGGGCGTGATCGCCGTCGCCGGCGATGCCGACGGGGCCCGACTCGGTGCCGTTCTTGTATTCGCCGTCGTGGTGGTTGCCGGAGGAGTCGCCCATCGGCTGGGTGCCGGCGCCGGTGCCCTCGCCGAGCCGGTAGTAGGCGACGGGGCCGTCCTTGCGGTAGAGGTCGGCGAAGCTCAGGACCTCGTAGGTGTGGGTGTGGACGTAGGTGTTGCCGCCCGCATCGATCGCGGTCACGGTGAAGACGTGGGTGCCGAGCGCCGTCGGGCAGCGGCTGCGCCGGAGAGGATCGGGTTGCCGTCGACGGTCGCCGTGCAGGAGGCGATGTCGGAAAGGCGGGCGCGTGGTGTCGTCGGGGTCCTTGCAGTCGAAGTCGGCCTTGGGGACCTTGCTCGGCGCGTAGATGCCCTTGTTCTTGGGCGCGACGGGATCGGTCGAGGGGCCCTCGGTGTTGAAGGGCGAGTTGCCGGCCACCAAGGAGGGGTGCTCGAAGGCGGTGCCGATCTTGTAGCGGTCGAAGATCCGGTGCTGGCTCAGCGCCGGTCGTAGTAGGCGGCCTCGTCCATCGTGCCGTGGAACCAGGGCGCCATCTCGCCGTAGCCGACGTAGAAGGTCGAGGTGCCCGAGGGCGGCTTGTTGGCGGAGCTCGAGTGCGCGACCTGGTTGCCGTTGACGTAGAGGTAGGTGTCGTGGCCGTCCCAGGTGGCGGCGACGTGGCACCACTGGCCGCGGCGTCGGCGCGGCGCCGCCGGCGTAGATCGTGTCCTGGGTCTGGCGGAAGGCGAGGTGGCCGCCGCTGATGAACAGCTGCCCGCCGCCGCCGTGGCCGAGGATCATCATGTCGGCGCCGTCACGGGGCTTGACCCAGGCCTCCATCGTGTAGGCGTGGGTCGGGGCGGTGATCCCGTTGACGTAGCCGTGGCCGTCGCGGGCGGGGAAGTAGGCGGCCTTGTTCTCGGCCGGGTTGGCGAGCTCGCAGACCCGCGGCGGATGCGGGCGGCGCTCGCAGTTGGTGGCGCCGTCGCGCTGCAGCGCGATCCCGTTCTGGTAGATGCCGTCGTGGCCGTGGCCGGAGGAGTCCTTCATCTGCGCGGAGCCGAGCGCCTCGTCGAAGCGGTAGTAGGCGAGCGGGTGGTCTGCTTTGACGAACTTGCCGTAGTCGGGCGGGTCGATCGTGTAGGCGACGGACTTCGTCGAGGTGTTGCCGGCGTTGTCGGTGGCGGTGACGGTGAACTTGTGGGGGCCGAGGTCCTCGTCGTTGAAGCCGTTGTCGGTGCAGGTGTCGACGCCGGAGTGGACGGCGGGCGGCCCGCCGTGCAGCGGATCGCTGCAGGTGTAGTCGACGTTGCTCTGATGAAGCAGGAAGCGCTCCTTGTTGAGCGGGTGGTTGAGCGTGATGTCGGGGTCGGTGGTGTCGACCATCCAGGAGTAGCTCGCGGGCGTCGGGTCCTCGTTACCGACGCCGTCGACGGCCTTCACGTCGAACGTGTGGTTGCCCTCGGGCGCGGAGATCGACTCGGGACTCGTGCACGCGTACCAGGAGCCGCCGTCGAGCCGGCACATGAAGCTGAGGCCACTGGAGGGCGCGGGATCGGAGCCGGTGAAGTCGAAGCTCGGGTTCGTGTCGTTCGAGTACTGCGGCGGGTGCGAGGTGATCGCCGTGTTCGGCGCAACCGTGTCGACCGTGAAGTTGAGGAACTGCGCAGGGCTCGCGTCGACGTTGCCGGCGAAGTCGGTCGCGCGGACCTCGAAGCTGTGGACGCCATCGCTGAACGGCGTGTTCCACGGGCTCGCGCACGGATCCCAGCTGCCGCCGTCGATCCGGCACTCGTAGCCGAAGATCCCGCTGGACGGAGCGGCGTCGCTGCCGGTGAAGTCGAACGAGGGCGAGTGGTCGAGCAGGTGCGAGCCGGGCAGGTTCGTGATGTCGGTGTCGGGAGCAACGGTGTCGACCCGGAACGTGTACGAGAAGTTGCCGCCGTCCTCGTTGCCCACGCCGTCGACGGCTTTGATCTCGACGGTGTGCACGCCGTCGGCGAGTGAGGGGGCGAACGGGCTCGAGCAGTTCGCCCAGGAGCCCGCGTCGACGCGGCACTTCGTCTGCAGACCGCTCGACGGTGCGGCGTCGGACGCCGTGAAGTCGAAGCCGGGGGTCGGATCGTTGGTGATCAGGTCGGGCACCGTTGTCACGCTGAGCGTGGGCGCAACGGTGTCGATCGTGAAGTTGAGGAACGTCGCGGGGCTGCCATCTGTGTTGCCGGCGGGGTCGACCGCACGGACGCGGAAGCTGTGCACGCCGTCGGCGAGGGCCGGCGAGAACGGGCTCGTGCAGGCCGCATAGGGACTGCTGTCGAGCTTGCACTCGAACGTGACCGCCCCGCTCGAGGGCGCAGGGTCATTGCCGGTGAACTCGAACGTGGGGTTCGAGTAGTCGAGCAGGCTCGACGCGGGCTGGTTTGTGAGCTGCGTCGTCGGTTTCACGTTGTCGACGAAGAACGCGAACGAGGCCGGCGTCGGGTCAGTCTCCAGGGAAGCGTTGGTGGCACGAACCTCGAACGTATGCGGGCCGTTGCTCTGCGTCGGCAGGTCGTAGGGACTCGAGCAGCTCGTCCAGCCGCCGCCGTCGACCTGGCACTCGAACGTCGAACCGGGGGGGCTGGACGTGAACTTGAAGCGCGGCGTCGTGTCCTTGGTGACTGCGCCCGGGTCGGAGGTGATCGTCGTCTCGGGAGCGGCCGCCGCGGCGGGACCGGCAAAGAGCAGAGCGCGAACAGCGCGGCGGTAAAGGCGAGTAGCGGCTTCAGCGGACCAGGTGCGAAGGCAGGCTTTCGCCCCCCTCCGGACCCCCGTCGGTCCCCCTCCATCCTTGGAAGTGTTGGATCCATCCGTTGGTCGTCCCCAAACGACCATTACGAGCAGTCTATCGGCCGATTCGTCCTCGTGACTTGAGCCACGTGGACGGAATCGGGGCTTGCAGAAATCGCCCGGGCGCCGCTACCGGCGCTCAGCTCAGCAGTACTTCTTCTGCGTCAGCGTCGCCTTGAGCAGGTTCGTCTGCGCGGTCTTGACCTTCGCCTTGGCCTGGGCGATCCTGCGCGGCGAGCCCGACTTCTTGGCAGCGGTGAGCTGCTTGGTGGCGTTGTTGAGGCTGACCTTGGCCTTGAGCACGCTGTTGGCGATGTATTTGCAGGCGGCCGCGGTGTTGCCGGACCCGTCCCGGTCTTGCTCAGGTCGGCCGGCGGGTCGGCGAGCCAGAGCTGGTAGACGCGGGCTGGGGCAAGGCCGATCGGGTAGTAGGCGACCTCGTCGATCGATCCCTTGAACCAGGGCGCGAGCTCGCCGTAGCCGACGTAGAAGGTCGAGGAGGAGGAGGGCCGCTTGGTCGACTCGAGGCTGCCCTTGAGCTCGCCGTTGACGTAGATCTTGATGTCGACGCCGTCCCAGGCGCCGACGACCTGCTGCCAGTGGCCGGGGTTCGGCGCGACGCCGGAGTCGACGGTCTCGCCCATGCGCCGGTAGCGGAAGGTGCCGCCGCGGATGAAGAGCTCGCCGGCGTCGCCGTGGCCGACGATCGAGCCGTCGGCGGTCGAGTCGGCGTTGACCCAGGCGACGAGCGAGGACTGATATTGCGGAGCCTGGATCCCGTTGACGTAGCCGTAGCCGTCGGCGCCGGTGAAGCGGCGGGCGTGATCGCCGTCGCCGGCGATGCCGACGGGGCCCGACTCGGTGCCGTTCTTGTATTCGCCGTCGTGGTGATTGCCGGAGGAGTCGGCCATCGGCTGGGTGCCGGCGCCGGTGCCCTCGCCGAGCCGGTAGTAGGCGACGGGGCCGTCCTTGCGGTAGAGGTCGGCGAAGCTCAGGACCTCGTAGGTGTGGTTGTGGACGTAGGTGTTGCCGCCCGCATCGATCGCGGTCACGGTGAAGACGTGGGAGCCGAGGCCGTTGGGCAGCGGCTGGCCGGAGAGGATCGGGTTGCCGTCGACGGTCGCCGTGCAGGAGGCGATGTCGGAATCGGCAGGCGTCGTGGTGTCGTCGGGGTCCTTGCAGTCGAAGTCGGCCTTGGGGACCTTGCTCGGCGCGTAGATGCCCTTGTTCTTGGGCGCGACGGGATCGGTCGAGGGGCCCTCGGTGTTGAAGGGCGAGTTGCCGGCCACCAAGGAGGGGTGCTCGTAGGCGGTGCCGATCTTCTAGCGGTCGAAGATCCGGTGCTGGCTCAGCGCCGTGTCGTAGTAGGCGGCCTCGTCCATCGTGCCGTGGAACCAGGGCGCCATCTCGCCGTAGCCGACGTAGAAGGTCGAGGTGCCCGAGGGCGGCTTGTTGGCCGAGCTCGGAGTGCGCGACCTGGTTGCCGTTGACGTAGAGGTAGGTGTCGTGGCCGTCCCAGGTGGCGGCGACGTGGGTCCACTGGCCGGCCGGCACCTCGGCAGCGGCGCCGGAGGAGTAGATCGTGTCCTGGGTCTGGCGGAAGGCGAGGTGGCCGCCGCTGATGAACAGCTGCCCGCCGCCGCCGTGGCCGAGGATCATCATGTCGGCGCCGTCACGGGGCTTGACCCAGGCCTCCATCGTGTAGGCGTGGGTCGGGGCGGTGATCCCGTTGACGTAGCCGTGGCCGTCGCGGGCGGGGAAGTAGGCGGCCTTGTTCTCGGCCGGGTTGGCGAGCTCGCAGACCCGCGGCGGATGCGGGCGGCGCTCGCAGTTGGTGGCGCCGTCGCGCTGCAGCGCGATCCCGTTTTGGTAGATGCCGTCGTGGCCGTGGCCGGAGGAGTCCTTCATCTGCGCGGAGCCGAGCGCCTCGTCGAAGCGGTAGTAGGCGAGCGGGTGGTCTGCTTTGACGAACTTGCCGTAGTCGGGCGGGTCGATCGTGTAGGCGACGGACTTGGTCGAGGTGTTGCCGGCGTTGTCGGTGGCGGTGACGGTGAACTTGTGGGGGCCGAGGTCCTCGTTGTCGGTAGGCGTGGCTTCGCAGGTCTTGACTCCAGAAGCGCCGGGGGTTGGTGTGCCGCGGAGCGGATCGCTGCACGAGAAGTCAGGCGTGATGTCGTCGTGGAGCAGGTAGCGCTGCTTCGCGGTCGGACCGTTGATTGTGATGTCGGGCGGCGTCTTGTCGACGAGGAAGGTGGTCTTCGCCGGGGTCGGGTCGGTGAGGTTGCCCCGGTCGATCGCCCGCGCCTCGAACGTGTGCTCGCCCTCGGGTATCGAGTGGCCGGCGCAGAAGGGGAAGAACGTGTCGCACGTGTCGTTGAACTCATAGTCGAAGTCGCGCCCCGGGCCACCGTGCCTGAAGTAGTCGGTGCCTGGGGTGAAGCAGTGGTCGAAGGGCGCGCCGTCGAGCCTGCAATCGACATAATCGACCCCGGAAGCCTTGTCGTACGCGCCTGGGTAGTACCCCGGAGGGACCGGGTCGGTGCCGGTGATGTTGAAGGTCCAGTCGGAGGAGTTGCTCGGTGAGCTTCCGGCCGGGCTCGTGACCTGGATCTGCGTCTCGGGTGCAAGCGTGTCGACCCAGAACGTGGCCACATCCCGGCCGTTGTCGGAGTCGAACGGGTTGAAGATGCAGCTATACGACTGGCAGTATTGGACGGCCATCACCTCGTACTTCCCGTCCGCCAGAGGTGCGCCGTTCGGCAGCGGCGGATCCAGGGGGTTGGAGAAGGCGCGGCCGGTGATGTCCGACCAGGGGATCACGAACTTGCCCGGTGAAGGCAGAAACTGCAGGGCATCGTCCTCGCCCTGGCCGACGTTCCACCCAAAGATGTCGAAGATGCTGTCGCCCTCCATGTGCTGAGAGGAGATGTAGACGTCGACGCTCGTGAGGTAGGTGAAGAAGTTGAGGCTGCCCGTGCCGGAGATCTCGGACGGTGTGCCCTGGTACACGGCCCCGTCAGCCGGGGAGTCGAGCTCGACGTCGGCCGAGGCGTAGGCGGGAACGAGCAGCGCGACGAAGCTGACCAGCAGGGCGGCGAGCCCAACACGAGCGTTGGGAAGCAGCGCGACGACTCGCTTCCAAAGCCCATCCTTGGGCCGCTCGTGCGCATCCCTGCCTAGACCCCCCATGGGCGGCATCCCCAATCCATCGGCAGTTCACCGGAAAAGCTTGACCTCAATCGTGGCTCAGGCTGCGACCGGCTCGCGCCGGCGTTTGTTCTTGGGCTTTCGCGTCACCTGCGGCTCGACCAGCTCCTCGAGGAAGCGGCCGGTGTGCGAGTCGGGGTTCGCCGCGACCTCCTCGGGCGTCCCCGTCGCGACGATCTGCCCGCCCATGTCGCCACCCTCGGGGCCGAGGTCGATGATCCGGTCGGCGGTCTTGATCACGTCGAGGTTGTGCTCGATGACGAGCACCGAGTTGCCTTGGTCGACGAGCCGGCCGAGGACCTCGAGCAGGCGCTCGACATCGGCGAAATGCAGCCCCGTCGTTGGCTCGTCCAGGATGTAGAGGGTCTCCCCCGTCGCCACCTTGCTGAGCTCGGTCGCAAGCTTGACACGCTGAGCCTCGCCTCCCGACAGCGTCGTCGCCGGCTGTCCGAGCCGGATGTAGTCGAGGCCGACGTCGGCGAGCGTCTTGATCCGCCGGTGGATCTTCGGGATGTTCGAGAAGAAGTCGACCGCCTCGCCGACCGGCATCTCGAGCACGTCGGCGATCGACTTGCCCTTGAAGCGGACCTCGAGCGTCTCGCGGTTGTAGCGCTTGCCGTGGCATTGCTCGCACGGGCACGTAGACGTCCGGCAGGAAGTGCATCTCGATCTTGATCTGCCCGTCGCCCTTGCAGACCTCGCAGCGGCCGCCCTTGACGTTGAAGCTGAAGCGGCCCGGCTTGTAGCCGCGGGCGCGGGACTCGCGCGTCTTCGTGAAGAGCTCGCGGATATGGTCGAAGACGCCGGTGTAGGTCGCCGGGTTGGAGCGCGGCGTGCGGCCGATCGGCGACTGGTCGATGTTGATGACCTTGTCGATCTGATCGAGGCCGGTGATCTTCTTGTGGGCTCCGGGCCGCAGCCGCGCCTTGTGCAGGCGGTTGGCGACGGCTCGGTAGAGGATCTCGTTGACGAGCGTCGACTTGCCGGAGCCGGAGACGCCGGTGACGCAGGTGAAGACGCCGAGCGGGAAGCTGGCGTCGACCTGCTTGAGGTTGTGCTGGCGGGCGCCGCTGACGACCGAGCTCGCCGGTCGGCTCGCGGCGCTCGGTCGGCACCGGGATCGAGCGCTTGCCGCGCGAGGTACTGCCCGGTCACCGACTTCGCGGTGCGCTCGACCTGGTTCGGCGTGCCCGCGGCGACGATCTCGCCACCGAGCTCGCCGGCGCCCGGGCCGATGTCGATCAGGTAGTCGGCGGATCGCATCGTGCCCTCGTCGTGCTCGACGACGATCACCGTGTTGCCGAGGTCGCGGAGCCGCTCGAGCGTGCCGATCAGCTTCGTTGTTGTCGCGCTGGTGCAGCCCGATCGAGGGCTCGTCGAGGATGTAGAGGACGCCGACGAGGCTCGAGCCGATCTGCGTCGCGAGCCGGATCCGCTGCGCCTCGCCGCCGGACAGGGTCGCGGCGCCGCGCTCGAGCGTCAGGTATCCGATCCCGACCGCCTCGAGGAAGCCGAGGCGCTCCTCGACCTCGCGCAGGATCAGCCGCGCGATCGCCTGCTCGGTCTCGGTCAGCTCGAGCCCGCGGACCCACGCCAGCGACTTGCGCGCCGACATCACGGTGAAGTCGTGGATCGAGAGGCCGTCGATCTTGATCGAGAGGCTCTCCGGCCGCAGCCGCGCGCCGTCGCAGGCGGGGCAGGGCTGCAGCGCCATCAGCTCCTCGATCTTCTCCCGCGTGCCGTCGGAGTCGGTGTTCGCATAGCGGCGCTCGAGCCCGGCGGCGATCCCCTCGAAGCGGGCCCGGTAGCTGCGCTGGCGCCCGTAGCGGTTCTTGTAGGTGACCAGATGCCGCTCATCGCCGGTGCCCTCGAGCAGCACCTTCTTGTCGGCCGCCGGCAGCTCCTGGAACGGCGCTTCCGCGTCGATGTCGTATGGCCTCGCAGACCGCCTCGAGCAACCGCCGGTAGTACATCGAGGCCGCGCCCATCCACGAGGCGAGCGCCCCGTCGGCAATCGACAGCGCCGGATCGGGGACGACCAGGTCGGGGTCGACGACGCGCTGGAAGCCGAGCCCGTGACAGCGCTCGCAGGCGCCGTGCGGTGAGTTGAAGGAGAAGATCCGCGGCTCGATCTCCGGCATCGAGGCGCCGCAGTTGAGACAGGCGAACTTCTCGCTGAAGACCAGGACCTCGCCGCGCTTGCCGGCCGAGGGGCCCGAGAGCACCGCTGCCCGCAGCGCCTCGCCGTCGCCGTCCGCGTCGTCGGAGCCCTGGCGCATGCTCGCCGCGCTCGACGAGCTCGATCTCGACGAGGCCATCCGCGAGCGAGGTCGCGGCCTCAACCGACTCGGCGAGCCGCTTGCGAACGCCGTCCTTCATCACGAGTCTGTCGATCACGATCGAAATGTCGTGCTTGAACTTCTTGTCGAGGACGATCTCCTCGTCGAGCCGGCGCAGCTCGCCGTCGATCACGGCGCGCGCGTAGCCCTGCTGGCGCATCTCTTCGAGCATCCGCCCGTACTCGCCCTTGCGCTCGCGGACGACCGGCGCGAGGACCATGAACCGGGTCTTCTCGGGCAGGGTCAGGACCCGGTCGGTGATCTGCTCGATCGACTGGCCCTGGATCGGCTCGCCGCAGTTGTGGCAGAAGGGCTTGCCGATCCGCGCCCAGATCAGGCGCAGGTAGTCGTAGATCTCGGTCACCGTGCCGACCGTCGACCGCGGGTTGCGGGAGGTCGTCTTCTGGTCGATCGAAATCGCCGGGCTGAGCCCCTCGATCGAGTCGACATCCGGCTTGTCCATCTGGCCGAGGAACTGGCGCGCGTAAGCGCTCAGCGACTCCACGTAACGGCGCTGGCCCTCGGCGTAGATCGTGTCGAAGGCGAGGCTCGACTTGCCGGAGCCCGAGAGCCCCGTGATCACCACGAGCGCGTCCCGCGGCATGCTCACGTCGACGCCCTTGAGGTTGTGCTCACGGGCGCCGGAGACGACTATCTGTCCGCCTGAGGCCATCTGCCGATCTAGTCTAGGGATCGAACAGGCGTTCCCCGCGGGCCAGATCTCGGGCTAGAAATCTTTCCGGAATTGAGGGTCGCTGGTACCCTGCGCGGGCTTTGCGGGGGACGACGAGCGCAGCCGGGAAGAACGGGACCCGCCGCGGCGTCCTGGCCGCGCTGGTCCTCCTCGTGGCCCTGCTCGCGGGCGCGCCCGCGGCGATCGCAGGCCCCTCCGCATCCAAGCACCGCATCGTCGGCGGCCAGGCGACGACGATCCAGCAGTGGCCCTGGCAGGTGGCGCTCGAGCAGGCCGGCCCCGGCAGCGCCTTCGACCGCCAGTTCTGCGGTGGCACCCTGGTCGCCCCGAGGATCGTGCTCACTGCAGCCCACTGCGTGTACGACGACCGCACTCATTCGTTCACCCCCGCGAGCCGGCTCTCGGTGGTCACCGGCCGCACGAACCTCTCGTCGAGTGCCGGCCGGGAGATCCGGGTCGCGAGGGTCGACGTGCTCCGCAACTCGAGCGGAGCCCCGCTCTACAACCCGAACGCGACCACCTACGACGCTGAGATCCTCGAGCTGGCATCGAGCTCCACCTCGCGCACGATCAAGATCGCCGGCGCCAGCGAGCGCAGCCTGTGGACCGGAGGCAGAGCCGCCTACGTGACCGGCTGGGGCTCAACCGTCGCCTCCGGCGGCGGCTACCCCGACGGTCTCCGCGTGGCCCAGCTGCACATGTACTCGGACGCGCAGTGCTCGCACACCTTGGGCAGCCTGTTCAAGGCGACCACCATGACCTGCGCCGGCGCCCCGCCGAGCCGCGACACCTGCGACGGGGACAGCGGAGGGCCGCTCGTCGCGCCGGTCGCCGGCGGCGGCTTCCGCCTCATCGGCAGCACGAGTTGGGGCCTCAACGAGAACTGCGGCATCCACCAGAGCGCCTACGCCCGCCTGGCCGCCGATCCGTTGCGCAGCCTGATCCGCAACAAGGTCAAGCAGATCTCCGGCGTCGATGTCGTCGGCGCCAACGCGAGGCCGCCGGGAAGCTGACCGCGGCTCGGGCGGCGCTCAGGCCGTGCGGGCGAGGACGTCGTCGAGGAGCTCACCGAGGTCCGGCACGTCGCCGAACTCATCGGCGATCTGCGCCGTGATCGCTTCCCGGTCGGCGCCCTCGAGCGCCATGTTGAGAGCGACGAGGCGCACGGCGGCGCGGTCGACGGTCGCATCCGGTGCCGTCCGCTCCTCCGCGGGCGCTTCGGTAGCCGCCTGCTCCGCGCCGCGCAGCTGGGCGATCAGATCCTCGGTGCTGGTTGGCGAGTCGACCTCGGGACCGGGAAGGGCCGCCGATTCGGGCTCGCTCTCCTCCTCGATCGGATCGGGCGCTGCGGCGATGGGCGCCGGAGCGGGCTCCGCTTCGGCAGGCTCTGGGTCGGGCTCCACTTCGGCGGGCTCGACCTCGGGCTCGACCTCGACGGAAGCCGGCACGCCGACATCGATCGAGAGTGCCTCGCCAAGCGAGCCGACGCGGTTGCGCAGCTCCTCGGCCTGGGAGACGAGGCTCTCGACGGCGCCCTTCGCCTTGGCGACGCGGTCGCTCGCATCCGTGCGGGCCGCGGTGACGATCCCCTCGGCCTCCTCGCGCGCGGCGGTCAGGAGGCGGTCGGCCCTCGCCCGCGCCTCGGCGAGACTCGACTCGGCCTCGGCGCGCGCCTCGTCCTCGATCTCGGCGGCAGCGGCTTCGGCCGCGGCGATCACGCCGGCGACGCGACTGGCCGCGGCATCGGCGAGCGAGACGTCGCTCGTCGGCAGGCTGGCGGCGATCGCCTCGAGGTGAGCGCGAACCGCCTCGGGGTCCCAGCCCTTGCGGCTGGTCGGGAAGTCATCGCGAACGATCTGCTCTTTCTCCATGGCCTGAATCTAGTTGATCGCCGCTGTCGCCCTGGCCGCGTCGACGACATAGCCTTTGGCCATGAGGAGCAAGGCTTTCGTGACGATCGCGGCGATCGCACTGGTGCTCACGGTGCCGGCAGCCGCAGCGGCTCGGGCGAACGTGAAGATCGGCGCCGCCCGGATCGTCGTCCAGGGGAGTGGCGCGGGCGCGGTGATCAAGCGCGATCCACTGCAGATCAGCTACCGCGACGGCAGCCGGCGCACCGTCCTGCGCGGTCTGGCCGGCTCGCGTGGGGCCGCGCAGCTCGTACCCACCCTCCCCCGCCCTCAATTCGCGGCTTCCGGCCCGCCGCCGCCGACGCTCTACCGGCCGCTCGCCTTCCTCGTCGGCACGCACTCGATCGAACAGTTCCCCACCTTCCAATGGGAGGGCAACCTGGACTCGGTGACCGAGGGCGGCACCGAGTACGCGGCGACGGCGGTCGAGCGGGCCAGGCGCATCCCGGCGGGCGTGCGGCTGACGCTCGCGACGAGCGACCCGAGCGGCCGCAAGCTGATCGCCACTGTCGACCACGGGCCCGAAGCGCGGGGCGATCTCGCTCAGCGCCGTGCCGCGCCCGGCGGCCGGCGTCGCGGCGATCTCGGACTCCTTCGCCAGCCCCCGGGCCGAGTCGTTCCGCGGCTTCGGCGGCCGCCACAACGGGATCGACCAGCGCGGCAGCGAGTTCCTCAACTGGACCCAGCAGGAGAACCTGAGCTCCGGCGTGGCCGAACTCGCTGACCAGCGCCAACCCGGCGACGGGCGCCGACTACCTGTTCCCGAACGGCCCCCACGCCGCCTACTACGTGCAGTCGTCGTTCCTCTCGCCGGGCCGCTACGGGTTCCTGCTCGACCGCAACGAGATCTCGGACTGGCGGATGGACTCCGACCGCCACGACGCCTGGCAGGTGCAGGCGGCGTCGAAGCGACTCGACTACACGGTGACGCCGGGCCGCACGCGAGCGGCGCTCCGGCGGCTGACCGCGATCAGCGGCCGCCAGCTCGTGCCGCCCCGCTGGGCGCTCGGCCCGATCCTCGATCGCGAGGTGATCTTCCAGAACGACTCCCCGGCGAAGTACGAGGCGGAGGTGCGGCACGACATCGACGCTGATCGACCGCTACGGACCTGCATCCGAGCGCCTACCGGATCGAGGGCTGGCAGTTCCTGCCGAAGGACGTGCTCGCCGAATCTGATCGGTCAGCTCCGGCACCGCGGCATCCACCCGATGCTCTACTTCCGGAGCTTCGTCGGCAAGGACACGATCGGGACCGACGATCCCGGCGCCTACGACGAGGCGATCCGACGAGGGCTACGTCGCAACCCACGCCAACGGCAATCCGTACACGTTCATCTCGAACTTCGCCGCCAACGGCGCCCAGATCGACTTCACGCAACCCGCAGCGATCCGCTGGTGGAAGGGGCGGATCAAGGCCGCGCTCCAAGCTCGGCGCCGACGGCTTCATGCAGGACTTCGGCGAGCAGGTCCTCACCGGCATGCACTTCGCCGACGGCTCGACCGGGGCGACGATGCACAACCGCCTGCCGGTCCTCTACAACCGGGCCACGCACGCCGCCGTCGCCGCCTTCGAGCATCGCCATCCCCGGCGCCGCATCTTCTACTTCAACCGTGCCGGATACTCGGGCTCGCCCGGGTCGGCGCGCTTCGAGTACGCGAACTTCCCCGGCGACGAGACAACCGACTGGACTCGCTCGGCGGGGCTCGCCTCGCAGGCCCCCGACATGCTCAACCGCGGCGTCGGCGGCGCCTACGGCTTCACCACCGACATCGGCGGCTACTTCGATATCGGCCCGTACCGGCCGACGACGAAGGAGCTGTTCATCCGCTGGGCGGAGTGGGCGGCGCTCTCGCCGATGTTCCGGCTGCACGGCTCGGTTGGCGCCGGGCCGCACCTGCCGTGGACCTACGACGCGCAGACGCTGCGCCGCTACAAGCGGCTCGCGGCGCTGCACGACCGGGCCGTGCCGCTGATCCACCGCCTCTGGGTCCGAGCTCACCGCACCGGGATGCCGGTCGCGCGGCCGATGTGGCTGCAGTTCCCGGGCGACCGTCGGGCCGGCACGCGAGGACCAGCAGTGGATGCTCGGGCGCAACCTGCTCGTCGCCCCCGTCGTCACCGAGGGCGCGACAACGCGCAAGCTCTACCTACCGGAGGGCTGCTGGCGTGACCGGGCCGGGAAGCGCTACGCGGGCGGCCGCCCGGCGACGGTCGCGGCGCCGCTGGCGACACTGCCGTTCTTCGTCCGCTGCGGCACTCATCCGCTCGCCCGGGCGAGCGGCGCCGGACCCCGAGTCCACGGGCCGACAGCTCGCGGTCGCCGAGCGCCGGCTGACCAAGCTTCGCCCGATACAGGTCGACCTTGTAGTCGATCCGCTCGAGGCTGACCTCGAGCTCGGCGATCTTGTCAAGCACGTCCTGGCGGTGCGCCTCGAGGATCCCGAGCCGCTCGGACTCGTTGCCCTCGCCGGCGCGCACGAGGTCGGCGTATTCCCGGATCCTGCGGATCGGCATCCCGGTCGCGCGCAGGCGGGTGCAGAGCGTGATCCACTCGATGTCGCGCTCGGCGTAACGACGATGCCCGGAGGATGCGTCGCGGCCGATCTCGAGGAGCAGGCCGGCGCGCTCGTAGTAGCGAAGGGTGTGCGCGGTCAGGCCCGTGCGCTCGGCGACTTCGGCGATCGTCAGCGTCGTCCTCCGGCGCGCCGACGGCCGGCGCTTGCGGGCTTCGGGGCGGGGTAGCTGCCTCCACATCACCAAGATAGATGTTGGAGCGCACTCGAAGTCAAGCGCTGCTCATATCGGGCCGCGAGGCTTGACTTAGAGCGCGCTGCAACTCCTACCGTGAACGGCACCCCCCACCCCCCGCGACGAAAGGAAACCATGGAGAAGCGAACTCTCGGAACCGACGAGGCGGCGCTGCGAGGTCTCGGCGCTCGGCCTCGGCTGCATGGGCATGTCCGCCTTCTACGGCGAGCGCGACGACGACAGAGTCGATCGCGACGATCCACCGGGCGCTCGAGCTCGGCGTCACCTTCCTCGACACGGCCGAGATGTACGGCATGGGCGAGAACGAGAAGCTCGTCGGCAAGGCGATCGCCGATCGCCGCGACGAGGTCCAGCTCGCGACCAAGTTCGGAATCGTCGTCGACGAGGACGGCAACCGCGGGCTCGACGGCAGCCCCGAGAACGTGCGCCGGGCGCTCGACGGCTCGCTGCAGCGGCTCGGCGTCGACCACGTCGACCTCTACTACCAGCACCGCATGGACCCGAACGTCCCGATCGAGGAGACGGTCGGCGCGCTCGGCCGAGCAGGTGGCGGCGGGCAAGATCCGCCACATCGGCCTCAGCGAGGCGAAGCCGGAGACGATCCGCCGCGCCCACGCCACGCATCCGATCACGGCGCTGCAGACCGAGTACTCGCTGTGGACCCGCGAGCTCGAGGCGGAGATCCTGCCGACGATCCGCGAGCTCGGCATCGGGCTGGTCCCCTACTCGCCGCTCGGCCGCGGCTTCCTCTCGGGCCGGTTCACGGACCCCGAGAAGGAGCTCGACGCGGATGACTTCCGCCGCCACGGGCCGCGGTTCACCGGCGAGAACCTGGAGCGGAACAAGGCGCTCGCCGAGAAGGTCGAGGAGCTCGCCGACGAGAAGGGCTGCACGCCCGCCCAGCTGGCGCTCGCCTGGGTCCTCGCCCAGGGCGACGACGTCGTCGCCGATCCCCGGCACGAAGCGCCGCACCTACCTCGAGGACAACGCCGGCGCGGCCGCGGTCGAGCTCAGCCCCGACGACCTCGAGCGGATCGACGCCGAGCTGCCGGTCGGCGCCGCCGCCGGCGATCGCTACGACCGCCGGCAGGGCATGGCGACGCATGCAACAACGCTGGATGGGCCATAGGGCACTCTTACACCTGATCGCCCTTCCCCGGGCCCGCGCCTCGCGCCGAGCATCTATCGGCGCGGCGGCGCGGATCAGCTCGGCGACGATCAGATCGCAGGAGCGCTGCAGCTGCTCGATCGTCGCGTCGTCGACGCGCTGGATGCCGACCTTCGAGTTGATCCAGGCGTTCGCCTGCCGGTGCTCCCAGCGGCGCTTGCGGGCGAGCTCTGAGATCAGCCGGTGGCGCTCGCCGCGCAGGTCGCGACGGCGCTGGTAGGCGGGCACGGCGGCCGGCTGCCGGCTCGGGCTCGTCGTTCGGGCTGCTGCGGCTGGGGCGCGGCGCCGGCTGCACGCGAGTCATCGCCGGGCTCGCCGAACAGGTTCATCTGCGGGACGACGTCGGCGGCGACGGCGACGAACGCCGGGTCCTCGCCACGGCTCGCTCTCGCGCCGCTCGGGCGGCTCGTCGAGCTCGCCCTCGTCGCCGTCCGGCCGGACGACGCGCTGGATCTCGTCCTCGATCCGGTCGGCATGCGAGCGCAGGATCCCCTCGCCGGGCATGAACAGCCAGCTCTTGTCGCCGCCGCCGCTGCCACGTACGGACGAAGCGGCCGACGATCTGGCGGAAGATCATCGGCGTCTTCGCCGTCGTCGCGTAGACGCCGACGCGCAGGCGCGGGATGTCGACTCCCTCGGAGACCATGTTGACGGCGACGATCCAGCGCTCGCGTCCGTTCGCGAAGGAGCGCAGGCGCTCGTGGGCGCCGGCGTCCTGGTGCAGGACGAGCGTCGGCGACGAGCCGCTGATCTCGGCGAGCGCGCCGGCGACGACGCGCGCATGGGCGCTGTCGGCGGCGACCACGAGCCCGCCCGCATCGGTATGGCCGTCGGCGCGGACCCGGGTCAGCTGCTGGTCGGCCCGGCGCAGGATCCGCGGCAGGCCCTCGGCAGCTCGACCGAGATCGCGGTCCGATAGCGGCGGCCGCGCTCGGTGGCGCTCAGGTGCTCGCCGAACGAGCTCTCGATCACGTCCTCCCCGCTCTGCCAGACCAGCGTCCCGTCGAAGGGCACGAAGACGACCTCGCGGCAGGCGCCGTCGCGGATGGCCTCCGCATAGGAGTAGGCGACGTCGGGGACCGCGAAGCCGGAGGCGTCGTAGGAGATGCCCTGGGATCGGCGCGTCGTCGCTGCGGAACGGCGTGCCCGAGAGCAGCAGCGTGCGCTCGGCCCGCGCGAACGCCTTCGCTGAAGCCCGCGCCCCAGGCGAGCTCGTCGCCGAGGTGATGGACCTCGTCGGCGACGACGAGCGTCCGCGCCGTGCACTCCTTCGCGTAGGTGGCCGCCGAGGCCGCGACGCGGGCGTAGGTGACGGCGATGCCCTGGAAGTCCGTCGGCGTGCGCAGATTGGCCGCGTCGGGCTGCAGCTGCAGGCCGAGCGCCCCCGCCGCCTGCGCCCACTGCCGCGTCAGCGGCGCCGTCGGGCAGACGATCGCGACGCGGTCGATCTCACCCCGGCGCAGCAGCTCGCGAGCGAGGACGAGCGCCGGCCGGGTCTTGCCCGCGCCGGGCGCGGCAGCGATCAGGAACGGCCCCGAGCGCCAGCCCGCGCGCGGCACTCAACGCGTCCCGCTGCCAGGGCCTCAGCGACGGGTTCGTGAAGGCCGCGGGCAGCTCACGCTGCCCCCTGCCTCGGCTGTTGCTGTGCTCCCTTCGTCCACCGGAGCGCGGCATGCTGAGCATCCGATCGGACGGATGCCGAAAGCCCTGCAGCGATCGAGGATCCGCCGCCGGCGCGACGCTATTCGCGCGGCGCGTACCGGTGGTGGAGCATGAGGTCGTTGCCGTCGGGGTCGGTGAAGAAGGCCATATGGCAGACACCCGTGTCGAAGGTCTCGCCAAAGAACTGAACGCCCTTCGCCTCGAGCTCCTCGCGCGCCGCGGCGACGTCATCGACGTGCAGCGCCGGGTGCGCGTTCTTCTGCGGAGCGAACTCCATCCCCTGTTTCGCCGGCTCCCAGATGACGAAGCAAGTGTCACCGACCCAGAACTCGAAGCGGCCCTTCGGGTCGGGCCTCAAGCCGAGCGTGTCGACGTAGAACCCGCGTGAACGTTCCGCGTCGGTCGAGGGAATTCCGACGAAGTCGAGCCCGTCGATCATCATGAGCCTCCAATCCGCATGGCCAAGCGGCGCCGACCCTATCCAGATGTCGGCCCGACGGTCGGCTCCACCCGTGGCGCCCGTCGGCTCCCGTTCAGAGTGCGGTCGGCGCGTCCGGCCCGATGGTCGGCGCGTCCGATTCGGACTGCGCGTGCGACCGCGGCGGGGCAACGGTCGGCGCCCACGGTGGCGGCTCTCCGGCCGCGCCCGCAGCGAGCCGGAGCGCGGCGCCCATCTCCGCCGCCGAGGGGTATCGGTCTTCGGGCTCCTTGGCCATCGCTCGGGCCACGATCTCGTCGAATCCCGGCGGCAATCCGGCGATGATCTCGGAGGGTCGCGGCGGCGGCTCGGTGATGTGGGCGAGGACTTTCGCGACGTCACGGTCACGCGGAAAGGGGACCTGCCCGGTCAGGCAACGATGCAGGACGGCGCCGAGCGAGTAGACGTCCGTGCGCGGGTCGACATCGACGGCCTGCAGTTGCTCCGGCGAGGCGTAGTCCACCGTGCCGAGCCACTGGCCGGTCGCCGTCAGCCCGCTTGTCGAGCTCGCCTCCTTGCTGAGCCCGAAGTCGGCAAGCAGCGCCCAGGGAACGCCCTCTCGCTCCCGCAGAAGTACGTTCGCCGGCTTCACGTCACGGTGGACCATCGAGAGCGCCGCGGCTGCGTCAAGCGCGTCGGCGAGCTGGGCGACGATCTCCGCGGCCCAGGCCGCGTGCAGCGGTCCGGCGACGGCCAGCAGAGCAGCAAGGTCAGGCCCCTCGACGTACTCAGTGACGAGATAGAGACGGCCCTCACGCTCGCCCGCGTCGATGACGGCGACCACGTGGGGGTGTGCGAGCCTCCGGGCCAGGCGCGACTCGCGCTCGAAACGACGTCTGAACCCGGGGTCGGCGGCAAATTGCGCGCCCACGACCTTGAGCGCGACCGGAGCCTCCGCCACTCCCCGCCGCGCCAGATAGACCTCCGCCATCCCGCCCCGACCCAGGAGGCGCTCGATGCTGTAGTCGCCGAAAACCCGCCCTGGCTCCACCACACCTTCCACCGGCCAATCATCCCAGCCGACAACCAGGCGCGCTTGAATCGACACTTCGTTCAGGGTAGGCTCTTCTGACGTGGGGGCATACAGGGAGCGCGAGGGAGCAGTCGCGCTACCCCCTGCATCGATTCTCTGCGACGGCGAGCGACATGAACTGATCGAGAGCGAGCTCACGGTCGGGCGCGCCGAGGAGAACGGGCTCGTGATCAGCCACGCCAAGGTTTCGCGGAAGCATCTGCGGGTCTACGTCGACGATGGGCGCTGGTGGGTCGAGGACCTCGCCTCCAGCCATGGCACGTCAGTCAATGGGATCGTTCTCGACGGGTCCCCGCAGGTCCTCAGCGACGGCGACGGCATCGCCCTCGGTGACGCGGTCCTGCGCTTTCTCAGCGGCGAGAGCACGCGGCTCGGCGCGGTGCCCACCGGCGCGGTCGAAGCCCAGGCGCTGACGATCGTCACCGGGCAGACGGTCGCGGTGGGCCGCGACGCGCACAACGACCTCGTGCTCGACGATCCCACCGTCTCGCGCTTTCACGCCGAGCTCGCGGCGGGCGAGTCCGGGGTCGAGCTCCGCGATCTCGGCTCCAGCAATGGGACACGGGTCAACGGCGAGCTCGTCACACGGGCGCAAGTCGATCCCGGGGGCGCGATCGGCATTGGGCGCTTCCGCATAACCCTCGACGGCTCCGAGCTGCGAGCGGACGATGAGCGGGGAGCGATCCGGCTCGAGGCCGATTCGGTCACGGTCGCGGCGGGCGACAAGCAGATCCTGCACGAGACAACCGCCTCGATCGAGCCAGGTGAGCTCGTCGCAATCATCGGCGAAAGCGGTGCCGGGAAGAGCACACTGCTGAAGCTGATGGCTGGCGTCAACCGCCCGAGCAAGGGACGCGTGACGATCAACGGGGATCCGATCGAAACCCGGCTCACGGACGTGGGCTACGTACCTCAGGACGACATCGTCCATCCGCTGCTCTCCGTCCGTGAGGCCCTGCGCTACGCGGCCGAGCTGCGTCTGCCGGCCGACTCCACCGCCGAGGACGTGCGAACGGCGATCGACGGCTCGCTCGGTGAGCTCGCGCTCGACGGCCACGCCGAAACGATGATCGGATCCCTCTCCGGCGGCCAGCGCAAGCGAACGGGGGTCGCCTCGGAGGTCCTCGGGCGGCCGGGCCTGCTCTTCCTGGACGAACCAACTACGGGCATGGACCCGGGCCTCGAAACGAGGATGATGGAGCTCTTCCGAGCGCTGGCCGATCGCGACCGCGGGGTGGCACTGGTCACCCACGCGACGAAGAACCTCGCTCTCTGCGACCGGGTTTTCGTCCTCGCCCGCGGCGGTCACCTCGTCTTCAACGGGCCCCCGCAGGAGGCACTCACCTTCTTCGGCGTGGAGGACTACGACGGCATCTACACCGCACTCGACTCCGAGCCGGTGGAAGCGTGGACGAGCAGGCACTCGCAGCCCCCGACTTCAGGGCCCGAGACACCCGCCGTCGCCACCTCGGCCACGCCACCGCGCAGCGTCATAAGGCAAACGGGGATCCTCACGGGACGCTCGCTGAAGCTGCTGCTGCGCGACCGCCGCAACCTCGTCCTGCTCCTCGGGCAGGCACCACTTCTGGCACTGGCCGGTGTGGCTCTGTTCGGCGCGAACGTGATGCAGATGCCGGGTGGCAACCCGCCGCAGGCGATCCAGATGCTGTTCCTTGCCGCGATCACCGTGATCTGGCTCGGCTCGATCGATGCCGCCCGTGAGATCGTCAAAGAGCAGGCTGTCTTCGAGCGCGAGAGCGCGATCGGCACGCGCCTGAGCGCCTACCTCGCATCGAAGCTGATCGTGCTCTGTGGGCTCGTCTCCGTGCAGACGCTGCTCTATGCAGGGATCCTCTTCGCCTTCCGGCCTCTGCACGAGCCGGCTTCGAGCTGGCTCGCCATGCTCGCGATCCTGCTGATGACCGGCTACGCCGCCGTCGCGATGGGGCTTTTGATCTCGGCTGCGGTCTCGAGCGAGGCCCAGGCGATGAGCGTGATCCCGCTCGCGGTGATTCCCCAGCTGCTCTTCGCGGGCACGATCGTTCCGCTCGCGCAGATGCCCGAGCCCGCCCACACCATCGCCAATGCGATCTTCGCCCAGTGGTCGCTTGCGGGAATCGGGGACGCTGTTGACATGAACGCCCGGATCGCCGCCGATCCCGCTTTCAGTGCGGCCAACCCCTACGGCACGAGCTTCTTCGATCTCGCGCTCGGGCCGGCGCTGCTGATCCAGCTCGGCTTTGCGGTGCTCTTCCTCGTGGGGGTGATCGCCCTGCTGCGACGGAAGACGAGGCGATGAGAGCGACGCCGCTGGTCGCCGGCGTCGCCACGGCCGTGGCGCTGCTCTTGCCGGCGACAGCCGGCGCCTACGGGCTCTACGCGACGACGGGACCTGGCCACTCGATCTCGGTCACGGACACGACGAACAACGCGCTCGTCGGCGAGATCACGGACATCGGCTTCAGCCCCAATCCGATCGTCGTCTCGACGGACGGGCGCACCGCTTATGACGGCGCCTTCAACGAGATCTACGCCGTGGCGACGCAGACCAACCAGGTCTCGGGCCCCGTCTCGATCGGTACCGATGCGAACCCATCCAGCTCGGATGCGCTCGCGATCACACCGAACGGCAAGCGGCTCTATTCGGTCAACGGCTTCACCGACGACGTCAGCGTGATCAACACGAAGTCGATGAAGCGCGCCGCCCCCGACATCCCCGAGGCTGGATTTGGCGGCTCAGCCGTCGCGTCCCCGGATGGAACCCGGATCTTCTTCCTGGACAACAACGGTCTGGAGGTGATCGACACTTCGACGAACACGCTGACCGGGCCCGTCAACACGCTCGGCGGCGCCGGCGGCGCCTTCCAGGTCCTGGCGATAAATCCGGCCGGCACCCGCCTGTATGCGAGTCAAGGCAGCACCGTCTACGTGATCAACGCCAACACCTACGCGACGGTGACTACCGTGGCGAGCCCGGCGGCGACCCTGAACGACTTCGCGGTCAGCCCCGACGGTGGATCCCTGTACACGGCCAACTTCCTCGACGACACGGTGTCGACGTTGAACACCGCGACGAACACCTTCCTGCCGACCGACATCCCGGTCAGCTCGTTAAACCCCGACACCCTCGCCTTCACGCCCGACGGGCAGAGCCTGTACGTGGGTGGCAACGAGCTCTGGGAGATCGATCCGCAGACCCGCACGGTGATCGCCACAGCGATCCCCTTCGCCAGCTTCAACCCGCACGGCATTGCGATCTCGAAGCTCGACCCGGCGCCGCCGCCCCCGAAGACCGGCAAGACGGTCAACGTCGCCCCCGAGAGCGGCAAGGTCAAGGTCAAGTGCAAGGGCGACCGCGGCTACCAGAAGCTCAGCGAGGCTGAGCAGATCAAGCTCGGCTGCCTCGTCGACACGACCAAGGGCCACGTTGTGATGACCTCCTCGGCAGGCGGAGGCGAGACGCAGAGCGCGGAGTTCTGGGATGGGGTATTCAAGCCGAAGCAGAAGAAAGCGAAGCACCCGTTCACCGAGCTCGACCTGCCTAAGGGCCAGGGTTGCTCGAAGGGCAAGAAGCAGCAAGCCGTAGCCCCGCTTCGACACGGTAAGGGCAAGCACAAGAAGAAGGGCAACAAGCTCTGGGGCTCCGGCAAGGGCGACTACAAGACGAAGGGCAGAAGGGTTCGGCGAGCGTTCGCGGCACGACGTGGCTCACTTACGACCGCTGCGACGGCACGACCTACTTCCAGGTCAAGGACGGCGTCGTCAAGGTCCACGACAACGCCAAGAACAAGAACGTGAAGCTGAAGAAGGGCGATCACTACACCGCGGGCGGCCACTCCAAGGGCAAGCACAAGAAGGGGAAGAAGGGGAACCGGCACTGAGATGGCGGGCCGTCGACGCCGGACCGCGTTCGCGGCTGTCGCCGCACTCGCGATAGCGATCGGGATCGCCGCCTATGCGACCGATCTGTTCGCCGGCTCCGAGCTCGACACGGTCGACGCCCGGTTCGCGGCGCGCGGCACGCAGGGCGCCCCTGACGATGTCGCCGTCGTCGCCATCGATGACCACACCTTCTCGGCGCTCGACGAGCAGTGGCCCCTCCCCCGCCACCTGCACGGCCGCATGATCGACATCCTGAATCAGGCCGGAGCGAAGTCGATCGCCTACGACGTGCAGTTCACCGAGCCGACGAAGCCGGCCGAGGACAACGCCCTCATCAAAGCCGTGCGGGCCGCCGACGGCTCCGTCGTACTCGGGACGACCGAGGTCGACGATCACGGGCACACGTCCGTGTTCGGGGGTGATGCCGTCGTCCGCTCGATCGGCGCGCGAGCAGCGAATACGCAGATGACCCCCGACACCGGCGGCGTTTACCGACGCCTCGAGCCGGCGATCCGCAGCCTCGAGACGTTTGCCCCCGCCGCCGTCGAGGTGGCGGGAGAGCGGACGCCGGATGCCCTGGCGTACGACCAGGACGGCGCCTGGATCGACTTCGCCGGGCCGCCCCGCACCATCGACACTTACTCCTTCGCCCGCGTTCTCCACGGCAAGGTCGACCCGAGCAAGTTCGCGGGTCGGATCGTCGTCGTCGGCGCCACGGCGCCGACCCTGCAGGACGTGCACGCGACAGCAGCTGGACACGGGCTGATGGCAGGGCCAGAACTGCAGGCGAATGCGATCGAGACGGTTCGTGACGGCCTGCCCCTGCGCTCGAGCGGGACTGCGCTCGACTTGTTTCTGATTGGCGTTCTCGGCCTCGTCGGACCCGTCGCCGGCTACCGCGGACGACCCGTCATCGCCTTCGCGATCGCGGTAGCGATTGGCGCTGCTTATCTGCTCGTGGCGCAGATCGCTTTCAACGGCGGCCACGTGATCCCGATCGTTGATCCGCTGCTCGCCCTCGTCGTCGGCGCGGTTGGGATGCTCGCTCTCCACTACCTCCTCGCCGCCTTCGACCGCCAACGGGCGCGCGACACTTTCGCCCGCTTCGTCCCCGCCGACGTCGTCGACCAGGTCCTTGCCGAGACGGGCGGCGGCACGACGCTCGGCGGCGTCCGTCGCGAGTGCACCGTCCTGTTCAGCGACATCCGCGGCTTCACCTCGTACTCGGAGTCGCGCCAGCCGGCCGAGGTCGTCGAGGTGCTGAACCGGTACCTCGGCGCGATGACGGACGCGATCATGAATCACGGCGGCACGCTGGTCGCCTATATGGGCGACGGGATCATGGCCGTCTTCGGAGCCCCGATCGAGCAGCCGGATCACGCTGACCGGCGATTGCCGCGGCGCGCGAGATGCTCGAGGTGAAGCTCGTCGAGTTCAACCGCTGGATGGAGGGCAGCGGGCAGGGCAGCGGCTTCAGGATGGGGATCGGGCTGAACAGCGGTGATGTGCTCTCGGGCCAGGTCGGCTCACAGCGGCGCATGGAGTACACGACGATCGGCGACACGGTAAACACGGCATCGCGCCTCGAGGGGATGACCAAGGGCAGCGGCCATCAGGTCTTCATCGCCGACTCGACGCGCCTCGCGCGTACCTCCGAGCTGCCGGAGCTGACCCTGGTTGGCGACATGGAAGTGCGCGGGCGGGTGGATCAGATCAGGATCTGGTCGCTCGCCGAGCCGGGCCTGGCTCAGGCCGAAGGCGGGATCGCCGCCAGCGCCAGCTCGGCGAAGAGCTCGCCCCTGGGCACGTCGGCCTCCGAGTAACTGCCGCCGTCGCGGCGGTCGAGCACCGAGAGAACACCAACTGCAACTCCGTCCCGACGTAGCGGCAGGACGAGCATGGTGTTCGGCACGTATCCAGTGCCCGCTGCGATCTGCGCCGCGAAGCGCGGATCCTCACGACAGCGCGGCACCGCAATCGGCTCGCCGCCTGCGATCACGGCGCCAGCGATGCCACGACCGGGCTCGAGGCGAACGCCAACGATCTCGTCGGCCCCCGCGCCCCAGGCTGCCTGGTAGACGAGCTCGCTGGTGGTCCCCTCGACGATGGCGAGAGACGCCGCCGCGGCCTCGAAGACCCCGGCTGCGGTTCGCACGATCGATTCGATCAGCTCCCGATACTGCTCGGGACCAGCGAGGCTGGCACCAAGCGACTCGCCCGCACCCACGTCGACGGGAGCGCCGAGCGCCGCGGCGAATGCGGCGGCCGAGCCGAAACGCCGCTCGGGGTGCATCTCGAGGCCGCGCCGCAGCGTGCGCTCGAGTGCGGCATCCACACCCTCCACCTGGTCCGCGAGCGTCTTCGTCTCCGCGTAGGCGGGCGGGCGTCCCGCGAGCAGCGCCCAGACCGTGGCGGCGAGCCCGAAGACGTCGCTGCGCGGCGAGACCGCTTCCCCGACCAGTACCTCCGGCGCCATGAACTTCGGCGTGCCGACGCCGCGCGTGCCGCCCTCCTCGACATCGGCGGCGATCTCTCTGGCGATGCCGAAATCGACGAGGACGATGCCGCCGTCGTCGGCTCGGATCAGGTTCTGTGGCTTGACGTCACGGTGGACGATCTGCTGATCGTGCACGTACTGGATCGCCTCGCACGCCTGCCGGGCATGCTCGAGCGCCTCGTCGACGGGCAGCCCGGGCCGCCCCTCTCGGCGACCAGCATCGCGAGATCGACCCCCCGGACCAGATCCATCACCAGATAGTCGCCGCTGTCATCGCGCACGTGGCCGCGCACCTCGACGACGCGCGGGTGGCTGAGCCGGGCCAGCAGGCGTCCCTCGATCTCGAAGCGCTCGCGCTGCCCCTCCTGGATCAGCCGCTTGAGCGCGACCTCTTCGCCGTCGCCGTCACGGGCGCGATAGACGGCGCCCATCGCGCCGGCCGAGATCCGCTCGCCGATCTCGAAACGGTCGGCGACGAACGCACCCGGCGGCAGCTCCTCACGCCCGTCGGCGGCGCCGTTCACTTGAACGAGGCGAGCAGCTCGCGGTTCGCATCGAGCGCTGAGGTGGCTGCCCGGCGCCCCGCGTCGATTGCGGTCTCGATGTGATCGAACGCCATCAGCCCGATTGCCTCAACCGGCGGCTCGATGACCACGTCGGCGTGCGTGGAGGCAGCCTCGGCCGTGTCGATGCTGCCCAGTACCACGGTCCGCATCATGATCTCGCGGAAGCCGAGCGGTACCGACGCGCCAGCGCCGGTCGTGACCTCACGCGCACGCTCGATCCACGGATGGCGGTCGTGCCGCTCAGGCTGCTGGAAACGGGCGGTAACGTCGGAGGCGATGATCGGGCCTTCCGCCGCTGCCGCCATCGTCTCGATCGGCAGGTTGTTGAGGACACCACCGTCGATCAGGAAATGACCGTCCATCTCCATGGGCGGGAAGATGCCGGGTAGCGCCATGCTCGCCCCAACCGCCTTGAACAAGGGTCCGCGCCGATGCAACACGAGCTCCGTCGTGATCAGGTCGCAGCTCACGGAGTAGTACTCGCGGGGTAGCTCCTCGATCAGCCGCTGCCCGTACATCCGCTCGCCCATCGCCATCGCGCGCTGCCCGCGTACGAGGGCGACCAACGGCACCGTGTAATCGCTCAATGGGCCCCTCCCGCTCGACATCTCGCGCCGGCACAACTCAGCGATCTCGTCGGGGCTACGGCCAGAGGCGTAGAGGCCGCCGACCACGGCTCCCATGCTGCAGCCCCCGACCCGGTCTATCTGAAGGCCAGCGTCATCGAGCTCCTGCAGGACCCCGATGTGCGCCAGACCGCGCGCGCCCCCGCCCGAGAGCACGAGCCCGAGCGAGCGTCCGGCGAGTCGCCGGGCGAGGCGCTCGGCGAGCGCAGTGGGATCACCATCGGCGAGATAGCCCCGCTCGACACCGAGCGCGTCGATCCACCGACCGAGACGGCCCGGCGGGGCATTGTCTTCGACGAGCAACGGCTCGCAGCCGCGTATCCAGTCCGCGGACGCGCCGTCCGGCTCACCGGCGACGAGCGCAAACGCCGTGTCGGCCTGGCGCAGGCAGAACTCCGTCCACGCGTCGCCGGCGGGTGCGTCGGCGGCGAGAACGACGTGGTCGTTGTCGTGCTCGACCTCGTCGAGCAGGGAACCGAAGTCGGCGACGTCCCCATCCGCGGGCGGCGTCAGGCAGTGAGCCCGCGCGGCGCCCGCGAGCGCGTCGGTGAGCTCGAGCGCGAGCGCCGTACCACCGATCTCCACGCTGGCGGGCACGAACGCGATCGTCACCGGCTTCGGGGCTGCCGCCTCACCTACCCCCCTGCTCATCTGCAGCTGCTCGCCGAGAACGCGCAGAAGCTCGGCCGCGAACGTCGGCGACTCGATCAGGCGGGCGAAGGCGTCGCGCCCGAGCCTCAGCAGCTCGCTGTCGCGGCGCGCCCGCACGGAGGCCGAGCGGGCCTGCCCCGTCAGCAGAGCAAGCTCACCGACGGCCGAGCCACGGTCGAGCACGCGCAAGACCAGCAGCTCCGGCACCTCCGTGACCACCTCGAGACGGCCGGAGAGAACCACATACATCGCGTCTGCAGGGTCGCCGGCTCTGAACAGCCACTCGCCCGCCACGAGTCGAACTTGGCCGGCCTCCGCCGCGAGTCCAGCCCGCAACTCCTCGGAGAGACCGCTCAGCAGGGGGACCCTCCCGAGCACGTCCTCTAGCTGCTCCCTCGACACCTCGCCTCCTCGACAGGCCCTCCTGCGGGAGACGATACTTCGTCCTTGCGCGGAGGGCCTACGCCCGCATGCCCTCGAGGTCGCGGCGCAGCTCCTTGAGCTCGTCGCGCAGGCGCGCTGCCTCCTCGAAGCGCAGGTCCTCGGCCGCGGCGAGCATCTCCTCCTCGATCCCGATGATCACCTTCTCGAGCTCGTCCGCGGACTCGATCGGGCGGCCATCGATCTGGGCGCCGGAGCGCTTGCGGCGCTTCGCCGGCGCCGTCGACTCCATCGCCAGGAAGTCCGACATGTCGCTGATTCCCTTGGTGATCGTCTCCGGCGTGATGCCGTGCTCCTGGTTGTAGGCGAGCTGGATCTCGCGGCGGCGGTCCGTCTCGGAGATCGCAGCGCGCATCGCGGCGCTCTCCCGGTCGGCGTACATGAGCACGTGGCCGTTGACGTTGCGGGCGGCGCGGCCAATCGTCTGGATCAAGCTCGTCTCACCGCGGAGGAAGCCCTCCTTGTCGGCGTCGAGAATCGCGACGAGGCCGACCTCGGGGATGTCGAGTCCCTCGCGGAGCAGGTTGACGCCGACGAGCACGTCGTACTCGCCGAGCCGCAGGTCGCGGATGATCTGGATCCGCTCGATCGTGTCGACCTCGGAGTGCAGGTAGCGGACTCGGAAGCCGTGCTCGAGCAGGTACTCGGTCAGGTCCTCGGACATCTTCTTGGTCAGCGTCGTGACCAGCGCCCGCTCGCCGCGTTCGGCGACCTTGCGGACTTCGTTCATCAGGTCGTCGATCTGGTTCTTCGACTCGCGCACCTCGACCGGCGGATCGACGATCCCGGTCGGGCGCACGATCTGCTCGACGATCCGCTTGCTCTGCGTGCGCTCGAAGTCGCCGGGAGTCGCCGAGACCATCACGACCTGGCCAACCCGCTTGAGGAACTCGTTGAACTTGAGCGGCCGGTTGTCGATCGCGCTCGGCAGCCGGAAGCCGTGATCGACGAGCGTCAGCTTCCGCGAGCGGTCGCCCTCGTACATGCCGCCGATCTGCGGCATCGTCTGATGCGACTCGTCGACGAAGGTGACGAAGTCGGACGGGAAGTAGTCGATCAGCGTGTGCGGCGGCGAACCGGGCGCACGCCCGTCGAGGATCCGCGAGTAGTTCTCGATCCCGTTGCAGAAGCCGAGCTCCTTGAGCATCTCGAGGTCGTACTGCGTGCGCTGGCGCAGCCGGTGCGCCTCGAGCTCCTTGCCCTGCTCCTCGAAGGCGGCGACCGTCTCCTCGAGCTCGGCGCGGATCTCGTCGACCGAGCGCTCGATCGTCTCCTCCTTGGTCACGTAGTGCGAGGCAGGCCAGACCGAGACGTGCTCGACCTCGTCGAGGACCTCGCCGGTGAGCGGGTCGAAATGGGTGATCGACTCGACCTCGTCGCCGAAGAGCTGCATCCGGTACGCCGACTCGGCGTAGGCCGGGTAGACCTCGAGCACCTCACCCTTGACGCGGAAGGTGCCGCGGGTCAGCGCCGTGTCGTTGCGCTGGTACTGCATCGCGACGAGCTGGCGAAAGAGCGACTCGCGCTCGATCCACTCCCCGACCTTGAAGAGCACCATCTGCTCCTTGTAGAGCTGCGGGGAGCCGATTCCGTAGATGCAGGAGACCGACGCGACGATGATCACGTCGCGGCGCGCGAACAGCGCCGCCGTCGCCGCGTGGCGCAGGCGGTCGATCTCGTCGTTGACCGTCGCGTCCTTCTCGATGTAGAGGTCCTGCGCCGGCACGTAGGCCTCGGGCTGGTAGTAGTCGTAGTAGGAGACGAAGTACTCGACGGCGGCGTCGGGGAAGAACTCGCGGAACTCGTTGCAGAGCTGCGCGGCGAGCGTCTTGTTGTGGGCGATCACGAGCGCCGGCCGCTGCAGGCGCTCGATCGCCGACGCCATCGTGAACGTCTTGCCCGTGCCGGTCGCCCCCAGCAGGGTGATGAAGTTCTCGCCGGCTTCGACCCCTCGGCGATCCCGTCGATCGCCTTCGGCTGATCGGCAGTCGGCTTGTAGGCGGAGTTGATGGCGAAGTCGGGCAAGGCCGGACGAAGTTAGCGGACGGCACGAACGGCGCCGCTGACCACCGCCGGCTTCGCGGGCCCGCCACGGCCGCTCGCGGCGGGATCGGTCGAGCCGGATCTCCGTTTGCGCCACAATCGGCCTGTGAGCAGGAGGAACGGCGGGCGGCCCGCCGCGAGGAGGATCGGCAAGCGCACGGGCGCGATCGCGCTCGCCGTCGCCACTGCGGCAGCGTTGGCGGCGGGCTGCGGGTCGAGCCCCGAGCCGGCACCGACGACGACCAACGTCGAGGTCGCCTCGGCGACGACGCCGCCGGAGGGCACCAGCTTCCAGAAGCCGCCCGAGCCCAAGCACCTCGACGTCGCCACCAAGGAGCAGCGGGCGAACGCGGAGACCGCGAAGCAGGCGAAGGCTGAGAAGTCGCATCCGGACCGGCCAACGCCGGCGGAGATCCGCGCGGCCGCGCGCACCGGCGACATCCCGCCGGCCTCGGCGGGCACGAACGGATCCTTCGACCCCAGCAAGAGCAACGGCGACCGGGCGATCGTCCCCGAGACGGTCCCGGCGACCCCGCATGAAGCGAAGAGCCGCGCGATCCTGCTCGGCCGCACGGCGCTCGCTCCCGCCGATGCGCCGGAGCCGATCCAAGCGGCGATCAGCGCCGCCAACCAGATCGTCGGGACCCCATATATCTGGGGCGGCGGCCACGCGTCCTGGTACTCGAAGGGCTACGACTGCTCCGGCTCGGTCAGCTACGCGCTCGCCGGCGCGGGCTTCCTCGACCGGCCGCTGACATCGGGCGACCTCGCGAGCTGGGGCGCGCCGGGTCCCGGTCGGTGGCTGACCGTCTACGCGAACGGCAGCCACACATACGCCGTGATCGCCGGGCTGCGCTGGGACACGGTCGGCGACGCGCACGGCACCGGCCCCCGCTGGCACGCGGAGTCGCCCTACCCGCACGGATTCGTTGCCCGGCACCCGCCGGGCTACTGAGCCCCCTAGTCTTGCGCCGGCATGGAGCATTCGGCAGCACTCGCAGACGCCCGCGCCCACCTCGACTCGCTCGGCCGGCAGCCGCTCGCGCCCCTTCCCGACGGCTGGAGCGACGGACTTGCGGTCCTGCACGCAACCGCGGAGGAGACGCTGCAGGAGCGGCGCCGGGCCGAGACGGGCTCCGGCTGGCTGCGCCCGTTCACGCCCGGCGGCGTCGGCGCCCCCGCCTGGGAGCGCGGCGAGAGCAGCGGCCTGCCCGGGTTCGATCCGGGTGATCGGCACCGAGCTGGTCGCCGTCGAGGGTGAGGAGGAGCGGCGCTCGCCGCTCGTCGTCGAGGCCGACGTGACGGCGGCGCTCGTCGATCTGCATGCCTTCGCGACGGCGGCGCTCGGCGCACTCGTCGAGGGCGCGCGCCGGCGAGAAGGCCGATCCGATCCGCCTCTGGCCCGAGCACTTCGACGTCGCCACCGTGCTCGGCGACGAGGCCGCCGGGACCCGGGCGAACTACGGCGTCTCGCCGGGCGACGAACTGCACCGCGAGCCTTACCTCTACGTCGGGACCGTTTACGGCACCGGCCTCCGACACCTTCTGGAACGCGACGGGCTTCGAGGGCGCCCAGCTCGACTACGCCGAGCTGCTCGAGGCCGCCGATCAGCTGGTCACCGGCCTCGCCTTCTTCATGCGCGGCCGCGACCTGCTCGCCGGCGGCTGACCCGGGCCGCCGGCGACTAAGCCAGCGCCCGCTCCGTCGCCGCGATCAGCCCGGCGACGTCCTCCGGCGTCGTATCCCAGGAGCACATCCAGCGCACGACGTCGGCGCCTTCGTCCCAGACGTAGAAGGGATGCTCGCCGGGCAGCTCGGCGAGCAGCGCGTCGATCGCCGGCCGCGGCAGGCGGACGAAGACGCCGTTCGCCTGCGACGGATAGACGACCTCCGCGCCCGCCGAGCCCATCGACACGTTGCGCGAGCAGCGCCGCCATCTCGTTCGCGTGCGAGGCGTTGCGGAACCACAGATCGCCGCCGAGCAGGACCTCGAACTGGGCGCTGAGGAAGCGCATCTTCGAGGCCAGCTGGGTGAGCTGCTTGCGCTCGAAGACGAGCAGCGAATCGTCGGCGCGCTCACCGCAGAAGACGACGAGCTCGCCGAAGGCGAGGCCGTTCTTGGTGCCGCCGACCGAGATCGCGTCGACGCCGAGCTCGCTCGTCGTCTCCCCCAGCCCGATCCCGAGCGCGGCCGCGGCGTTGGCGAGCCGGGCGCCGTCGACATGGACGAGCATGCCGCGCTCGTGCGCGGCAGCCGCGATCGCGCTGATCTCCTCCGGCGTGTACAGCGTGCCGAGCTCGGTGCTCTGGGTGATCGAGACGACGGCCGGCTGCACGTGATGCTCGTCGCCCCGGCGCGCGTCCCACCGGCCGACGTCGGCCGCGGAGATCTTGCCGTCGACGCCCTCGACCGGCAACAGCTTGACGCCGGCGAGCCGCTCGACGGCACCGCACTCGTCGACGTTGATGTGGGCGTCTGCGCTGCAGATCACAGCCTCGTGCCGCCGGGTCAGCGCCGAGAGGCAGACGAGGTTGGCGCCGGTCCCGTTGAAGACCGGCCAGCCGGTCGCCGTCTCCCCGAAGTGGCGGCGGACGGTCACCTGCAGACGCTCGGTCCATGGATCGGCGCCGTAGGAGCCGGCGTGGCCCTCGTTGGCGGCGGCGAGCGCCGCGAGGATCTCGGGGTGGGCGCCGGCGTGGTTGTCGGAAGCGAACTCGCGCGCGAGGCTCATCGGGGGCCCCGGGTCATGGATAGAGCGGCAGCCGCTTGCCGTTCATCCGCGAGGCCGCGTCCGAGCAGACGAAGGCGCAGGCGTCGGCGATGTGCTCCGCCGGAGTCATCGTCTTGTACGCCTTGTCCGGGTTCTCCGCACGCATCTTCGGCGTCACGATCGCGTTGATCACCACGACGTTCGCGGTCGCCCCGCTCTCGGATTCGGCGAAGGCATCGGCGAGCGCGAGCGTCCAGCTCTCGGCCGCCGCCTTCGTCGCCGCGTAGGAGGCGTTGCCCTGTTGCGGCGCCTGCGCCTGGGCGGAGCTGACGAGCACGAAGCGGCCCTTGCCGCTGCGGGTCAGAGGGCCGAAGAAGGCGCGGCTGGTGCGCTGCACGGTGCGCACGAGCAGGTCGTGGAGGAACTCGTAGTCGTCCAGCGAGGTGGTCTCGATCGGCTCACCGCCCTTCCAGCCGCCGACCAGGTGCATGAGCCCGTCGACGTGCCCGAAACGCTCCTCGAGCGCCGCGGCCCAGCCGTTGGCGGCGTCGGAGTCGAGCAGGTCGACGACGCGCGCATCGACCCGATCCTCGGGCAAGCCCGAGCTGCTCGAGGACGGCGTCGAGCGACTCCTGGCGGACGTCGGTGAGCGCCAGCGAGGCGCCCTCGGCCGCGAGCCGCTCGGCGACGAGCGGGCCGAGGCCGCCGCCGGCGCCGGCGATCGCGATAACCCTGTCGTCGAGCGTGCCCACCCGAATCTACGCGCCTAGGGCCAAGTGCCGGTTCGAGCTTCGGGCCGAGCTGGCTGTAGAAGAGGCTGAGCGGGAACTCGTCGTCGCGGACGAGGTCGACGAGCTGCTTCGGCTCCTCCACCTCGGGCAGCTCGCGCCGCGCCGCAGCCCAGACGGACGTCTCGGCCGGCGGCACGTAGGTGGAGACGAGGTCGTGCGCGGCGATCCACTGGCCGAGCTTCGAGCGGTCGATGCCGGAGCGGTAGAGCTCGGCGATCTGCTCGCGCAGGGCGCCGACGCCGCCGGCGACCCGCGCCCAGTCGATCCGCAGCTCGTTGTCGGTCCAGTTGATGTAGCCCTCGCGGTGCAGGAAGGCGAACAGCAGCTGCCCGCCGAGCCCGTCGTAGTTGCGGACCCGCGAGCCGGTCAGCGGGAAGCGGAAGAGGCGGTCGAAGAGGATCGCGTACTGCACGTGGCGGGCGAGCGCGAAGCCCTCGCCCTCGAGCTTGACCGCCTCGCCGAATGTGGTCAGGTCGCAGCGCAGCTCCTCGAGCGAGTACATCCAGTACGGGCTGCGCTGGCGGATCATGAACGGGTCGAAGGGCAGGTCGCCGCGCATGTGGGTGCGGTCGTGGATCAGATCCCAGGCCATGTAGGCGTCCTGCGAGAGGCGTGGTGAGCCGAGCAGCGCGGCGGCGTCAGGCGGCAGGTTGAGGTGGAGGATCTCCGCGGCAGCTCCGCAGACGCGTCGGAAGCGCTCGGCCTCGCGGTCGCAGAAGATGCCGCCGAAGTAGGCGGGCGCCCGCTCCGCCGTCGAGAACGTCTCCGGGAACAGCACGGCGCATTCGGACTCGTATCCCTCGGTGTAGGCGACGAACTCGACCGGTAGGAACTTGGCGTTGTCGTAGCGGCGCTCGAGCTCGGCCAGCCACTCGGGCCAGGGCACGCGCACGATCAGCGCCTCGAAGCACGTGTCCCGGGAGGCGTTCTGCTTGTACATCGGGAAAACGACGAGGTGCTCGATCCCGTCGCGGCGCTCGAGCTCCGGGTGGAAGGCCTCGACCGAGCGCATGAAGTCCGGCTTGCCGAAGCCATCGTCCGCCCAGCGCCGCAGATCGCCCTCGAGCGCCGCGAAGTAGTCGGCCTGGTGCGGGAAGTGGTGCGCGAGCCGCTCGACGGAGGCGATCACGTCGGCGACGATCTGGGCGAGCCGCGCGGGCTCGTGCTCGTCGAGGTCGACCGATCCGTCGGCCGCCTGGGTGAGGCGCAGCTCGCCGATCAGCTCGGCGAGCCGGGCCCAGGACGGATCCTCAGCGGCGGCGGATGCCGGCGCCTCGGGCCGCGCCTCGAAGGCCGGGCCGGCGACCCAGTAGACAAGATCCGTCCATAACGGCGCGTGGTCGAGGGCCTCGATGCAGTCGTCGCCGAACAGGTCGGAGTCGGAGAGCACCGCGATCCTGCCGTGGCCGTGCTCGGCCACGGCCGCGAGCGGCTGCTCGGCCGGGGCCGCGGTCGGGCTCGTCAGCGCGATCGGCGCGGCCCCGTTGGCGAGCGCCAGCGTTCCCGCCCGGTAGAAGCAGGCCTCGCCCACGCGGGCGAGCGGATCCGAGCCGGCGTGCGTGCCGGGGAGCAGGTCGGCGAGCACCCATGACGGCGTCTTGTCGCGGTGGCGCTCGTAGTCCTGGACGGTCGCGTTCTCGATGCGGACGCCGAAGCGACCGAGCAGCTCGTTCAGGTTCGAGCCGTACTTGTCCTCCTCGGTCTCGCCGAGGACGACGAGCCCACCGCCGGCGGCGACGAAGGACTCGATCGCGTCGAGCTCCTCGCCGCTGAAGCGCGGCTCCCCGCGGCCCGTCGTCGCCTCCCACTTCTCGTCGGAGGGATGAGCGATGACGAGCGCCGCGGCGCCGGCGAGCTGCTCGGCGAGCGGCTCGGAGCCGGTCGGCTCGACTTCGAAGTCGCGTGCGCGCAGCAGCTCCGCGGCGCGGGCGAAGGAGGAGTCGGCGGGATGCGCCGGCTGCATCGCAGCCGCCCGCTCGGGGTCGATCGTCCAGGCTTCCGAGTGGCCCTCGTCGAAGAGGACAAGCGCAGTCTTGGGGGTGCCGATCACCGACCAAAGGTAACGCGAGTGGGCGATCCGGCGGGGCCCGCCGCGCGGGTTCCTACGGCCCGTACCACCGAAGTCGGTAGCGTGCGCCGCGATGACCACCTCACAGCGCCTGCTCGCAGCATTCTGGATCGCGGCCGGCGTCAACCACTTCGTCAACCCGCGGATCTACGAGTCGATCATGCCGGACTACCTGCCGGCCCACCGGGAGCTCGTCCTGTGGAGCGGCGTGGCGGAGCTCGTCGGCGGCCTCGCCGTAATCCCGGCACGGACCCGGAATCCGTTCGCGCGCTGGTGGATCCTCGGGGTGCTGGCCGCCGTTTACCCCGCGAACGTGCACATGGCGCTCAACCCCGAGCGCTACAAGCAGATTCCCGTGCCGGCGCTGTGGGCACGGCTGCCGCTGCAGTTCGCGGCCGCCTGGTGGGCGTGGCGGGCGACGGCGCCTGAAAAGTACGGAAACAGCTGCGTAATGCGCCGTCGAGTGCGCCGTTCCGTCTAAAGATCCGCGAACCACCTGCCGATGAGGTATGCAGCCCGGCAATGACCGGGCGCTTTCTCGTTGACCGAATCCACGGGCGCCTGCACAGGAGTGTTCTGGCAATGAAGCAGCCGCCCGACCGGAACGACCGCGAGCGCCCGGTCGCCGTCTCAGCCACCGAGGGACAGCGAAGCTCCAGGCCTCAACCCGTGCCGGCGGAGCCAGCCGCGACTCCTCCCCCGCACCCGCCGTCGGCACCTGCCACCCCACCGCTGACGCAACGCGACTTCGATACCGCGATGCGAAGCAAGCCCCGCGCCCGTCGCTTCGCCGGCTCCGCCCTGCGCTCGAGCGCGGGCCCGACCACCGTCGCGCTGCGTCGCCTCGTCGGCGAGCGGATCCGGGACGTCGACGGCCGGATGGTCGGCAAGGTCGCCGCCGTCGAGGCCGATGGCAAGCTCGCCGACGGCTGGGTGACGATCGAGGAGGGCCGCGGCGGCCGTCGCTACTTCGTGCCTGCCGACCGTGTCGACGGCGGCGCCGGCGGCGCCTACACCTCCCTGCGCCGCGATCAGATCGTCGCGACGTCGCGGATCGCACATGGCCGGCTGGGCGAGACGACCGAGCGCCTGCTTCGCGAGCACTACGCGCCGACCGCAACGGACCGCAGCCGCTACAGCGCGCTCGTCGCCCGCGAGCGCGTCGTCCGCCGAGCGCGCGCCGCGACGTCACAGCGGGACCGACAACGCCCGACCTGAGCCCGGCCGCCTGCGCGGCACGCGGCTACAGACCGAGCTCGTCCGCGTACTTGTGGCGATAAGCCTCGCGCTTGTCGAGGACCTCCTCGACGTAGCTCTGCGTCTCCGGAAACGGGATCTGATCGATCCGCAGCGAGGACCCGCCCCAGGCGTCCACGTTGCTGGTCCCGGCGTTGTAGGCGGCGAGCGCGGCGACGACGTTGCCGTCGTAGCGGTCGAGCAGGCTGTGCAGCAGAAAGGTCCCGTAGCGGATGTTGAGCTCGGGATCCGAGAGGTCGTCGTAGTTGAACGTCTGACCACCGGAGAGCTTCTCGATCGTGTCGCCGGTCTCCGGCGTGATCTGCATCAACCCGCGGGCGCCCGCATCCGAGGTCTGATCATGGAAGCGGGACTCGGCGTAGATCACGGCCGCGATCAGGTCGGCCGGCACCTGCTTCTCGGCAGCTTGCTGGCGAATGATGTCCTCGTGCTGGAGGGGCAGGGTCAGCTCGGTGAACTTCTCGCCGACGTCGATTCGCGAGATCCCATAGACGACCGCGACGATCAGCGCGAGGACGACGAGGATCGCCCCCGTCGAGATCCTGCGGCTCGTCGCCCGGCCTCGCGATCTCCTCGCACGGGCCGGTGCCCGGCCCTTGGCTCGACGGCGCGCCGGGCTGCGAGTGGTCCTGGAAGACGTCGCCACCCGCTCAAAGATAACGGTGACGCCGCTCATCAAAACGGCGCCGGGTAGTCAGTCGGCGCGGCGGTCAGCTGCGGCCAGAGCTCGCGCAGGTGGCGCTCGAGGTCGTCGACCCCGCCGTCGTTGACGACGACATGGGTCGCCCGCTGCGCCTTCTCGTCCTGGGAGAGCTGCCGCGAATCGCGACCCTCGAGCTGGCCCGTGCCCCGGCCGCGGGCCCGCTCGGCCCTCACCCCATCGTCGGCAATCACCGCAATGGTCGAGTCGAAGGCGTCGGCCATGCTGCCTTCGAAGAGCAGGGGCACCTCGACGACGGCCACCTCGAGGCCGGTATCGAGCCCCGCGCGCCACTCGAGCACGCGTCGCCCGACGCGGGGGTGAAGGACCGACTCGAGCCAGGCGAGCTCCTCCGGCTCCTCGAAGACGATGCCGGCGATCCGGCCTCGGTCGAGCCCGCCATCCTCGCCACGAACGCGATCGCCCCAGCGCTCGGTCAGCAGCCCGGCGAGCTCGTCGCTGCCGAGCAGCTCATGGACGACGGCGTCGGTCGACAGGGTCTCGGCGCCGAGCTCGCCGAGGATGCGGAGCGTCTCGGACTTGCCCGCGGCGACCCCGCCGGTGAGGCCGATCAGGGACGGACGGCCGGAGGCGGCGCCCATCGGCTCGCGCCTCCGGATCCTGCCTAGGAGTCGGAGTCGGCCGGCTCTGCGTCCGGCGTCTCAGGCTCGGGATCGGGAGCCTCGGAGAAGACCTCGTCCGAGAGCCCGAGCTCGGGGACGCCCTCTTCGGCGGCCGGCGCCTCGGGCTCCGTGGAGGCTTCGGGAGCAGCAAGCTCAGAGGCCTCCCCGTCGGGCGGCGCCGCGGCGGCCTGCGCCTGCTCGAAGGCGTCGCGGAGGGGCATGCCGCCCTCGCCGACGCGCTTGATCGAGAGGCTGATCCGGCGGCGCTCCTCGTCGATCTCGAGAATCTTGACGCGGACCTCCTCGCCGGGCGTGACGACCTCGGAAGGGGTCTCGACATGGCGGTCGGCGAGCTCGGAGATGTGCACCAGACCCTCGACTCCGGGGACGATCTCGACGAAGGCGCCGAAAGCGACGACCTTGGTGACCTTGCCGGAGAGCGAGGAGCCGGGGCCGTAGGAGTTGAGGACCGTCTGCCACGGATCCTCCTGCGTCTGCTTGAGGCCGAGCGAGATGCGCTGGCGGTCGCGATCGATGTCGAGCACCTTGACGTTGACGGTCTCGCCGATCGAGAGGACCTCGGAAGGATGGTTGACGTGGCTCCAGCTGATCTCGGAGATGTGGATCAGGCCGTCGATGCCTTCGAGGTCGACGAAGGCGCCGAAGTCGACGATGTTGGAGATCTGGCCCTCGACGGTCTGGCCGGGCTGCAGGCGGCCGAGGATCTGCTCGCGCTGCTCCTTGCGCTCGTCCTCGAGGATCGCGCGGCGCGAGAGGACGACGTTGTTACGCGAGCGGTTGAGCTCGATCACCTTGCACTCGAGCGTCTGGCCCATGAACTCGTCGAGGTTGTGGACGCGGCGGATGTCGACGAGCGACGCCGGCAGGAAGCCGCGGACGCCGAGGTCGAGGATGAGGCCGCCCTTGACGACCTCGATCACGGTGCCCTCGACTTGCTCGCCGGACTCGTTCGCCATCTCGATCCGGCGCCATGCCTTCTCGAACCGGGCGCGCTTCTTGGAGAGGATCAGCCGGCCCTCGGCGTCCTCCTTGGTGAGGACCAGGGCGTCGACCTGCTCGCCGAGGGTGACCTCGTCGGCGGGATCGACCGAACGGCGGATCGAAAGCTCGTGCGAGGGAATGACGCCCTCGGACTTCCAGCCGATGTCGACGAGCACCTCGTCCTTGTCGATCCGGACGACCTCGCCGTTGACGACCTGACCCTCGTCGAAGTGGGTGATCGTCGCGTCGTAGTTGGGGACGATCTTGCCGTCGATCTCGAGCAACAGGCCGTCGGACCCCTCCACGGGGGTCGCACCTTCGGGCGCCAGCACGGCGCCGCCTGCTGTCTCGACGGCAGACAAGGGCGGGAATCATAGGGAAGTCCGAAAATCCCGTCACTCCGCGCCGAGCGTCGACTGGACCGGGTCCCTGCATCTACACTGCGCCACCCCGATGCCCGTCCGCAAGACCAAGCGCGGCGCCGAGCGCACGCCCCTCGAAGGGAGCTGGGACGTGATCGTCTGCGGCGCCAGCTTCGCCGGGCTCACGGTCGCTCGCGAGCTCGCCGGCTCGGGCGCCTCGGTACTCCTCGTCGACCGCTACGAGATCGGCGAGCGCCAGACCTCGGCCTGCGGCGCGCCGACCGCCTGGCTCGAGAACCTGGGGCTCGAGGGCTCGATCCGCCAGACCTTCCGGGAGCTCGACTTCCACACGCCCTACGGGGAGACCGTCATGCGGCTGCCGTGGTCCTTCTCGGTCTTCGACTACCCCGAGCTCTGCCGCCTGCTCTGGGAGCAGTGCGGCGACGCCAGGTTCGAAACGGCGAAGGTCGCCGGGCTGGCCGGTGAGCGCCCCGCGCCCGGCACGGAGATCGACCCCGACCACGTCTTCGGCGTCGAGACCGACCGCGGCACGGTGACGGCGCCGCTCGTCGTCGACTGCCTCGGCTGGCGCCGCGTGCTCGGCGCGCAGGGATTCCAGCCCCCGGACGGGCCGCTCTCGCGCGGGCTCGAGGTCCATCCGGGCGGCGCCAACGACCGCATGGAGCTGTGGATCGAACGGGACGTCGTCCCTGCCGGCTACGGCTGGAGCTTTCCGGCGGGCGACGAGCTCCGCGTCGGCGTCGGCAGCTTCGACCCGCACTTCCACGTCAAGCAGCCCACAGTCGAGCTCGCCGAACGACTCGACCTGCCGCCGGACGGCTACCAGGGCAACTGGATCCCGCACCGGCTGCGCGAGGCGACGGAGGGCGGGGTCTTCTTCTGCGGAGACTCCGCCGGTCACTGCCTGCCGCTGACCGCCGAGGGCATCCGAACCGCCTTCTACTTCTCGATCGCCGCCGGGCGCGAGCTGCGCGCGGTCGTCGAGGGCCGCTCCGACCGCGAGGCCGCGCTCGCCGCCTACGGGTCCTTCAACGCCGCCCACCGGCGGAAGTTCGAGTGGATGCTGCGCGCCCAGAAGCTGGTCCCGCGCGTACCGCCACGAGCGCTCGGGCCGGCGCTGCGGGCACTGAGCAACGAGCGCTTCGTGCGCTGGTCCTTCGACCACTACCTGAACATCGCGCCGCCCTCGTTCGCGCGCGAGGAGGGGCGCCGGCAGATCGCGGCACCCCCAGCATCGGCAGCGGCCGGCGTCAACTGAAGCGCTCCCACCGAAACTGGACATCTGTTTGATTTCGGGAGAGTTCCACCCGTCCGCGTGATCTTCGCGCGTTTGCCGTGTTGAATCTGCGAGCGGCCCGCCCACCGGCCCGCTCAAGCTGAGGACCGGATCGAACGAAGATACGGGGGAGGACGTAGACAGTGGGGATGCAGAGATCGACCGGCGAGAGCACCGGCACCATCGAGGTCGCTCCGGAGACGACCGTCCGCCCGCTCGCCCGGCGCATGCTCGCGACGCAGAGCGACGAGCGACTCGTGAAGCTGCTCCGCGAGGGCCACGAGGCGGCCTTCGACGAAATCGTTGGCCGCTACCAGCTCCCTCTGACCTCGTTCGCGGCGGCTTTCATCCCCTTTCACCGCGCCGAGGACGTCGTCCAGGCCTCCCTGCTGAAGGCACACAAGGCGATCCTCGGCGACGACCGCGAGATCGCCCTGCGGTCGTGGCTGTTCACCATCGTCCGCAACGGCGCCTTGAACGCGATCCGCGACGAACCCGACTGGCAGGAACTCGATCCCGCCTACGACGGGGTTCCGCAGCCGCCTCAGATCGCCGAGCGCAACGAGGAGCTGCAGGCGCTCGTGACGGCGATCTGTGCGCTGCCCGAGGCGCAGCGCCGCGCGCTCGTCGGCCGCGAGTTAGAAGGCGAGGGACATGCCGAGCTCGCCGCCGAACTTGGGACCAGCTCGACGGCCGTCCGCGGACTCATCTTCCGCGCCCGTACGGCGCTCCGCGACGCGCTCGGCGCGGTCGTCCCGCTACCGATCCTGCGTCTGCTGCTCGCGAGCTCCTCCGCGGGCAGCGCCGGCGCGACGGGGCTCGGTATCGGCCTCGGTGCGGGCGGCGTCAGCGCCGGGGTCAAGGTCGCCGCAGCGCTCTCGACCGCTGCCCTGCTGGTCGGCGGCGGCGTCGCGATCGAGCACCGCCGGACTGATCGCGCCAGCGCCGACGAGCAGCCGGCGAAGGTGGAGGCCACGGGCGGTGAGGGTGCAGCGATACTCGGCTCTGCGAGCGGCACCGAGGCGGCAGCCAGAGCCGCAACGGCGGCAAGCTCTGCGGCCGGGCCTGCCCAGCACGCAGCCGCCGGTGCCCCAGACGGGGGCTCGCGTGGCGGGTCCGGGTCGTCCTCCAGCTACGAATCGGGATCGAACGGGCCTGCCACGCCGGGGGCGAGCGGGCCCGGCGGCTCCTCGGGCGGCTCCTCGGGCGCCGGCGGCAACCTCGCCGGCTCCCAGCCGCCGCCTCCGGGGGGCGGTGGCTCGGGCCACGGCCCCGGCCCAGGCCCGGGCGGGGACGGCGGCGGAGCGCCGACGGGCAACCAGCCTCCCCCCACCCACCAAGGACCCGGCGGTGGCGGGCCGCCGGAGGATGGTGGCAGCCACGACGGCAGCGGGAGCTCAGGCTCCACCGAGGACACGCCAGGCGACGATTCGCCGCCGCTGCCGCCCCCGCCGAGCGGCGGATCGAGCCATGCGGGGCCGAGTGGCGAGGACGGTGGTGGTGACGGTGGTGGTCGGGACGGCGCCGGGCTCGGCAGCGAAACCACCGGCTGAACCGTCGCGTGATCTTTCCGGCCGGTGCGGGTTCCCCCAGTGAACGCACGCACCACCGCCCGGAGGCCGAGCGCCGCGGGCGACCCGAGGAGGGAACGATGAGGAAGATGACCATCGCGGCGCTGCTGGGGGCGATTGCAGTCCTGGTACTGACGCTCGCCGGTCCGGCCGCAGCCAAGGACCGAAACCACGACAAGATCCCCGACAAATGGGAGAAGCGCTACCACCTGTCGCTGACGAAGAAGCAGGGCAAGCGCGATCAGGACAAGGACGGCGCCAAGAACCGCGCTGAGTTCAAGGCGAAGACCAACCCCCGCAAGGCGGACACCGACGGCGACGGCACGATGGACGGCGCCGAGAACTCCGGCACGATCGAGAGCTTCGACGCCGACACGGGCGTGCTCGTCATCGACCTCTACGGCGGCGACACCGTCACGGGCGCCGTCGATGACCAAACGCGGATCGAATGCGGTTGCCACGGCGACTCGGACACGACCGGTGACGACGACACCGGCGACGACACCACAATGGCCGCCGAGGATCCCGGCGACGGCGGTGACCCGCAGGGTCCGCCTCCGCCGCCCGACGGTGCGCACCAGGGTCCGCCTGCGGGCCACCACGGCCCCGGCGACGAGGCATCCCAGTGCACGACGGCCGACCTGGTTGCCGGCGCTGTCGTCCACCAGGCCGAGCTGAAGACGACTGCCGACGGCATCGTCTTCACCGACGTCCAGCTGGTCAAGCAGGACCCGGCCGGCGACGGGAGCTGACCCCCCCCCCAGCGGACCCGGGAAATACCCGGAAGGACACCGACGAGGGCGCCCGGCGGGCGCCCTCGTCGCGTTCAGGGGACTACTTCGCCGAGAGCCAGTCCGCGCCGACGCCGGTGTCGACTGCGAGCGGCGGATCGAGGTCGAAGGCGGCGATCATCTCGCGGCGGGCGAGCTCGGCGACCGCGTCCGCCTCGGCCTCGGGTCCCTCGAAGAGCAACTCGTCGTGGATCTGCAGGATCAGCCGCGAGGCGAGGTCGGCGTCGGTGAGGGCCACCCGAGAGCTGATCATCGCCAGCTTGATGATGTCCGCAGCGGTCCCCTGGATCACGGTGTTGACGGCGAGCCTCTCCCCCAGCCCACGCGTCTGGCGGTTGCGGGAACGGAGCTCCGGGATCAGCCGACGGCGGCCCATCAGCGTCGTCACCTGACCCTCGTCGGTCGCCCGCTCGATCGTCTCGTCGATGAAGCGCTTGACGCCCTCGAAGCGTTCGAAGTAGCGGTCGATGTAGGCGGCCGCCTCCTTGACGTCGATGTTGAGGCGGTCGGCGAGGCCGAAGGCGCTGAGCCCGTAGGCGATGCCGTAGTTGACCATCTTCGCCTTCGATCGATCGCCGACCGAGATCGCATCGGGATCAGCGCCGATGATCTCGGCGGCCGTCGCCGAGTGCACGTCGGCGCCCGAGGCGAAGATCTCGCGCAGCGTCTCATCACCGGCGACGTGCGCGAGGACCCTGAGCTCGACCTGGTTGTAGTCGCAGGAGACGAGCACGTTGCCGGGCTCGGCGACGAAGCACCCGCGGACCGGCCGGCCGAGCTCGGTCCGGATCGGGATGTTCTGCAGGTTTGGATTCGTCGATGAGAGCCGCCCCGTCGCGGCCCGGACCTGGCTGAACGTCGTGTGGATCCGGCCGGTCTCGGCGTCGATCAGCGTCGGCAGCGTGTCCAGGTAGGTGTTCTTGAGCTTCGTCACCTCGCGCCAGCGCTCGACCTTGGCGATGATCGCGTGCTCGTCGCGGATCTGGGCGAGGACGCGGGCGTCGGTCGAGAAGCCCGTCTTGCCGCGCCGTTTGCGCGTCAGGCCGAGCTCGTTGAAGAGCACCTCGCCGAGCTGCTGCGGCGAGCCGATCGTGAACTCATGCCCGGCCAGGCCCCAGATCTCCTGCTCGAGCCCCTCGGCCTCGCCGGCGAGCGAGTCGGAGATCGCGGCGAGCCGCTCGGTGTCCAGCTTCAAGCCCTCGCGCTCCATCGCAGCGAGGACCTCGATCAGCGGCATCTCGACGTCGGCGAGGAGCTCGACGAGGCCGAGCTGCTCGAGCTTCGGCCGTTGCAGCGCCGCCAGCTCCCAGGCGAGCCGCGCGTCGCGGGCGGGGTCGGGGCCGACCTCCTCACCGTCGAGCGTCAGCTGCCCGTCATCGGCGCCGGCCGGGGAGCCCTCATCGGGGGCGGCGATCGCGACCCCCTCGTCGGCGGCGAGCTCCTCGAGCACGTACGTGCGCCGCGCGGGGTCGATCAGATAGGCGGCAACCATCGTGTCGTGGGCGAGGTTGAGGGCGCCGGCGGGCGCCAGAGCGAGCAAGCCCCGCGGCCCGCCGCCAGCAAGCGACTTCGCGTCGTGGGCGATCAGCGGCCGCGAACCGAGCGCCTCAGCAAAGGCGACCGGATCCGGCTGCTCGCCGGTGAGCGCGCGGCTGCCGTCCCAGCCACCCCAGCGGCCGCCCAGATAACCGATCGCCGCGTCAGCGCCCTCGGCCAGGTCGGCCGGCGTTCCAAGCTCTGCCTCGAGCTCGATCCGCATCTCGGCGGCGCGCTCGGGCACGGCACCGTCCCAGTCCTCCTCGAGCCGCTGGATCACCTGGCGCATCTCGAACTCGGCGGCGAACTCGCGCAGGCGGCTCAGGTCCGGCTCCCCGGACGCCATCAGGTCGTTCAGGTCGAGTCCGGTGTCGACGTCGAAGATCATCGTCGCGAGCTGCTTGGAGACCCGCGCGTCCTCGGCATGGTTGGTGAGGTTCTCCTTGCGTTTCGCGCCGGAGATCTCGTCGACGCTGGCGAGCACCGTCTCCAGGTCACCGAACTGCTGCAGCAGCGTCGCGGCGGTCTTGTCGCCGATCCCCGGGACGCCCGGGATGTTGTCGGAGGTATCGCCCTTGAGCCCGATCAGGTCGGTGACCAGCTCCGGCGGCACGCCGTAGCGCTCGATCACACCCTCGCGGTCGTAGACCTTGGTGTCGGTGACGCCGCGGCCGGTGCTCATCACCCGGATCCCGTCACCGACGAGCTGGTAGGCGTCGCGATCGCCGGTCAGGACCATGACGGGGATCCCGCGCTCGCGCGCCTGCGCGCTCAGCGTCGCGATCACGTCGTCTGCCTCGTAGCCCTCGACGCGCACGTTGGTGAAGCCGAACGCCTCGGATAGCGGCATCAGCTGCGGCCACTGCTCCTTGAGCAGGTCGGGCCGCGACTTGCGCTGCGCCTTGTAGGCCTCGTACGTCTGCTCGCGGCCAGACCAGCCCGCGTCCCAGGCGACGGCGACGGCCGCCGGCCGGTAATCCGTGAGCAGCTTGACCATCATCGAGGCGAGCCCGTAGATCGCGTTCGTCGGCCGGCCGTCGGAGGTCGCCATCGACTCCGGCAGCGCGAAGAAGGCCCGGTAGGCGAGCGAGTTGCCGTCAATCAGGAAGAGCTCGCCCGGCGGCGCCTCGGCGACCGAGCTCGCCGCCGCATCGCCCTTCTGCTCGTCAGCCGCCATCCGGCCTGATCATAGGCGCGGCTGGAGGTACCCTCAGTGGATGTTCGGTTGTGCGCCTCGATCTCGCCGGCGAGCCGGCGCGGCCACCGCCCTGCTGACAGCCACCTGCGTCGTGCTCACCGCGTGCGGCGGCGGCAACGCAGCGACGACCACCTCGAGCGCGGGACAGCCGGCGAGCACCACCCCCGCCGGCTCGATCTCCTACGAGGAGCTGAAGCCGTGCGGCTCGCTGCCGGTTCCGCGCGGCTACCGCTGCGGCTCGATCCAGGTCCCGATCTTCCGCTCGGACCCCTCTCTCGGGACGACGAAGGTCGGCTTCGCCATCCGCCGCCACTCCGACCCCGGCCCCGCCCAGGGCACGATCTTCGCCTCCGAGGGCGGCCCCGGATACTCGAGCGAGGGCACCGCCAGCGCCTACGAGAAGGCCTTCGGCGACCTCCTCGACTCGCACGACCTCGTGCTCGTCGACCAGCGCGGGACCGGCCGCTCCGACCTCATCGGCTGCCCCGACATCCAGCGCGCCCGAGCTCCGGAGATCTACGCGACGGCGGTGTGCGCCGACCGCTTGGGTCCGAAGTTCGAGTCCTACACGACCGCCAACAACGCGGAGGACGTGAACGCCGTGCGCGAGGCACTCGGCCTCGACAAGATCACCCTCTACGGCGATTCCTATGGCACCTACCTGGCGCAGTCCTACGCATACCGCTTCCCCGACACCCTGCAGGCGCTGATTCTCGACTCCGCTTACCCCGTCCGCGGCGAGGCGGCTTGGTACCCGAGCCTGCCGAGGGCCGGGATCAGGAACCTGCAGACCGTCTGTGACCGAGACCCACACTGCCACGGCGACCCGCTCGCCCGGCTCGACCGGATGGCGAAGTTCCTGCGCTCGACCGGCCGCGGTGCCGGACCGCTGATCGACGCAATCGCCGGGGCCGGCGAGTACGGCGCCCCGGGCAGCTACCGGCGGATCAATCGCGCCGTCTCGGCGCAGCTACGTGGCCACCCCGGCCCCTACCGCGCGCTGATCCACGTCGAGAAGCCCGCCAACAAGCACCCGCGCCAGTACACGCAGTCGATCGAGTACATCGTCAGTTGCAACGACTACCCGATGATCTGGGACCGCAAGGACCCGCCCGCGCAGCGCCGGGCCGAGCTCGAGAAGTCGATCAAGGCCTACCCACGCGACGCCTTCACCCCCTTCACCCCACGCGAGGTCGAGCTCTCCTCGAGCCTGAGCTACGTCGAATGCATCGACTGGCCGCAGCCGACCGACAAACGCGAGCCGCCGATCCGCAAAGGGATGACGCCGACAACCGCGCCGACCCTGGTCCTGTCCGGCGAGCTCGACGATGTCACGACCCCGATCGAGAACAAGCGCGTCGCCGCGAGCTTCCCGAACTCGAAGCTCGTCCGCGTCCGCAACGCCAGCCACGTCGACGCCCTCTACCACCTCGAGGGCAAGGCGGCGACGGGCATGCGCCGCTTCCTGCGCCAGGTCTACGCGGGCAAGGACCCGACGAAGGCGACAGACGGCTCTAAGGAGGGGTGATCCGTACCAGGCGGCCGCTCGGATCGCTCATCCAGAGGCGCCGGCCCGCGGCGGCGATCTGATGATTGCCACCGGTGACGAAACCGCTCTCCTTGCCGACCCGAAAGCGTTTGGTTCGCCCGCTCTTCGGGCTCGTCCGGTAGACATGGTGGGCGAGCTCGACGCCGCCCGAGTACCAGCCGCCGGACGCCCATAGGCCGCCGTCAGGGCCGAGGATCTGGTTCTGCGCGCAGCCCTTCTTCTTCCTCGGGCTGACCATGCCCTCCTTGCTGATCCGCTCGAGCCCCTTGCCTGAGCAGCTCAGGAGCGTGTCCTTCTGGGGCGAGGCCGAGAGCGTCCCGGCGCCGAGCGGCTTCGCCGGGAAGCCCGAGATCTGCCCGCCGGTGCTCACACGGAGGAACTGCTTGCCGACCGATACCCAGACGCTGTGCAGCGGACCCGAGACCAAATTGCGGGGCGGGCCCGGCAGGCTGGTGGCGGTGACCGTTCCGTCCGCGGCGATCCGGCCAAGCCGATTGCCCCCGGAGTCGAGGAACCACATGGCACCGTCAGGCCCGGCGATTATCTGGGTCAGATAGGTGGGGTGCTCCGCATCACCGCTCGGCGGCAGGCCGGCCTCGAAGCGAACGACCCGGCCGGCGTCAGGCCCGCTCAGGGTCAGCCGACCGATCCGCTGCAGCGCCGGCTCGGTGAACCAGAGGTTGCCGTGGTCGTCGAAGGCAAGGTCGTACGGCGCCCCCGTGGTGCCGCCCGACTGCTCCACGGTCTGCCGGTAGGAGGTCAGCTTCCCGGACTTCGGATCGAGCGCCCTGATCGGCCCGCTGCCGACCGGCAGGCCCGTGCTCTTGTAGGTCTCGAAGACGTCGGTGAAGTAGACGGTGCCAGCTGGCGCAGCGGCCACCTGCGATGGGTTCCCCGGAACGTGGTAGCCCTTCGTCTTCAGCTTCGCCCACCCCGAGTCAGCGCACCCGAGGGCTGCAAGGGCAACAAGCGCGATCGCCACCATCCCGCGGACCCTTCCCATGGGACGAGGTTACTTGCGACGCCGGGACAGCGGTCAGTCCGCTGTGGCCGCCAGCGCCTTGCGCATCGAGCACGACGTGGCCGCGGCCGACGGGGCGGCGCTCGTACTCGACATAGCCGATGCGCGAGTAGAGGGCCAGGTTCTCGACCATCGTCTCGTGCGTGAGCAGACGGATCTCGTCGTGAGCCCGCGGCCAGCGCACGCTGCTCGGCCAGCTCGAGCAGCCTGCGCCCGAGGCCCGTGCCCTGCCACTCAGGTGCGACGGCGACGTTGTCGATCGCGAAGCCGCCGTAGTCACCGCTCTCACCGCAACAGAGCAGGCCGAGGATCTCGCCGTCCCGCTCGGCGACGGTCACGTCCCAGGAGGCAATCACCTCCACGTAGTCGTCGCGCATCGGCCGGGGCTCGCCGCCGATCCGCTCGACGTATCGGGAGTAGGCGCAGCGGGCGAGCTCGCGCAGCCGCGGAGCGTCGGCCTCGACGGCCGCTCGCAACACCGGTTCCGGCTGGGAGCTCGTCATCGGAGCCAGACTATGATCACGCGCGCCCATGGCCAGTGTCAGCGCACAGTTCTCGGTGACGGTGCGCGTCGAGCTCGACGCGCGCAACGAGCCGCTCGGCCGGATCACGGCCGCGATCGCCGAATCCGGCGGCGCGCTGCAGAGCGTCGACCTCGTTCCCGGCGCCGGCGCCGAGGGGAAGCGGGTGCGCGAGTTCACGATCGACGCCCGCGGCCCAGAGCACTGGGAGCAGATCCTGCGCGCGATCGGCGGGACCCGCGGCGCCAAGGTCCTGGAGTACACAGACCGGACCTTCGCCATGCACCGCGGCGGGAAGATCGAGCAGGCGAACAAGTACCCGCTGAAGACGCGCGACGACCTCTCGATGGCCTACACGCCCGGCGTCGCCCGCGTCTGCACGGAGATCGCCCAGGACCGCGCCAAGGCGTTCGAGTTCACGATCAAGAAGAACACTGTCGCCGTCGTCTCCGACGGCAGCGCCGTGCTCGGCCTCGGCGACATCGGCCCCGAGGCCGCGATGCCGGTGATGGAAGGCAAGGCGATGCTCTTCAAGGAGTTCGCCGGCGTCGACGCCTTCCCGATCTGCCTGTCGACCAATGATCCCGAGCAGATCATCCAGACCGTGAAGCTGATCTCGCCGACGTTCGGCGGCATCAACCTCGAGGACATCTCCGCTCCCCGCTGCTTCGAGATCGAGGAACGGCTGAAGGACGAGCTCGACATCCCCGTCTTCCACGATGACCAGCACGGCACCGCCGTGGTGATGATGGCGGCACTCTTCAACGCCCTGAAGATCGTCGGTAAGCCGATCGAGAGCCTGAACGTGGTTCTCGTCGGCCTCGGCGCGGCCGGCATGGCCTGCACGAAGATGCTGCAGGCGAGCGGCGTCACGAACATCATCGGCTGCGACCGTCAGGGCGCTGTCTCGACCGAGCGCGCCGACTACGCGAGCGGCGGTATGAGCGCGATCAAGAGCTGGTTCGCCGAGGTCTCGAACCCGGAGAAGCGCAGCGGCGGCCCGAACGAGGTGCTCGAGGGCGCCGACCTGTTCATCGGTCTCTCAGGCCCCGGCCTGATCGAGGCGGATTCGCTGGGGGCGATGGCCGACGACGCGATCGTCTTCGCGATGGCGAACCCGACGCCCGAGGTGATGCCCGAGGACGCCGATCCATACGTGCGGATCATGGCCACAGGCCGTTCGGACTACCCGAACCAGATCAACAACGTGCTCGCCTTCCCTGGCATCTTCCGCGGCGCCCTCGATGCAGGCGCCCCGCGGATCACCGAGGAGATGAAGCTGGCCGCGGCGCAGGGCATCGCCGCCTGCGTCGATGACGACGACCTGAACGAGGACTACATCATCCCCAGCGTCTTCAATCGCGACGTTGCTCCCACCGTTGCCGAAGCGGTCGTCACCGAGGCCAAGCGAGCCGGCCTCGCCCGCGTCTCCGACGAGACCGGGACCTTTCAGACCGTCGGCTGAGGTCGCCAGTAGACGCGGCCGCTAGGCTCTCGCGTCCGTCCTTTCCCCAAGCAGGAGGCAGCATGCGCGTTCTAGTTACGGGGGCAACGGGGACGATCGGGAGGGGCGTCTGCGATGTCCTGCTCACTCGCGGCGACGAGGTCGTCGGGCTGACGCGTTCGCCGGAGAAGGCGCGCGCGACCAATCCCACGGTCAGCTGGCATCCGTGGAACCCGGCACTCGAGCGCCCGCCCGCCGAGGCTCTCGACGGCGTCGACGGCGTCGTCAACCTGGTCGGCGAGCCGATCAACCAGCGCTGGACCGACGAGGTCAAGAAGCGGATCCTGACCTCGCGGGAGACGGCGACCCACAACCTCGTGCAGGCGCTGCTCTCGGCGCCGAAGCGCCCGAAGGTGCTCGTCCAGCAGTCCGCAGTCGGCTACTACGGAAACCGCGGCGAGGCGATCGTGGACGAGGAGACCGGTCCGGGCGAAAGCTTCGACGCGAAGGTCTGCGTCGCCTGGGAGGCTGCCGCACACGAGGTCGACGGCTCGGGCGTACGCCTGGCGATCATGCGCACCGGCCTCGTCCTCGACAAGGACTCGGGCCTGCTCTCGGAGCTGCTACTGCCCTTCAAGCTCGGCCTCGGCGGCCCGGTCGCCGGCGGGCGCAACTACATGGCGTGGATCAGCCTCGAGGACGAGGTCGCCCTGGTGGTCTGGGCGCTCGACACCGCCTCCGCCACCGGCGTCTACAACGCCTGCGCCCCCGAGCCGGTCACCAACCGGGCCTTCTCGAAGGCGCTCGGCAGGGCGCTTGGCCGGCCCGCGGTGCTGCCCGTCCCGAAGCTCGCCGTCAAGGCGCGGCTCGGCAATGAGCTCGGCGAGGTCGCGACGGGCGGCCAGCGGGCAATGCCGCGCCGGGCGCTCGACGGCGGCTACGTCTTCAAGCAGCCAGACATCGAGTCGGGGCTCGCCTCAGCCCTGGCCTGAGTCGTAGACGGCGGCGCCGTCGGCGCCGATCGTCAGCGCGCCGAGCTCGGTCTGCAGGTCGGAGGTCGACATGAAGGCGTTGATCACGTCGCCCCGGCTCAGCGGGTCCCCGGCCCGGTCGATCGAGTCGAGGATCGTCTGCATTGCGACGTAGCCGTCGGTGTGGGGATTTGCGAGCTGGCGCCCCGCCGCCGTGTCGCCACTGAAGGTGGTGCCCAGCGTCCGCGTGCCCGAGGTCTGAACGTGGGTCGGCACGTCATTGCCGCCGGGCTCGGCGAGTAGCCTCCGCTCGACCGGGCCGGGGGCTACCTGTAGGAGCCCCGCCTCGTTGGTGATCGGCGTCGAGACCTGCGTCGCGGGAGACTCGAGATCACCGATGTAGGCGATCGAGGCGGAGTCCTCGGTGGCCGTGCGCGCGTTTGCCGCGACCTGCGCTTGGCTCCAGGTTGCATCCGGGCCGCTGCCGTCAACGTCGTCGAGAGGCACGATCTCGACCGGCGCGCCACGTTGCTCGCCACCGGCGTCGGCGAGCGCGGCGCGGGCGCCGGCGAGGATGCGATCGCCGACCGGGCCGAGCGGGCCGCTGCGCGGCACGCTCACGTAGACGGTCAGCTTCGATCCCTCCTGAACCGTCGTCCCGCAGCCGGCTGCGGCCATCGGCGCCGCCAGGAGGAGGACGCAAAGGACGAGGAAGCGTCCGAGCAGGCCGCGATGGCCGGCGATCCAGCGATAGGCGCGTTCCGTCGCGCCGGGGAACGTGGCGAGCAACGTGGCCGCGGCGCCGGCGGCCGGCAGCAGCCGAAGCAGTGCCGGCCCCGCTGCCCCGCCCGAGGTGATGGTGCCGTTCGGCGCCGCGAGATGCCACGAGTCGAGGCGCTCGGCCTCCGGGACACCCGCCGCCGTCAGCAGCCGCTGGCCCTCCCCACTCTGGATCGGGACGGCCCGCAGACGCCCGGCTTGATCGCGTCGCATGATCAGGTCGAGCATCCGCGTGCAGAAGGCGCACTCGGCGTCGTACAGGATGGCGTGGTCTCCCTGCCCGGACATGGACACGATTATCACCGGCTCTCCGGGCAGCCTCGCTAGGGTGCGGGCGGATGCGGATCGGAGTGCTCACAGCCGGGGGCGACTGCCCGGGCCTGAACGCCGTGATCAGGGCGGTCTCACGCTCGGCGATCGACGGCGACGACGAGGCGATCGGGATCATGCGCGGCTTCAAGGGCCTGGCCGAGCGCGACTACATGGATCTCGACATGCGCACGGTCTCGGGCATCCTGCCACTCGGCGGCACGATCCTCCGCACCTCGAGCTTCGAGCCGGTGCGCGAGGGGGCGATCGATCTGCTGCAGGAGGCAATCGCGGCCGACTCGCTCGACGCCGTCGTCGCGATCGGCGGCGAGCACACGATGTGGATGACCCGCGAGCTACACGAGGAGCACGGCATGCCGCTGATCGGGGTGCCCAAGACGATCGACAACGACATCGTCGGCACCGACTACACGTTCGGCTTCGACACCGCCGTGCACGTGGTCAGCGAGGCGATCGATCGCCTACACACGACCGCGCAGTCCCATGACCGGGTGATGGTCGTCGAGGTGATGGGCCGCAACACGGGCTGGATCGCGCTACACGGCGGCATTGCCGGCGGGGCCGACGGGATCGTCATCCCCGAGGTGCCGACGACGCCGCAGGAGATCGCTGACGCGATCACCCGCCGCCACGAGCGCGGGAAGGACTTCTCGATCATCGTCGTCGCCGAAGGGGCCAGGCTCAAGTTCGCGGGCAGCGATGAGCACCTGGTGCTCGCCTCCGAGGAAACTGACGAGTACGGCTACGAGCGGCTTGGGGGCGTCGGCCCGGCGCTCGCCACCGAGCTCGAGCAGCTGACCGGCTACGAGACCCGGACCGTGACCCTCGGCCACATCCAGCGGGGCGGCACGCCAACGGCGCACGACCGGGTCCTCGCGACCCGGTACGGCGCGAAGGCGTACGAGATGGCCCGAGCCGGCGAGTTCGGCCGGATGGCGTCGCTGCGTGGAGACCGGATCGTCTCGGTGCCTCTCACCGAGGTCGAAGGCATCAAGACCGTCGATCTCGAACTGCTCGAGATCGCTCGGCGCTTCTTCTCCTGAACGGAGGCGAGCTGCTTAGAGGGTCTCTCAGAGCTTGGCGGATGGGCCGCGGACCCACTCGACGAGCGGCGCCCAGGCGCGCATCATGCCGCCAATCAGCAGGATGAGCAGGAAGAGCAGGGCGCCGATGGTGCCGCCGAGGTCGATGGCGATGAAGACCAGAAAGCCGACGAGCGCGATCGCGAGAAAGACGAGGAGCTGCATGGGCGCGAAATCTAACCAGATCCGAGGGCGGCACGGGTCTGCCTGAGAAAGCCGCCGACCGCATCCTGCGCCGCCGCCACGTCCCCACCCGCCTCGCCGACGGCGCGGACGAGCCGACTGCCGATGATCACGCCGTCGGCGATCCGCCCGACTTCCGCCGCCCGCTCGGGGGTCGAGATGCCGAAGCCGACCGCCGCCGGCGCACCCGACTCCTCGCGGACTGCGGCGACGAGGTCGGCGAGGTCGGCGGGCAGCGCCTCCCGCTCGCCGGTGACGCCCGTCAGCGAGACCACATAGGTGAAGCCCTGCACGTCGGCGAGCAGCCGCCGGCGCCGGGGCGGTGGCGTCGTCGGCGCGACGAAAGGGATCAGCGCCAGTCCGCGGGCGGCGAGCGCCGCCGGCAGCTCGCGGTCCTCGCCGGGCGGCAGGTCGGGGATGATCACCCCAGCCGCCCCCGCCTCAGCGAGCAGCTGCGCAAAGTGCTCGGCGCCGGAGGCGAGCGCCATGTTCGTGTAGACCATCGGCAGGATCGGCAGCCTCTCCCCCAGCTCCGCGCAGATCGTCAGCACGTCGGCCAGCGTCGTCCCCGCGCCGAGCGCCTCGGTCGCCGCAGCGTGGATCACGGGGCCATCCGCGAGCGGGTCCGAGTAGGGCACGCCGAGCTCGATCAGATCGGCGCCCGCATCGACGTAGGCGTGCGCAACGGCGACCGAGATTGCAAGGTCCGGGTAGCCGCCCATCAGGTACGGCATCAGCGCCGCCCGGCCCTCGCCACGGGCGGCGGCGAAGGCCGCTCTGATGCGTTCGATTCCGCTCGCCGCGGTCATTCAGTCGTCGGGGCCTTCCCGGCGACCGAGCTTGGCGAGCGCCTCGTCGAGGTCCTTGTCACCGCGGCCGGAGAGGGTGAGGACGTCGAGGCCCTCGCCCTCGTCGTCGGCGCCGGCGAGCAGCCAGGCGATCGCGTGCGAGGACTCGAGCGCGGGCACGATCCCCTCGAGCCGCGAGAGCAGGGCGAACGCGTCGAGCGCCTGCTCGTCGGTGACCGACTCATAACGGGCCCTGCCGCTGTCGCGCAGCCAGGCGTGCTCGGGGCCGACGCCCGGGTAGTCGAGGCCGGCGGAGATCGAGTGCGCCTCGAGGATCTGGCCCTCGTCGTCGGCGAGCACCGAGGAGAGCGCTCCGTGTAGGACGCCGGTGCGGCCGGCGCCAAGCGAGGCGCCGTGGCGGGCATCGAGCCCTTCGCCCGCGGCCTCGACGCCGACTAGCTCAACGCCCTCGTCGTCGACGAAGCCGGCGAAGGTGCCGATCGCGTTCGAGCCGCCACCGACGCAGGCGATGACGCGGTCGGGAAGGCGGCCCTCGGCGGCGAGGATCTGCTCGCGCGCCTCGTCGCCGATCACCCGCTGCAGATCGCGGACGAGGGCCGGATACGGGGCCGGGCCGACGGCAGAGCCGATGATGTAGTGGGTGTCGCCGACGTTCGTGACCCAGTCGCGGATCGCAGCGCTAACCGCCTCCTTGAGCGTCCTGGCGCCGGCCTCGACCGGTTCGACCGTCGCCCCCATCAGCTCCATCCGCTCGACGTTGGGCCGCTGGCGGCGCATGTCCTCGGTGCCCATGTAAACGACGCACTCGAGCCCGAGCAGGGCGCAGGCCGTCGCGGTCGCGACGCCGTGCTGACCGGCGCCGGTCTCGGCGATGATCCGCCGCTTGCCCATACGCTCCGCCAGCAGCGCCTGACCGACGGCGTTGTTGATCTTATGGGCGCCCGTGTGGGTCAGGTCCTCGCGCTTCAGGTAGACGGTGCGGCCGACGAGATCCGAGAGCCGCTCGGCGCGGTAGAGCGGCGTCGGGCGGCCGACGAAGTCGCGGAGCAGGCCGTCGAGCCGCTCGCGGAAGGCGGGGTCGGCGCGCGCCTCGGCGAAGGCCTCGGTGAGCTCGTCCAGTGCCGGGATCAGGACTTCGGGCACGTAACGGCCGCCGTACGGGCCGAAGCGTCCCTCGATGCCCGGCGCGGGCGCCGGCGGGCGGGCGGGCTCGGAGCTCATGCCGGGCTCGGCTCCCCCGCCAGGTGCGCCGCCTCGATGAAGCTGCGGATCAGGTCGTGGTCCTTGATCCCCGGCTTGCCCTCGACCTCGACGCCGCCCGCAACGTCGACCGCCCACGCGTTCGATGCGCGGATCGCCTCGCCGACGTTCTCCGGCGTGAGGCCGCCAGCGACGATCGCCGGGACACCGCCCCGGCGCGGTGAACGGCGGCGGCGGACGAGCTCCCAATCGAAACTTTCGCCGGTGCCACCCGGCATGCGTGGCCGGTAGGCGTCGAAGAGATGGAAGTCCGTCCGGAAGGCCTCCGCGCCGCGCACCTCGGCGGCGGAGCGCACGCGGAATGCCTTGATCACCTTGCAGCCGGTGCGACGGGCGACCTCGGAGCAGAACGCCGGCCCCTCGTCGCCGTGCAGCTGCACGTAGCCGAGCTGCCCGCGTTCAGCCGCCGCAACGATCGTGTCCAGCGTCGCGTTGACGAAGACGCCGACGACCGCGACCTGCCGCCGCATCGCCGCCCCGATCTCCTCGGCAACGCCGGGCTCGATCAGGCGCGGGCTCGCTCGCCAGTGGTTGAGGCCGATCGCCCAGGCGCCCGCCTGGACCGCCGCCTCGGCGTCCTCGAATCTCGTGATGCCGCAGATCTTCGTGCGCACGCCGCAAACGATAAGCCTCCGGGGCGGCGCCGCCGAGGGGCGGCGCCGCCTTGGGGCCAGCCGGGTACTCAGGGTCAGCCGGCGTTCGCGGGTCGCGTCCCGAGCTTCAGCGTGAGCGTGTGCGTCTGGCCGTTGCGATCGACCTGCAGCTGGATCGTGTCGCCGGGCTGGTGGCTGTTGACGATGGCGATGAGGTCGTCCATGCCCGTCACCTTCTGGCCGTCGGCCTCGGTGATGATGTCGCCGTCGGCGGCGACCTGCTGGCCGTTGATGCCGACCTTGGTGTTTCCCGCCTGCAGGCCGGCCGCGGCGGCGGGGCTGCCCTTCTCGACGCTCTGCACGAGTGCGCCCGCGGAGACGTCGAGGTGCAGCGCGGATGCGATCTCGGGCGTCACGTCGCCGCCCTTGATGCCGATGTAGGCATGCTGGGCACTGCCGTTGTCGATCAGCTGCTGGGCGACGGTCTTCGCCGTGTTGATCGGCACCGCGAAGCCGATGCCGACGTTGCCCTGGCTGCTGCCGTCGGTGGCGATCTGGGAGGTGATCCCGATCACCGAGCCGTTCGCGTCGATCAGCGGACCGCCGGAGTTGCCCGGGTTGATCGCCGCATCGGTCTGGATCACGTTCGAGATCTCGAAGCCGTCCGGGGCGCTGATCTGGCGCTGCAGGGCGGAGATGATCCCCGAGGTCACCGTCCGGTCGAGGCCGAACGGGTTACCGATCGCAACGACGGCGTCGCCGACGTTGAGGTGGTCGGAGTCACCGAATGACAGCGGCTGGGCGTTGACCTTCGAGGGGTCGACGCCGAGCACCGCGACGTCGGTCGACTTGTCCACGCCGACCACCTTCGCGTCGAGCTGCTCGCCGTCCTCGCCGAGCTTGACCGTGACGGAGCTGGCGCCGTCGACGACATGCGCGTTGGTGAGGATGTGCCCGTCGTTGTCGATGAGGAAGCCGGAGCCGGTCGCGGTCCCGCCCTGCTGGGGCGCCGGATCGAAGGGGGATGCCGAGGGCGTGCTCTTCTCCTGCGCCTCGATGTAGGCGACGGAGCCGCCGTCGCGGTTGTAGATCGCGCCCGCGGTGAGACCGCTGGCGGCCGCCGCCTCGGTGTGCAGCGGTGGCGAACCGGTCGATGCGACGGTCGTGGTCGTCGTGGTCGAATTGCCCTGCACCAGACCGGTGGCGATCGCGACGAGCCCCAGGAGGCCGACCACGAGGCCCCCGGCAAGCCCGGCCGCAAATGGGCGCGAGATGAAGTTTTTGAGTCTGCTCATGCCGGCGATCATCGGCACGGCCGCTAAGCCGCCCCGAAACGGCGCCTGAAAGTCGCCTAAAACCTGCGCCGTGCAGGCGATCCACCCGAGCCTCAGGCGCGGGGCGGCTCAGCCCTCGTCGCGGAGGACGTGCTCGCGGGTGAGCTCTTCGTCGCCGGTGAGGTCCCGGACCGCCGCCTCGATGTTGCCGGCGCGCATCAGGTACTCGCCGATCAGCACGGCGTCGACGCCCATCTCCTCGAGCTCGTCGAGCTGCTCGCGGTTCCGGTAGCCGGACTCGGCGACGATCGTCTTGCCGGCGGGCACGTCGGAGCTGAGCTCATCGGTGGTCTCGAGGTCGACCCGGAAGGTGTCGAGGTTGCGGTTGTTGATCCCAATCACCTCGGCGCCGACCTCGAGCGCGCGATCGAGCTCCTCCTCGGTGTGCACCTCGACGACGCAGTCGAGATCGAGGGCGGCGGTCTCGTCGTAGAGACTCTGCAGGTCCGAGTCGGGGAGGGCCGCGACGATCAGCAGGACGGCATCGGCGCCGGCGACCGCCGCCTCCCAGAGCTGGTACGGATCGACGACGAAGTCCTTGCGCAGGATCGGCAGCCCGCAGGCGCTGCGGGCCTGCTGCAGGTCGCCGAGCGAGCCACCGAAACGGTGCGGCTCCGTAAGCACCGAGAGCGCGGCGGCACCGCCGTCCTCGTAGGCGCGGACGATCTCCGGCACGGAGGCGTCAGGCCGGATCTCGCCGGCCGACGGGGAGGCGCGCTTGAACTCGGCGATCAACGAGAGTCCGGGCCTGACGAGCGCCTCCTTGAAGGGGCGGGAGCCACCGCGCGTCCCAAGCCGAGCGCGAAGCTCATCGCCGGGAAGCTGGGCTTTCCGGCGGGCCACGTCCTCCCTGGTCGTGGCGAGGAGCTGATCGAGTCTGCTCATCGGCCCATCAGGCTACCGATACGCGAGGTCGCGGCCACTCAGCGGCGGGCTCAGCCGGCGAGCTCGGCGGTCAGCTTGCAGAGGCGCTCAAGGGTCGTCCGGACAGCTCCCGAGTCGACAGCCTCCGCCGCGCGCTCGACGCCGGCGGCGACGTCCTCGGCCTCGCCGGCCACGTAGATCGCGGCGCCGGCATTGAGCAGCGCGACATCGCGGGCCGGCCCTTCCTCGCCGGCGAGGATCGCCGTCACGGTTGCCGCGTTCTCGGCGGGCTCGCCGCCGGCGAGCGCCTCGAGCGGCGCCTCGGCGAGGCCAACCTCATCGGCCCCCAGATACCACTCCTCGGTGTGCCCGTCGCGAACCTCGATCACCCGGCTGATGCCCGAGATCGAGAGCTCGTCGAGCCCGTCCTCGGCGCTGACGACGAGCGCGTGATCGCACCCGAGCCCGGCGAGCGCCTCGGCGATCGTCTCCTGGTAGCGACGGTCGGAGACGCCGAGCAGTTGACGCGTCGCGCCGGCCGGATTCGTGAGCGGGCCGAGGAAGTTGAAGATCGTGCGCACGCCGAGCTCCTTGCGAACCGGCACGACGTGCTTCATCGCGCCGTGGTGGGCAGGCGCAAACATGAACCCGAAGCAGGTCTCCTCGATGCAGCGGCCGACCTGCTCCGGAGCCAGGTCGATGCGCACGCCGAGCGCCTCGAGCAGATCGGCAGAGCCCGACTTCGAGGTGCTCGAGCGGTTGCCGTGCTTGGCAACCGAGCAGCCCGCCCCCGCGGCGATCAGCGCCGCCGTCGTCGAAATGTTGAAGGTCGACGGGCCACCCCCCGTGCCGGCGGTGTCAACGAGCCCCCCCTTGTCGATCTCGACGGGGGCAGCCAGCTCGCGCATAGTGCGGGCGAGGCCAATCAGCTCGGGAACGGTCTCCCCTTTGGCGCGTAGCGCGACGAGGAAGGCGCCGGTCTGCACCGGCTCGGCCCGTCCCTCCATGATCTCGGCGAGCACGGCGGCGGCGTGATCGGCGGTCAGGTGCTCGCCGCCGCAGACTGCGTCGATCGCGCGCGTCAGGATCTCGTTCGGCATTGGCCGGGCAGGCTAGTCCACTAGAGGTTCGCCCGGGAACTGGCGCCCCGAGCGGGCCATGGGCGCTGCGTCTCGACGAGGCGCGAGGCGAAGCGGCCGGCGGGCCGCTCGCGAAGCCTGATCACCGTCGCCGCCGCCTTGGCCGGCAGATCCTCGGGCTGCGGCAGTACGGCTCCGTACCGTTCCGGCATCAGGACCGCAGCCGTGAGTGCAGCGAACGCGAGGTCCGCGGCGCTGAAGCGCTCACCCAGCAGATACGGGCGGCCGTCGGCGATCCGAGCCTCGACCTCGTCGAAGCTGCGCTCGACGGAGGTGAGCGCCGCGGCGGCCTGGGCCGGTGCCGCGTCGAGGACGCGGGCGGCGTACAGGCGGAAGATGGGCCGGCCCAGCGGCAGCAGGCGGCGCTCCCAGCCGGGCAGGGTGTCGACGCCAAAGCGGAAGGGAATGTCGGTGTCGAGCAGGCTGGCGTACATCCAGCGCCGGCCCTCAGGGCCGAGAACGCCGTCGAAGCCGCGCTCGAGCGCACCGATCTCGCGCTCCGCCTCCGGCCAGACGAGGCGCCGCTCGCAGGGCAGCGCCCGATCCGCCCAGCGCACGATCGCGGCGGACTCGGCGAGCGGGCCCTCCTCCGTGATCAGGATCGGCACGCGGCGGCCGGCGCCGGTGCGCAGCGCGACGAGGCGATGTACGAGCTGGACGTGCGGCTCCTCCTCGTACTCGATCCCGGCGCGTTCCAGCGCCCAGCGCGCCTTCTCGCAGAAGTGGCTGATCGGAATCGTCAGCAGCCGCGGCCGCGCGTCAGCCGCCTGCATCGGCGCCGCCGTCGCGCTCGGGCCGGGGCACGCCGAGGAAGTTGGCGAGCATCGCCTTGCCGTCCGGCGTCAGCACCGACTCCGGATGGAACTGCACGCCCTCGGCGGGCAGCTCCCGGTGGCGGACGCCCATAACGATGCCGCGGTAGTCGGCGCTCGCCTCGAGCGCCGGCGGTAGCTCAGGAGCGGCGATCAGCGAGTGGTAGCGGCCGACGAGCAGCGGATCGGGGAGGCCCTCGTAGATCGTGCGCCCGTCGTGGCTGATCTGCGCGTCCTTGCCGTGGATCGGATCGCCGACGATGACGCTGCCCCCGAACGCGACGACCATCGACTGGTGACCGAGGCAGACCCCGAGCGTCGCGATCCCGGCCTCGGGAAAGCGCCGCGCCGCCTCGACCGAGATCCCGGCCTCGGCAGGCGTGCAGGGCCCCGGCGAGATCACGAGCCGATCGGGCCGGCGCTCGAGCAACTCGTCGACCGTGGCCCGGTCGTTGCGGACGACCTCGATCTCGGCCCCGAGCTCGCCCAGGTACTGGACGAGGTTGTAGGTGAACGAGTCGTAGTTGTCGATGACGAGCACGCGGGTCACGATCGACTCCCTCACTCCCAGTCCGGGTTGGCGGCGGCGAGCTCGATCGCGCTGAACACGGCTCGCGCCTTCTGCAGCGACTCGCGGTACTCGTAGTCCGGCTTCGCGTCGGCGACCGTGCCGCCGCCCGCCTGCACGTGGGCGGCGCCATCCTTGACGACGACGGTCCGGATGTGGATCGCCGTGTCCAGATCGCCGGTGAAGCCGAAGTAACCGATCGCCCCGCCGTAGGAGCAGCGCTTCACCGGCTCGAGCTCGTCGATGATCTGCATCGCGCGGACCTTGGGCGCGCCCGACAGCGTCCCCGCGGGCAGGCAGGAGCGAAGGACGTCCATCGCTCCGAGTCCCTCCCGAAGGCGGCCGGAGACCTGGCTGACGATGTGCAAGACGTGCGAGTAGGTCTCGACGACCATCAACTCGTCGACCTTCACGGTGCCGTACTCGCTGACCCTGCCGAGATCGTTACGGCCCAGGTCGACGAGCATCACGTGCTCGGCCCGCTCCTTCGGGTCGGCGAGCAGGCCCTCGGCGTTGCGCCGGTCCTCCTCCTCGTCGCCGCCGCGCGGGTAGGTGCCGGCGATCGGCCGCGTCTCGACCCGGCGGCCGGTGACGCGGACGAGCGGCTCCGGCGAGGCGCCCGCGATCTGGAAGTCGCCGAAGTCGAGGAAGTACATGTAGGGCGAGGGGTTGATCGCCCGCAGGCCGCGGTAGATCGAGAACGCCTCGACCGGGCAGGGCGCCGAGAAGCGCTGGCTCGGGACCACCTGGAAGGCGTCGCCCGGCGTGGACGTATTCGACGATCCGCGCAACGTTCGCCTCGAACTGCTCGCGGCTCATGTTGCTGCGAAAGCCGAGGGGCAGCCCGTCCGCGTCGGCTTCCGCCTGCTCGGCGGGGGCGTCGTGGATCCCGTCGCCGACGGGCTCGCGCGCAGGCACGGGCCGGCGCAGGCGCTCGCGGAGCTCGCCCGCCGTCCGGGCGGCGCGCTCGTAGGCGTCGTCGACGGTCTCGCCCTCGCCGACGAAGGCGTTGGCGATGATCGACGCGGTCCTGTCGTGATGGTCGAAGACGACCATCGCCTCGGCGACCATCAGCGCCAGGTCAGGGAGCCCGAGCGGGTCGGGGTTGGGCTCGCCGAGCGGCTCGACCGTGCGCACGAGGTCGAAGGCGAAGAGCCCGACGGCGCCGCCGGGGAAGGGCGGCAGGCCCGTCGACCTCGGCGAGCCGGAAGCGGCCGAGGCGCTCGGCGACCGCGCCGTAGGGGTCGGACGCCGCCCAGCGCTCGCTCGGCTCCGAGCCGGCGACGTCGTAGGCGGCCTCGCCGCGCCACTCCAGCATCTCCCCCTCGCCCCAGCGCAGGACGGCGTGCGGACGCACGCCGATGAACGAGTAACGGCCCATGCGGCCGCCCTGCTCCGCCGATTCGAGCAGGTAGCAGGGGCCTTCGCCGCGCAGCTTCAGAAAGGCGGAGACGGGCGTCTCGGCGTCCTCGACCCAGGTGTGGACGAGCGGGATCACGTTCGCGTCCGCGGCGAGCTCGCGGGCGCTGCTCGAGCCCGGAGAGAGCTCGGGGGAGGTTCCTCGGGACGGAGCCGTCATCTCAGCGGCGGCGTGCGTTGAGGACCTCGAGCGCCCGCGCCAGCGAGAGGCCGCGCGAGGTGAGCCCGACCTCGAGGTGGTAGAGGACGTCGGCGGACTCCTCGGCGACGCGCTCGTCGCTCTCGCCCGCGATCGCGCGCGCGACCTCGTCCGCCTCCTCGCGGATCTTCTCGCCGATCCGCTCCGGATCGTCGAGCAGCTCGACGGTGTAGGAGCCCTCGGGGCGGGCTGCCGCGCGATCGGCGAGGGTGCGCTCGAGCGCCGCCAGCGCCTCGGCCGGCACCAGGCTCGAGGCTCGCCCGCGTCGAGCTCGCCCTCGAGGTCGCGGTGGAAGCAGCTGCGCTCGCCGGTGTGGCAGGCGGGGCCGGCGGGCTCGACCAGGGCGACGAGCGGCGTCGCCGTCGCAGTCGTAGCGGAGCTGGACGAGGCGCTGGGTGTTGCCCGAGGTCGCGCCCTTGTGCCAGAGCTCGCCCCGCGAGCGGCTCCAGAAGTGGATCTCGCGGGTCGCGAGCGTGCGCTCGAGCGCCTCCGCGTTCATGTAGGCGAGCGTCAGCACCTCGCCGGTGTGGGCGTCCTGCATCACGCAGGGCACGAGCCCGTCGTCGTCGAAGCGCACTGCGTCGGTCGCCGTCATGGCGGGCAAGTTTACGGTCGCACCGCGGGCCGGCCGTGCGGCCGGGCGCAGTGGTCAATCGATCCCGAGGCGGTCGAGCAGGCCCTCGTCCCGGCGCCAGCGGGCCCGGACCTTGACCCGCAGGTCGAGGAAGACCCGGCTACCGAGGTCGCGCTCGATCTCGCGCCGGGCGGCCGTGCCGATCGCGCCGATCATGCTGCCCCGCTTGCCGATCAGGATCGCCTTCTGCGAGTCGGACTCGGCCCAGATGTCGGCGCGGACCTCGATCAGGCCGTCCTCGCGCTCGCTGACCTCCGCGACCTCGACCTCGACCGCGTGCGGAAGCTCCTCCCGGGTGCGGCGCAGGATCTGCTCGCGGATCAGCTCGGCGAGGTGGACGTCGCTCGCCTGGTCGCTGTGGTCGGCCGCGTCGTAGAGCAGCGGCCCCTCCGGCATCAGCTCCGCGAGCCGCTCGATCAGCGCCTCGACGCCCGTCCCCGCCGTGCGCTGATCGGGAAGACCTCGTCGACGACCTCGAGCTCGGCGGCGGCCGCGAGCACCTCGACGGTCTGCGGCTTGTTGAGCCTGTCGATCTTGTTGACCGCGCAGATCACCGGCGCACGCGCGGACTCGGGCCGCCGGACGCCGAGCAGCGTCTCGGCGATGAAGCGGTCGCCGGGGCCGACGCCCTGCTCGCCGTTGATCACGAGCAGGACGACGTCGGCGTCGGCGAGCTCGTGCTCGACTCGGTGCTGCATCCGCTCGGTGAGCACGTCGCGCGGCTTCTGCACGCCGGGCAGGTCGATCAGCACGGCCTGCCAACTCCCGTCGGGGGCGGTCGCGACCGCGCGGATCGCGCGACGGGTGGTCTGCGGGCGGTCGGAGACGATCGCGACCTTGCTGCCGACGATCGCGTTGGCGAGCGTCGACTTGCCGACGTTCGGCCGGCCGGCGAGGCCGACGAAGCCGGCTCGGGTCGGGTCGGTCACGCGCCCTCCTCCGCGGAGCCCATCGGCGCCTCGACGACATGGCCGAGCTCGTCGAGGATCTGGGCCTGCAGGGCGAGCATCTCGCCCTCGTCGGTCTCGTGGTCGTAGCCACATAGGTGCAGGACGCCGTGGACGACGGCCTCGGTCAGATCAGCGGTGTGCTCGGGGCAGACCACGATGTCCCCGAGCTCGCGCGGCTTCGGGGCGCGCGGGTCGGCGCCGTCGATCGGGAACGAGAGCACGTCGGTCGGCACGTCGCGATCGCGGTGGGTGCGGTTCAGCTCGCGGATCCGCCCCGTGCCGACCAGCTCGACGCTCACGTGCCCGTCACGGACGCCGGCCGCGCCGAGGGCCGTAGCGACCGCGGCGCGGTATCGGGCGGGCACGTCTGTCGAGGTCGAGGCTCACCCGTCCTCGTCCGTCCCGCCGGAGCGATCCCGGCGCGCGGATGAGCTCGGATCCGAGCCGCCCTCCGACCAGGCGCCGTAGGCGGCGACGATCCGCTGTACGAGCTCGTGCCGGACGACGTCGGCGCCACCGAAGCGGATGAAGGAGACGCCGTCGACCGAGCCGAGGATGTCGCTGACGAGGACGAGCCCGGAGCGCTGGTTTGCGGGCAGGTCGATCTGCGTGACGTCGCCCGTGACGACCATCTTCGAGCCGAAGCCGAGCCTGGTCAGGAACATCTTCATCTGCTCGGGGCTCGTGTTCTGGGCCTCGTCGAGGATCACGAAGGAGTCGTTGAGGCTGCGTCCACGCATGAAGGCGAGCGGCGCGACCTCGATCACGCCGCGCTCGAAGTAGTCGTTGACGCGGTCGGGGTCGAGCATGTCGTAGAGCGCGTCGAAGAGCGGCCGTAGGTAGGGATCGACCTTCGCCTGCAGGTCGCCCGGGAGGAAGCCGAGCCTCTCCCCCGCCTCGACCGCAGGCCGCGTGAGGATGATCCTGCTCACCTCGCGAGCCTCGAGCGCCGCGACGGCCATCGCCACGGCGAGGAAGGTCTTGCCGGTGCCGGCCGGGCCGATGCCGAAGGTGACGGTCTCGCGCCGGACGGCGTCGACATAGCGCTTCTGGTTCGGCGTGCGGGGGGCGATCCGCGTGCCGCGATGGCTCCAGATCGCGTCGCCGAGCATCTCGGCAGGTTCGATCCCGTCGTCGATCGCGCCGCCGACCGCGTCGACCGTGGTCGGCTCGAGCGACTCGCCGCGCTCGATCAGCCCGACGAGCTCCTCGACCATCGATTGGCCCTCGGCGAGCGAGGCGTCATCGCCGTCGAGCGTGATCACGTTGCCGCGCAGGAAGAGGTCGCACTCGAGCCGGTCCTCGAGGCGCCGTAGGACCGAGTCGCCGGAGCCCGCGAGCTCGGCGGCGACCTCGTTGTCGATCGTCAGCGTCCTACGCGCCAAGGGCCTGAAGTCTCTCCCGTACGGCGGCGCTGACGCGGTTGCCGTCGGCGCGGCCCTTGACCTTCGGCATCACGGCACCCATCACTCGGCCCATGTCCTGCGGCGAGGCGGCGCCCGTCGCGGTGATCGCCTCATCGACGATCGATCCGAGCTCGGCGTCGGAGATCTGCTCGGGCAGGTAGGCGGCGATCAGCTCCGCCTCGGCTCGCTCCGCCTCGGCCTGCTCGGTCCGGCCCGCGTCCCCGTAGGCCTCGGCCGCCTCAAGTCGCTTCTTGCGCTCGCGGCTGAGTACGGCCGTGGCGTCGCCTCCCCCCTCCTTCGCGTCGAGCTGCAGGGCGCTGGCGAGCATGCGCAGCGTCGACACGCGCACCTTCTCGCCACCCTTCATTGCATCCCGGGTATCGGCCTGGATCTGATCGAGCACATCGCTCATCCGCAGCTGGAATCTAGCGGCCGCGCGCCGCCGCTATGTGGCGAGGTCGAGTCCGAGCCAGACGACGGCGAGGGTCAGCACGAAGATCGCGCCCTCGAGCGCGTGCGAGCGCGGCAGGTTGATGTGAAGCGCCGTAAGCGCGAGCAGCGCCGCGAACAGTCCGAGCTTCAGCTGCAGCGTGCCCGATCCCCACAGGTGCAGATGCGAGGCGATCGCCGAGCCGGTCCCGATCAGGACGACGAGCGCGACCGCCGAGCCGACCCCGAAGAGCCGCGCTGCCGCCCGCATGCGCTCGGGGTCGGGGTTGCGCCGCTCGACCGGCACCAGCGCCGAGGCGAGGACCAGCTGCCCGCCGACGAAGTAGGCCATCGCGAGGAGGTGCAGGTAGAGCAGCACCTGCCAGATGCCCGTCATTCCGGGACCGTCACATGCTCGATCTCGCCGAGGGGCATCTGCAGGAAGCGGGTGCCGAGCTCGCGGAAGCTCTCGACTTCGCCGGTGCAGAGGAACCGGTACGTGCCCTCGCCGGCGTCCTCGCTCTCGAGTCCGTCGCGCTCGAGGATCCGCTGCGCCTCGGCGGCGATCGCGTGACCGGCCGTGACGAGGCGCACGTCCCGGCCGAGCATCCGCTGCAGCATCGGTGCGACGAGGGGGTAGTGGGTGCAGCCGAGGATCAGCGTGTCGACCTCGGCCTCCTTGAGCGGCGCGCAGTAGGAGCGCACGGTCTCGACGACGCTTTCGTCGAAGGGGAAGCCGCTCTGGATGATCGGCGCCAGGTCGGGGGCCGAAACCTCGGTCACCTGCAGTCCCCGGCCCTGGGCGCTCAGCGCCCGGCGATAAGCGCCGCCCTCGACGGTGGCCGGCGTCGCCATCAGGCCGACCCGGCCGTCGGTGCTGATCGCGGCCGCGATCTCCGCCTCCGGGTCGATCACGGTGATCACCTCGACGCCGTGCTCGGCGGCGATCGCTCGAGCCGCGTCGGAGCCGGCCGACGTCGCCGAGTTGCAGGCGATGATCAGCAGCTTCGCGCCGCGCTCGAGCAGGAAGCGGGTGTTGCGGGCGACGAGCCCGCGCAGGTCGACCGCCGTGCGGGTGCCGTAGGGGAAGTGGGCACTGTCTCCGAGGTAGACGAAGTCCTCAGCAGGCAGCGAGACGAGGCACTCGTGCAGGACGGTGAGGCCGCCCACGCCCGAGTCGAAGACGGCGATCGGCTGATCGGGGGTCGAAGCCAGAGGACCGGGTCCCCGCGGCGCCCTACTGGAAGGGCTTGGCCGTCATCACGTAGATCGTGAGGACGATGAAGAGCCCGGTGGCCATGCCCGCCCTGGCGATCTGCTGGTTCAGCGCCTGGTACTCGGCGGAGAGCGTCACCGGCCCGTCTCCGGCGGCGGCGATGTCGCGCTCGGCCAGCTCCTTGAGCTGCCGCGTCTTCGGCGCGAAGAAGGCCCCGCTCATCGCCCCGGTGACGATCACGGCGACGAAGCCCCAGCCGACGAAGAAGTCGCTGAATTCCCAGGCCCTGCCGAGCCCCCCGGTCGTCGCGACCAGGTAGATGCCGGCGATGAGGATGCGATAAGGATCATGCCCTGCGTGATCCGGTTCCAGGCGAGGATCCCGGCTGCCACCGCCGGCACGCTGCGCGGGTCCATGCGCTCGGCCGTGGCGGCGAAGACACCGTAGGCGAACGTCGGTCCGAAGGCCAGCACAACCGCGAGGATGTGGAAGAACAGGATGACGCTGTAGAACGTGACGGCGAGAACCATGGCCCGAATATATCCGGGATGGCGGCCGTCACCGGGCCGGTTGCGCCTGCAACCAGAGTGCGCCCCAATCGCCGCCCACGCGGAAGTCGATCGCTGCGTACCCGCGTGCGGCGAACGCCGCCTCGACCTCCTGCCGTTCATGGGCGAGCAATCCACTGACGATCAGTCGCTCGGGGCCGCCCGCGCCGGCCGGCGGCATCAGCCCGGCGACCGAGCGCAACAGCGGCGCCGTCAGGTTCGCGAGCCACGTGCGCGCCGCCGGTCCGGGCTGCTCGCGCAGGTTGAGGCGCTCGACCTCGATGCCGACGCCGTTGAGCGCGGCGTTCGCGGCGGCCGCCTCGACGGCGGCAAGCTCGTGGTCGACACCGAGCACCGGCTGGAAGCCGAGCTTTGCCGCGGCGATCGCGAGCACGCCGGACCCCGTGCCGAGGTCGGCGATGCTGCCGCGCTCGGCATCCGCGGCCGCGAGCTCGCCGAGCAGCTCGAGGCTGAGCGTCGTCGTCGCGTGGGCGCCGGTGCCGAAGGCACGACCGGGATCGATGACGACGTCGATGGCACCGTCGGCCACGAGCGCCGCACCCGTCTCCCACGAGGGGCGGACCACCAGCCAGTCGCCGACCAGGACGGGCTCGTGGAAGTCGCGCCAGCGGTCGGCCCAGTCGTCGGGGATCTCAGTGGTCTCGACCTCGACGAGCCCGTCGCCGGCAGCGGCCTCGATTTCGGGCAGCTCGGGGATCTCCCCGGGTGGCCCGTAGATCGCGTACTCGACGTAGTCCTCGCCGCGCTCCTCCTCGACGCCGCCGGGGACGATCTCAACGAGCTCGGCGAGCACGCGCTCGGCGAGCTCCGGGGTGCAGCGGACGGCGAGGCGGATCATCGTCGGCCCGGACGCCGCTGACTCATCGTCAGCGGAACGCCCGCCGGACGCGTTCGAAGAGGCCAGAGCGTGCAGCCCGCGGCTCGTTCTCGGGGCCAAGCGACGCGTCGAGCTGCTCGGCGAGCTCGCGCTGGTCGGCATCGAGCTTGACCGGCGTGACCAGCTTCAGGATCGCGTGCAGGTCGCCACGCCCAGGCCGCGAGAGACCGGGCAGGCCCCGGTGGCGAAGCTTGATCGACTCGCCGTGCTGGGCACCGGGCTCGACCTCGATCTCCTCGGGACCCTCGAGCGTCGGCACCTCGATCCGGGCGCCGATGATCGCTGTGGTCACCGGCAGCTCGACGACCGTGAGCAGGTCCCGTCCCTCGCGGGCGAAGTCGGGATGCTCGGCAACCTCGACCTGGACGTAGAGGTCGCCAGTGCGCCCGCCGATCTCCCCCTCGTGGCCGGCGCCGGTGACGCGGATCCGCTGGCCGGACTCGATCCCGGCCGGAATGTCCACCTCGTAGGTGCGCGTGCTGCGCTGCCGGCCGGCGCCGTCGCAGACCTCGCACGGCGTCTCGGCGACCTTGCCGGTGCCCTCGCAGGTCGGGCAGGCGCCGGTTCGCATCATCTGCCCGAACGGCGTCCGCGTCACCTGTCGTACCTGGCCGGCGCCGCCGCAGGTCTCGCAGCCGACGATCGGCGTGCCGGGCTCGGCTCCGTTGCCGTGGCAGTGCTCGCAGGCGACGACGGCGTCGAAGGCAACCTCGCGGCGGACGCCCTCGAGCACGTCGCCGAGCTCGATCTCGACAGCGACGCCGATGTCGCCACCGCGGGCCGGCCCGCGCGCGCCGCCGCCGCCGAAGATGTCGCCAAGGCCACCCTCGCCGCCGAAGAATGCGTCGAAGATGTCCTGGAAGCTGCCGAAGCCCTGAGCCGAGGACTGGTAGCCGCCGCTGCGCAGCCCGTCGTGGCCGAAGGCGTCGTAGGTGCGGCGGCGCTCGGGGTCGGAGAGGATCTCGTAGGCCTCGGCGGCCTCCTTGAAGCGCTCCTCGGCCTCGGGATCGTCGGTGTTGACGTCCGGGTGCAGCTCACGGGCGAGGCGGCGGAAAGCCTTCTTGATCTCCGCTTCATCGGCACTGCGCTCCACGCCGAGCACCTCGTAGGGATCTCGCTTCGCCATTAGCCCTCGTACACCGCGGCGAAGAAGCGGCTCAGCTCGGAGGAGGCGGCCCGGACGGAGTCGATCGCCCGCGCGTAGTCCATCCGCAGCGGGCCGACGACGCCGACGGCACCCAGCGCCCTGTAGCCAAGTCCGTAGGGGGCGCTGACCATGCTCACCGAGCGCAGCGCCGGCTCTGGGTTCTCGTCGCCGATGCAGAGGAAGACGGACTGCTCACGCAGCGTCGAGCGCAGCACGCTGAGCACGCTGACCCGGCCCTCGAGCGCGCGGACGACGCCATCGGGTTCGGGGATGTCCGCCGCGTGACTCTCGGAGAGCAGCCGCGCGGCGCCATCCATATAGAGCTCCTGCTCGGCCTCTGAGCCGAGCTCGACGAGAGCGTCGCCGAGCAGCGAGACGAACTGCTGCTCGACGGGACCAAGGCCGGAGTCGGCGAGCCGCGCGCGCAGCGAGCGTGAGCCGAGCGCCGCGCCGGCAAGGCGCTCCTGCAGGAAGGAGGAGGCCCAGTCGACGAGCCCGGGGTCAACCGGCTCGGCGAAGGTGAAGACGCGCTTGGAGACCTCGCCGTCGGAGGCGATGACGACGGCGGCGATCACCCGCGGCTGCAGGGTCAGGACTTCGACGCGATGGATCGTCGCCGTGCTCACGGGCGGCGCCGTGACGAGCGCCAGCAGGTCGTTCGCCTGGGCCAGCGCTGCGGTCGTCTCGCGGAGCGCGTCCGTGACCTCGCTGCGCACCCGCGAGAGTGCCGGATGCGCGGGCTCGGCGGGCACCGGCGCGGCGTGAGCCTCAGCATCAGGCTCGCCGCCCAGCAGCCCATCCGCGTAGAGCCGATAGCCGGCGTCGGTCGGCACGCCGCCCGGCCGAGGTGTGCGGGTGGGTCAGGATACCCCTCGCGCTCGAGCGCGGAGAGCTCGCTGCGGACCGTCGAGGGGCCCCACGAGACCTCGTCGAGGGCGGCGATCGCCTTCGAGGCGACGGGCGTACCGCTCTCGAGGTACGCCTCGACTGCGAGGCGGAGGATCCGCTGTTGGCGTTCGCTGAGCACGCGGCGGATTGTAGGAAGGCGCCGGGCCGGTGCCCGCCTCTGACCTCAGATCCGCCCGGCGATGCCGTAGAGGAGGGCCAAGGCGACGGCAATCATCACCATCGCCCCGAAGGCGAACAACCAGCGGCGGCGGAACGCATACATGAGCCCAGGGATCAGGGCGAGGATGCCGACGAGGCCGGCGGCGACCGAGAGTGCCGTCTGGCCGGCGCGCCGAACCGTGGAGCCGTCGAAGCAGTCGCCGTCACGGGGCTGGGCGATCCTGTGCGTTGACGTCCTTGCAGGTCGGCGTCTGCGCGATGTCGGCGCCGGCGACGACGAAGGCGACGCCGAGGAAGGCAATCAGGAGGGCCGCCAGGCCGACGCCGACGCGCGCCCACATGGCCGCTCAGGACTCCCGCTTGATCTGCGAGCCGCCCGTAATCGTCTCGGAGCCGTCGTCCTCGAAGCGGACGAGCGCCTTGTTGCCGCCGTCGTAGTCGGGCCCCCAGAGCAGCAGCGTCGCGGCGCGACGCTCGTCCGCGTCCGCCGGCCCGACGGAGACCGGCTCGGCGGTCGGCTCGTCGAGGCCGCGCCACAGGCGGACGAAGGGGTTGCCCTCCCACTCGTCGCCGATCGTCGAGGGCTGGCGATGGCCGGGGTGGATGGCGACGCCGTGGTCGAGCGTCATCAGCTTGTCCATGATCGAGACCTTGAGGTCGTCGAGCCCGGTCGCGGTCGGGTTCGCGGTGCCCGCCGACTGTGCCCTTGAAGAGGCAATCCGCGGTCAGGCAGTCGCCGTCGTTGACGAGCAGGGCGAGATGGTCGGCGCAGTGGCCGGGCGTGAAGATCGGCTTGATCTCGAGCCCGCCGCTCGCGATCACGTCGCCCTCGCCGTAGATATCGGTGACCGCCGGGACCTCCTGCTTGGTCAGCTCGTGCCCCCAGATGCCGACCCCGAATCTCTCCGCGAGCGCCTCGACACCGACAACGTGGTCGTAGTGATGGTGGGTGAGCAGGACGTGGGTGATCTCGATGCCCTCGCGCTCGGCGAACTCGGCGAGCGGGTCGGTCGCGCCGTTCGAGTCGACGAGCACACCCTTGCCGGACTCGGGATCGGCGATCACGTAGGCGTTCGAGAGGAAGTTCCCCTCCTCGGCGCGGACGATCGTTGGCTTTGGCATCTGGCTCCTTCCGGTCAGTTGAATTCGATCACGCTGCGGATCCCGTCCTGGGCCTCCATCAGCTCGAAGCCGCGGTTGACCTCGTCGAGCGTGATCCGGTGCGAGATGAACGGGTCGACGTCGATCTCGCCCTGCATGTAGAGGTCGACGAGCTTCGGCACCCCGTCGCGGCCCTTGACGCCGCCGAACGAGGAGCCGGCGACGCGCCGGCCGGTGATCAGCAGGCGCGGGACGATGTCGAGCGTCTCGCCCTTGCCGGCGACGCCGGCGACGGTGCACAGGCCCCAGGCCATGCGCGCGGCTTCGACCGCCTGCTGCATGACCTTGACGTTGCCCGTCGCCTCGAAGGTGTAGTCGGCGCCGAAGCCGTCGGTCTCGGCGAGGATCTTCTCGACGGTGTCGGGACCGCCCTCCATCACCTCGGTCGCGCCCTGGCCCTTGGCGAGCTCGAGCCGATCGTCGGAGAGGTCGATGCAGATGATCCGCTCGGCGCCCTGCAGGCGGGCAGCCGGCGACGGCGCCGAGGCCGACCATGCCGGCGCCGAAGACGACGCAGGTCGAGCCCTCGCGCACCTTGGCGGTGTTCATCGCCGCGCCGAGGCCGGTGGAGAGACCGCAGGCGAACAGGCAGGCGCGGTCGAGCGGGGCCTCGGGGTCGACCTTGGCGAGCGCGATCTCGGGCATCACGGTGTACTCGGCGAAGGTCGAGGTGCCCATGAAGTGGCGGACGTCCTCGTCGCCGCGGTTGCAGCCGCGTCGTCCCGTCCGGCAGGTAGCCCTTGCTCTGCTGCTCGCGGATCGCCAGGCAGAGGTTGGTGCGCTCGTCGACGGCAGTGCACGCACTCGCCGCACTGCGGCGAGAACAGGGTGACGACGTGGTCGCCCTCGCTCAGACGGAGCTGACGCCGTCGCCGAGCTTCTCGACGACGCCGGCGCCCTCGTGGCCGAGCACGGTCGGCGCGTAGCCCGATGGATCGACCCCGGAAGCCGTGTACAGGTCGGTGTGGCAGACGCCGCAGGCGACGAGCCGGACGAGCACCTCGCCCGGGCCCGGGTCGCGCAGCTCGACGTCCTGGACGACGAGCGGCTCGCCGAACTCCTCCAGCACTGCGGCCCGCATCTTCATCGGCCATCTCCTCCTGCTCGGGGTCGGGGCCGATCCTACGTGTCAGCGGCGGCGAGCGGCCTTCAGGTCCTGCTTCGTCGCCTCGAGCGAGATCACGTAGCTGCGCTTGCCGGTGCGGGTCGCGAGACCGCGCCGCTGGAGCTTCTTCATCGCGGCCGGGCAGCGCTTGCAGCGCGGGCCTGACTTGCAGCACTTCTTCTTCGTCTTGACGCGCTTGCCGCGCAGCTCGGAGGCTCACACGGCCACCGTAGCAGCTCCCCTTAGGGCCGCCTAACGGTTTGCGGCGGGGCCGGCAAACCAGGAACTTGACGTCGGACATAAGGTTCGGCCCATGCTGATCTCAACGATGAACGACCTGCCCGGCTACGAAATCGAGGAGGTGTACGGGGAGGTGTTCGGCCTGACCGTGCGCTCGCGAAATCTCGGCTCGCAGATGGGCGCCGGACTGAAGTCCCTCGTCGGCGGCGAGCTGAAGGGCATGACGAAGATGCTCGCGGAGGGTCGCTCGCACGCGACCGACCGACTGATCGAGGAGGCCGAGGCAAAGGGCGCGAACGCGATCATCGCCTTCCGCTTCGACACCTCGGAGCTCGGCTCGACGTGGACGGAGATCTGCGCCTACGGCACCGGCGTCAAGGCGCGGAAGCTCTAGTCGAGGAAGCCGGCTAATCGACAGCGGCGGGTTCGGGCGGCGGCGCGGAGCCTCCGCCCGACTTGCCGACGCGCTCGTGGCCGAGGTCGGTCGCGTGCTCGCTGACCCAGCGGTCCATCCGCTGCCAGTGCGCGTACAGCCACTCGGTGCGGCCGCGCTCGTCGCGCGGGATCTCCGCCGCGGGCACGCGCCAGAACTTCATCCGCACGGTCCTGCCGATCAGGCCGCCGGCCCAGATGTCGCTGATGTACTCGAAGCCGTCGAAGCCGACGTGGGCGAAGAAGAGCACGTCCATGCCCTCACCGGAGTCGAGCAGCGCCAGCGGGCCGCCGAGGCGTGGCGGCAGCAGGTTGACGAGCGGCTCGGCGAGCTCGGCGACGTCGGGGCTGCGCTCGCGGATGATCTCCTTCGCGCGGGCGATCTTCTTCGCCGTCGCCCGCGTGCCCTCCGGGTAGATCAGCACGGCCTCGTCGGCGCCGACCTGCTCGACGAGCTTCCGCATCGACGCGATCTCCCGCTCGGGATCCTTGGAGACCCGCTCGAGGAACTGCGTCGGGATCCAGCGCCCGCCGATGTCGAGCAGCGAGATGTTCTCGAGCTCGCGCTTGACCACGTAGCGGATCCCCATCCCGTTCGGGCCTGCGATCTGCGTGTCCGGCAGCAGGTTGTCGATGATGCTCGCGTGCCTGACCATGATCAGGTAGTTGCCCGGCACGCTCTGCTCGCGGCCCTCGAGCTCGAACTTCATCCCCATGACGAAGCGGATCGCGCCGAGGTGCGAGCCGGCCCAGTGCGGGCGCAGCCAGTAGACCCCGCGCCGGCGCAGCATCGAGCCCGAGCGGAAGGGCCCGCCGGTGATCAGCCAGAGGACGAGGAGGAACGTGTAGCACCAGACCTCGGTAAAGAGGAAGAACCAGAGGAACGGGACGAGCCGCACGGCGACCATCGGCTTGCCGGTGCGCAGCTTCAGGAAGAGGTCGACGAGCAGGCCGGCAATCAGCAGGACGGGGAAGAGCGCCGTGACGAGGACGAAGGCGACGAACTCGAGTGCGACGCCGCGGGTGCGGCGAATCAGTCGCTGCGAGGCCGTCCCTGCGGCCGGAAGCAGCGGGCCGGCCCCGATCTCACCGAGGCGCATGGCGCGAGCCTAGATGATCCCGGACGTCGATCCGGCGGCGGTCGGCTTGCCGTCCACTTTTGCCCCTTATGAGGGGTAGAACTGGACGACTACATGTTTGGGAGTACGTTGGGTAAGTCCGAACTGGCGGACCCGAGGAGGAGAGATGGATCCTGAGATGACCTACGAGCGCGCGTGCTCCGAGCATGACTGGAGCGTTCCCGAGCGCTACAACATCGCCGCCGACGTCTGCGACAAGCACCCGCCCGAGAAGCTGGCGATGGTCTGGGAGCGCTACGACGGCGAGCGGCGCGAGCTGGCTTGGGGCGAGCTGCAGGAGCTTTCGAACCGCGCCGCGAACCTCCTCGCTGGACTCGGCATCGGCAAGGGCGACCGCGTCGCCGTCGTCCTCCCTCCCACCCCGGAGACGGCGGCCATCTTCTTCGGCACGTGGAAGCTCGGCGCGATCCTGCTTTCGATGTCGGTGCTGTACGGAGACGACGGCATCGGCCATCGCCTGCGCGACGCGGAGCCGAAGGTGCTCGTCACCGACGCCGACAACGTCGAGCGCTTCGATCCGAGCCTCGTCGAGGAGATCGTCGTCCTCGACCCCGAACTGCTCGCCGGCGCTGCGGCCGATCCCGTCTCCGCCGATACCGCCGCCGAGGACCCGGCTCAGCTCTACTACACCTCTGGCACCACCGGGATGGCGAAGGGCATCGTCCACGCACACCGCTACCTGCTCGCCCACGAGGAGTTCATCTACTGCCACGACGTCGGCGACGGCGAGCGCTTCCACGGCATGGGCGAGTGGGCCTGGGCGGCGGGGATCGCGCCGTTGCTCGGCCCCTGGCGGCTCGGCGCGGTTCAGTGCGTCTTCCAGCGCAAGGGCGGCTTCGACCCCGCCGAGCAGCTCGACTTCCTGAGCCGCAACGAGGTCGCGAACGTGTTCACGACGCCGACGGCGATGCGGGCGATGATGGCAATCGGCGATGCCGGCAAGCGCTATCCGATGCCGCGAACTGCGCATCGTCTGCTCGGCCGGCGAGCCGCTCAACCCGGAAGCGATCAAGTGGTTCCGCAACGAGTACGGGATCACGGTGCTCGACTACTACGGGCTGACCGAGTCGTATCCGCTGTGCGCGAACTTCCCGTTCATGGACGTCCGCGAGGGCTCGATGGGCAGGCCGATGCCGGGCTGGGACGTGCAGATCCTCGACGAGGACGAGAACCCCGTCGAGCAGGGCGAGCGCGGTGAGATCTGCCTCCGCGCACGCTCGAACCCGCACTACCCGCTCGGTTACTGGCGGTTGCCCGACGCCAGCGAGGAGACCTTCGGCGGCGAGTGGTTCCACTCCAAGGACGCGGCGACGATGGATGGGGACGGCTACGTCTGGTACGCGGGCCGCGCCGACGACGTGATCATCGCCGCCGGCTACCGGATCGGCCCCTTCGAGGTCGAGTCGGCCTGCATCGAGCACAAGGCGGTCCGCGAGGCGGCGGCGGTGGCCAGCCCGGACGAGGTCAAGGGCAACGTGGTCAAGGCGTTCATCGTCCTCGCCGATGGCTACGAGCCAAGCGACGAGATCGCGACCGAGATCAAGGGCTTCGTCCGCAGTCGGCTCTCCGCCTACGCCTACCCGCGCAAGGTCGAGTTCGTCGCCGAGCTGCCCAAGACCCTGACCGGGAAGATCCGGCGGATCGAGCTGCGCGAGGCCGAGCGCGAGAGCGTCGAAGCGTCGCCGGCGGGCTGACGCAGCCGATTACTCGTCCGCGACGCGCTCGATCGCCTCGAGTCCCGCCGGCCGGCCCGCGCGCACCCAGCGCCAGTAGAGGCCTCCGGCGACGAGCAACGCCGCCGAGAGCGAGATCAGCGGGTAACCGCGCAGCAGGTTGACGATCAGCGTGAAGGCGACGATCACCGCGGCGATCACGTTGAGCGCGGCCAGCCCCGTGCGGCCGCCGTCGTGGGTGAACTTCGCCATCGCCAGGAGCCCGGCGAGGAAGCTGATGAAGACGGCGACGGCGTAGACGAGGACCAGCTCCTGCTCCTGGCCGGAGGCAATCAGCAGGATGACCGCGGCGATCAGCGCGTAGACGAGCACGGCCCACACCGGCGTGTGGTGGCGGTTGGTGCGGCCGAGGCGGGCGGGCAGCAGGCTGCTCTCGCCGGCGCGCGCCAGCGCCCGCAGCAAGCCGGGCCCGGCCTGGAACGACGAGGAGGCGGCGGCGAGCAGCAGCAGCCCGCTGGTGATCTGGAAGGCGCCGAATAGCGTGCCATCACCGACCGCGGCACGGGCGAGGTTTGCCATCTGCGTCTGATCGGTGCCGGGAATGCCGATGTTGAGGTGGACGGCAAGCACGGTCAGCCCCATCGTCAGACAGCCGACGATGATGATCGTCGCCAGCAGCGTGCCCTGGCCGAAGCGCCGCTTGCCGTCGTCGTCGAGCTGCCCGAGCTGGGCGATCGAGGTCGCCGGCGCCTCCGTCCCGGTGGCAAGCGCCATGGCCACGGGGAAGGCGAGGATCACCGCGACGAGCGCCGGCGACGCGGAGCCGGTCAGCGGCGCCTCGCCGTGGGCGACGACGGGCCCGGCGAAACCGCCGATCAGCACAGCCCCCGAAAAGGCGACGAAGGACACCGTCATCAGCGCGAAGACCAGTCTGCCCCCGTGCCCGAAGAGCGTCAGGCCGGCCACGGCGGCCAGCAGCACGAACGCGAGCGGGATCCGAATGGAGGCGAGGTCGGGCAGGAAGGAGATCAGGGCGCTGCCCGCCGCCGCGATCGAGATCGCGATCGTCAGTGCGAAGTCGACGATCAGCGCGCCGATCGGCAAGAACGACCAGGCCTCGCCGAAGGCGTCGCCGGCCGCCTCGGCGGCGCCGCCACCCTGCGGATACCGGGCGACGAGCTCCCAGTAGTTGAGCGTGACGAGGCCGATGATCCCGATCACCAGCCCCATCGTCGGGATCAGCAGGTCGAGGTGGCCGTCGAGCGCCCGCAGCGCCGCCTCGATCGCGTAGGCGACCGAAGAAACGGGATCGGCCATCACCGCGAAGGCGAAGGCAAAGAAGAGGACGGGCCGCGCCGTCAGGCGCCGGCGCGCGCTACTCACCGCTGTGGGGCTGGAATCCATAGTCGACTGTCGCCGACCAGGCTTCCCGGCACACCGTGGAGCAACTTAGCAGCCTGCCGCGCCGCGCGACTCGACCGAGCGGGGTCAGCCGATCGGTGGGTTGTTCATCTCCCAGGTCAGCTTGCCCGTGTCGCAAAGCCCACTCTTGCTCTTGATCCAGGTGGCGCCGTAGGCCGTACGCGCGTCGAACCACTGCGCTGTGACCCTCACCGTGCGTTTGCGGTGGTGGGGGCCGATCCGCAGCGTGCCGCGCCACGTCAGGCTCGCTGTGCGGTCGCCAATCTTCAGCTTCGAGTCCGGGATATCGAGCGGGAACGCGTTGCAGTCAAACGACGACGGGAAGCGGATCTTGGCCAGCGTCACGCGGTTGCCGCAGTAAGCGGCATTGGTGACGGGGAAGATCTTGCGAACGTCCTGCTTGTTCTTCTTCACGCCGAAGAGGCCCTCGGTCTGGTTGCCCGAGCACATGTCGACGGGGGTGTTCTCGATCACGCCCTGGTAGGGGCCGGTGTGTGGTTTCACGCCCTGGAACAGGGCGGCGGCGCCCGTGGCGAGCGCAAGCGCGGCGGCGAACGCCAGGCACAGCGCTGCTGCCCCAGCCGCGACTCCCCTTCTCGAGCCCCGAACCTCCACTCTGAGCCTAAGGGTACTACCGAAGTAGCGAAATCCCAAGGCACGACGACGGTTCGTGTATCGAGGCAGCCGTCAGTCGTCGTCGCCGATCTTGAGCACCGCGAGGAAGGCCTCCTGCGGGCACCTCGACCCGGCCGACCTGCTTCATCCGCTTCTTGCCCTTCTTCTGCTTGTCGAGGAGCTTGTTCTTGCGGGTCACGTCGCCGCCGTAGAGCTTTGCCGTGACGTCCTTGCGGACCGCCTTGACGGTCTCGCGGGCGAGGATGCGGGAGCCGACCGCCGCCTGCACGGGGACGTCGAACTGCTGCCGGGGGATCGTCTTCCGTAGCCGGCTGACGAGGTTCTTGCCGGCCTCGTAGGCACTGTCGCGGTGGACGATCATCGAGAGCGCGTCGACGGTGTCGCCGGCGAGCAGGACCTCGAGCTTGACCAGGTCGGAGGGCCGCCGTTCGATCGGCTCGTAGTCGAGCGAGGCGTAGCCACGGGTCGATGACTTGAGCTGGTCGAAGAAGTCGAGGACGATCTCGCCGAGCGGCAGGTCGTAGCGGAGCTGGACGCGCTCAGGGCTGAGGTAGTGGAGGTCGACGTGCGTCCCGCGGCGGCCCTGGCAGAGCTCCATCACCTGGCCGACGTACTCGGTCGGCGTGATCACCGAGGCGCGGATGTATGGCTCGTCGATCGACTCGATCGAGGCCGGGTCCGGCATGTCCGCGGGGCTGTGGACCTCGATCTCGGTGCCGTCGGTGCGGTGCACCCAGTAGCGCACGTTCGGCGTCGTCGCGAGCAGGTCGAGGTCGTACTCGCGCTCGAGCCGCTCGCGGACGATGTCCATGTGCAGCAGGCCGAGGAAGCCGCAGCGGAAGCCGAAGCCGAGCGCGTCGGAGGTCTCCGGCTCCCAGGAGAGCGCCGCGTCGTTGAGCGTGAGCTTCTCGAGCGCCTCGCGCAGGTCGTCGTAGCGGTCGGTCTCGATCGGGAACAGCCCGCAGAAGACGACCGGCTGTACCTCGCGGTAGCCCGGCAGGGCCTCGCTCGCCGGGTTGTCGCGGGTGGTGAGCGTGTCGCCGACGCGGAGCAGCGAGACGTCCTTGAGCCCGGTGATCACGTAGCCGACCTCGCCCGCCGCCATCGACGGCGCCGGCGTCATCTGCGGGCGGAAGAAGCCGATCTCGTCGAGGTCGGCCTCGGTGCCTGCCTGCATCGCGCGGATCGGACCGCCCTTGACGAAGGCGCCGTCGATCATGCGCACGTAGGCGACGACGCCCCGGTACTGGTCGAACTCGGAGTCGAAGATCAGCGCCCGCGGCGGCGCCTCGGGATCGCCGCCGGGCGCCGGCACGCGGGCGACGATCGCCTCGAGCACCTCGTCGACGCCGAGCCCGGTCTTCGCCGAGATCCGGATCGCGTCGTCGGGGTCGGTGCCGAGCAGGTCGGCGATCTCGGCCGCGACCCGCTCGGGCTCGGCGCCCGGGCAGGTCGACCTTGTTGAGCACCGGGATCAGCTCGAGCCCGGCCTCGATCGCCGCGTAGGTGTTGGCGACGGTCTGCGCCTCGACGCCCTGCGCGGCGTCGACGACGAGCAGCGCCCCCTCGCAGGCGGCGAGCGAGCGCGAGACCTCGTAGGAGAAGTCGACGTGGCCGGGTGTGTCGATCAGGTGCAGGTGGTAGCTGTGGCCGTCGCGAGCCTCGTACTCGACCCGCACGGCCTGCGCCTTGATCGTGATCCCCCGCTCGCGCTCGAGGTCCATCGAGTCGAGCACCTGCTCGCGCATCTCGCGCTCGCTGAGCGCCCCGCAGACCTCGAGGATCCGGTCGGCGAGCGTCGACTTGCCGTGGTCGATGTGGGCGATGATCGAGAAGTTGCGGATCCGTTCCATGAGGGAGCGGCGAGCGTAGAGCCTGCGGCTCAGCGCCTGACGACGGCGAGCACCTGGCGCGCCTCGGGCACGCGCAGGGCGAGCACGGTGCCGAGGTAGGCGGCGGCGCCGAGCGCCGAGGCCGAGGCCCGACCGAGATCACCTGGGCGATCAGCGACTGCCCGAGACGCCGAGTCGAGCCCGTGCCAGACGACCCAGGCGACGGCGGCGAGCACCACGCAGCCGATCGTGATCCGGACCGCGCCGTCGATCAGGCTGGGGATCTCGATGCCGCCGAGCTGGCGGCGCAGGACGAACATCTGCGCGGCGACGCTCGCCGTGGTCGCGATCGCCGTCGCGGCGACGATGCCGCCGACGCCGAAGGGGTTGAAGAAGGCGGCCGAGAAGACCGCCGTGACGAACAGGTTGAGCCCGGAGATCGCGGTCGGCACCCAGGGCCGCTGCAGGCTGAAGAAGGTCCGCGTCATCAGCAGGAAGAGGCCGTTGGCGGGCAGCGAGAAGGCGAACCAGAACAGCGCCGTCGAGACGAGGTCCGTGCTTTCGGCGTTGAAGTCACCGCGCTGGTAGACGAGCTCGATCATCGGGTGCGAGAGCACGAGGATCGCCGCCGCCGCCGGCATCAGCAGCAGGAGGATGACCCGCATCCCATTCGCCATCGTCGACCGCAGGCTCTCGTAGTCGCGGCGCGCGGCGAAGCGCGAGAGCGTCGGGAACACGACGACCGAGACGGCGACCGAGAAGATGCCCTGAGGCAGCATGTAGATGCGGAACGCCTTGTCGATCACCGCGGGGCCCTGGTCGTTGATGTCCGGGACGAGCGAGCCGAAGATCGAGTTGATCGCCAGGTTGAAGTTGATCAGCCCGAGGCTGAGCGTCACCGGGAGCATCAGCAGCAGGACGCGCTTGAGCAGGGCCGAGTCCCAGTCGAACACCCACCAGAGCCGGAACGGCGTGTTCCGCAGGTCGTAGGCGACCATGGCGAGTTGCAGGGCCGTGCCGACGACGACGCCGATCGCATACGCGTAGATCTGCTTGCCGTGCGGGAACGCCGGCGCCAGCCCGACCATGACGACGACGATCGCCACGTTCCAGAAGAACGGCGCGATCGCGAAGATGCCGAAGCGGTTGTAGGAGTTGAGGATGCCGACGACGACGCCGGAGACGCCGAGCATGACGAGGATCGGGAACAGCACCCGGGAGAGGCCGACGGACAGCTCGCTCGCGTGGTTGCCGAGGCCCGGCCCGAAGAGGGGCATGATCACCGGCGCCGCGAGGATGAAGAAGCCGGTGATCAGCCCGAGGACGAGGATCGCGCCGAAGAGCAGCGTGGAGGCGAGGCGGTAGGCCTCGACCTTGTTGCCCTTCTCGAGCTGCTCGGTGAAGACCGGCACGAAGGCGCCCTGCAAGGCGGCGTCAGCGAACAGCGAGCGGACGAGGTTCGGCACCTGGAAGGCGACCGTGAAGGCGCTCATCGCTGGGCTGGTGCCGAAGTAGGAGGCCGCGAAGACCTCGCGCACGAGTCCGGCGACCCGGGAGAGTCCCGTCGCGATCGAGAAGAACGCCGTCGAACGGCCCGAGGCGGCCGGCCTCGGCATCGCCCTCGGGGCCCTGTTCCTGGGCCGTCTCGAAGGCGATGTCGGTGTCCGGGCCGTAGCCCTCAGGAGCGTATGTCTGATCTCGCGTGCTCATCCGAGCCCCGAATGTCTAAAGTACGCCGCCGCAAATGGCCAACATCGCGTCACAGAAGAAGCGAATCCTTCGCACCGAGCGTGAGCGGCAGGAAAACCGCCGCCTGACGAGCGTCGTCAAGACGCGCTTTCGCAAGCTCGAGGCCGCTGTCGAGTCCGGCAACGACGAGGAGATCGCCGAGGCGCATCGCCAGCTCGTCTCGCAGATCGACAAGTCGGTCCAGAAGGGCGCCATGCACGCCAACACGGGCGCTCGCAAGAAGCAGAGAGCTGCCCGCCTCGCCGCCGGTCAGCCGGCTGTCCTGAGCACCGCTACCCTCCGGCCGCTTTTCTCACCGCGAGGGTGAGGGCTACCCGCTCGGGGTAGTCGGAGCCGCCGCGCGTCCACCACTCGAGGTCGGCGATCGAGCCGATCGCCTCCGAGAGCTCGGCGGGATCGACGCCCTGTACGGAGCGGACGAGCATCTTTGCCGCGTACGGAGCCATCGGCAGCGAGGTCTCGACCTCCCGCGCCGGGCGGCCCGCGTCGATGCCAGCGGCGGCGCGCGTGGGCGTTGCGCAGCCGCGAGGCGATCCCGTAGATCATCGGCGTCACCGCCTCGCCCTGCTCGACCAGCGCATCAGCGGCCTCGACGGACGCGGCGGCGTCGCGGCTGACGATCGCGTCGCCGAGCGTCCAGCCGGCGCGCTCGGAGGTGTCGGCGGTCAGCTCCTCGACCTCCTCGACGCCGAGCGTGGCGCCGGGCTCGGCCCAGGTCGCGATGCGGTCGAGCTCGCTGCTCAGGCGCGCGGTGCTCTCGCCGGCGCGCTGAAACGAGGATGCGGGCCGCGCTCGGATGCAGGTTCAGGCCGCGCTTGCGGGCCGCCTCGACGACCCAGGCCGGCAGCTCGCGCTTGCGCGGCGCCGCGTAGCTGAGCACCTCTCCCCCGGCCTTCTCGACGGCCTCACCGAGGCCCTTCGGGGCCGCGCCACGGGCGACGAGCACCACCGTGGTCTCCTCGGGGATCGTCGCGAGCGCCTCCGCGAGGCGGCCGATCTGTGTCGCGCGCCAGCGCTCGACGCCGTCGGCGAGCAGGTAACGGCGCGAGCCGATCAGCGACATCGCCGGCAGCGCGCCGATCAGCTCGTCGACGTCCGGTGCCGCGGTGCCGGCGCCCTCGAAGACCTCGAGCGCCCCGGTGCCGCCCTCGCGCTCGGCGCGGCCGCGCAGGCGGCCGACGGCGGCGTCGACCTTGGCGCCGTCGTCGCCGGCGATCAGGTAGGCGGGCTTCATCGCAGGAGGGTCGGCCACGGGCCGAGTGTAGATGCGCACCCGGGCCGACCCCCGGATACCTACGCGTGGGCCTTGAGACGGCCTCTAAAGCCCGGCGCAGCCCTGACGCGAGCCGTCGATTCCGTGCTCGGCGAAGGCGCGCAGCCCGCCGGCGCCGAGCTCGACCCCACGTCGCCGTCGAGGTCGGTGCGCAGCGTGCAGACGCCGTGCCGGGCAAGCGCCTCGATCGTGTCGGCATCCGGATGCCCGTAGTCGTTGCCGGCGCCGACCGAGATCAGCGCGACCCGCGGCGCCGAGCGCGTCGAGCAGCTGGTCGAGGCCCGTGTCGCTACTGCCGTGATGGGCGACCTTGAGGACGTCGAACGGCCCCGGTGTGAGACCCGTCATGTCCTGCTCGGCGTCGCCCGGCAACAGCGCGCTCCACGGCCCGAAGCGCGCCTCGGCGACGATCGAGCGCGGCGTTCGGGTCGGGATCGGTCGGGACGAACCCCGCCGGCGGGAAGAGAATCGTGAGCCGGAGGCGTCCGTCGCGGATCTCGCTGCCCGTGCCGACGCGCCGGATCGGGATCGCGGCGGCGCGGGCCTCGCCGGCGGCGACGGGCACCGGCCGGCTGAGAATCAGGCGGCCGACCGTGATCGAGTCGACGAGATCGCCGAAGCCGCCGTAGTGGTCGAGATGCGGAGTGCGTGATCAGGACCGCTGCGAGCCGGTTGACGCCGAGTCGCGGAGCGAGCCGACGAGGCCGCCACCCGGCGGCCCGGTGTCGATCAGCAGCGGCGCACCGCCCGCGGGCTGGAGCAGGATCGCGTCGCCCTGGCCGACGTCAAGCGCCGTGATCCGCAGCTCGCCGTGAGCCGGCGGCGACGACCGCCAGGAGCCGTCCCCGGCAGCCGCCTGGGATCAGCAGCAGCACGCGCACGAGTGCCGATCACCGCCAACGCCGAGCGCCGTGCCGGCGCGAGCGGCTGACGCGCGCCGTGGCGGCGCGCGCTCGAGAGCGCCGAGGAGCGGCGACATCGCGGCGAGGAGCGCCGCGTAGATCGCGGCGGTCGCAACGGGCCCGGGCGCCGCGACCGGGAGGCTCGACCAGGCTGGGGCGGCGCACAGATGGGCGACGCCCGCGATGTAGCGGAGCAGCGGGCCGCTCAGGTGCGCGAGCGGCGCGAGTCGGCAGCGCCGGGATCTGCCCAAGCGCCGCCGTCGACCATGCCGAGCCACATGACCGGCGCGACGGCGGGCGCGACGGCAAGGTTGGCCGGCAGCGAGGCCAGCGAAAGCGTGCCGAAGGTGTGCGCGATCAGCGGCGCGGTGGCGAGCGTCGCAGCGAGCGTCAAGCCGGCCGCCTCGGCAGAGCGGCCGCGGCGAGCCTGGCCCCGCAGCCCCGCACGCGCGCTGTAGCCGCCCCGAGCGATCCGTGACTCGATCAGCGCCGCGATCCGGCGCGCCCACAGCGCGATCCCGATCACCGCCGCGAAGCTCAGCTGCCAGCCGATGTCGGTCGCGGCGAGCGGGTTGCAGCACGAGGGTCACGGCGAGCGCCCGCGAGCACGATCCAGGCGCGATCTGCGGCCCTGCCGAGCATGCCGGCGGCGATCGCCGCGCACGCCCATGACCGCCCGCCCGCTGGATCGAGGGGCCGCCGCCGGCGATCGGTACGTAGACGGCGATCGCGGCGACGATCAGCAGCATGCGCCGACGCGGCGGCAGGCCGAGCGCGGCAAGCAATACGCCGGCGAGGACGGCGAGCAGCATCACGTTCTGGCCGCTGACGGCAAGCAGGTGCGCGAGGCCGGAGCGGCGGAAGTCGTCGCGGACGAGCGGGTCGACGGCCTCGTCCTGGCCGAGCACGAAGCCGCGTGCGAGCGCGGCCTCGCCGCGGTCGAGCCCCTCGCCGAGGGCTGCGCCCGCCCGGTCGCGGGCCGCGTCGAGGGCGCCGGTGAGCCCGGGACGAGCCGCCGGGCAACGGCCTCGCAGAGCGGGCACGCAGCTCGAGCCGCCAGCCCTGACGGCGGGCGAGGTCGGCGAGCCACGGCTCGGCCTGACGCAGCGTGCCGGTGGCGGCGAGGCGGTCGCCGACGGCGAGCCCGTCCAGCGGGCGGTCGAGGACCATGCCGATGCGCCCGCTCGCGGTCGCGACCGTGAACCGCGTCTTGCCGGCGAACTCACGTCGGGGCATCGACGGCGAACCCGACGACGTGCACCCGCTCGCCCGCCCCGGCCGTAAGCGCGCGAGCATCGAGCGCCGCAAGACGCCAGCCCCCGATGCCGATGCCGGCGCTGAGCGCCAGTACGCAGAGCAGCAGTCGCGCCGGCAGGGTCGGGCGGCGGCGGAGCAGCGGCGCTGAGCGCCGCGAGCGCGGCCGCGAGGACGAGCGGCCAGCCGCCCGGCAGGGCGACCGCGGGCGAGACGGCGAGCCCCGGCGCAGAAGCAACCGAGGAGGAGATGGCGCCACCAGGGCGCCGCGCTCACGGCTGCAGGCGCTTGCTGAGCGCGGCGATCGTCGCCGGGCCGATGCCCGGGAATCTCGTCGAGCTGATCGATCGAGCCGACGCCGCCGTGGGCGTCGCGGTACTCGATGATGTCGGCGGCAGTCACCGGGCCGATCCCGTCGATCGACTCGAGGTCGGACTCGGTCGCGGAGCCGAGGCTGATCGGGCCGTCCGCAGTCCCGGCGCCCGCCACGTCGAGCGCGGATGTCGCTCGCCGCTGGCGGCGCGGCGGACGGCACGACCACCTGCTGGCCGTCGGCGAGCATCGCCGCGAGGTTGATCGCGTCCTCGTCGGCGGTTGCCTCGGGCGCCGCCGGCCTTGGTGACCGCGTCGGTGACGCGGGAGCCCGCCGGCAGGCTGTAGACGCCGGGATTACGGACGGCGCCGGCGACGTGCACGACGAGCTCGCCCCCCGAACCCGCCCGAACCCGCAGGCGCCGACGGGGTCGGCGGCAATGCTGACTCCCCCGCCAGCGCCAGATGCGGGCGCCGGTCCGGGGCCGCCGAGCGCCTTGAGCCCGAGCAGGACGAGGACGATCCCGAGGGCGACGTAGACGGCGATCTGCAGGCGGCCGGGCGAGCTCACCGGCTCAGGGTGATCGGCGGCGGCGCGCGCGTGGCACGCGCTTCGTGCCGCCTCCGTCGCTCAGCGCACGCGGAACCCCATCATGCCTTGCGGTTCCTCCTCGATCACGTCGACGCGCGCGACGCGCGCCGCCTCGGGACCGTCCGAGCACCAGGCGACGATTTCCTCGACCGGGAGCGACGGCCCCTCGAAGCAAGCCTCCATCGCCCCGTCGGCGCGGTTCCGCGCCCAGCCGGCGATGCCCGCGTTCTCGGCTTTCTCCCGCAGCGTGTCCCGGAAGAAGACGCCCTGGACCCTGCCGTGCGCGATGACCCGGCGGCGGACCCGGTCACCACCCTTGATGGTCAGTAGTCGTCCTCGTCGTCGTCGTAGCCGGCGACCTCGGCGAGCTGGCGCCCGAAGGTCTCCTCGACCGTCACCGCCGGCGACTGCACTGAGACCAGCGCCAGCGCCTCGGCCGACTCGTTCGCAATCGTATGGTCGCTGGCCGGGGGGATCAGCGCGAGATCGCCGGGGCCGAGCGTCTGCGTGTCGCCCGCGGCGGTCATCGTGCCGGTGCCCCGCACCACTACGTAGACCTGCTCGGCCTCCTCGTGGGAGTGGAGCTGCTGCGAGACCCCGGCCGGGACCTCAATCCAGGTCACGGTCATGTGCCTGGAGCCAAGCTCTCCCGCGTCCATGAGGATGTGGGAACTGAGCCTGTGCCAGTCCATTACGGCCGCGTCGGAGATCCGCCTGACGAGCATCTGCGCGAGTTTCTACCAGACCCCCGCATACCCGCGTCATGCGGGAATGCCCGGGCGCACGACCCGGAACGGAATTCAGGCCTTCTTGCCCTGCTTGTTTTCGCCCGCAGACGCGCCCGTCTGATGCTCAGCGGACGACGATGTTGACGAGGCGGCCCGGGACGACGATCTCCTTGACGACATCGCGGGCCGTCGATCTCGGCGCCGATCCGCGACATCGCCGCGCGCCAGCGCGAGCAGCTCGCCCTCGGGGGCGTCCGCGGGCGCCTCGAGCTTGGCGCGGACCTTGCCGTTGACCTGGACGACGAGCGTGAACGTGTCGGCGCTGAGTAGCGACGGATCCGCCTTCGGCCAGGGCTGCTCCCAGACCCGGCCGCCCTCGATCATCTCCCAGACCTCGGCCCCGAGATGCGGTGCGAAGGGGAAGATCAGCGAGGCTGCCGTCGCGGTGGCGAAGCGCAAGCACGGCGTCGTCGGCGGTGCCGAAGAGGTCGATCCTTGACGCGATACGCCTCGTTGACGAGCTCCATCACGGCGGCGATCACCGTGTTGAACTGGAAGCCACGATCGAAGTCGCGGGTCGCCTTGTCGATCGCCCAATGTGCCTTGACGAGCAGCGTTCGGGCGTCGCCTTCCGGCAAGTCGGGGAGCCCGGCTCCCGTCTCGGTGCGCTCCTCGACCTCGACGCCGAGACGCCAGAGGCGGCCGAGGAAACGGTGCACGCCCTCGGCGCCGGCGTCGACCCAATCGCCACCGCGCTCGGGCGGGCCCATGAAACAGACGTAGGTACGCGCCGTGTCGGCGCCGAGCCGGTCGACGAGCTCACGGGGGCTGGCGACGTTGCCCTTCGACTTGGACATCTTCGCCCCGTCGCGGGTGATCATCCCCTGAGTGAAGAGGTTGGTGAACGGCTCCTGCACGCCGAGGTGGCCGCCGTCCGCGAGCGCCTTGACGAAGAAGCGCGCGTACATCAGGTGCAGGATCGCGTGCTCGACGCCGCCGATGTACTGGTCGACCCCCATCCAGTGGTCGGCGATCGCGCGGTCGAACGGCAGCGTCGTGTTGTGCGGATCGAGGTACCGGAGGAAGTACCAGGAGGAGTCGACGAAGGTGTCCATCGTGTCGGTCTCGCGCCGCGCCGGCCCTGCGCACGAGGGGCAGGTCGTCTCGACCCAGTCGGTCGCCGTTTCGAGCGGGCTCTGGCCCTTCGGCTTGTAGTCGCTGATCTCCGGCAGCTCGACCGGCAGCCTCTCGTCGGGCACCGCGACGATGCCGCAGTGCGGACAGTGGACGACCGGGATCGGACAGCCCCAGTAGCGCTGGCGGGAGACGAGCCAGTCGCGGAGGCGGTAGTTGACGGCCTCGTGGGCGACGCCCCGCTCGCCGAGCCAGTCGATGATCCGCCCCTTTGCCTCAGCAGGCGTCAACCCGTCGAACTCTCCCGAGTTGACGAGCACGTCGTCCGGGCCCTGATCGATGTAGGCCTCCTCCATCACCTCGCCCTCAGGGAGGTCATCCGGGTCGGCGTCGACGGGGGCGACGACGCGGCGCACGTCGAGGCCGTACTTGCGGGCGAACTCGAAGTCGCGCTCGTCGTGCGCAGGCACGGCCATGATCGCGCCGGTGCCGTACTCCATGAGGACGTAGTCGGCGACGAAAACCGGGATCTGCTCACCGTTGACGGGGTTGGTGACCGTGCGGCCGATCCGGACGCCGGTCTTCGCCCGCGCCTCGTCGCCGCGCTCGGTCGCGGAGGAGCGCATCGCCTCGGCAACGTATTCGCGCACCTCGGCCTCGTTCTCGGTGCCGGCGATCAGCCGCTCGAGGTCCGGGTGCTCGGGAGCGAGCACGAAGAACGTGGCGCCGAAGAGCGTGTCGGGGCGGGTCGTGAAGACGGTGAAATCGAGGTCGAGGTCCGCGCACCGGAACACCGCCTCGGCGCCCTCCGAGCGGCCGATCCAGTTGCGCTGCATCGTGACGACGTTCTCGGGCCACGACTCGAGCAGGTCGAAGTCGGAGAGCAGGCGGTCGGCGTAGTCGGTGATGCGGAAGAACCACTGGCGTAGCCGACGAGGTTCGACCAGGGTCCCGCAGCGTTCGCAGCGGCCGTCGATGACCTGCTCGTTGGCCAGCACCGTCGCGTCCTTCGGGCACCAGTGGACGGCCGCCTCCTCGCGATAGGCGAGCCCCTGCTCGAGCAAGCGCAGGAAGAGCCATTGGGTCCAGCGGTAGTACTCGGGGCTGTGGGTGGCGAGCTCGCGACTCCAGTCGATCGAGATGCCCCAGCTCAGGAACTGCTCGCGGAAGGAGGCGATCGAGGCCTCGGTCGAGTCACGCGGATGCTCGCCGGTGCGGATCGCGTGGTTCTCCGCGGGCAGGCCGAAGGCGTCGTAGCCCATCGGGTGAATCACCTCGAGCCCGTGACGGCGGCGGAAATGGGCGATCGCGTCGCCGATCGAGTAGTTCTTCAGGTGGCCGACGTGTGGCTCGCCGGAGGGGTACGGCAGCATCTCGAGGACGTAGGCCTTCGGCCGCTCGGGGTCGAAGCCGGGTTCGCCGGGGTTCGGAACCTGCCAGGTGCTCTCCTGAGACCAGACCGCCTGCCACTTGGCCTCGATCGGTGCGGGTTTGTACTGACGCTCGTGCAACTCCACGGGCGGGGAAGTGTAAGACGCGCGCGCCCCGCTCAACTCTCGCGCCGCAACCGCCGATGATGGGGAAGGGCATGGACTCCTCCATCGAGTTCACACCGGGCCAGCATGGATCCGAGGAATCGACCGTTCACGTCCTGTGGGCGACGACGGGCCTCGGCTGCGACGGCGACACGCTCGCGATGACGGCCGCGACCAGCCCAAGCCTCGAGGACATCCTGCTCGGGACGATCCCCGGAACGCCGCGCGTCGTCCTGCACAACCCGGTGCTTGCCTTCGACACCGGCGATGACTTCATGGACCGCTGGTACAGCGCGGAAGAGGGTGGGCTGGACCCCTACATCCTCGTCGTCGAGGGAGCGATCGGCAACGAGGAGATCAACGGTGACGGGCATTGGTCCGGCATGGGCACGAACCCGCTCGACGGGCAACCGATCACGATCAACGAATGGGTTGACAGGCTCGCCCCGCGAGCCGCCGCGGTGCTCGCAATCGGCACCTGCGCGACATACGGCGGGATTCCGGCGATGCGAAACAACCCGACCGGTGCGATGGGGTTGCCCGACTACCTGGGCTGGGACTGGCACTCGCGGATCGGCCTCCCCATCGTCTGCATCCCGGGCTGCCCGGCGCTGCCGGACAACATGACGGAGATGCTGCTGCGGGTGATCTTCCACGTGGTCGGGCACGGTCCGGCGCCGGTCCTCGACGAGCTGCTGCGGCCGGTCTCGATGTTCGGCGAGACGACGCGCGAGGGCTGCACGAGAGCGGGGTTCACCGAGCAGGGCCAGTTCGCAACCGAGTACGGGGCTGACCGACGGTGCCTCGTCAAGCTCGGCTGCAAGGGCCCGGTCGTGAAGTGCAACGTGGCCCGCCGAGGATGGATGAACGGGATTGGCGGCTGCCCGAACGTGGGCGGTCTCTGCATGGCCTGCACGATGCCGAGCTTCCCCGACGCGTACATGCCGTTCATGGACCCCGATCCCTGGGGCAACACTGCGGCCGACATCCAGCGCTTCACCTACGGGCCGATCTTCCGGTACTTCCGCAAGCGCAACCTCAAGCAGAAGTACGAGACGGAGCCCGAGTGGCGGCGGCCGGGGTCGCGGCTGTTGAGCGGCTACGATCGGGACGGGTCCGCTGCGCCGCCCGGAATCGCACCTCCGAGGAGCTGACCCATGGTCACGCTCGGCGAGATCCTGCGCTGGCTCGTCTACCGGCTCAGCAACCTCTACTACCGCGTCGCCAAGGTGCTGATGCGCCGGGACCGGCTGCTGCTCGGCTCCGAGCGCAAGTTCAGGGCGCTGCTCGAAGCGGCGCCGGACGCGATGGTGATCGTCAACTGGCACGGTCACATCGCGCTCGTCAACGCACAGGCGGAGCGGCTGTTCGGCTATCAGCGGCGCGAGATCATCGGGCTCAGCGTCGGCGAGCTGATCCCTGAGCGCTACCGGGCAGCGCACCGCCAGCACCTGAAGGGCTTTCTCCGGGACGCCCGGCCGCGGCCGATGGGCTCGGGCCGAGAGCTGTACGCGCGGCGCAAGGACGGCAGCGAGTTCCCGGTCGAGATCAGCCTCAGCCCGCTCGGGCTCGGAGGAGGGCCTGCTCGTCTCGGCGGCGATCCGCGACATCACCGAGCGCAAGCTCGACGAGGAGAAGCTGCGCCACCTGGCCGACCACGATGGCCTCACCGGCCTCCTCAACCGGCGCAGCTTCGAGGAGCGCCTCGCGCGCGAGGTCGCGATGGCACAGCGGACCGGCCTCGAGGGAATGATGGTGCTGATCGACATCGACGGCCTCAAGGAGGTCAACGACACGCTCGGCCACGCACAGGGCGACGAGCTTGTCCGCAACGTCGGCGAGCTCGTCGCCGGACGCCTGCGGGAGACGGACATCGTCGCGAGGATCGGCGGCGACGAGTTCGCGGCGCTGATGCCGAACACGCCCGCCGAAGATGCGGCGAAGGTCGCCGGCGAGCTGCTCGACACGATCCGCAGCCAGGGCATCGTGCTCGGCGCCCAGAGGATGCGTCCGACGGCATGCGCCGGCATCGCGCCGCTCGAGGAGGGCCGCGCCGAGAGCAACGACGTGATGGTCGCCGCCGACCTCGCGCTGTACCAGGCGAAGGAGCACGGGCGCGACCGGGTCGAGATCTACAAGCCGGAGCCGGGCGAGGAGGGCCGCAAGACGATGCGCGCGGCCTGGTCGCAGCGGATCCGCCACAGCCTCGACGAGGAGCGCTTCGTTCCCTTCCGCCAGCCGATCCTCGACCTGCAGAGCGGCAAGGTCAACGGCTATGAGCTGCTCGCCCGGATGCGCGGCGAGGACGGCGAGCCGATCCTGCCGGGCGCCTTCCTGCCGACGGCCGAGCGGTCGGGGATGGTCCGCGAGCTCGACCGGCTGATGACCTGGTGGGCGATCCAGGCGATCAAGCGCTCCGAGGACGCGGGCGAGCCGATGATCTACGAGGTCAACCTCTCCGCTCGCTCGCTCGCCGACGAGCAACTGCCGGACCTGCTCGCGCAGCTCGTCGAGTCGGTCGGCATCGATCCGTCGCTGCTCATGTTCGAGATCACCGAGACGGCAGCGGTCGGCAACATGGGCCAGGCGCGGGCGTTCGCGAACGCGCTCCGCAGCCTCGGCTGCCGCTTCGCCCTCGACGACTTCGGCGCCGGCTTCGCGACGTTCTTCTATCTGAAGCACATCCCGCTCGACACGCTCAAGATCGAGGGCGACTTCGTGCGCGGCCTGCGCCACAACCAGACCGACCAGCTGCTCGTCAGGCACATGGGCGAACTCGCCCGTGGACTCGGGATGAGGACGGTCGCCGAGTTCGTCGAGGATCGCGAAACGCTCGACATGCTGACGAGCTATGAGATCGACTCGGCGCAGGGGTTCTTCATCGGTCGCCCCGAGCCGGCCTTTCCCGAGGGAGCGCCGTCCGCGAACGGCGAGCTCGGCATTGCCGCGCACGCCAGTGGCGCAGCGGCGGACACAGCCGGCGCCGCCGGCTGACGATGGCGGCGGACGACCGATCCTTACGGTCCCCGAGGGTGTTGATGCGGGCATGGACCGAGGGCCAATCCGTGCGACGCCCGCTCATGCCGAGCGCGTCGATCACCGACAATGCGTTCGTGGGACTGATCCGCTCGCGCATGCTCGCTTGCCGCGCTCGCCGGCCCTGATCGCAATCTGCGTGGGCGGTTCGCTCGTCGCCGCCCAGGCCGAGGGCAAGGCGACCCTGCACCGCAAGATCGGCTGGGGGCCGCTGAGCGACAAGGGCGGCGGCTCGCAAGGTGCACAAGACGAAGCATGAGGTGCGGCCGGCAAACCGGAAGGCGAACCACACGGTGCCGAAGAAGGCGCAGCTGAAGAAGTTCCGCCGCAAGAGCGACATGCCCTACGCCAAGTACGTCGACGGCCATTACAAGGGGACGACGGACGACATCATCGAGTGGGCGGCGTACAAGTGGGGCCTGCCGGAGGATCTGCTGCGGGCCGTGGCGGTCACCGAGTCCTGGTGGGAGCAGGGCCACGTCAACATCCAGGACCACTACAGCTACGGCCTGTTCCAGGTGCGCACGCCGTACCACTGCTGCCTACCCGAGATCCAGCGCTCCACCGCGTTCAACGCCGACTACTACGCCGGCATCATGCGGGCCTACTTCGACGGCAAGCAGACGTGGCTCAACAACCCCGATGTGCGGCCCGAGAACGGCAAGCGCTACAAGGCTGGCGATCTGTGGGATTCACTCGGCGCCTGGTACTCGGGCCGCTGGCACACCTCGGCGAACAAGCCCTACATCGCAGCGATCCGCAAGAACCTGCGCAAGAAGACCTGGAAGACGGATCCCTACTTCGACCAGTCGAAGTAGTAGGGGGCGGCTCAGGCGACAGACGACGCGAGCTCAAGCGCGGCCTGCCCCTCGAGGCCGCGCAGCTGCACGTGCGGCTTGCCGCGCCGGGTCACGTTGATCGTCTCGCCGGCCGCGGCTCGCTCGAGGTACCAACCGAAGTGCTCGCGGAACTCGTGGGCGCCGACGGTGGTCGTCGGCGACGCGGGTTCCGGTTCCTTAGTGGAGCTGATCGGGCTCGAACCGACGACCTTCTGCGTGCCACGCAGACGCTCTCCCAACTGAGCTACAGCCCCGTGGAACTCGTAATCGGCGGCGAAGTGTAGCCCAGCCCGCTGCCCGTTCCGTGGCGGCTCGAGCCTGATCTGCATCGCCCACTGCCCGGCCACCACTTCGATCGGGACAAGGAAGCATCTATCGAGCTCGCCGCAGTAGATCGCGAATGCGTCGATCTCCTTCGGGGAGTAGCGCGTGCGGATCGCCTTTCCCGCCGCCGTCCGGCGATCGTTGGATAGATGGGCAACAACGACGCCCTCGGCACGCCGGCCCCATTTGCACTGGATCCGCGCGAGCCGGCCTCCCAAGTCGAAGACGAGATCGTAGCGGCCATGCTCGGTCACAGGGCTCAGAACGGGGATGCCCGCTTCGATCGCCCGAGCGGTGATCATCGCTTCCGCCAGGTTCCCCTTGTGGTTACAGTCGCCGATCTTCACGAACATATGTTCGCATTCATGCCAGACGGAAACCGGCGCGGGCCCCTCTCGGGGCCCCTCTTCGGGCAAGTCGACGGGTCCGGCTGCTACTCGCCGAGGTCCAGGACGATCGAGTCGTCCTGGTTGTTGCGGACCTCGAACTCGAGGTCGCAGCGCTCTTCGAGCTCGCGGAGGAGGTCGCCGGGGCCCTTCATCTCGACGTCGATCTCGGCGCGGCCGCCGGAGAAGCGGCGGATCGAGATCTCGCCGGTGGCGCCGATCGCGTTGGCGGCGTCCTCGAAGCTGACGAGCTGGGAGAAGTCGCTGAAGGGGCCTACGTCAACGCTGATCCGACGGGCGCCGTCGGCGGAGGGTGCTGCCGGGGCCGGTAGCGGCGCCGGGGAGGCGACGGCGGGCTCCGCGGCGCGGGCCAGCTCCTCGGTCGCTTCGATCGCGTCCTCGGCGTCGCCCCACTCGTCCGCAACCCGGTCCAGTGCTCGCTCGAGCGCGGCAAGCAGCGGTCCGGTCGCGTCCTCGGGCAGCGAGCCGAGGTCGCGGATCGCGGCGCCGACGGCGCCGGCCTCGGCCAGGGCCTGCAGGCGAATCCGCGTCGCCGTCGCGCGCGAGCTGACGCGCAGTGCCTCGAGCTCGGCACCGAGCGCAGCGAGGCCGCGCAGGGTGCTCTGCGCTTCCGAGCGCGAGAGGTCGAGCTCGGCCTCGAGCCGGGCGAGCCGCAGATCACGGTCGGCGCACGCATGACGAGCCTGGCCGAGCAGCGCCTCCAGCTCCCCGGCCCGCGCCGCGTGCGCACGGGCGCTCTCTGCCGCGCGGCCGGCCTCATCCTCGAGTCCCGCGACGAGTTCCTCAACCTCGGCGCGCCGGTACCCGAGCAGCGCTCTTCCAATACCCAGCTCGATGCGGCGAGATTAAGCGCCGCGCCGGACGGCTTCCGCGGCGTCCCCGGGAGCCCCGAGGTCGACCTCGTCGGCCTCGCCCCACAGCTGCTCGAGCCGGTAGCGCTCGCGCGTCTCGGGCACGAAGATGTGGACGATGCAATCGAGGTAGTCGAGCAGCACCCAGCGGTTCTCGCCGACGCCCTCACTGCGGCTCGGCAGCAGCCCGTGATCGTGCTTGAGCCGCTCGTGGATCTCGTCGTGGATCGCCTTCGCGAGCCGCTCGTTGCGGGCCGTGCAGATCAGGATCACGTCCGTATAGCCGACGAGCTCGCCGACGTCGAGCGCGACCAGGTCCTCGCCCTGCTTGTCCTCGACCAGCACCGCGATCGTGCGGGCGAGCTCGGGCGGAGTCATCCGCTTGGCAGCCGCCGGGCTCATGTCCGGGCCTCGGCCATGCGCCCGACGTGATCCTGCCGGTAAAGACCCCGCTCGGCGATCAACGCGGCGACCGGCTCCGGAACGAGCCAGCGGACCGGCCGGCCCGCGGCGACGCGCTCGCGCACGAGACTCGAGGAGACCTCGATCTCCGGCATCGCCAGATAGCGCGCACCCTTGGCAGCTCCCAGGCGCTCGAGCGCGCCCTTGACAGCCTCGCGATCGACGCCGGGCCTGCCCGCGACAGCGATCGAGGCAAGCTCGACGACCCGCTCCGGACGCCGCCAGCTTTCGAGGCTCGCTGCGACGTCCGCGCCCATCACGAAGGTGAGATGACTCCCTGGAAGCTCATCCTTGAGTTGCTCAAGCGTACGGTAGGCGTAGGACGGCCCGTCCCGCTCGACCTCGAGCGCGGAGACCCGAACCCCCTCGACCCCTTCGACGGCCGCGCGGGCGAGCGCCAGCCGCACCCGAGGCCCCGGCTCGGGCTCGATCTGCTTGTGCGGGGCGCGACCGGTCGGCACGAGGAAGAGCTCATCGAAGCCGAGCTCCCAAGTCGCCTCCTGGGCCAGCACCATGTGCCCGATGTGCGGCGGGTTGAAGGCTCCGCCGAGGACGCCGACCGAGCGGCTCATCGCAGACCTACTGACGGATCTGGCCGGAGCCGTGCAGGACGTACTTGGTCGAGGTCAGCTCGCGCAGGCCGATCGGGCCGCGGGCGTGCAGCTTCTGCGTGGAGTTGCCGATCTCGGCGCCCATCCCGAAGACGAAGCCGTCGGTGAACCGGATCGACGCGTTGACGTAGACGCAGGCCGCGTCGACGCCACTGGTGAAGATCCGCCCGGTCTCAGGCGAAGAGGTGACGATTGCCTCCGAGTGCCCGGTGCCCCAGGTGTTGACGTGGTCGACTGCCTCCTCGACTGAACCGATCACCTTGACGGCGAGCTTCAGCGCGTGGTACTCGGTCGCCCAGTCGAGGTCCGTGGCCGTGCCCATCGGGACGTCGCCCGCGAGCTCGCGGGCGCGCGCGTCGCCGACCAGCTCGACACCCGCCTCGTGCAGCTCGGCGAGCGCCTCCGGCAGGAACTCGGCCGCGATGTCCTCGTGGACGAGCAGCGTCTCGAGGGAGTTGCAGACGCCCGGCCGCTGGACCTTCGCGTTGAGCGTGATCCGGCGCGCCATCTCGACGTCGGCGTCGGCATGCACGTAGACGTGGCAGTTGCCGCCCGCCGCGTAGAGCACCGGGACCTCGGCGATCTCCTTCAGCACGTTCTTCAATCCCTCGCCGCCGCGCGGGATGATCAGGTCGACGTAGGCACTCTGCTTGGCGAGCTCGCTCGAGCTCCTCGCGGCCGCCGCCGGCGACGAGCTCGAGCGAGCCGGACGGCAGCCCGGCCGCCTCGATGGCCTCGGTGAAGATCCCGGCGAGCACGGCGTTGGACGCGGTCGCCGAGCTCGAGCCGCGCAGCACCGCCGCGTTGCCGCTCTTCAGGCAAAGGGCGGCCGCGTCGATCGTCACGTTCGGACGGGCCTCGTAGACGATCGCGACCACGCCGATCGGGACCCGTACCTGCTCGAGCTCCACCCCATCCTGGATCGTGCGCTCGGCGACGAGCTCGCCGACCGGATCATCGAGCTCGATGATCGCCTCGAGACCGACGGCCATCGCCTCGACCCGCTCGGGGTCGAGGCTGAGGCGGTCGATCAGGGCGTCGTCGAGGCCCGCGGCGCGGCCGCCCTCGACGTCGGTCGAGTTCGCCTCGAGGATCGCCGCAGTGCGCTCGCGCAGGAGCGCTGCGGCGCGACCGCAGCGCGTCGTCCTTGGCCTCGGTCGAGGCCGTCGCCAGGCGCAGCGAGGCCTTGCGCGCGCGACGGCAGATCTCGGCGATCGATTCGGTCGTCACGGCCATTGCTTCAAAAAGAATAGCGACGGTTCAGCGGACGGCAGGTCAAAGCAGGACGAAGCGATCCCGGTGGACCGCCTCCTCCGCGCCGGCGGAGCCGACGACCGCGGCCACCTCGCGGCTCTTCAACCCCCGGAGGCGCTCGATCGTCGCCGCCGAATGCTCGGCGACGCCCTTGCCGACGACCTCACCTTCGTGCACGACCTCGACCGGCTCCCCCGCACCGAACTCGCCCTCGACGCCGACGACGCCGACCGGCAGCAGCGAGGCGCCGCCCTCACGCAGCATCCGCGCCGCCCCGGCATCGACCTCGATCCGGCCGCGCGCGGGCGCCGCGTGGCGGAGCCAGAGCTTGAACGAGGGCGCGCGCCGCGTGTGCGGGACGAAGCGCGTCCCGATCTCCGTTCCCTCGACCGCGGCGTGCGAGGCTGCCCCGCTCCGTGCCGTCGCAGATCGTCACCGGGATGCCGGCGCCGCTCGCCATCTCGGCGGCGACGACCTTGCTCCGCATTCCGCCCGAGCCGAACTTCGAGGTGTGCATGCCGATCTGCAGGGAGTCGAGCTCGCCGAAGTCGCGCACCTCGCCGATCAGCTCCGCATCCGGGGCGCGCGAGGGATCCGCCGTGAACAGCCCGGCCGTGTTCGTCAGCAGGATCAACTGCCGCGCCTCGATCATGATCGCGACCTGGGCCGAGAGAAAGTCGTTGTCGCCGAAGGTGATCTCGTCGGTCGCGGTCGTGTCGTTCTCGTTGATCACCGGGACGGTGTGCCAGGCAAGCAGGCGCTGCAGCGTCTGCCGCGCGTTCAGGTAGTGCATCCGCTCGGACATGTCGAAGGCGGTGAGCAGCACCTGCGCCGCCCGGACCCCGCGGCCGGCGAGCCGCTCCTCGTAGGCGCGGAACAGCGACCCTTGGCCGACGGCCGAAGCTGCCTGCAACTCATCGATCGCGCCCGGCCGGGCGCCGAGCCCCATGATCCGGATCCCGCGCGCGATCGCGCCGCTGGTCACCATCACCACCTCCTCGCCGCCGTCATGCAGGTCGGCGACCTGCGCGCAGACCTCGTCGAGGACGTCGCCGCGCAGGGCGCCGTCGTCGCCGGCGACGATCGATGATCCGAGCTTGACGACCAGGGTCATGGCGGGGGCAGTGTAGGTCGGCCGGGGCCGAGGTCAGGCCTCGGGATGGAGATCGAAGGCGTAGTTCCCGATCCGCACCTCGTCGCCGTCCTCGAACCCGGCCTTGCGCAGCTCCTTGATCACGCCGATCTCGGTGAGTCTGCGCTCGAGGTAGGCGACGGCCTCCGGATTGCCGAGGTCGTGGCGCTCGACCAGCATCTCGATCCCGCGGCCGCTGATCTCGAAGACGCCCTCGGCGATCTCGTGCGCGGCGTAGCCGCCGGCCGCCGCCGGCCGGTAGAGCCGGTACTCCGACTCGAAGCCGTCCGCCTCCTCGGCGGGCGGCTCATGCTCGTCGCTCTCCCCCGCGCGCTCGGCGACGGCGAACAGGGCGGCCACGAGCGCCTCGAGCCCGGCGCCCGTCGCCGCGGAGATCGCCAGGACGGCGACCGCCCCCGGAACCCGCTGCTGCCACGCGGCCACCAGCGCGTCGACCTCCTCCGCGGGCAGCAGATCCGCCTTCGAGAGGGCGATCAGCTCGGGGAGCGCGGCGAGGCCGTGGCCGTGCGCGGCGAGCTCGCCGCGAACCACGTCGTAGGCGGCCCCGGGATCCGCTTCCGGCCCGACCTCGAGCAGATGGACGAGGACACGGCAGCGCTCGACGTGAGCGAGGAACTCGTGCCCGAGGCCGGCGCCGTCAGCGGCGCCCTCGATCAGGCCGGGGATGTCGGCGAGGACGAGCTGCCGCTCGCCGTTGTCGATCGTGCCGAGCACCGGCTCGATCGTCGTGAACGGATAGCCGGCGACCTTCGGCGCAGCCCGCGTCAGTCGCCCGAGCAGCGAGGACTTGCCCGCGTTGGGCAGGCCGACGAGGCCCGCGTCGGCGAGCAGCTTCAGGTGCAGCTCGATCCAGCCCGAGGCACCGGACAGCCCGCGCTCGGCGAAGCGTGGCGCCCGCTGCGTCGCCGAGGTGAAGCGCTTGTTGCCGTGCCCACCGAGCCCGCCCGCCGCGACGATCGCCCGCTGGCCCTCGGCGACGAGGTCGAAGCGCTCGCCATCGAGGCCTTCGACCGTCGTCCCGGGCGGCACGAGCACGATCAGGTCCTCACCGCGGGCGCCGTGCTTGTTGGCGCCCTGACCGTGGGTGCCGCGCTTCGCCCGATAGTGGCGCGCGATCCGCAGCGACGCGAGATCGCGCCGCGAGCCGTCGGCGACGAGGACGACATCGCCACCGCGGCCGCCGTCGCCGCCATCGGGTCCGCCACGCGGGACGTGGGCTTCACGGCGGAAGGAGACGACGCCGTTGCCACCGGCACCGCCCTCCACGTACACCTTTGCCCGATCCTGGAACATGCGCACGTCAGGATGGCATCAGGCGAGACGCCTCCTCGGCGAGTGCCGGAGGAGTGCGCGAAATGCGACCTCCGGTGCCGCCGTCTACTCGGCAGAGACCGAAACTACGCGGCCCTTGCGGCCGGACGTGAACTCGACGACGCCGGGGCGGGTCGCGAAGATCGTGTGGTCGCGGCCCAGGCCGACGCCATCACCGGGATGGAAGCGGGTGCCGCGCTGGCGGACGATGATCTCGCCACCGGTCACACGCTGGCCCGAGAAGACCTTGACCCCGAGGTACTTGGGGTTGGAGTCGCGTCCGTTGCGGCTCGAGCCGAGCCCCTTCTTGTGAGCCATCTCGCTACTCCTCCTCGCCGGTGGTGTCCTCGGCCTTGGCGGCCGGCTTCTTCGCCGCCGGCTTCTTGGCGGCCGGCTTCTTCGCCGCCGGCTTCTTCGCCGCCGGCTTCTTGGCCGCGGGCTTCTTCGCCGGTGCCTTCTTGGCCGCCGGCTTCTTTGCCGCAGGCTTCTTCGCCGGCGCCTTCGCTGCTACCGGCTTCGCCTCAGCCTTCTCAACCGCGGCCTCCTCCGGTGCCTCGGCGGCCTCGTCCTTCTTCGGCGCGGCCTTCTTCGCAGCCGGCTTGCGCGTCAGCTGCTTGAGCTCGGTCACCTCGAGCCTCGTCAGCTCGGAGCGGTGCCCCTGGTGCTTGCGGTAGCCGTTCTTGGCCTTGTACTTGAAGACCTTGACCTTCTCGCCGCGCTCGTGGCCGGCGACCGTCGCCTCGACCTTGACCTTCTCGAGGCCAGGGGCGTCGAGGACGACGTCTTCGTCGGTCCGGAACATGACCGCGCGCAGCGCGACCTTCGCACCCTCGTCGTCGGGCAGTCGATCGACGAGCAGCGACTGTCCCTGCTCGACGCGGTACTGCTTGCCGCCGGTCTCGATGATGGCGTAGGTTGACATTGGATCTGCTTGGTCCTCAGGGAGTGGTCAGAGGTGCTTTATCCGGGCCTCTCAGCCCTCATCGCCGGTCGCGGTGCCGCTGCCGGCGCGGGGACGGCGCCTACCGCCCCTGCGGCCACGGCGCCGTCGAGCGCCTGATTCTAGCCCCTCATCGCCGTTTTCTTCATTCCGACCTGCCTCGGGGATGCCGTCGACCAGGCTGGCAACCGCCGCGGACCGCTCGATCGACTCGATTCGGATCAGCTTCCGCTCGCCGACGAGCGGCGCCGCGCCGGTGACGGTGATCACGAACGAGTCGAGCCTGGCGACCGCGTCGCCGGGGTTGTACATGTGCGGCTCCTCGATCGAAACGAGCACCTCGTCGCCCGGCTGGAACGGCAGCGCCTCGCGCTCGATCTGCTCCTTGGTGCCGGAGTCCGCGACCTCGAAGGTCGCGATCGGCAGCGCCTCGCCGCCCTCGAAGAGGAAGTGCTTGCCGGTCTCGGACTCGAGCTCGTACAGGCCGCTCTCGGCCTTCAACAGCTCCTGCGCGACGTGCGGGTTGACGCGAATCAGATGCGCCTCGGGCTCCGGCTTGGAGGTGACGAGGTCGCGGAGCTTGCGCTGGACGTCGATCGAGACCGTCTCCGCCGACTCGACGACACCCTCGCCGTGGCAGGTCGGGCAGGTCGTCGTCAGGATCTCGCGGACGCCCTCGGTCACGTTCTGGCGCGTCATCTCGACGAGCCCGAGCGGCGAGACCTCGACCACGTACGTCTTCGTCCGGTCCTGGTCGAGCGAGGTGCGCAGCGTCTTCAGGACCTGGTCTCGGTTCTTCGCCTTCGCCATGTCGATGAAGTCGATGACGATGATGCCGCCGATATCGCGCAGCCGCAGCTGGCGCACCGTCTCCTCGGCGGCCTCGACGTTGACCTTGGTGATCGTGTCCTCGAGCCGGCCCTTGCCCTTGCCCGTGAACGAGCCGGTGTTGATGTCGATCACGGTCAGGGCCTCGGCGTAGTCGATCATCAGATAGCCGCCGGAGGGCAGGTCGACCCGGCGCGAGAGCGTCGAGCGGAACGCCTGCTCGGCGCCGTAGCGATCGAACACGTGCTCCTTGCGCTGGTGCAGCTCGACCGAGTCGACGAGCTCCGGCGCAGTGCGCTCGAAGAACTTCGTCACCCGCTCGTGCTGCTGGGAATCGTCGATCTCGCAGCCGTCGAACTCGGCCCCGAGTACGTCGCGGAGGACGCGGATCGAGAGATCCGCCTCCTGGAAGACGAGCGACGGCGCCGAGACGTCGGCGCTGCGGCGGTCGAGCACCTCGTGCAGCTTGTGCAGGTACTTGATCTCGCGGGCGAAGTCCTCCTTCTGCGCGCCCTGGGCCGCGGTGCGGACGATGTAGCCGCCCTTGTCCTTCTTCGGGTCGTGCAGCTTCTCGAGCGCGCGACGCATCTTCGTGCGCTCGCCGTCGGGCATCCGGCGCGAGACGCCGATGCCGCCGCCCTGCGGCATGTAGACGAGGTACCGCCCGGCGATCGAGAGCTGCATCGTCAGTCGTGCGCCCTTCGTCTTCAGCGGGTCCTTGACGACCTGGACGACGATCTCCTGGCCGCGCTGGATCAGCTCGTCGATCCGCCGGCCTTGGCCACGACCACGCTTCGGCACGGCCTTGCCGTCGGGCGTGACGATCTCGTCGACATGCAGGAAGCCGTTGCGTTCCAGACCGATGTCGACGAACGCCGCCTCCATTCCGGGCAGGACGTTGTCGACCACTCCCTTGTAGATGTTGCCGACGATCGAGCGCGATCCCTTGCGCTCGACGTAGAGCTCGCCCACCTGCCACTCGGACGGCTTCGGGCTGCTCTTGGTCTTCTTCTTGTCGCCGCGGGCGGGATCGCCCTTGGCCTCTAGGACGGCAACGCGGGTCTCACCGGCGTCAACCGATACGAGAATCTTTTTCTTCAAGTTGGCTCACCTCACAGAGCGGGTCGAGCCCTGCTCGGCGAGGCAAGCTGCGATTGGACATAGACGCTCTGCAGCAGACCGATCGCCATGAAGGTGACTAACACCGACGATCCGCCATATGAAACCAACGGAAGCGGGATGCCTGTCACCGGCATGATGCCGATGTTCATCCCGACGTTGACGAAAACCTGAAAGAGCAACATCGCTCCGACACCTGCCGCTAGCAGGCTGCCGTACAAGTTCTTCGAGAGTGTCGCTATCCGCAGCGCCCGCCAGATCAGCAGGGCGAAGAGGGACAGCACAAGCGCGGATCCGGCGAACCCCCACCTCTCCGATACGACGGAGAAGATGAAGTCCGTGTGGGACTCGGGCAAGAAGCCGGAGCGCGATTGTGTGGCGTCGTTGCCGAGGCCGGTCTTTCCACCGGAGCCGACGGCGATCGACGCCTGATGGGTTTGGTAGCTGGCAGAAGCTGGATCGGCGCTCGGGTTGGCGAACGACGTCAGCCTCTCTTGCTGGTAGCCCTGGAGCACGGGATGCCCCGCCAGCGGCGCGATCACGAGGACGATCACGATCAGCCCGCCGGCGATACCGCCGAGGGCCGCGAAGTGCGTCCACTTGATCCCGCCGACAAGCAACACGGTCAAGGTGACCGCGACGTAGACGAGTGCCGTGCCCAGATCGGGCTGTACGAAGACGATTGCCGCCGGCACGAAGCCGAGCAGCAGTAGGCGGGCCGTGCGGCCCACCTCCGAGCCCCGCCGGGCCCGGTCGATGACGAAGCCGGCCAGAGCGACGATAAGCAGGAGCTTGCCGAGCTCGGACGGCTGAAACTGAAAGAAGGGGAGGTCGATCCAGCGCCGTGAGCCGCGGGCGGCGGCGCCGAGGAGGAGGACGGCAACGATCGAGGCCATCATCGCTGAGTAGATGCCGACCCGGAGCTCGCGGAAGCGCGAGTAGTCGACGCGGGCGATCGCCAGCATCAAGGCGACGCCGACGAACGCGTAGATGCCCTGCCGGATCACGTAGTAGTACGGATTGCCGGCGACCTCGTGCTTGGTCGTGAAGTCGAGGACGAGAACGCTGGCGATGATCAGCCCGATCGCGCCAACCGCGAGCCACGGGTCGATGCGCAGGAAGTGGCTGCGCTCGAGCAGGCCGACCTGGCGCTCGTCGCCGAAGCTGCGGGCGCGGAGGCGGGTTGTGGTCAGCGTTTCCATTCCAGAAGGTTATTCGGCGGGTGTCCCGTGCACCGGAGACGTTCTGGACATCGCGGCCATGAACGCCGAAGAGCTGGTTGTCGATGTCGCGCACGGCCGGCGCCGCCGTATCGGCGCCGAACCCACCCTGCTCGATCGTGGCAACGACCACGTACTTGGGATTGTCGCAGGGAGCGAACGACGCGTACCAGGACTGATCCGCCTGGCCCGTGTGCTGCGCCGTGCCGGTCTTGCCGCAGACGCTCGACCGGATAGCCGCCGAACACACCGTAGGAGGTGCCGCCCGGCTGCTGCGCGGCCTCGCGCAGACCTTCGCGGATCGTGTTCAGAGTCGTCGCGGGGATGTCGAGCTGGCGACCGGGCGCCGGGTTGAACTCCTGCTGGATGCGGCCGAGCGGATCCTCCGACTGCATCGCCAGGTGCGGGCGGACGATGTCGCCGCCGTTGGCGATCGCGGCGTAGGCGACCGCGAGCTGCAGCGGCGTCGCCTGCAGGTCGCCCTGGCCAACGGCGAGGTTCATGTTGTCGCCGGGCGACCAGGGTCGATCGGCGATCTCGTAACAGTTCTGTGCTGGATCGAAGACGACCTTCGTGCCGCACGGCGAGTTCGGCTTGATCGCCTGCTCGTACAGATGGTTACGCCACTGGGGTGAGGGCACGAGGCCGGGTCGCTCGCTCGGCAGGTCGACCCCGGTATCGGCGCCGAAGCCGTAGTCGGCCGCCCACTTCTGCAGCGGATCGCCCTTGACGCGATCGAGGTACTGACCCATCCGGTAGAAGTAGAGATCCGAGGAGACCCTGAGCGCGTCGACCATGTTGATCGAGCCGTACGCGGCCCCACCGGCGTTGGTCCACTCGCGGTCGCCGTATTTGAACGTGCCCGTGTCGCCGAAGATCGCGTCGGGCGTGGTCACCCCGGCGTCGAGCGCCGCCGTCGCGGTGATCGGCTTGAAGGTCGAGCCCGTCGGATAGGCCGACTGGATCGCCCGGTCGAGCAGCGGGTCGTCCGGGGCGTCGTTGAGCGCCTTGATCTTGTCGAGCGAGACCGGCGGCGTGTAGACGCTTGGGTCGAACTCCGGGTAGGAGCCCATGCCGAGGATCGAGCCGTCGTGGGCGTTCATGACGACGAAGGCGCCAGGGTGCCCTCCGCCCCAGCTCTTGATCGCGTTCTCGCCCGCCTGCTGGATCTTCTTGTCGAGGGTGAGCACGAGGTTGTTGCCGACCTGCGGCTGGGTCTCGGAGATCTGCTTGCCCTTCGGGTGGCCCGAGGCGTCGACGGGGATCTTGATCTCGCCGTTGCGCCCGCGCAGGACCTGGTCGTACTCCTGCTCGAGCCCGGCCGCGCCGATCTGGTCGCCCGGCGCGAGCTTCTTGTACTGCGGCTCCTTGAGTTGCTTCGGCCCGATCTCGGCGACGAAGCCGAACAGGTGTGAGCCGAGATCGCCATTCGGGTAGTCGCGGACCGAAACCTGCTCGGCGGTGACCCCCGGGAACTCGTCGCTGCGCTCGCGGAGCCAGAAGACGAGGTTGCGGGGAACGTCGCGGGCGAGGGTCACGGGGTTGGCCGGCAGCTGGTTCGTCTGCTGGCGGATCTCGCGCTTGATCTTCGGCAGTGAGATCTGTGAGATCCGCGAGAGCCTGCGGAGCTCCGCGTTGCGGGCCTCGCGTGCCTGGGGCAGCTGGTCGGCACGGACCTGCAGCGAGAGCGCGGTGCGGTTGTCGACCAGCACCTTGCCGTGGCGGTCGAGGATCTCGCCGCGCGGCGCCTGGATCGTGACCGTGCGCACCCGGTTGTCCTCGGCCTGCTTCAGGTACTCCTTGCCGGAGAGCACCTGCAGGTACCAGAGCCGGAAGAAGATCGCGGCGAACGCGATCAGGGCGATGCCGCTGAGCACGGCCACGCGGACCGCGAACTGCGAGTTCATCGGGCGCTGTTCCTCAGGCCTGAACATCAGCCGGCAGCCCCCAGCATGCCACGGCGACGGGCGTTACGCGCGGTTCGGCGGTCGTCGACGAGGGCCGGCCGCAGAAGGCGGCGCACGAGCGGGAAGACGGGCAGCGCGAAGACGATCCCGAGTATGCCCTGAACGACGATCTCGCGCACGACCAGGAGGCTGATCTGCGCGTCGACGCCGAGCATCAGCTCGAGCGCCGCGTAGGCGATCGCAACGACGGCACAGAGCGCGCCGGTGACGAGCGGCGGGACCCAGCCGCTGACGATGTCGTAGTTCTCGCGCCAGCGGCCGGCGAGATAGCCGCCCGCCATCAGCGAGAGTGACCAGACGCCGAGCGTGCCGCCGAGGATCGAGTCGATCAGGATCCCCGCGGCGAAGCCGGAGACGGCGCCGGGCACGGCGCCGCCGAGCAGTCCGAGCGCGATGACGACGACGGCGACGAAGTTGACGTCGGAGCCGAACAGCGACATCTGCGAGAAGAGCGCCATCTGCAGGATCACGGAGACGAAGACGATCGCGGCGACGATCGCGTAGATGCGGGGGGTGAAGATCATCCGCCGCCCCCGGTCAGCACGGTCACGTAGTCGATGCCGTTGAAGTCGACGTAGGGCTCGATGTGGACCTGCTGGTTGAGCTGCTGCTCGCTCTCGCCGGCGGCCTTGACCTTGCCGATCGGGATCCCCGCCGGAAAGCGGGATCGCAGGCCAAGGTTGCTGTCGGAGAAGCCCGAGGTGACGACCTCGGCGCCCGCCTTGACGTCCTGGTTGTCCTGGATCAGGCTGAGCACGAGATCGGAGGAATCGCCGACCGAGGCGCCGACGATGCCGACCGGCCCGCCCTCGAGCACGCGCGCGGCTACCTCGGTCTCCTGGTCGGTGAGCAGTGCGACGCGCGCGCTGCCGCCCGTCAGCGAGGTGATCCGTCCGATCAGCCCGCCGCCGGTGATCACGGCGTCGTTGACCGCGACCCCGTCGCCGGAGCCCGCGGAGATCGCGAGCGTCTGGTTCCAGGTGCTGATCGAGCGGCCGATCACGCGCGCGTCGACGGGCTTGTAGGAGGCGAGCTCGGAGTCAGTCGTGATCTTCGCGATCTTGCCCCGCTGGATCCCCTCCTGCAGCTTCGCGTCCTCGTCGGCGAGCTTCTGACGAAGGTCAGCGACCTCGGAGCGCAGGCGATCGTTCTCGCCGCGCGCGTCGAAGGTCTCGCCGAACCAGTTGACGAGATCGCGGAACGGCTTCAGCGCCCGGCTCGCGCCGTCCTCGAGCGGTGCCATCACGGAGCCGACGCCGTTCTGGGCGGTGTGCAGCGGCCCGCCATCGCCCTCGGAGAAGTGGGAGCTGATCAGGACCAGGCAGACGACCACGAGCAGGACGAGGATCGCGCGGCGCCGGCGTACCTGCTTCCGGTACATCGGGCGCCGGTCCTAACGCCGCCTGGCGCGGCCGCCGTTGCGTGAGCTGACCTGATGAATCACCTCGAGGTCCTCGAGCGAGCGCCCCGAGCCGACCGCGACGCAGGTGAGTGGCGAGTCGGCAAGTTGGGCGGGCATCTGGCACTCGTTGCGGAGCCGCTCGTCGAAGCCCTGCAGTAGAGAGCCGCCGCCGGCAAGCGTGATGCCGCGATCCATGATGTCGCCGGCAAGCTCGGGCGGAGTGCGGTCGAGCGTCTCGCGGACGGCGCCGACGATCGCGTTGACGGGCTCGGCAAGGGCCTTGCGGACCTCGACCGAGCTCAGCATCACGGTCTTCGGCAGGCCGCTGACGATGTCGCGCCCGCGGATCTCGGTGTTGATCTCCTCGGCGAGCTCGGTCGCCGAGCCGGCCTCCAGCTTGACCTCCTCGGCTGTCTGCTGGCCGATCATCAGCTTGTGAACGCTCTTGCAGTGGTTGACGATCGCGTCGTCCATCTCGTCGCCGCCGACCCGGATCGATTGGCTGACGACGATGCCGCCGAGCGAGATCACCGCGACCTCGCTCGTGCCGCCGCCGATGTCGACGACCATCGAGCCCGTCGGCTCGCCGACCGGCAGCCCGGCGCCGATCGCGGCCGCCATCGGCTCCTCGATCAGATACGCCTGCCGCGCGCCCGCCGCCAGGCAGGCCTCCTCGACGGCTCGCTTCTCGACCCCGGTCACTCCGGAGGGAACACAGACCACGACGCGGGGATGCGCGAACCGGTTCTGGTGCACCTGCTGGATGAAGTAACGGAGCATCTCCTCGGTGACGTCGAAGTCGGCGATGACGCCGTCCTTCAGCGGGCGGATGGCCTGGATCGTTCCGGGCGTACGACCGAGCATCCGCTTCGCTTCCATGCCGACGGCGTGGACCTCACCGGTGCGCGAATCGACGGCGACGACGCTCGGCTCGCTGAGGACGATGCCCCGGCCACGCACGTAGACGAGCGTGTTGGCGGTGCCGAGGTCGACGGCCATGTCGCGGCCGCCGAAGCCGGTCATGTAGCTGAAGAGTCCCATGGGCTAAGAGCTAGAGGGTCGCAGTCGGGGTTGGTGGTCGGTCGGGATGGTGGTGCGGGGATGCGGATTGTTCGCGGCCGGGCCAGCAGAGCAGTCAGCCTCGCCGGCCCATCGCGCTCACGATCATGGATGACCGTGACCGGCCGCCGGGCACGAGCGCCGCGCTACGGCGCATCGCCCCCTCGCAGCCGGCGGGCCGCGCGGGCGCCGAGTCTAGCGAAGAGCAGGCAAAAGGGCCATTTTGTGAGTGATCACACACAGATTCCACATTGAAACTCAACCATCCTGCAAGTCTTCGATCAGGCGGGCGGTAAGCGGCAGCGGCAGCCCGATCACGTTCGACAGGTCGCCGTCGATCGCGCCGATCAGACTCGAGCCGAGGCCCTGGACGGCATATCCGCCGGCTCGCCCCCGCCACTCCCCCGCAGCAACGTAGGCGTCGATCTCGGCGTCGGTGAGCGAGCGGAACGTGACCGCGGTCGTCTCCACCCCGTCGGCCGCTGCACCGGACGAGCCGATTACGCAGACCCCGCTGTGCACCTGGTGGGTACGACCGGCGAGGGTCGCGATCCGTGCCCGGGCCTGCTCGGGATCCGCCGGCTTGCCGAGCAGCGAGCCGGCGACGACGACGTCGGTGTCGCAACCGATCACCGTCGCCCCGGCACCCGCGAGCTCGGCGCCGGCGCGGGCCTTGCGCTCGGCGTTGACGACGACGAGCTCGCGCGGGTCGCCCTCGGTGAGCTCCTCGACGTCGGGCACGACGACCTCGAACGGCAGGCCGAGCAGCGGCAGCAGCTCGCGGCGCCGCGGCGAGGCAGAGGCCAGAACGAGGCGCACACCGGCCCGCTTGCCGCGCGATCGCGGGCCGGACCCGGGGCGCCTAGAGCTCCGGGAACCAGATCCCGGTCTCGCGGGCGGCCGACTCGTCCGAGTCGGAGCCGTGGACCAGGTTGAAGGTGACCTCAGTGCCAAAGTCGCCGCGAATCGAGCCCGTCTCGGCCTCGACCGGGTTCGTTGCGCCGATCAGCTGGCGCGCGGCCGTGACTGCCTCGACACCCTCGAGCACGATCGCGACGAGCGGCCCGCCGGTGATGAACTCGACGAGCTCACCGAAGAACGGCTTCTCGCTGTGCTCGGCGTAGTGCTCGTTGGCGATCTCCTCGGTCGCGGTGATCAGCTTCATCGCGACCGGGACGAGGCCCTTGCGCTCGAAGCGGGCCAGGGCCTCGCCGGTCAGGCCGCGCGCGAAGGCGTCGGGCTTGATCAGGATCAGGGTGCGGGTCTTCTCTGCCATCGAGATGGTCCTCCGTCGTGTGGTGTCGGTGGGCGCGGCTCCGGGTGGGAGCTGGAGCGGCGCCGCTCGTCAGCTTCTGGTCGTCGGCTTGCGACGGCGCGGGGCCGCCTCCCCCTCAGAGCCTTCGGCCACACGATCGGCCGGCGACTTGCGCCGCGGCGGCGGCTCGGGGCTCGATTCCGCGCGTGCGCCGTCCTCGGTGCTGCTCGACGAGGAGCTGCTCGAGCGGCGCTTGGGCGCGGGCGAGGAGGACGAAGAAGATGAGGGGGACGGGGATGAGGACGAGGGCGGTCGCGAGCTGCGGCGCTCGCCGCTACTCGAACGGCTCGAGCGTTCGCCACTGCCGCTGCTCGTGCGGCTCGACCGTTCGCTGCTGCTCGATCGCTTCGGCCGCGCCTCGGGCTCGGCGGGACGCTTCGAGCTGGAGCGCCGGCGCGAGCCCTCACGCGGCTGCTCGGAGGACGACGGGGGGCTGTCGGCGGACGACGAGCGGCGCCGGGCGGCGACCGGGGTCTCGCAGTGTGGGCAGACGGCCCAGCGCGGGTCGACGGGCCGGCCGCAAGAGCGGCACGGGTCCTTGAGCCGGTGCTGGCACTCGGGGCAGCGCAGCCAGGAGAGCTCGATCGGGTGCTCGCAGCGCGGGCACGAGGTCTCGCTGAGACGGCGCAGGCGCAGCTCCGCGGCCTTGATCTCGAGCTCGCGCTCGCGGGCATCCTCGAGGAACTCCGGCGGGCGCAGGATCGTGTAGACGATCGTGCCGATGAACGGGAACAGCGACGCCGCCGTCGCCGTCGCGACGAGCACGTTGTCGCCGATCCGGCGCCGGGCGTCCGAGAACGTCCAGTAGATCAGTGACAGCCAGACGACGACGAGAACCAGGATCAACAGGTTGACCGCAAGGTTCAGCGAGCCGTCAGTAATTCCAAACAGCGCAGTAAGCATCTCTAGAGGCGGGTCAGTCTAATGGCAGGTCGGGCGGCAGCCGCAGCAGGCTGCCTCCTGGATGCTTACGACCAGACCGTGCTCGCAGGTCCGATCTACAGGAAGAGGCGGCCGAAGAGGTAGCCGAGGCCGAAGAAGACGAGGATCACGCCGGCGACCACGACGGCCACCAAGCCCATCATCGAAAGAAGTTCGGATCTGGCTTCGCGGTCCATGCGTACCGCAAAAGGTAGTGGGAGCCGGCGAAAACCGCCAGCCCAGCGGCCTCCTTCGCCAGTGCCAGGGTCGCCGCGCAGGCCGCGGCGGGATCGGCGATCGCGATCGCGTCCGCGCCCTCGCTGCGGAAGTGGGTGGCGAGCAGCTCCGGGTCGAGGGCGACAGCCCCGGGCCGCCCCATCGCCGGCCCTGGGTCGGCGGCGGTGCAGATCACGCGCCGAGCGAGTGGCGCGAGCTCCGCCGCGATACCCGCGGCGTCCTTGTCGGCGAGGACCGAGACGCAGAGGACGAGTGGCGTCGAGCCCGCGAGCGGCGCCAGGGCCTCGGCCAGCGCCTCCGCGCCATCGCGGTTGTGGGCCGCGTCGAGCACCATCGGCGGCTCGCCCTCGACGCGCTCGAAGCGACCGCCGAGGCGGGCCCGCTCGAGCGCCGCCCGGATCCGCTCCGGTCCTAGCGCCGAGACCTCGCCGGCGCCGGCGAGCGAGGCGAGCTCGATCGCGACGCCGGCGTTGCGCCGCAGGTAGGGGCCGAAGTGCTCGGGAAGCAGCTGCGCGGGTGGCTCACGTGCCTCGATCACCCGGCAGCTGAGCTCGGCGGCATGGCTGCGGGCGAGCGCTGCGATGCCGGGTGTCAGCGAGCCAATGACGAGCGCCGTCCGCGGCTGCAGGACGGCGAGCTTCTCGGTGGCGATCTGCTCGACGGACTCACCGAGCCATTCGGTGTGGTCGAGGCCGACCGAGGTCAGCGCCGTGGCCAGCGAGGGGATCACGTTCGTCGCGTCGAGTCGACCGCCGAGGCCAGCCTCGACGACGGCCACCTCGACCCCCGCGTTACGGAAGGCGACGAAGGACGTCGCGATTGCGGCCTCGAACTGGGTGATCCGGGCACCGTCGGCGAAGTCCGGCTCGACGGTCGCGATCGCTGCGGCAACTTCCTCGGTCGCAGCCGCGAACGAATCGGTGTCGATCTCGTGGCCGCCGATCCACGTCCGCTCGCGCCAGCGGCTCGTGTGCGGCGAGATGCAGGCGCCGGTGTGCGCGCCCATCTCCTCCAGCAGGGCGGCGGTCATCACGGTCACCGACGACTTGCCGTTCGTGCCGACGACGTGCACGGAGCGCCAGCTCGACTGCGGCTCGCCAAGCGCCGCGCAAAGCGCGCGCATGCGCTCGAGCCCGAGCTTCCAGCCGACCGGCTCGAGCCCGGCCAGGTAGGACTCGGGGTCTATCCGCTCAGCTCCTCGAGCTCGGTGCGGTAGTCGTCAAGCTTGCGGCGCTCCTCGTCGACGACCTCGGCGGGGGCCTTGGTGACGAAGCTCTCATTGGCGAGCTTCTTCTCCGCCCTCTCGACTTCGGACCGTAGCTTCGCGCGGCGCTCCTCCAAGCGGGCGGCGACGGCCTCGGCGTCGAGCTCCGCGGACGCCAGGATCTCCACCGTCCCGATCGTTGCGAGCGGCTCCCCTCCCTCGTCGCCGTCGGCGCCGGCGAACTCGAAACGGGCGAGGCGGGCGACCATCGCGGACGGCGCCCCATCGGCACTGCGGCCGCGCAGGACGGCGCCCGGGGAGACGTCGGCGAGCTCGCGCCAGCGGCGCAGGTTGCGCACGAGCTCGATTGCGCTGCCGACCTCGGACTCCGCCTTCTCGTCGAGCCGTCCCTCCTCGGCGACCGGGTACGGCGAGACGACGAGCTGCGCCTCACGATCCGGTAGATAGGACCAGATCTCCTCGGTGACGAAGGGCATGATCGGGTGGGCGAGCGCCAGCGTCCGCTCGAGCACGTAGAGCAGGTTCGATGCCGCCGCCTCGTCGCCCTCGTACAGGCGCGGCTTGACGATCTCCAGATACCAGTCGCAGAGCTCGGACCAGAAGAACCGGTAGAGCTCGAGCGCGGCGTGGGCGAAGTCGTAGGCGTCGAGGTCGTCCCCGACCTCGGCGACCGCACGCTCCAGGCGCGAGAGGATCCAGCGGTCCTCGACGGTCTCCGGGTGCGGCTCGGGCCGGGCATCCGCGACCTCGCCGGCGTTGAGCAGGATCAGCCGCGAGGCGTTCCACATCTTGTTGGCCAGGTCGCGACCCTGCTGGACCTTGGGCTCGGAGAAGCGCACGTCCTGGCTCGAGGACATCGCCAACAGGCCGAAGCGGAGCGCGTCGGCGCCGTGCTCGGAGATCAAGTCGAGTGGATCGATGCCCGTGCCGAGGCTCTTCGACATGCGGCGCCCGTCGGGAGCCTGGATCACCGAGTGGATGTAGACGTCACGGAAGGGGATAACGCCCGTGAACTCGAGCCCGCTCATGATCATCCGCGCGACCCAGAGGTAGATGATGTCGCGCGCCGTTGAGAGGAGATCGGTCGGGTAGAAGGCGCGCAACTCGGGCGTGTCCTCGGGCCAGCCGAGGGTCGCAAACGGCCACAGCGCCGAGGAGAACCAGGTGTCGAGCACGTCCTCGTCACGGCGCAGCGGCCCCCCACAGCTGCCGCACGCGTCGGCACCGATATCGGTCTCGGAGACGAACGTCTCCTCGCAGGCGTCGCAATACCAGACGGGGAGCTGATGCCCCCACCAGAGCTGGCGCGAGACGCACCACGGCCGGATACCCGCCATCCAGTCGAGGTACACGCGCTTCCACCGGTCGGGGGCGATCCGCACCTCGTCGCTTTCGACGACGGCGATCGCGGGCTTGGCGAGCTCGTCCATCGCGCAGAACCACTGCAGCGAGATCAGCGGCTCGATGCGCTCGCCCGAACGATGCGAGAACGGCACCGAGTGACGGTAGGGCTCCTCGCCGCTGAGCAGACCGGCCTCGCCCAGCGCGGCGACGACGGCCTTCTGGGCCTCGGCCGCGGTGAGCCCGACGAAGCGCTCGGGAGCGGGGTCGATGATCCGCCCGTCGGGGCCGATCACGGAGATCTCCTCGAGCCCGTGCGCGCGGCCGATCTCGAAGTCGTTGGGGTCGTGCCCCGGCGTGATCTTCAGCGCTCCCGTGCCGAAGTCGATGTCGACGTACTCGTCGCCGATGATCGGCAGCTCACGACCGACGAGGGGCAGCTCGCACTTCGAACCGATGAGGTCCGCGTAGCGCTCATCCTTGGGGTTCACGGCGACGGCCGAGTCGGCGAGCATCGTCTCCGGCCGCACGGTGGCGACGGTCAGCACGCGATCGCTGCCGATCACGGGATAGTCGATCGAGAACAACGTGTCATCGACCTCGCGGGTCTCGACCTCGAGGTCAGAGATCGCCGACCGCGAGCCCGGATCCCAGTTGACCATGTAGTAGTCGCGGTAGATCAGGCCCTTGTCAAAGAGCCGCTTGAACACCGCGTAGACGGCCGTCACGTAACGGTCGTCGAGCGTGAAGCGCTCGTCCTCGTAGTCGCAGGACGCCCCGATCCGCTTGAACTGCTCGATGATCCGGGCGCCGTATTCGGTCCGCCACTCCCAGACCTTCGCGATGAACTGCTCCCGGCCGAGGTCGTGTCGCGAGATCCCCTCCTCGGCGTTGAGCGTCTTCTCGACCACCGACTGGGTTGCGATGCCGGCGTGGTCGGTGCCGAGGATCCACTTGACGCGGCGGCCCTCCATGCGGCGCTTGCGCACCATCGCGTCCTGGATCGTGCCGTTGAGCGCGTGGCCCATATGCAGCGAGCCGGTCACGTTCGGCGGCGGGATCGCGATCGAGTAGTTGTCCTCGGGGGTGCCCTCCGGCTCCGGGTGGAAGTAGCCGGCCGCCATCCAGGAGGCGAAGATCCGGCCCTCGATCTCGGCCGCGTCATAGCGCGTGCGCTGCTCGAGCTGACTGCGTCGTTCGGCGTCCATCGGAGGCGCGAGTTTACGCGGGGCCCGCGGCCCCGCCGGCGCCGAGGATCGCGTCGAGGTCCGCCTCGACCTGGGCCGGGCGCTCCAGGTGCCGCTCGGTGATCCGCACCGGGCGGTAGCCGTTCGCGAGGAGCAGCCGGTCGCGCTCCCTGTCCGAGTGGAAACGCTCCTCGCTCTTGTGCGGCGCGCCGTCGATCTCGATCGCCAGCCGCGCGGAGCGGACGAAGGCGTCGATCTCGACAACTCGTTCGCCGAGCAAGAGGCAGGCGTTGAACTCGACAGCCGGCCAGTCGGGCCGGCGCTCGACCAGGCTGCGGAACCAGACCTCCGTCCGGCTGCGGATCCGGCCGCGGCGGACGTGGCAGGCCTCGATGCCGGCGAGGCGGCGCAGGAGCACAGCGCCCTTCGAGCGCGGATGGGCGGCGAGGAGAGTGCGGATTGCGGCCGACTCGACGCGTCCTTGGACCTCGGCCGCCGTGAAGATCGGCTGCACCCGCGCCTCCGGCAGGATCGAGGCGAGGTCCAGCAGGGTGCGGGCCGCCGTCGTGACGGGGAGGCCGTGCTGCGTCGTCACCTCGTTTGCCGGCAGGGCGGCGCGATGGCAAACGAGGCCGCGGGTGCCGCGCCGGTTGGTGGGCACCGTCACGTCGAGGAGGCGGAAGTTGGCGATCTGCCAGAGGACGGCCGCGGCGCGGTGGCTGAGAACGGAGCCCGGCCCGCCGAAGAGGTGGGCGGCCCAGAGAGGCGAGAGCCAGGTGGAGACGGGGCCGACGGCGTAGACACCGGGGAAGACGGGGCGAAGGAATCCCGAGCCGATGCGCCTGTCGATTGCATTGCCACCGACCCCGCCGGCGATCAGTTGATGCCTGGCCACCCGTCCCGCTTGCGCTGCGGCGAGGGAGGTGATCCGGCTGTCCACCGCCCGCGACACGGTCAACTCCGCTCCGCAGTCGATAGGTGGCACATTTCCCCCGGTTTCCGGGGGTCGATGTGGCGTCTATCGGTCTGGGAGCCGTTCCAGCCGCACCTCATCCCTCAATGCAACCGCCGGCGTGAGCGCGGCTGGGTGCCGCAACGTCACGAGGCACGGCCGGCAGTGGAACGGAACGCCGGCGTCAACCGCCGGCGGCCGCCGCCTACGCCGACTCTTCGATCTCGCGCAGGCTCTGCGGCAGCTTCTCGGGGGCTGCTTGGGTGACGAGCGTCGGGGCGAGGCCCTTCTCGATCGTCTCCCGGGTGACGACGCACTTCTTCACGTCCTGCCGTGAGGGCAGCTCGAACTGGACGTCCTGGAGCGTGTCCTCAATGATCGAGCGCAGGCCGCGGGCGCCCGTCTCGCGCTCGATCGCCTTGTCGGCGATCGCCTCGAGCGAGTCCGGGGCGAAGACCAGCTCGATGTCGTCGAACTCGAACAGCCGCTGGTACTGCTTGGTGAGCGCGTTGCGCGGCTCGGTCAGGATGGTGATCAGGTCCGAGCGCTGCAGCTGGCTGATCGAGGCGACGACCGGCATCCGGCCGATGAACTCGGGGATCAGGCCGTACTCCATCAGGTCCTCGGGCAGAACCTCGGCGAAGAGCTCGCTGATGTCCTTCTCCTCGCGCGACTCCATCGAGGCGCCGAAGCCGATGCCCTGCTGGCCGACGCGCTTGCGGATCACGTCGTCGAGGCCGGCGAAGGAACCGCCGCAGACGAAGAGGATGTTGGTCGTGTCGATCGTCAGGAACTCCTGGTGGGGGTGCTTGCGACCGCCCTGCGGGGGGACCGAGGCGGTCGTGCCCTCGAGGATCTTGAGCAGCGCCTGCTGCACGCCCTCGCCGGAGACGTCGCGCGTGATCGACGGGTTGTCCGCCTTGCGCGTGATCTTGTCGATCTCGTCGATGTAGATGATCCCCGTCTCCGCCTTCTTGACGTCGTAGTCGGCGGCCTGAATCAGCTTCAGCAAGATGTTCTCGACGTCCTCACCGACGTAGCCGGCCTCGGTTAGCGCCGTGGCGTCGGCGATCGCGAAGGGGACGTTGATGATCCGCGCCAGGGTCTGGGCGAGCAGCGTCTTGCCGCAGCCGGTCGGGCCGAGCATCAGGATGTTCGACTTCTGCAGCTCGATGCCGGGCTCGGCGGAGCTCGAGCTGTCGTCCCCGGCGAGCTGAACCCGCTTGTAGTGGTTGTAGACGGCGACCGAGAGCGCCCGCTTCGCGGGCTCCTGGCCAACTACGTACTCGTTCAGGATCTCGTTGATCTCCTGCGGCTTGGGCAGCGACTCGAGCTCGAAGGTGGGGGCAACGGTGAGCTCCTCGTCGATGATCTCGTTGCAGAGATCGATGCACTCGTCGCAGATGTAGACGCCCGGGCCGGCGATCAGCTTCTTGACCTGGCGCTGCGACTTGCCGCAGAAGCTGCAAAGCAGTTGCTCGTTCGAGTCGGTCGGGCGTGCCACGTGGGTTCTCCCTTCGGGTCGGGCGGCCCCGGATTCGGCAGGGCTTGAAGATTACGGAACCCTGCAAGCAGGGTTGGCTCGTTCCTGTTACTAGCCCGAGGGCGGGGTCCCTGCACGCGGCGCCGCCTGCAAGCGGCGACCCGAGCTCAGGAAGTCGCAGGTGTCGGCGCGGCCGAATCCGGACCGGCGCCCGGGTCGTCGACGTGCGCGCGCCGCGCGAACTCGGCCGTGATGTCCTCGAGCCGCCGGCCCTTGGTCTCGGGCACGAGCTTGAGGCAGAAGACGAACGTGCAGATTCCGACCGCACCGTAGAGCCAGAAAGTTCCACTCTGACCGAGGGCATCGACCAGGAGTAGGAACGTGAGCGCGACCGCGAAGTTGAAGATCCAGTTCGCGAACGTGGCGAGTGCCGCGGCCTTGCTGCGGTTGCGCAGCGGGTAGATCTCCGAGTTGATCAGCCAGAAGATCGGGCCGAGGCTGACGGCGAACGAGGCGACGAAGACGACGAGGCTGCCGACGGCGACGATCGATGTGGCCGTGCTGCCCTCACCCAACTGGAAGGCGAGCCCGAGCGTGAACAGACTCACCGTCATCCCCGCCACCCCGGTGAGCAGCAGCGGGCGTCGGCCGGCGCGGTCGAGCAGGCGGATGGCGACGATCGTCATGCCGACGTTGACTACGCCGGCCGCCACGGCGGTGAGGATCGCCGCAGAGGAGGAGCCGATCCCGGCGTCCTGGACGATGGTCGGCGCGTAATAGATCACCGTGTTGATGCCGGTGATCTGCTGCAGGATCGCCAGCCCGACGCCAACGGTCAGTGTCGCCCGCATCAGCGGCGTCAGCAGCTCGCGCCAGGCGCCGGGCTCGGCGCCCACGGAGGCCTCGATCTCCTCGATTTCGACGTCGACCTCATGCGGCCCGCCGGCACGGATCTGCTGCAGGGTCGCGCGGGCCTGGAATTCCTGACCGGACATGACGAGCCAGCGCGGGCTCTGCGGCATTCGGAGCATGCCGACGCCGAGCAACAGCGCCGGAACCGTCCCGAGGCCCAGCATCCAGCGCCAGTCGCCGCTCGCTTCGAAGGCCAGCCCGACCAGGTACGAGCTGAGGATGCCGACCGTGACGGCGAGCTGGAACATGGTCACGAGGCGACCGCGGATGTCAGGCGGCGCGATCTCGGAGATGTAGACAGGAGAGGTGGCCGAGGCGAAGCCGATGGCAACACCGATCACGACCCGAGCTCCGACGAGGAAGCCGACGCTATCGGCCGCAGCGCTGCCGAGGGCGCCGGCGATGAAGACGAAGGCCGACGCGATGATCACGATTCGGCGTCCGTAGCGGTCGGCCATCGGACCCGCCGCGAGCGCCCCGAAGGCAGCGCCGATCGGAACCGCGCTGACTACCAACCCCTGCTCGAGGCTGTTGAGCCCGAGATCGCTGCGGATGAACAGCAGCGCGCTGGCGATGATCCCGGTGTCGTAACCGAACAGTAGGCCGCCGAGCCCAGCGATCGCAGCCGTGAGGATGACGTTGCGGCGCGCGTTGGTCCCCATCAGCTCAGACCTCTCTCCGAGACGGGAGCATATTCCCGCGTGCGGCGAAAAGCGAGGGCCCGGCCCGGCGGCGAGCGCCCAGCGCCGCCCTGTGGCCCGCTCGGTCGCCGCTACCCTTCCCCCGCTATGCGAGGTGTGGGAAGAATTCGCGCCCGGGTTCGCCGCGGCGGGCGTCGGAGCCAGCCGGCGGGCCGTCCTCACCGCCGCATCATCGGCCCACCGGAGAACTACGACGTCGTCGCGGCGATGTCCTTCGGCCTGCTTACCTGCCTCGGCCTGCGCGAGCAGCACCGACTGCTCGACATCGGCTGTGGGTCGCTGCGGGTCGGCCGCCTGCTGATCCCCTACCTCGGGCGCGGTCACTACACCGGGATCGAACCCGAAGGCGAACTCGTGGAAGCGGGAATCCGGGAGGAGCTCGGCCGCGAGCTCGTCACGCTGAAGCAGCCCCGGTTCCTGATCGCCGCCGACACCGCCGGCCTGCCACCCGACGAGCGTTTCGACTTCGCGCTCGCGCAGTCTGTATTCAGCCACACCGGCGAGGACTTGCTGGTCGGCTGGCTCAGGGAGGCGTCTGCGCACTTGGCCGATACCGGGGCGCTCGCGGCAACCTTCGTTCCGGGCGAGGCGCCGGCGCCGGCCGGCTGGACCGGCGGGGCGGTCATGCACCGCCCGAGTCGTATGCGAGAGCTCGCGACCGCCGCCGGCCTTTCGTTCGAGCACCTCGATTGGCGCCACCCCGCGCAGACATGGGCCCTGTTCGCGAAGCCGGGCTTCGACCGCGGCCCCCTCGCCGGCGGCGCCGCGCCGAGCTGGAACGGCTTCCTGGACGATGCCCTCGAGCGTGGCACCGTGGGCGGCCAGCCGCTGCACGCTCGCTTCGGCGACCTCGAGAGTTGAGGGCCGCCGCACTGAGTCAAGGCCCGCGCCGGTACTGAGTATGGCCGCCTACTGAGGCGAGCCGGACGGCGGCCCAGGCGGCGTCAGCGGTTTTCGATCACGCGGTCGATGATGCCGTAGTCGACGGCTTCCTCGGCCTTCATGAAGTAATCGCGGTCGGTGTCCTTCGACACCTTCTCGATCTCCTGGCCCGTGTGGCTGGCGATGATCTCGTCAAGCCGGGTCCGGGTCTCGATGATCTCGCGGGCGTGGATCTCGATGTCGGTCGCCTGGCCGCCGATGCCGGTCGAGGAGACCTGGTGGATGAGGATCTTGGAGTTCGGAGTCGCCAGGCGCTTGCCCTTCTCGCCGCCGGCCAGCAGCAGCGCGCCCATGCTCATCGCGATGCCGACGCAGATCGTCTGCACGTGCGGCTTGATGTATTGCATCGTGTCGTAGATCGCCAACCCCGCGTACACCGACCCGCCCGGCGAGTTGATGTACATCGAGATGTCCTTGTCGGGATCCTCCGACTCGAGGTGGATCAACTGGGCGACGATCAGGTTCGCGATGTCCTCGGTCACAGGCGTGCCGAGGAAGATGATGCGCTCGTTGAGAAGGCGCGAGTAGATGTCGAAGGCGCGTTCGCCGCGTGACGTCTGCTCGACCACCATGGGGACCATCGGACTCATGGCGGCGCACTCTACAGAAGCGTGTCGGCTGGTCCGGACGGCGGTGCCCGCAGCCGGCGCTGCTAGCTTGGCCGGACCACCGACCGCCGCGGGGGCGGTCCCGACACAGGGAGCAACATGAAGAAACTTGCACTGGTCCTGATCATCGCCGTGGCGCTCGCCTTCCCGGCGTTGGCACTGGCGAAGAAGATCAAGCTCTCCGGGGGCGTCGTGAAGGACAAGGATTCGCGCGTCACGCTGACGGTCGTCACCAAGGGCAAGCAGCCGAATGCGATCAAACACATGAAGCTGAACGGCATCGACATCCGCTGTGGCAAGAAGCACTATGAGAGCTTCGGCAAGGTCACCGTCACCGCGACGATCCCGGTCAAGAAGTCCGGCAGCTTCAAGGAGCGCCTGCCGAACGTCAACGACCCGAGCGAGAAGCTGCGGATCAGCGGCATCGTGAGCGACCACGGCAAGCGCGTCAGCGGCAACGTGAAGACGAACAAGCTGACCGTCTCGAACATGAAGTGCGACGTGCCGAAGCAGCACTTCGAGCTCAGCAAGTAGGAAGCGCGTCGGCGCAGGGGGCCGGCAAACGCTGACTTCGACGGGGCGCCTACGGGGCGCCCCGTTTGCGTCCGGGAGCTACTCCTCCTCGGAGTCGGTCGCCGGCTCGGCGTCGGGCTCATCGTCGGTCGACCCCTCCGGCGTCCACAACTCACCACCGCTCTCGGGGTCGGTCGAGCCCTCCGGCGTCCACAGCTCCCCCGACTCGGCGGTCTCGCCCGAGCCGGATTCGGCATCGGCTGCCGGCACGGCCACAGCACGCTCGACCAGCAGGTCGGCGGCCTTGCGCATCCTGATCTCGTCGGCGAGGAGCGCGTCACGGCCGTCCGCGCGGAGGCGCTTGAGCAGCTTCTCGGGCTTGCGCTTCTCCCCCGGAGGCGGCTGCAGCGCCTCGAGCATCTCCTCCTCGGAGACGTCGATCCCCTCGGCCTCGGCGACGGCCTCGAGGACCGCCTCACGGCGCAGGCCGCGCTCGGCGTCGGGCTTCGCCTCCTCGACCATCTCCTCGCGGGTCTTGCCCTGCATCTGCAGGTAGGCGGCGGGGTCCATCCCGGCGTTCTGGATCTGGCGCTCGAGCCGCTCCCAGACCTCTTCGGCGCGGGCGGCGACGACATCGTCGGGAAGCTCGATCGAGGCGGCGTCGACGACGGCGTCGAGGACCGCATCGCGATAGGCGTCCTCGACCTGATGCTCCATCTGGTGCAGGATGCGGTGCTCGATGTCGGCGCGGAGTTCGGCGATCGTGTCGAAGTCGGAGTTCTCGGCGGCGAAGTCGTCGTTGGCCTCGGGCAGCGTCTTCTCGCGTACCTCCTTGACGACGACGGCGAACTGGGCCTCCTCGCCGGCGAGGTGCTCGGCGTGGTACTCCTCGGGGAAGGTGACGTCGATCGTCTTCTCGTCGCCGGCGGCGGCACCGATCAGGCCCTCCTCGAAGCCCTCGATGAAGTTTCCGGAACCGAGTTCGAGCAGGTAATCGGTCGCCTGGCCGCCCTCGAACTCCTCGCCGGCGACCGAGCCGGAGAAGTCGAGCAGCAGGTGATCGCCGTCGGCGGCGGCACGCTCGACCGGGTTGAGCGAGGCGAGGCTGTCCCGCATGCGATCGATCTCAGCGTCGACGGCGCCGTCGGGAACCTCCGGCGCGGTCTGCGGGACCTCGATGCCCTTGTAGTCACCCAGCTCGGCGGGCGGGCGGACCGAGACCTCGATCGAGAAGCTCAGGCCCTCGCCCTCGGCGGGCGGATCGCCGACGTCGAGCTGCGGCTCGCCGATCGGCGTCACGCCGGAGTCGAGGATCGCGCGCTCGTACCAGACGGGGAGCGAGTCGCGGAGCGCCTGCTCGAAGACGGCCTCCCGGCCGATCTGCTGGATGACCAGCGGGGCCGGCACCTTGCCCTTGCGAAAGCCGGGCATGCGCATCTCACCGCCGAGGCGCTTCGCCGCGCCCTCGATCTCGGCAGCCAGGTCGCCGGCGTCGACCTCGGCATTGATCTTGACGCGCGCGGGGCTCAGGTTTTCCACAGTGGTCTGCACGGAGGCGGCACCTTAGAACGTGGCCGGGCCGGGGAGTACTGCGCCCCCGCCGGGCGCCGCGGCCGGCGGCTAACGTTCGCGTCGTGGAACCGACTACAACGGCGATCGGCACCTGGAGCGGCGGCCGCTTCATGCACTTCGGCGAGAGCCTCGAGGACGAGCGCCTGGTCGAGCTGCTGCGCCCGGGGCGCGGCGTGGACACGGTGATCACAGCCGACACCTACGGCCAGGGCGAGGCCGACAAGCTGCTCGGTCGGGCGCTCGCCGGAGTGCCCCGCGACCGGTACTCGGTCGTCGGCGCGATCGGCCACGACTTCTACCGGGGCGAGCGCCGCGGGCCCAAGGGCTTTCCGCGCTTCACCGATCCCGACCTGCGCGGGCCGTCCGGCTATCGCTCATATCTGCGGATGGCAACCGAGAAGGTGCTCGAGCGGCTCGGCATCGATCAGCTCGACCTCCTTCTGCTGCACAACCCAGACCGGATCGGCTACACGTCGGAGATCGTCTGGGACGAGCTCGCCGCAATCCGCTCGGACGGACTCGCGCGGGCGATCGGGGTCGCGCCGGGACCCGCCAACGGCTTCACGCTCGACCTGATCCACTGCTTCGAGCTCTTCGGCGGCGAGATCGACTGGGGGATGGTGATCCTCAACCCGTTCGAGCCGTGGCCCGGCGAGCTCGTCCTCGATGCCGCCGTGACGCATTCGATCCGGTTGATCACGCGCGTCGCCGACTACGGCGGCCTCTTCTGGGGCGACGTCCGTCCGGGCCACGAACTCGCCCCGCACGACCACCGCGGCTTCCGGCCCCCGGGCTGGATCGAGGCGGGTGCGGCGAAGATCGAGCAGCTCGAGCCGATCCGCGAGCGCACGGGCCTCACGCTGATGCAGCTGGCCTGCGCCTGGAACCTCGCGCAGCCGGCCGTCGAGTGCGTCGCGCCGACCCTGATCCAGGAAGTCGGCGCGGGCTCTCATCCGATCGAGGAGAAGCGCGACGAGCTTGCGGCGCTGCCCGCGGAGCCCGGCCTCTCCCCCACGGACGTCGAGACGATCCGCGAGATCGGCGACAACAGCGGCTCGATGGACCTCAAGGGCGCCAGCGTCGAGCACGAGGGCATCGATCAGCCCGATCGCTGGTCGCTCAACCCGGAGCTCAGCGAGCTCGCCGAGCGCTGGGGCATCGACCCGGCGCGCGATCTGATCAAGACAGCCTGACCGTGCGCGCCGGCGAGGAGATCGGCGCCCGCATCGTCACGAGCAGCGCCGCCCGCACGGCCGCCTTCGTCTGTGACTTCGCCGCCGCCCTGATCAGGGCGGCCCGCGGCAACCCCCACCACCCGGAGGAGCGACGGTCATGAGCCACAGCCGAGAGCAAACGCCGGTCCCGAGCCACACGCCTTACTAGGGCGTCTCTGACCAAGCCTCGGCGTGCCGGCGAGCGGCGGTCCTGAATCACAGACCCAATTAGGGCGTCTCTGACCAAGCCTGAGCGTGCGCGGGAGGCGCGAAGCGTGGCAGCGCCACGTGAGCGCCGACTGCGTGCGCTCAGGCGCAGCGTCAGAGGCGCCCTAATACCGGTAGTGGTCGGGTTTGTATGGCCCCTCGGCCGGGATGCCGAGGTAGGACGGCCTGGCTCTCGGTCAGCTCCGTCAGATCGACGCTGAGCGCGTCGAGGTGCAGGCGCGCGACCTTCTCGTCGAGCAGCTTGGGCAGGACGTAGACCTGCTTCTCGTAGGTGTCGTTCTTCGAGAACAGCTCGATCTGGGCGATCGTCTGGTTCGTGAACGAGTTCGACATCACGAAGGACGGGTGGCCGGTCGCGTTGCCGAGGTTCAGCAGGCGGCCCTCCGAGAGGATGATCACCGCGTGGCCGTCGTCGAAGCGCCACTCGTCCACCTGCGGCTTGATGTTGATCTTCGTGACGTCGGAGCGACCCTCGAGGCCGGCCATATCGATCTCGTTGTCGAAGTGGCCGATGTTGCCGACGATGGCCTGGTGCTTCATCCGCGCCATGTGCTCGGCGGTGATGATGTCCTTGTTGCCCGTCGCGGTGACGAAGATGTCGGCTTGACCGACGATGTCGTCGAGGCGCTTGATCTCGTAACCCTGCATCGCCGCCTGCAGCGCGCAGATCGGATCGATCTCGGTGACAACGACGCGGGCACCCTGGCCCGCGCAGCGACTCGGCGCAGCCCTTGCCGACGTCGCCGAACCCGCAGATCACGGCCATCTTGCCGCCGATCATCACGTCGGTGGCGCGGTTGATGCCGTCGATCAGCGAGTGGCGGCAGCCGTAGAGGTTGTCGAACTTCGACTTCGTCACCGAGTCGTTGACGTTGATCGCCGGGAAGAGCAGGTCGCCGGTCTGGGCGAGCTGGTAGAGCCGGTTGACGCCGGTCGTCGTCTCCTCCGTGACGCCCTGGATACCGGCGCCGATCTTCGTCCAGCGCTGCGGGTCGTCGGCGAGCGAGCGGGTGAGCAGCTCGAGCACGATCCGGAACTCCTCCGACTCGGCGGTCGCGGGGTCGGGCACGGCGCCCGCGGCCTCGAACTCAGCCCCCTTGTGGACGAGCAGCGTGCGTCGCCACCGTCGTCGAGGATCATGTTCGGGCCGGCGCCGCCGGGCCACAGAAGGGCCTTCTCGCACAGATCCCAGTACTCCTCGAGCGTCTCCCCCTTCCAGGCGAAGACGGGGACGCCCTGCGGCTCCTCCGGGGTGCCCTCGGGACCGACGACGACGGCAGCAGCGGCGTGATCCTGGGTCGAGAAGATGTTGCAGGAGGCCCAGCGGACCTCGGCGCCGAGCGCGACGAGCGTCTCGATCAGAACGGCCGTCTGGACCGTCATGTGCAGCGAGCCGGTGATCCGCGCACCGGCGAGCGGCTGCGCCTCCGCGAACTCACGGCGGGTCGACATCAGGCCCGGCATCTCGTGCTCGGCGAGGTCGATCTCCTTGCGGCCGAAGGGGGCCAGGCTGAGGTCGGCGACCTCGAAGTCGAGGCCCGTTTCGGCGGCCGTGGGCGTGGCGGTGCTGGGGTTCATCGCTTGAGTCTCCTTGGTTGCTGCTGCCGTCGGCGCCGGACGAAGGCGCCGCCGAAGAGGGGGCCAGTTTTGCAGAGGGCGGCGCGCGCGGACGAAGGTGCCCGCGGGCGGCAGGTCAGGCGCGCTGGGCTGCCGGCGAGCGACGGCGATCGCCCTCGAGCTCGTCGAGCTCGGCGGCGAGCGCCTCGACGAGGTCCGTCGAACCGAGCAGGCCACGGCACATCTCGCAGTCGTCGCGCCAGATCGTGATCCGTAGGGCGAGTGGGATCCCGATCCGCTCGGCCACTCCTTCGCCGATCTCCGCGTAGGCGCCCCTGAGGTCGGAGCAGTTGGCGAGCTTGTCGGCGGCGTAGATCAGCGCCGCGCGCTCGCCGGCCGCGCGCACCTGCTCGCGCAGGGCCCGCTTGCGGGCCTCGTAGTCGGTGATCGAGCGGTCGTCGCTGAGCGCATCGACAAGGCCGGCGACATCGGCGCCGAACGCGGACTCGATCTGCTCGGGCTCGGTTGGCGAGTCCTCGAGCACGTCGTGCAGCAGGGCCGCGGCGATCATCGCGTCGCTGCCCCCGTTCGCGGCGACGAGCGTCGCCACGCGCTCGGGGTGGTGGATGTAGGGGCCGCGATCGGCGGCCCGGACCTGACCTTCGTGCGCGGCGGCAGCGAACCGCCATGCAGCTTCAGCGCCGGCACCCGCCACGACGCGTGCCGTCTCGGGATCCTCGGGTGCGCCCTTGCCCTCAACCGAGGCCACTTGTCAAGTGTAGGAATCTGCTGTCACGATCGCTTTGCGATGGGTACAGAGGGATCGATCGGCTCGGTCCTCGGCGGCGAGCGCGCCGCCGCGCTCGTCGCCGAGGTGATCGGAGCCGCCTCGGAGGGCATCGCCCTACTCGGACCCGACGGGCGCGTGCTGCTCGCCAACCACGCCGCCTGCAGGCTCCTCGGCCGCGAGCCCGAGGAGATCTCGGGACTGGCCCTCAACGACGTGCTCGAAGGCGTCGACCTCGATGGCGAAGATCCTCGACCTTTCGTCCTCACGGGTGCGCGGCAAGGAGCGGTGGCAACCCTGAGCTCGACGTGCGCGTGATCGAGCTCGCCGGCCATGCCGGGGTCCGCGTGGTCGGGCTCAGCGACCCCAGCGGCCGCGCCGAGATCGAGGAGCGACTGCTCGAGATCTCCGAGCGGGACCCGCTCACGGGCCTGCTCAACCGCCGACGCTTCGAGGTCGACGTCGAGAAGGAGCTGGCCCGGGCGCACCGCTACGGCGGCGGCGCCTTGCTCGTCCTCGGCATCGACGACTTCCGTCGCGTCAACGAGGGCACCGGCTACGGCACGGGTGACGAGCTCCTGCGTGAGGTCGCGGCAATCGTCGCCGAACGCCTCCGCGAGACCGACGTCGCAGCCCGGCTCGGCGGCGACGAGTTCGCGGTCGTCCTCACCGAGGTATCGGTCGAGCGGGCGCGGGCGATCGGCGACGATCTCGTCCACCTGATCGGCTCGCACCCGTTCGAGCTCTCGGCTCGGACGTTCGAGGTGCGCGTCTCCGTCGGGGTCATGAGTCTCGAGGAGGGGCCCGCGGATGCAGCCGAAGCGCTCGCCTGGGCGGAACTCGCGATGCGGCGCGCGAAGGCGATGGGCGGCGCGCGGGCAATGGCCTTCCAGCGCTCGCTACTGGCTGAGGACCGTCCGTCGACGAGCTGGAGCGAGCGGATCCGCGAGGCGCTCGACGGGGACTCCTTCGTTCCCTACTTCCAGCCGATCCTCGAGCTCGCCTCGGACTCCGTGACGAGCTGGGAGGTGCTGATCCGGATGCGCGGCGAGCGCGGTGAGGTGATCCCGCCCGAGTCCTTCGTGCCGACCGCGGAGCGCTTCGGCCTGATCCAGGAGCTCGATCGCTGGGTCGTCGCGACGGCGATCGAGGCGATGGAGACGCACCGTGATCGTGCGGAGCTCAGCCTCGAGATCAACCTCTCGGGCAAGTCGATCGGCGACCCCGGGATGCTGACGCGCGATCCGCGAGCAGATCACCTCCTCCAAAGTCGACCCAAGCCGGCTCGTCTTCGAGGTCACCGAGACGGCCGCGATCGCGAACCTCGAGCAGGCCTCCCGCTTCGGCCGCGAGGTGATGGACCTCGGCTGCGGCTTCGCGCTGGATGACTTCGGCACCGGCTTCGCGTCCTTCTACTACCTGAAGCGCCTGCCGCTCACGCACCTGAAGATCGACGGCGACTTCGTCCGCGGGCTCGCCGTCTCCCCTGTCGATCAGCTCGTCGTCAAGGCGATCGTCGAGATCGCCCACGGCATGAACCTGCGGACGATCGCCGAGTACGTCGAGGACGCGCCGACGCTCGAGCTGCTGCGCGAGTTCGGCGTCGACTACTGCCAGGGCTTCGAGGTCGGCCAGCCTGCCGCGGCGGAACCGCCGGACCTGGTCCCGCCGCCGTACGGGGCGGACTGAGACGGCCTCTGAGCCTCAGCCAAGGGCGCCCTCGAGCTCGAGCAGGCGGCGCTTGGCGTCGAGCCCGCCGCCGTAGCCGCCGAGCGCGCCACCAGCTGCGCAGCACCCGGTGACAGGGCACGATCACCGGGATCGGGTTGGCGCCGAGGGCGCTGCCGGCGGCGCGGAAGGCGCGCGGGCTGCCGGCAGCGGTTGCCATCTCGCGAGTAGCTGCGCGTCTCGCCGAAGGGGATCTCGTTGCAGGCCCGCAGCACGGCGCGCACGAAGCCGGCGCTGAGCCGCCAGTCGAGGTCGAGGTCGAACTCTCGTCGGCGACCCGCGAAGTACTCGTCGAGCTGGTGGCGGGCAGGGTCGAGACGGCTCGGCAGCTCAACGATCCGCGGGCCGATCGACGTCGCCAGCTGCTCGAGCATCGCATCGCGATCATCGCCGGCCCAGCCGACGCGGACCAGCCCCGCGTCCGTCGCGGCGAGCAGGAGCTCGCCGATGGGCGGTCTCGGTGACAGTCCACGCGACTTCGGCCAGGCCCTCGCGCTCGGCGGCCGACCCGACGCCGGACGCGATCGCGTCGAAGTCGAGCGCCGGGGTCAGCCCGGCGGCGCCGGTGCGGAGGTCGCGTTGCGGTCTTCTCATCGGTCGAGCGGCTCATGCCCCCGCCCCCTCTCGCACGGCCGGCACGGTGGCCGGGTGTCGTTGCTCTCAATTTCGTCAGGCCTTCGTGGACGTTGCGGCGGGCGGCGGCTTCGCTGCAGCCGAGCACCTCGCCGATCTCGCGGTGGCGCAGGTCGAGCGCGTAACGCAGCACCAGCGCCGCCCGCTGCTTCTCCGGCAGCCCGGCAACCTCGGCCCAGACGCCGCCGGCGATGAATGTCGGCGGGCCAGCCGACGCCGCCTGCTCGTCGACGTCGGCGTCCCCACCGCGCGCGGCCGCCTCGCCCTCGCGCGGTGCTCATCGATCGCCTTGCGGCGGGCGATCGCCAGCACCCAGGCTCGCGGGCTGGCGCCGTCGAAGTCGTCGTAGCCGCGCAACGCCGCGACGAACGTCTCCTGGACGAGCTCCTCGACTTCCTCGCGTGGCACCAGCGTCGCCAGCAGCCGGGCGACCGCCGGAGCCTGCTCACGGAAGAGCAGGCTGAACGGCGGTGGCGCGTGAGTGGAGCTCACGGGCATTGCATACAACACAACGACGCCGGCGCAAAGAACGTGAGATCCCCTGGACGGGCGCCGAGGGCCCTGCCAAGCTGCGGATGGGAGCGGCAAGGCAATGGACTGGCAACGACGCTCAGCGAACCCCTCGGCGGTGGCAACGGCCCTCGCGACGTGCTGCGCGATCGCGCTGACGGCTCTTGCCCCGGGCGCAGCACTCGCCAAGCTGAAGCCGGCCGGCGACGTACGTGCCGCCAGCGTGTCCGTCCACTCGGTGACGATCGCCTGGAAGGACCGCTCGCGGGGTGAGCGCGGCTATCGCGTCGTCGCCGGACCGCGTGGCGGCGCCAGCTCGTCCGTCACGTCAAGCACAAGTCGAGCCACGTCCGGATCAAGGGCTTCGCGCCGGGAACGGTCGTCACCTTCTCGGTCAGCCCCTGCCGCAAGCGGAGGTCAGGATGCGGGCCTGCGCGCGAGGGCAAGCCGACCGCGACCCTGCTCGCCCCGTTCAACGGTCCCCACCCCGCCTTGCAATGCTCCGTCTTCCCCGCCGGTGATCCGTTCAACGAACGCGTCGACGGCAAGCCGATCGCCGCCCGCTCGCACCAGATCGTCGCCGCGATCCTCGGCGGTCAGCAGATCGACCTGCACCCGGACTTCGGCTCGAATCCGCACTACGGCATCCCCTACGTCGTCGTCCCGCACGACCAGCCCGGCGCGCGATCCAGCTTCACGGCCTACGGCGACGAGAGCGACAAGGGGCCATACCCGATCCCGCCCGGCGCGCCGATCGAGGGTGGCACGCACTCCGGCGGCGACCGGCACGTGCTCGTCGTCCGCCGGCCGGCCGCTCCCGGGGGCTCGTGCACCGACTACGAGCTCTACCGATCCTTCGACCGCGGCGGCGCGGCGAACACGTGGACGGGCGACTCGGGCGCGATCTTCGACTTCGGCTCGCCGCTAACGGGCCAGCGACCGGCGGGCTGGACCTCGGCGGACGCCGCCGGCCTGCCGATATTCCCGGGGCTGGTCACCTACGAGGAGGTCAAGTCGGGGCGAGATCGACCATGCGATCCGCGTCACATTCGACGAGACACGCCGCGCCTACTACCCGCCGGCCACACACAGTGCATCCGACTCGTGCGGCGCCGACCTGCCGGCGATGGGCAGCCGGCTGCGCCTGCGGGCCGGCTACGACATCTCCGGGATGAGCGGCGACGCGCGGGTGATCGCAACCGCGCTCAAGCGCTACGGGATGATCGTCGCCGACAACGGCTCCGACTTCTACATCTCGGGCTCAACGGACCCGCGATGGAACGACGACAACCTGAACCAGCTCAAGTCGATCCCGGGCTCCGCGTTCGAGGTGGTCAAGCCGACGGCCCGGCCGTCACCGACTGCTGAGGCCGGCAGCTTGCACCTCGGATTCGCCTACACGACGGCCAAGGACGGATCGGTCCGGGTGACGCGCAACGGCGCCCCTGTGGCCGTGCTCGGCGGTCGCGATGCGGCGCGGCTCTGTGCCCGGCTCGAGGGCGCGACCGATGAAGAAGAGCGCCAGCTGCTGCTCGCCCGGGCAACCGGGAACTACAAGCGCGGTAACGAGCGCCGCTGAGCGGTCTACACGGAGGCCGCCGGCTTCGTGTCGAGCACGCCACAGCGAGGCCGCTGAGCCGGAGCTCGCGAGCCGCGGGGCGGCTCGATCGTCCAGATGGGCGGCGAACGGGGGGGGGGGGAAGGGGGGCGCCGGCCGGGGCCCCCCGGCCGCGAGTCGGTCAGTCCTTGGCCTTGGTCGTCAGCTTGCCGAGCTTGACCCCGTCGAGGTTCTGGACCCCGAGCTTGGAGGTCATCGCCTTGGCGAACGGCTTGGCGACGAACACCTTGATGTTCGAGTAGACGAACTTGCCGTTCTTCTTCTGGTCGATATTCATCTTGTTGATCTTCAGATCGGCGAAGCGGACGTTGCCGCCGCCCTTCATCTGCGCCTTGATCACGTTCTTGTTGCCGATCTTGACGATCAGGTTCTTGATCTTCAGCGACATGCCGTTGTAGGTGAACTTGAGCCCGCCCTTGTGGACGAACTTGGCGGCGCCCGTCTCCGGGTCGACCTTGGCCCCAACGACCGGGAAGTGCAGGCCCGCCGGACGTACCGTGAGCCTTGCCCGTCGTCTTGACGCCGATGCCGATATCGGCAAAGGCCTCGAAGGTCTGGTGGTTGGGCGCCAGCGTCGAGCCGCCGAACTTGCCGGCGCTCGCGGGCGCAGCAACGAGCAGCGCCGTCGCTGCGACGGCGGCGAGCGCGAGCAGCGCACGCGTGGTGATCTTCTTCATCTCGGTCCCTCTCTCTTTCAGGCGGCCCTGTCAAGCCGCGAATCCCTGCGTCGGGACGGAGCCTAGCTCGCCCGCCGCCGGCCCTCGAGGGGTGGCAGACGGGATTCGAACCCGCGACCGCCGGCACCACAAGCCGGAGCTCTACCAACTGAGCTACTGCCACCGCGTGGCCCAGAATGTAGCGGCCGGGCATGCGGGTGACGGGGCCGCGGGATCGCTCAGACCGCGGTCAGGCGATCGACGAACCCGTTGCCGAAGACCCGATGCGGGTCGTACCGGTCGAGTGTGCGCAGCGCCCAATCCCAGTCCGCGCCGCGCGGGCGACCGCGCCGGTAGCGGCGCGGGAAGCCCCGCTCGATGAGCCGACGGTTGACGTACGCGCCGTTCGGCTTGAACCCCCAGACCTTCGACCACTCGGGGCGGGCGAGCCCGTGACCGCCGCGGTAGTTGCTGAGCAGGAACCGCTCGAGCTCACGGAGGAACGCGTACTCGTGATCGGTGCCCGGGAACGTGAGGACGTTGAACCAGACCGCGACGTGCCAACCGCTCCCCCGGCTCGGCGTCAGCGAGGAGAGCGGCGGCGAGGAGGCGCCGACAACCTCGACGTGCGCCGGCCGGTCCAGGCCGCTGACCCGGATCTCGACCGGACCATTGATCGGATAGAGACCCTTGGCGCGGTAGGCCGCGACGCGCTGAGTGAAGAAGCTCGTGAAGTCATGGATCACGCGCTGAAGGTGGCGGCGCCTGGTCAGGACGGCGTAGCCGATCTCCTCGAGCCGCAGGGTGGTCGAACGGATGTAAAGGAGGGTGTTCTTGGACGGGCCCCAGATGTCTGCGGAGTCGGTCGCCTCCAAGCCCGCGGCGACGGTCTCGTACTCGCTCTGCCCGAAGCCGGGCGTGGACGCGGGGTCGGCGAGCATCCGGGCGCGGAGGGCATCGGAGGCCTCGCGCGAGAGACTGTCGCTGAACGGGTAGTTGTAGGGGGCGTCGACGGCTCGCGAGGCCGGCGGCTTCGTCGGTGCGACGCTCCACACCTTCAGCCAGGGGCGGTCCGTGAACGGGAACCAAATCGCCTCGGCACGGCCCGCGCTATCGACGAAGCCCGCGAACTTGCGCCCGGCCCGGCTCGGCGGCGCGAACAGCTCGTCGGATGGGATGTCGAGGCGACTGACGCAGCGGAGGTTCCGGTCGGCGCCGACGCGCAGCGTGTAGGCGACCACGAAGGCACGGCCGAGGTGCACGCAGAAGGCGGCGGTGTCGCGCTCGGATCGATGGAACTCCCGGAGCCGGTAGCGGCGGCGGTCCCGGTCCCAGACGATCGCGCGAAGGGAGACGATCTGGTTGCTGAGCGACCCGTATGTCTGGCCGGCCGGGCGGCTCTCCCCCCGCCCCGGCAGGCTGCTGCCGTGGGCGCCAATCGCGAGCGCACCGCCGACTGTGATCCCACCCGGGGCCGGCATCGACGCGAAGCCGTAGCCGCGCTCGCCGAGGCGGGTGACGAGGTCGTCCATGAGCGCCCCGGCCTCGACGCGGACCGCCGCGGGGTCGCCACCGAGAACCTCGATCCGCCGCAGGTGCTTCGTCGTGTCAACGAGCAGGATCCGGCGGCCACACTCGCTGTCGGGCTCCAGCGTCAGGGGCGACCAGTTGTGCATCTTGCCGCGCGGCCGCACGCGCCAGCCGGCGCGATGGGCCCAGTTGACGACCTCGACGGCCTCGCGCGCGTTGCGCGGCGCGCAGGTCCAGACGTCCGGTACCCGGATCGCCGTCGACCAGTTCTCGAAGAGCTCGCGCGAGAGCTCGATGTCCGGTGGGAAGTCGCGCGGGGCGGGACAAGGTCGCTGCCGCGGCGCCGCAGTTGCCCCCGATGGCAGCCAGAGCGCACCCACAGCGAGCGTGCCGGCCTGCAGCGCCCGGCGCCGCGTCAGACCCGCTTCCCCCTCGCTCCTCGCCACCGCGGAGAACCTTATCCGGGCGGACGAGAACGCACGGTTCAGTCGGTGGCCCGCAGACCCGGAGGGCCGTTCTCGGTACCGCCGGCGCCGGTCAACGGGGGCTGCGGTTCTGTCGCTTCCGGTCATAGATGGCCCGGCCGGCAGCCACGAGCATCAGGCCCGCAACCGCAAACCGCAGCCCGAGTGGGAGTCCCGCGACCCAGACCACGATCAACGCGATCGCGAGCACGAGCACCGGAACCAGAGAGCCCCTCAGGCGGTCGGGTCTCATGGCGAGATCATCCCTACAGAACCTACTCCCGACCACCGTCGGGGTCAGTACCCCCGGCAGGACTCGAACCTGCGGCCATCCGCTTAGAAGGCGGACGCTCTATCCAGCTGAGCTACGGGGGCCTGTGAAGTGAATGTAGCGGCGGCGGGGGCGGGGTCCCGGGCCGGTTGGGAACCTGCACCTGGCCATCCCACGCCGGACTACACTGGCCGCACGGCACGGACGCCGAGGCGGGCACCGGCTCGCCGTGGCCCGAGAGGTCGGAGGCGAGTTCCTTGCACACAGCAGAGCGACGTGGGGCCGAGGGGGCGGGACCCGGGGTCCTCGCAGCGGTCGCTGACGCTTCCTCCGAGCCGATGCTCGTGCTCGCGGCGAGCGGCTCGATCGCCTACGCGAACACTGCCGCTCGCGAGCTGCTGCGAGCACCGCTCGAGACGCTGCTGGGCGTCGACGCCGAGCTGCTCATCGCCGGCACCCGCGCACGGATCCCCGGACCGGGACGGCCGCTGCCCGCGCCCCTCGACAGCGACGATCCGGCGTGGCAGGGACCCGCGCCCGAGCTCGCGATCCCGGGCGACGCGCCGATCCCGGTGGGCGTCCGGCTCAGCTGCGTGCTCGCCGACGGCGAGCTCTACGCGTGCCTGTCGATTCGCACGGGCGAGCGCTCAGCGCCGGCGGCCCGTGCCCGGATCGAAGCCGCGATCGGCCGCCTCGCGCCGAGCGGCCGCGGCGGCGTGATCGTCATCGACGTCGATCACTTCGAGCTCGTCAACCAGAGTCTCGGCCGGGCTGGCGGCGACCGGGTGCTCGCCGACCTCGACCTGACCCTGCATGCCGTCTCGCGCGCCGGCGAGGTCGCAGCGCGCCTCGAGGCCGACCGCTTCGCGATCGTCACTCCCCAGAGCGACGGGGGCGCGCTGAGCCGCCGCGCCGACGAGCTGCTCGAGGCCATCCGCGAGCGGCGCATCCAGATCGCCGACACGCCCGTCCGGCTCACGGCCTCGGCCGGCATCTGCGCCCTCGATCGCCCGCGGCTCGACGTCCGAGCAGATCGTGCTCGCCGCCGAGGAGGCGATCACCGTCGCCAAGGGTCACGGCGGCGACCGTTGTGTGCTCTCGGTCGAGCCGGGACCGAGCCGGGCGCGCCTCGGACTCGACTGGAACGACAAGATCCGGAACGGGATCGAGAATGGCGGCCTCACCCCCCACTTCCAGCCGATCCTTGAGCTCGGCACCAACAGGATCAGCCACTTCGAGCTGCTCGCCCGGCTGCGCGACTCGCGCGGCGAGCTGATCCAGCCCGGCGTCTTCATCCCCGTCGCCGAGCGGCTCGGGATGATCGGCGCGATCGACCGCTGGGCGATCCAGACGGCAATCCGCACGCTCGCCCGCTGGGCCCCGAACCCGCAAGGTCCCCGCATCGCCGTCAACGCCTCCGGCCGTTCGGTCGGCGCAACGCAGCTACTCGACTGCATCCACGGCGAAGCTCCGCGACGAGCAGGTGAACGGCTCGAGGCTGATCATCGAGGTGACCGAGACGGCCGCGATCGGCTCGATCGAGGCGGCCACCGAGTTCGCCGACGAGCTTCGCCGGCTCGGCGTCGGCTTCGCGCTCGACGACTTCGGCACCGGCTTCGGCACCTTCCTCTACCTCAAGCACCTGCCCCTCGACCAGGTCAAGATCGACGGCGAGTTCATCCGCGAGATCGGCGGCTCGACGGCCGACCAGGCCTTCGTGCGCTCGCTCGTCGAGGTCGCGCACGGCCTCGGGGTCGAGACCGTCGCCGAGTTCGTCGCCGACGAGGAGTCGCTCGAGTGGGTGCGGAAGCTCGGCATCGACTACGCACAGGGCTATCTCATCGGCAAGCCGCAACCGCTGATCGAGAACAGGGTCCCGGCGCCGGCTTGACCGGCACCGGGCTGGGGCCTGCGCAGCGCGCCCACCCGCCCGACTCGGCATGCTTGTCAGATCGCGGCGACCGAGGAGAGCGAGACGGCGACTGAGCCGAGCGGAGTAGCGGCGGAGCATCTTGCCCGCGTGCGACGAATCTGCGGGTTCGAGAGCCGGCGCGCCGGCTCCGACGCCGAACGCCGTGCGGCCGCCGATCTCGCCGCAGCGCTCGGAGACGCCGGCGCGCCCGTCGCGGTCGAGCCGACCTACGTGCACCCGCAGTGGCCCGTCGTCGGCTTCGTGCACTGCGCGCTGGCGATCGCCGGGAGCCTGATCGCCGGCATCTCTCCCGTCGCCGCCTTCGTCCTCGTCCTGTTCACGGCCGTCTCGCTGTTCGGCGATCTCAGCGGACGCTGGTACATCGTCCGGCCGCTGCTCTTCTTCCGCCGCGCCTCGCAAAACCTCCTCTCGCCGCCGCTGCCGGGCAAGGACGAGGAGTCCACGGACGTCGAGGAGCCGGCCCGGGTGATCGTCTGCGCCGCCTACGACGCGCCGCTGACCGGCGCCGCGTACAACGACTGGGCGCTGAGGGCGTGGGCGCGGATCGCGGCTCTCTGGCCCGCGCGGACGAGCCCGCAGGCGTTCGTGTTCTGGTCGGTCGCCTTGCTGCTGCCCCCACTCGGCGCGCGGATGGCCGGGCTCGATGCGGATTGGGTCTCGGCCCTGCAGCTGCCGCAGACCTTCCTCCTGCTGATCGCCGCCTTCTTCTACGCCGAGATCGCCCTTTCGCCGCCCTCGCCAGGCGCCAACGACAACGCCGCCGCGACCGCCGCCGCCCTCGCTGTCGCCGAGAGGCTGCGCGATCGACCACCCGAGACGCTCGAGGTCGTGCTGCTGCTCGCCGGCGCCGGCCAGACGACCCGTGAAGGGATTCGCGCCTTCTTCCGCGCCCACCGCAAGCGACTGCCGAAGGACCGGACCTGGTTCATCGACATCGATTCCCCCGGACGCGGACGGCCGCGCTTCGTTGTCCTCGAGGTGCCGGTGATCGGCCAGCCCGCCGGCCGGCACCTGCTCGAGCTGAGCGCCGTGCTGACCGACGGCGACCCTGACCGGGGCCCGCTGCCGATCGGACCCGCGACGGGCGCGTCTGTCGCCGCAACCCACGGATACGAAGCGATCGCTCTCACGGCCCGCGAGAGCGACGGCTTCGTGCCGGTCGCACACCACACGCCGCAAGACGTCCCCGAGGCCGTCGACGGCAACTCCGTCGAAGCGGTCACAGCGCTGGCCACCGACCTGATCAGCCTGCTCGACCGTGAGCGCTTGCGGGCGCGGCGCTCCCGCGCCACCGACTGACTCGCCGACTCAGGCCCGCGGCGGGACGAGGCCGAGGGCCTCGAAGCGGGCCCCCATCGCCTCCTTGAGGGCCATCGTGCCGCTCAGCGGGCGGACCATCACCTTGAGCTCCGTGATCAGCCCGTCGTCGTCGAAGGTGAGCAGGTCGAGGCCATCGACCTCGCGCCCGCCGACGACGGTGCGAAAGATGAGGGCCGCGGCGTCGTCGTTCTCGAAGCGGTGCACGTACTCGAAGTTGTCGGCGTCGAAGACCTTGAAGGCGCCTTCGACGAGGATCGTCAGCACGAGCTCCTTACCCTCGTAGGGGGCGAAGACGACGGGGCTGAGGAAGCGGCAGTCCTCGGCGAAGCAGGGCTCGAGCAGCTCGCGGCTGCGAGCGTGGACAGCGTCGACGAATCCATCGCTCTTCATCGGCATGGGGCGGGACCCTACTCCCCGATTGCAACGTGCGCCCGCCGCCGCCGGTCAGCTGTCGAAGCCGAGCCCGAGCCGGTCGAGCAGACGCAGCCAGAGCCCGCGGCGTCCGCCGTTGTGATCGGCAGCGAGTAGGCGGTTGCGGGTGAGCTGGATTACGGCCCAGCGCAGCGGCTCCGGCGGGAACGGGAACGGCTTGGTGCGCACGTACCGGAGCCGCGTCGCCTCGCTCTCGATCCCGTCAGCGAGGTCGAGGGCGACGCCGGCCGCAAACCGCGAGCTGCCGACCCCGAGCCCTGTGAAGCCGCCGGCGAAGACGGCCTTACCCCCGTGCGAAACGTCGAAGAAGGCCGAGAAGCGACTGCATGTATCGATCGCGCCGCCCCACTTGTGCGAGAAGCGGATCCCGCGCAGCGCCGGGAACGTGGCGAAGAAGTTCCGCGCCAACAGGCCGAAGGTCCGCTCGTCGGTGTCGAAGGGCTGCGCGACCGGCCCGCCGTAGCGGTAGACGGCCTCGTAGCCGCCCCAGAGGATCCGGTTGTCGTCGGTGAGCCGGTAGTAGTGGAAGAGGTTGCCGCCGTCGCTGACGCCCTGGCGCGAGCTCCAACCGATCGCCGCGAGCTGCTCGCGGCTGAGCGGCTCCGAGACGAGCACGTAGTCGTAGACGGGGACGATGTAGCGGCGCAGCGAGCGGCGCAGGGGCGCGAAGGCGTTCGTCACCAGCAGCACGCGGCCGGCCCGGACCACCCCTGTCCCGGTCCCGACCTCGACGGCATCGCCCCGGTCGACGAGCGCCACGGCGGCGCTGCGCTCGAAGACCTCGACGCCAAGCCCGGCAGCGGCGCGGGCAAGCCCGGTCACGAGCTTGCCCGGGTCGACGAGTGCCGAGCCGGTCTTGTCCCAGACCGCGCCCAGGTAGGTCGGCGAGTCGATCTCGGCGCGGGCGGCTTCGCGATCGAGGAGCTCGACCTCATGCCCGTACTCGGCCAACAGCTCCGCCTCCTCCGCCAGGTGGGGCACCTGGTGCGGCTCGACCGCGACGAAGAACTCGCCCGGCGTCTCGTAGTCGCAGTCGATCGCGTAGCGCTCGAGATCGTCACGCAGCGCGGCGAAGTTCTCGAGCGCGAGCCGCTCCAGCGCCCTCATCTCCTCGGGGAAGCGGCTCAGGCCGTTGGCGAGCCCGTGCGTGATCGAGGCGGAGAGAAAGCCGCCGTTGCGACCGCTGGCGCCGGAGCCGACCGTTTCCGCCTCGAGCACGATGACGCGGCGCTCCGGGTCCCGGGCCTTGGCTTGCAACGCCGCCCACAGCCCGGTGAAGCCGGCGCCGACGATGCACAGGTCTGCCTCGCGCTCGCCGACGAGCGCCTCGTGGTGTGGAACGTCGGGGCGGCGATCGAGCCAGAACGGTCGCGGGGTTGCCTCCGCGAATGCAGCACGATCGGCCGCAGTCGGCGCCGATCTGGGCCAGGCGGGTGTGGCGTCGCTGCGGGCCGGCAGAGCCCGCGACTCTATCCCTGCCGGTGCCAGTCGACCGGGCCGGCCTTGAGCAGGTGGGCGCCGAGCGGCCGGCCGAGCTGCTCCTGCACCGCGCGCGAGGCGACGAGCAGCCGCTCGAGGTCGATCCCGGTCTCGACGCCCATCTCATGCAGCATCGAGACCAGGTCCTCGGTCGAGACGTTGCCGGTCGAACCCGGCGGGCACCGGGCAGCCGCCGAGCTCGCCAAAGCTCGACTCGAAGGAGGCGATGCCGCGGCCGAGGGCGGCAAGTGCATTGGCGAGGCCCTGACCTCGGGTGTTGTGGAAGTGGGCGGTCAGCTCGACCTCTCCGAGCCGCTCGGTGGCCTCGGCGTAGAAGCCGTCGACCTGGCGCGGGTTCGCCATCCCGGTCGTGTCGCCGAAGCCGATCTCCTCGCAGCCGAAGGCGCGCAGCCGCTCGGCGATCTCGAAGACCCTCGCCTGCGGCACCTCCCCCTCGTAGGGACAGCCGAAGGACGTCGCGATCACGCCCTCGCAGCGGATCCCCGCCTCGCGGGCGCGGCCGACGACGCGCTCGAGGCCGGCCGAGCGACTCTGCGATCGAGCGGTTCACGTTCTTCTGGTTGTGCGTCTCGGATGCGGAGAGGAAGACGCTGATCTCGTCGAAGCTGTCGCGCACCTCGAGCGCGTTCTCGAGCCCGCGCTCGTTCGGGATCGAGAACGGAATAGGCGAGGCCGGGGCGACGCTCGAGCGCCGCCAGGACCTCGGCCCCGTCGGCGAGCTGCGGGATCACGTCCGGGCGCACGAACGATGCGACCTCCATGCGCTCGAGCCCGGCCTCGGCGAGCAACCCGATCAGCCGCACCTTTGCGGCGGTCGGGATCACCTCCGGCTCGTTCTGGAAGCCGTCGCGCGGTCCCGACCTCGCGGATCCGCACGCGGTCGGGGTAGCTCGCCCGCCATCACCGCTCAGCCGGTGGCGACGACGCGGCGCTGGTGGGTGCCGACGCCGATCGTCCGCTCGCCCTCGCGCACCTCGACGTCGAAGAAGAGCTTGCGGCCGTCCTGGAAGTCGGTCAGCTTCGCGTGCGCGGTGCACGTGGAGCCCTCGGCGGCGCCGCCGACGTGCTTGATGCAGACCTCGAAGCCGACGGTCGCCGAGCCCTCGGGCAAGCTGCTCGAAGCTGAGCACCGCGGCGGTGCGCTCCATCATCCCGATCATCCCCGGGGTCGAGAGCACCGAGGCACCGAGCGTGCCGCCGACGTCGGTCAGCAGCAGACCCTCGACGACGAACTCGTCGCTGCGCTCGGATCCGATCTCGACGGGACCGCCGTTGCCGCGCTCCGGTGTGGGCATCTCCATCGCCGAAGACGTTATCCGGTGGAGCGGTGGATCGACTCGCGCCGCATTGACCGAGCCACCGGACCGAGACCGACCCAGTCCCGATCCTCGGCGGCACCGGCGCCCTCGGCTACGGCCTGGCCCTGCGCTGGGCCGCCGCCGGCGTGCCGATCGTGATCGGCTCGCGCGACGCCGGGCGCGCCGCGGAGGCGGCGGAGCGGGTCCGCAGCGCGGTCCCCGGCGCCGACGGTCGAGGGCTTCGCCAACGAGGAGGCCGCGCGCGAAGGGGCCGATCGCCTTCCTCACCGTCCCCTTCCGCGCGCAGTCGGAGACGCTCAACAACCTGCGCGGCGCCCTGCAACCGGGCCAGACCTGGTCGACTGCACGGTGCCGCTCGCCGCCGCCGTCAGCGGCAAGGCGACGCGCTCGCTCGGCGTCTGGCAGGGCTCCGCCGCCCAGCAGGCCCAGGAGATGGTTCCCGACGGCGTCACGGTCGTCGCCGCTCTGCATTCGGTCGGAGCGCCGAAGCTCGGCCGAGCTCGGCGAGCCGATCGACGAGGACGTGCTCGTCTGCGGCGACAGAAGGCCGACAAGGCGCCGGTCGCGAAGCTGATCGAGCGGATCGAAGGCCTGCGGGCGATCAACGCCGGGCCGCTCGAGATGGCGCGGATCGCCGAGCAGATCACGCCCCTGCTGATCTCGATCAACGTCCGCTACAAGGCGCACGCGGGACTGAAGCTGACCGGGCTCGACACCGCCGGCCATTGGGACTGAGCCACGCCGGAGCCCAAGTCGTGCTGCTCGCGGGCGGCACCGGCGGCGCCAAGCTCGCCGCCGGCGCCCAGGCGGAGATCGGCGCCGGACTGACGGTGATCGCGAACACGGGCGACGACATCGAGGCGCTCGGCGTCCACGTCTCCCCCGACCCGGACCTCTGCACCTACTGGCTCAGCGGCGAGATCGACCCCGAGCGCGGCTGGGGGATCAAGGACGACTCGTTCACGGTCTTCGAGCGCCTCGATCAGGCTCGGCGCTCCCGACTGGTTCGGGCTCAGCGACCGCGACCTTGCCACCTGCCTGCGCCGGCGGGAGCTGCTCGACGGCGGCAGCAGGCCGACCGAGGCGCAGCTCGAGATCGGCGCCGCCCTCGGCCTGCAGGCGCGCGTGCTGCCGATGTGCGACGAGCCGGTCCGGACCCGGGTCAAGGTGCCCGGCGTCGGCTGGCGCGAGTTCCAGGAGTACCTCGTCCACGACCGGGCCGAGCCCGAGATCGAGGCGGTCGAGCTCGCCGGCATCGAGGCGGCGACGCTGACGCCCGGAGGTCGTCGCCGCGGTCGAGGCCGCGGACGTGATCGTGATCGGGCCCTCGAACCCGGTGATCTCGATCGGCCCGATCCTCGCCGTACCGGGAATGCGCGAGCTGCTCGCCGCCGCCGCCGCGCCGGTCGTCGCCGTCAGCCCGTTCGTCGCCGGCGAGGTGATCAAGGGACCGACCGACAAGTTCATGCGGGCGATCGGCCAGCAGCCGTCGGCCGCCGGCGTCGCCGCGCGCCTACGGCGAGTCTGCTCGACGGCCTCGTCGTCGACGCCGCCGACCCCGAGCCGCCGCCGCCGGGAATCGCGAGCGCCGTCTTCGACACGCTGATGGACGGCGCCGAGCGCCGGCGAGCCGTCGCCGTTGCGACGCTCGAATTCGCCGCTACCCTGCGATGAGAACGAGAATCCGGGGAATAGGACACGGGACCTGCCGATGCCAGAACGCTTGACACCCATCGACGATCCCACCGCAGGCGTCGAGGCGATCCCCTACGAGCCGACGCCTGGGCGCTTCGACGAGTGCTTCGTCGACGTCGGCCGCCCGCACCCGCAGCACGCGGCCGATGGTCGAGTCCTTGAACCGGCTCGGCCGCGAGCGGCTGCGGGCCTCGGCGGAGCGCCGCGACGCGATCTTCATGCAGCGCGGCATCACCTTCGACGCCACCGGGCCCGACGGGCAGACCCGCGACCGGCCCTTCCCCCTCGACCTGATCCCGCGGATCATCTCGGCCGCCGAGTGGGAGTTCATCTCGAACGGCGTCCAGCAGCGGGTACAGGCGCTCAACCGCTTCGTCGCCGACGTCTACGGCGAGCGCGAGATCGTCCGCGACGGGATCGTCCCCTGGCGGCTGATCGTGACGCGGCCCGGCTTCGCACGGCCCGCCCACGGCCTGCGCCCGCCCGGTGGCGTCTGGTGCCACGTCTCCGGCTGCGATCTGGTCCGCGACGGGAACGGGATCTGGCGCGTGCTCGAGGACAACGTCCGCGTCCCCTCCGGGATCTCCTACGTGCTCGAGAACCGGATTGCGATGGGCCGGCTGATGCCGGAGCTGTTCGCCGGCTACTCGGTCCGCCCGGTCGCCAACTATCCGGAGCTGCTGCTCGATGCGCTGCTCGCCGCTGCGCCGACCCGCGTCGGGCGCCCGACCGTCGTCGTCTGGACGCCGGGCTCGGCGAACAGCGCCTACTTCGAACACGCCTTCCTCGCCCGGCAGATGGGCGTCGAGCTGGTCGAGGCCTCCGACCTCGTCGTCCGCGACGCGGCCTGCTACATGAAGACGACCGACGGCCTGCGCCGCGTCGACACGATCTACCGCCGCGTCGACGAGGACTTCATCGACCCGCTCGAGTTCCGGCCCGACTCGCTGCTCGGCGTGCCCGGCCTGATGCGCGCCTACCGCGAGGGCAACGTCTCGATCGCCAACGCCGTCGGCACCGGCGTCGCCGACGACAAGGCGATCTACCACTACGTGCCGGAGATGATCCGCTACTACCTGAACGAGGAGCCGCTGCTCGCCAACGTCCCGACCTGGCTCATGGACGACCCCGAGCAGCGCGAGTACGTCGAGGGGCGGATCGAGCAGATGGTCGTCAAGCCGACCGGCGAGTCGGGCGGCAAGGGCGTCTTCATCGGCCCGACGGCGACCGACGAGCAGATCGCCGAGCAGCGCCGCCTGCTCGACGAGGACCCGTCCCGCTGGATCGCCCAGGAGGTCGTCTGGCTCTCCTGCGCGCCGACGATGACCGAGCAGGGGATGGCGCCGCGCGCCGTCGACCTGCGCCCCTTCGCGGTCTACGGCGACGATGTCAAGATCGTCCCGGGCGGCCTCACCCGCGTCGCGCTCGAGGAGGGCTCGATGGTCGTCAACAGCTCGCAGGGCGGCGGCTCGAAGGACACGTGGGTGCTCGCCGGCGGCAGCGTTGACCCGAGGCCTGCTCGCAGCACGACCCGTTCGAGCCGCCGACGATGCCGGACCTGCCGCAGGTCGGCTGGAGCGAGCAGGGCCAGCAGCAGCAGCAGGGCCGCGTGATCGCCCAGGACCCGGCCCGTCGGCGGATCCCGGGAGGCGGCGCCTGATGCTCGCCCGGATCGCCCACGACCTCTACTGGCTCGGCCGCCACCTGGTCCGCGCCGAGCACACCGCGCGGATGCTCGACGGCCTCTTCCAGGTCGAGCTCGAGGGCGGCGCCGAGGACCCACGCTCGGTGGCGCTCTCGTGGGAGTCGGTGATCGTGGTGATGGGGGCCGGCTCGCTCGCCAAGCCCGCTGACCGGAGCCTCCGCGACGACGTCATCAACCGGCTGACCAGCGACCGCGACAACCCCGTCTCGATCGTCTCCTGCGTCGGCGCCGCCCGCGAGGGCGCCCGGCGGCTGCGCGAGACGATCTCGGCCGAGGCCTGGGAGTCGCTCAACACCTTCCACCTCAACCTCGAGCGCCGCGATCTCGAAAGCGGCCTGCGCACCGGTCCCTACTCGATCTACTCCTACGTGAAGGAACGCTCGGCGCTCTTCTGGGGCCTGTCGGCGACGACGATGCAGCGCGACGACGCCTACTCCTTCCTGCTGGCCGGCGGCCGGATCGAGGCCGCGGCGATGGTCCTGCGCATGCTGCGCGTCGCCCTGCCCCCGCGCCGGCCGGCCGCCGACGAGGGCAGCGAGATCCCGCGTCGCGACGGCAACGCGCTCGCCCTGCTGCGCGCCGTCGGCGGCTTCCAGGCCTTCATGCGCTCCGCGGCGCAGCCCCCGCGGGCCGAGCCGGTCGCCCGCTTCTTGCTCTACGAGCGCGCCTTCCCCGACTCCGTCGCCGCTTCGACCGAGCTCCTGCAGCGGCTGCTCGCGCGCGCCGAGCGCGACCCGGCCGGATCGACGCCGACGCTGCGGCTGGCCCGGCTGACCGCCGATCTCGAGCTGGGCCGTCGCGCCGACGTCCACCCGGACGAGCTGCCGGCGCGTCTTCCGCGAGGTCCAGCACGAGCTCGAGCGGGTCGAGAGCGACATCGAGGGGCGCTACTTCTCCGGCGACATCGAGCCGCAGGTGGCGATCCGATGAGCGAGGCGGTCACGACAACGAGGCCCGGGCGCACTACTCGATCACCTACACGAGCGAGTACCGCTACGAGGGCGAGGTCACCGATCAGCACAACGCGATCCGGGTCCGTCCCTTCCACGGAGGTGCGCAGCGGCTCGAGGGCTTCGACGTCACGGTCGACCCGGCCGCGCGGCTGTACGAGCACACCGACTACTTCGGCACCGAGGTGATCCAGTTCGCGATCTCCGGCAAGCACGACCACCTCTCGGTCCGGGCCGAGTCACGCGTCCGAGTCGACGGCCCCGGAGACCCCGCCGGAGCCCGGACTGGGAGGCGCTGGCACGGCCCCGAGTACGCGGACGAGGGCGCCGAGTACCTCGGCCCTCTCAACCCGCCCGCCAACCCGGAGCGGATCGCCGAGCTGCTCGCCGAGGCCCGCACCGGGTCGCCGCTGCGACATGCTCGAGACCATCTGCACCCTGATCCCGGACCGGTTCGAGTACCGCCCCGGCGTCACCTACGTCGGCTCGACCGTCAACGACCTGCTCGCCGGCGGCGCCGGCGTCTGCCAGGACTTCGTCCATCTGGCGCTGACGATGCTGCGCCGCGAGGGGATCGCCTCCCGCTACGTCTCCGGCTATCTGTACGCGCCGAACGGTGGCTCCTCCGCCTCGGCCGAGGTCAACACCCACGCCTGGCTCGAGGCCCTGCTGCCGGCGGCCGACGGCAGCGCCCGCTGGATCGGCGCCGACCCGACGAACCGCAGGCTGACGGGAGCCGACCACGTCAAGATCGGCCACGGCCGTGCCTACTCGGACGTGCCGCCGATCCGCGGCGTCTACCGCGGCGCCGCGCACGCGGCGCTCGACGCCAGGGTCGAAGATGACGAGGCTCGGCCCGACCGCGTAGGCTGCGACCGTGATGGGCGCCACGGCGATCGTTCCGGTCAAGCGCTTCAGCGCGGCCAAGCAGCGTCTCGCCGATGCGCTCGCGCCCGCCGACCGGGCGTTGCTCGCCGCCGCGATGGCCGCCGACGTGCTCGCTCAGGTCGAGGCCTGCCCCGGGATCGAGCGGACGATCGTCGTCAGCGGCGAGCCGGAGGTAGCGGCGCTCGCGGCACGCGCGGGCGTCGACCTCGTCGACGATCCGGGCGACGCCGGGCACTCGGAGGCGGCGCTGCTCGGGATCGAGGCCGCGCGCGCCGGCGGCGCGCGGACCGTCGCCCTGCTGCCCGGCGACTGTCCGTTGCTGGAGCCCGCCGAACTCAGCCAGGCGCTCGACGAGCTGCCGCAGGCGGGCGTCGTCGTGATCCCCGACCGACACGGGTCCGGCACCAACGGTCTGCTGCTCAGCCCACCCGACGCGATCGCGCCGTCCTTCGGGCCCGACAGCCGCGAGCGCCACCTGCGGCTCGCCGAGCAGGCCGGGGTTGCCGCAGTCGTCGGCCGCGTCCCCTCGATGGGCCTCGACCTCGACACGGGCAAGGACCTGGTCGAGCTCCGCTCGCATCTCTCCAGCGCCGGACCTCGAGATCGCTCCGCAGACGACCTCCGCGCCTGACCACGATCGTGGCGGCCATCGAGTGAGCTCGCCGGCCGTCGAGCTGCGCGCGATCGCGGGGCTCGGCGAGGTCGCCGAGGGCGAGGCGATCGGCGCGCAGGCTGGCGGCGCTGACCGAGCTCCGCGGCGACGAGGTCCTGGTCGTCTCGCAGAAGGTCGTCTCGAAGGCCGAGGGACGGGTCCGCGACCTCGACGACAGTCGAGCCCGGCGCGGAGGCGCGCGAGCTCGCCGCCGAGCTCGGCAAGGACCCGGCGCTGGTCGAGCTCGTGCTCGCCGAGAGCCGCCGCGTCGTCCGCGCACGCCGGCGGCGTGCTGATCACCGAGACGAACTCCGGCCTGATCTGCGCGAACGCGGGCATCGACAGCTCGAACGTGCCCGGCGAGCGGCCGCGTTGCCCTGCTGCCCGCCGACCCGGACGCCTCCGCGCGCCGGATCCGGGGCGAGATCCGCGCGGCGAGCGGGGTCGCGCCGGCGAGTCATCATCGCCGACAGCTTCGGGCGGCCGTGGCGGTCGGGCAGGCCGAGTCGCGATCGGATGCGCCGGCATACGCCCCGCTCGACGACTGGCGCGGGCGCAGCGACCGCGACGGGCGGGTACTCGAGGCGACGGCGATCGCGACGGCCGATCAGCTCGCGGCCGCGGCCGACCTCGTCCGCGGCAAGAGCTCCGGTCTACCGGCCGTCGTCATCCGTGGGCTCGGCGGACTGGTCGTCGCCGCCGACGGGCCGGGAGCCGCGAGCCTGCAGCGGCCGGCCGCCGAGGACCTGTTCAGGTGAGCGGCTTGGTGCCGAGGTCCTTGTGCCCGAGCGGATCGGGCGCGCCCTCCTCGGTGAAGTCGGGCGCGCTCGTAGGCGCTGCCCGGCACGCCGCCGATCGCGAGCGACGCTGGCCGACTCGGCGCCGGTCGACAGGCGCCGCGTCTCGCTCGGACCGACCCGGACCCAGACGCCGGGCTCGAGCTCGATCGACTCGTCGCCGATCTCGAGCGTCGCCCGGCCCGAGAGCACCGTGTAGACCTCCTCCTGGGAGTCGTGCTGCTGCGTGTGGACGGGGTAGTGCTCGAAGTTGGGCGGGAAGTCCATGACCGCGAGGCCGAAGGAAGTGACGCCGAGCCCCGCGCGCACGCGCCTGAACCCGCCCCCGAAGACAGCCTCGAACTCTTCGAGACGCTTGACCGTGTAGTCAGCCATTCCGCTCCTCTCTCTCCGCCGGCCGTCGAGCCAACCGCGGCAAACCCTACTCGTCGCCCCGCGGCCCGTTCGTGACATCGATCACATCCGCGCAGGAGGCCGGCGGGCCTTCGGAGCCCGCGCGACTCCGTAGGATCGGGCAGCAGTGACCGAGAGCGGCGGCAGCGTGGAGGGGGACGCGCCCGGCAAACGGGACGGGAGCGGCCGAGCGGGCGGGCTCGCCGGCTTCGCCGGGGCGATCGTCGTCGCCGTCGGTCTCGCCTGATCGATCAGCTGCCGACGGCGAGCGCCGGGGCGCCCCAGGTCTACGCGTTCTTCCTCGACGAGACCGGTGGCGTCGCCCGGCCGAGCGCGCTGATCGCGCGTCGGGCTGGTCGGCATCCTCGTCGATCTTCTCGACGCTCCGCGGCCTCGCCGGCCGGGCGTCGCGACTCGGGCGGCTCGGCGACGACGATGCTCGCCCTCGCGCAGGTCGGCATCGCACTGCGAGGTCGCCGCGCTGGTCACCGTCGGCGTTCTCACGCTGCGGCCGGAGGACGCGGATCCGGGCACGAGCCGCGCGCTGCTCGATCTCTCCGAGGCTGCTCGCGGCGATCGGCGGCGCGGCGCTGGCGGCGGCCTTCGTCGCGACGGCGCTGACGATCCGCCGGGCGCCCGGGCATGCTGCCGCCCGGCTTTGCGACCGCCTCGCTGCTCGCCGCGGCCGGCTGCGCGCTTTGGGTCGTGCGGCTGTTCACCGACGCAGCGCGCGTTCGCCTCCGACTCGTTCCTCGGCTCGACGCTGGGCTGGCTGCTGCTCAGTCGCCTGGTCGCTGGCGACCGGCCTGTGGCTGGCCGTGACGCGACCCGCCTGCCGGAGCCGGCGGCGCCCCAGCCGACGGCGAGATCAGGCGCCCGACGATGCACCGGCCGATCCCGCGGCCACGGATACCCCGGCGGGCGCGGCGGGCGGCCAAGCCGCCGGAGATCGATCTCGAGGAGCCGCAGCTGAAGCCGAGCGGTCGCAAGCCGTTCGTGCCGCCGCCCTCCTATCCGGAGCGGAAGCCGAAGGCCGCCGAGGCCGACGCCGAGCCGGAGGTCGCCGAGCAGGAGGCCTGGCCCGGAGCAAGAGACCAAGCCGATCGAGGCGGAGGCCGACGGCGACGCCGGCGAGCCCGATCAGTAGGTCTCGATCACCTCGTAGAGCGTCGTCCGCTGGGCCGGCGTGCGGCCGCCGCGGCGCGCGGCGCGCGATCAGGTCGGAGGGCTCGAGCCGAACCCCGTGCTGGGAGCCCGCCATCCGCGAGATGCTCTCCTCCATCAGGGTGCCGCCGAGATCGTTGACGCCCCAGCGCAGCGACTCGGTGGCCGCCTCGACGCCCATCTTCACCCAGGAGGCCTGCAGGTTGCGGACGCGTGCGGCCGAGCGCCAGGCGGAAGGCGGCCGTGTGCTTGAGGTTCTCGTCCTGGCCGATCTCCTCGATGCCGTGCGTGCGGCCGAGCAGCGTCTGGAACGGGATGAAGCTGAGCGGCACGAACTCCGTGATCCCGCCGGTCCGCTCCTGCAGGCCACGGATAACGCGCATGTGCTCGGCCAACTCGCCGCGGCTCCTCGATGTGACCGAACATCACCGTCGAGGTCGTCGGGATACCGCGACCGTGGGCGGCCTCGATGATCTCGACCCAGCGCGCGACCGGCAGCTTGTTCGGTGAGATCCGCATGCGGACGCCGTCGTCGAGGACCTCGGCCGCGGTCCCCGGCGTCGAGCCGAGGCCGCAGTCGATCAGGTAGTCGAAGACCTCCCCGACGGGCAGCCCGGATCGCTCCGCCATGAAGTGCACCTCCATCGGCGAGTAGGCGTGCAGGTGGAGCTGCGGCGCGACCTCCTTCGCCAGGCGCAGCCAGCGGCCGTAGTGCTCGAGCGTGTAGTCGGGATGGATGCCGCCCTGCATGCAGATCTCGGTCGCGCCGAACTCGATCGCCTCCTCGATCCGGGCGGCGAAGTCGTCGTCGGTCGATCAGGTAGGCGTCGGGCGAACGCCGCCCCTGGCCAAAGCCGCAGAAGGCGCAGCCGACCGTGCAGACGTTGGTGAAGTTGACGTTGCGGTTGACGACGAAGGTCGCGAGCTCGCCTGCGAGCTCGGCCCGCAGCCCATCGGCGGCGGCCCGCATCTCCTCGATCACCTCCGGCCGCGATCTCGGCGAACAGCGCCGCCAGCTCCTCCGGCGTCAGCGGCTCACCCTCGCGGCCCTTGGCGATCGCCTCGGGCGCGAGACCCGGGTCGATCGCCGTTCTGCCCGGCGCCCGCGGAGGCGCTGCGGCCGCTGGAGCCGCGCGGGATGAAGCTCCAGTACTTGAGCTTGACCAGGTCGAGGACGCCCTGCTCCATCCACTCGGGGTTCATGTATTGCGGGTAGACGCAGAGGCGCTCGGCCAGCGCCATGCCGCGCGGGCGCAGCGCCGCGCGGACCTGCTTCGGGCTTGGGAAGGGGTGCTCGGGGCTGATGTGGTCGCCGTTCGCCGAGAGGCCGCCGAGGTCGGTCGCGCCGGCGTCGGCGAGCTCGACCCACCAGTCGCTGAGGTTGGGCGGGATCTGGATCCCGACGCCGGGCATCACCTCGCGCGCGTAGGCGACGAGCGCCTTCATGTCGGCGAGCGAGACCGGGCTGGCCCAGACGGGCAGGGGCATCTCGCCGCTCGCGACGGCCGCCGCCTCGGGCGTCTCGGGAGCCGCCGCCGACCAGCGCTCACGGGCCGCGCGGTCGGCGATCTCGGCCGGCTCGCGCCCGTAGTAGTCGGGGTGCGGGACGAAGTTCTGGAGGATCACCTCCTGGATGTGCCCGTGCCGGCGCTGCAGCGTCGGCGAGCGCGTCGAGCGAGTCGAAGCGGTCCTGCTCGCTCTCGCCGACGCCGACGAGGATGCCGCTCGTGAACGGGATCCGCAGCTCGCCGGCGATCTCGATCGCGCGCAGCCGGACGTCCGGGTGCTTCGTCGGCGAGCCCGCGTGCACGGTCTCCATGAGCCGGTCGGAGGACGACTCGAGCATCAGGCCCTGCGACGCGGTGACCTCGCGCAGGCGGAGCTGGTCGGCACGCTCGAGCACGCCGATGTTGGTGTGCGGGAGCAGGCCGCGCTCGAGCGCGCGCTCGCAGGTCCAGGCGACGTAGGAGGTGAAGTCCTCGTGGCCCCACGCGGCCAGGCGCTCGGCGACGACCGGATTCACCTCGGGCATCTCGCCGGTGAGCACGAGCAGCTCCTTGGCGTTGCGGCGGACTGCCTGCTCGATCTGCCCTTCGACCTCATCGGGCGCGTAGATGTGCGCCTGGTGGGTGGCGAAGGCGCAGTACTTGCAGTAGCAGCGGCAAGTACGCGAGAGCGAGAGCGTGTAGTTGCGCGAGAAGGTGACGCGGCGCATCCGCTCACAGCATATGGAGGCCGCCGCCCCGGGCGGCCCCGAACGAAACCGGGCGCCCTGCGGGCGCCCGGTTCGGAGTTCGTCTCTGTCCGGGCTCAGGTGCCGGGCTCGAGCTTGGGCTCGCCCTCTCCCTCGCCCGCTTCGATGATGAACTTGTAGACCAGGACCGCCAGCAGGGCGCCGACGAGCGGGCCGACGATGTAGGCCCAGACACCGCCGAAGTCCTCGCCGATCGAGGGCGGTCCCGAACCAGCGGGCCGGGTTGAAGCTGCCTCCGGTGAGCGGCCCGAAGATGAAGATGCCGACGGAGAACGCCATTCCGATCGCGAACGGGGCCCAGCTCTGCCAGGCCCGCGGGTTGAGCGCGACGGCGATCACGACGATCACGATCAGGAAGGCGCCGATCGCCTCGCAGACGGCAGCCGGCGAAGTTGCCGGCAAGCAGCGGGCTGATGTGCGGGGCGCCGTAGTTGGCGGCGGCGCCCTCATCGGAGAGCAGGCCCTTGACGAGCAGCGCGCCGAGCACGGCGCCGGAAAGCTGGGCGAGCACGTAGACGATCGCGTCCACGGGGTCGATCCGCTTCAGCAGCGACGCGGCGAAGGTCACCGCCGGATTGAAATGGGCGCCGCTGACCCCGGCGAACACCTGAACGAGCGCGAACAGGATGAAGCCCTGGCAGAGCCCGATCACCGCGAAGTCGGACCCGAACTGGGTCTGGCCGCCGGTAGCGACGTAAAGGCTGATAACGGTCCCGATCACGAAGACCAGGAAGAAGGTCCCGACCAGCTCCGCGAGATATGCGGCCAGTCCACGATCCTGCACTTGCACGTACCTCCTGTGTTGTGAGTACCCAGCTCGCGCAAACGCCTCAGCGATGCGCGCGGGGACTATAAACGTTCGCCGTCACCGGCAAGCACCGTTTGCGACGGGCAGGCCTGGCAGCGATGATCTAGCCTGCCGCGCGAATGAGACGGATCGCCGCGTCGCTGGCGGCCGTGCTCGCAACGACGGCGGCCGTGGTGGTCGCCGGGTGCGGGAACGGCGCTGAACCGGACGCGCCCGCCGGCGGCGGGGGCGTCGCTGCGGACGCCGTCGCGGCTCTCGCTGATCCTCGACTTTCAGCCGAACGCGGTGCACTCGGGGATCTACCTCGCGGCGCGTGACGGCGCGCTCGCCGAGCGGGGCGTCGATCTCGAGGTCCGCGCGCCGGGCGCCTCGACCGACGCGCCGAAGCTGCTGCGCAGCGGACGCGCCGACCTGGCGATCCTCGATATCCACGACCTCGCGATCGCCCGCGAGCAGGGCATCGACCTCGTCGGCGTCGCGGCGATCGTCCAGCGGCCGCTGGCGGCCGTGATCGCGGCGGACCGGGACGCGATCCGCAGCCCGGCGGACCTGGCCGGCAAACGGATCGGCGTCACCGGGCTGCCCTCCGACGACGCGGTCCTCGACTCGGTGCTTGCGGCCGGCGGGCTCGGCCCCGGCGACGTCGACACCGTGACGATCGGCTTCAACGCGGTCCCCGACCTGCTCGCCGGCAAGATCGATGCTGCGACCGCCTTCTGGAATGCGGAGGGCGTGACGCTGGCGGGCAAGCTGCCGACGCGCGAGTTCCGCGTCGACCGATTCGGCGCGCCGCCCTATCCCGAGCTCGTGCTGGCGACGACACCCGAGGAGCTCCGCACCAACGGTGAGGCGATCCGCGCCGCCGTCGCCGGCATCGGCGCCGGCTACCGAAGCGTCGAGGCGGATCCCGGGCGCGGGGCTCGACGCCCTGCTCGAGGCCGTCCCCGAGCTCGACCGCAGCGAGCAGCAGCGCCAGCTCGACGCGGTCCTGCCCGCCTTCGGCTCGAGCAGGGCGCTGAACCGCACCGTGCTCGAGCGCTGGGCGCGATGGGAGGTGACGCACGGCGTCGTCGCGACCCGGCCCGACGTCGGGCGGACCTTCGACTTCAGCGTCGCGCGCTAGTACACGCGGTCGTACTTGCGGATGGGTGTACGAGAGAGCGGGCTACGCGGATGCGTCGGAGAGCAGCCTCTCGGCAAGCGTCGGGCAGCTCGCGGGCCATGCGGCTGCGCGGGACGACGAGGTCGAAACCGGCGGCGAGGGCACGCGCGCGCGTCTCGGTATCGACGTGGCTGTAGAAACCGAGCGTCGGTGGCCCGGCGGCGGCGACCGCCGTCGCGTCGACGGCGTCGAGATCGGCGACGATCAGATCGGCCGTCGGGTCGGGGTCGGGACCGCCGAGCACCTCGTGGCCGGCCGCCCGCAGCGGCTCGCTGACGCGGCTGGCGAGCATCAGGTCGGTGACGAGCGACTGGACGCGGGCCATCGGGTTCGCGGCCGATTCCGCCTACAGGCTGCGGCGAGCTGCGGAACTCGCGCCGGACGCTGTCCGGCCGGCCCCACATCTGCACGATCTCGGCGCGGCCCTCGTGCATGTCGCGCACGATCAGCTCGCCCTCGATCCCCTGGCGATCGAGCATGTCGAGCACCCAGGTCACGGTCACCGCGCTCGCGCCGTGGCCGAATGCGTTGGCGACGTTGATGCGCCAATGCCAGTCGGCCTGGCTGTAAGGCTGCGCGTTGATCTGCGTCATCGGGATCGACGCGTCGATGTAGCGGTCCTCGTCGGCAATCCGCAGGTCGAGCTCGAGGTCGGTCCAATCGGCCGGCAACGAGTCGACGATCTCCTGGAAGGAAGCGGCGAGGGCCATCGGCGCAAGGTTATCTGCCCGCGGGCGCCGAATCCGCGCCGGACCGGTCTGCCGGCCACCCCTGCCTAGAATCGGCGTCGTGGCAAGCACCGTCCCAAGTCCAGGCACCGACGCCGAGTACCGGCTCGTCCGCGAGGAGGCCGGGCGCCTGCCGCGCCCCGACCTGCGCGTGATCGCGGTCACCGGCAGCGAGGCGGCGGAGTTCCTGCAGGGCCAGCTGACCAACGACATCGAGGCGCTCGCCGAGGGCGAGGGCTGCTACGCGGCCCTCCTCGACCGCAAGGGCCGCATGCGCTCCGACATGGTCGTGCTCCGCACGCCGGAGGAAATCCTGATCGTCCTCCCCGCCGGCCCTGCGGACGAGGTCGAGCGGCACCTGTCGATGTACAAGATCGGCCGCGACGCCGACGTCACCGCGCGCGCCGACCTCGCCGTCCTCTCGCTGCTCGGCCCACGGACGCCGGAGCTGCTCGGCGGCGCGCCACTCGGCGCCGAGAACTCGAACCGGACCGTGCGCGTCGGCGGCAGCGAGGCGCTCGCCGCGACGACGTTCGCCGGCGCCGACCTGGTCGCGGCCCCGGAGGTGCTCGAGCGAATCGCCGCCGAGCTCGAGCGCGAGGGCGCCGCCGAGGTCGGCGAAGGGACCGCGGCGATCGTCCGCGTGGAGGCCGGCCGGCCAGCCTTCGGTGCGGAGATGGGCAACCAGACGATCCCGCAGGAGGCCGGGATCAACGAGCGCGCCGTGAGCTTCGAGAAGGGCTGCTACGTGGGTCAGGAGACCGTCGCCCGCCTGCATTACAAGGGCAAGCCGAACCGGCACCTGCGCCGCCTGCGGGCCGAGGCGCCGCTCGAGGCGGGCGCCGCCGTGCGGCTCGGTGAGCGCGAGCTCGGCACGATCGGGACCGCGGTTCTCTCCCCCGCCGGCGGCTGGCAGGCGCTCGCCGTCCTGCGCCGCGAGGCCGAACCTGGGGCCGAGGTCGAAACGCCGACGGCGACGGCGAAGGTGGAGGCGATCGGGGCTTGAGCCCGCAGCGCCGATCGGTCGGCCTCGGTGGCAAGCCGATCGGCGCCGACTCGCCGCTGTTCGGCGGCTCCGCCGACGGCGTTCGCCACGCGCCCGATCCCGAGCCGGGGCCGGCGCCCGCATTCGATCCCGACCGTGACTCGCTCGCCGCGCCCGCCGACGCCGGGCTGGCGCCGCGCGACCCCGGGCTCGACCTCGAGGAGCTACGCGAGCTGCTGCCGGCAATCGAGGCCGACCGCGACGTCGACGACTGGGGACGCTCCGAGCGGGTCGTCTCCGCGCTCGATCCGCTGCTCGACTTCTACTACCGCCACTGGTTCCGGGTCGAGGCCGAGGGTCTCGAGAACGTCCCGGCCGAAGGCGGGGCGTTGCTCGTCGGCAACCACTCCGGCGCCTTCCCTCCCGACGGGCCGATGATCATGCAGGCGATTCGTCACGAGCGCGGCTCCGCGCGGCCGCTGTACATGCTCGGCGAACATTGGTTCAAGGGCTTCCCAGGCCTCGGCGCCTTCGCGGCAAAGATGGGCGTCGTCCCGGCACATCCGGCGAACGCGCAGCGCCTGCTCGCCGAGGAGGGCCGCCTGGCGCTCGTCTTTCCCGAGGGCGCGAAGGGCACCGGCAAGGTGCTCTGGCAGCGCTACCGGCTGCGCCGCTTCGGCCGCGGCGGCTTCGTTCGTACGGCGCTGCGGGCGCGGGTGCCGATCGTGCCGATCGCGCTCGTCGGCGGCGAGGAGGCGATGCCGATCTTCGCCCATATGCGGGCGCTGCAGCGGCTCACCGGGCTGCTCTACGCGCCGCTCAACCACGCCCTCCCCCACTTCGGCCCGCTCGGCGCCCTCATGTATCTGCCGGCGAAGTTCCGGATCCGGTTCCTCGCTCCGGTCGAGGTGCCCTCGGCACCCGATGAGGTGCTCGACGACGCCGCAGCCGTGCAGACGATCGCCGAGGGCGTCCGTGCCCGGATCCAGGTCACACTCGACGAGATGCTGGCCGAGCGCCAGTCCGTTTGGCTCGGCTGAGACGACACCCGGAGCGCATCGCCCGCCGCCCGCCCGTGCCCGAAGCTGCCCCGATCGCCGCGCGGTTGGGTAGATTGCCCTTGATGAGGAGGAGGAGCCGCATCGCGCTGCTCGCCGTGGGACTGCTCGGCGCCGCCAGCCTCGCCGCAGGGTGCGGCTCGGAGGACTTCGCCAACGACCCGCGTCCGCCGTCCCCGATCGAGCTCAGCGCCAAGGTCGGCGAGGACAAGGTGATCCTCTCGCCGACGGACGCTGCACGGCAAGCCGATCGGCGCCGGGCTCGCCAACGTGACGATCGCCAACTTCACCGACCGGCCGACGAGGGTCGACTTCAGCGGTCCGACCGACGCGACGACGAATCCGATCGTCGCCAACGGCACGCTCAACTACAAGCTCGACCTGCGGCCCGGCAACTACATCGTCAGCGCGGACAACGACACGGCCCGCCCGATGGAGTTCAAGGTCGGGCCAGAACGCCCCTCCTCCCAGAACGACCTCCTCCTGCCCTGACGGGCCGCGGACGCGCTGCTCGGCGTCCCGCTTCGCTCACGTGCGGAGCACGCTCGCTCAGCGCTCCTTGATCAGCACGCCCCCGGCCTCGTCAGAGCGGCTCGACGCTACGACCGCCGGCATCAACTTCAAGGCGTTCTCTGACCAAGCCTCGGCGTGCCGGCGAGGGGCGCGGTGTGGCGGAGCCACATAAGCCCCGAGTCGGTGCGGCGAGGCGCCGCGTCAGGGGACGCCGGGCGCCGCGATGAGGTTTTCGATGCGGGCCAGCTCGGCCTCTACGTCCAGGACCATCGAGTCGACGCCTTCGCGGGCCTTCTTCGAGCTCTTGTCGATGTTGCTGAGCGCCAGCCGGACGGCCTGGGCGCGCTTGAGCGCGGCTGAGGCGGTCTCGGCGGCATCGCGGACGCCGGCCGCGTCGACCTCGAGTGAGCTCTCCCGCTCCATCAGCACCCGCAGGCGCGCGTACCGGTAGGCGAGGCGCAGGCCGAGCGCGTCGGGCTCCTCGGGGTCGACGGCGACGATCAGCTTGTTGCCCTCGTACTCACTCATCTCCTCGTGGCCGGCGGGGATCCGCTCCTCGCCGGCGACGACGAGCACGGCGAAGTCGGCCTGCCGCTCGGCCAGCGCCCCGTTGAGCTCCTCGCGCATCGCGTTCTTCGACAGCCGCCGGTCCTTGTCCTCGAAGACGATCCGGCCCAGGCAGGCGCCGTCGCCGGCGCCGATCTCGACGACCGTGTCGCCCTTCTTGCTGCCGCCCTCCCCGGGTAGATCGCCGGTGTGGACGGCGACGTCTCCGCGCGCCTCGGCGAGCGTCCTCGAGCGCCGCGTGGACGCGCTCCTCGAAGCTGCGCCCCTTGCGCGTCCCGGCCTCCTCGGCCTCGGCGAGGCGGGCGTCGCCCTCCTGCTTCTCGAACACCCTGCCGAGGCCCTCGCGCAGCTCGGCGATCTGGGTCTGCATCGCCCGCGCCTCGCGGGCGTGGCTCTCGCGCAGCTCGGTGAGCTGGCTGCGATGGCGCTCCTCCGCCTCCAGCATCGCCTTCGTCGCCCGCACCTGGACGGCGTTCAGCGGGTTCGTCGAGTCCTCCGCCGAGAGGCGGCGCATGATCTCGCCGATCCGCTTCTCGACGTCAGCGCCGACCAGATCCTTGATCTGCTGCTGGACCGAGTCGCTGCGGTCGCCGCCGAAGGCGCTCGCAATCCGCTCGGCAAGCTCGGTGTTGCCACTCTCGAGCGTCTCCTCGAGCTCACGGTTGAGCGCGCCGAGGCCCTCCTGGAGCTCACGCTTGACGTAGTCGACATTGGCCGCGGTCGCCTCGGTGTCGAGCACGCGGGCGCCGACCTCGATCGCCGCAGCGACGGTCGCCGCAGGGTCGGCGCCGGCCTCGGCCCGCTCGCGGACGAGCCGCGCCGCACGTTCGTCGGCGACGGTCAGATACTCGATCACGAGCCGATCGCCGATCGCGCGGACCGAGCCCTCGCCCGGCTCCACCTTGGCGCCAAGCGGTAGCTGGTCGATCGCGCTGATTCCGTGTTCCGAAGAGGCTTCCATCGGACTCTCGAAAGTAGTCGCGGCCCCGGACGCCTTCCTGACAGGCAAGATGGATTGCATGGCGGCGCAGACCGGGCAGGAAGCGAGCACGACCGAAGGCCCCTACGCGGAGCTGATCCGGCGCTGGGGCTCGATCAACGATCTCGGCCGGGCGCGCGCGCTACTTGCCTGGGACGAGCGCACGAAGATGCCGCGGGCCGGCGCCGAGGGGCGCGCCGAGCAGCTCGCGACGCTGACTCGGATCAGGCACGAACTCGTCACCGAGGACGCCATCTGGGAGCTGATCGAGAGCCTCGCACCGGCGTCAGGCGGCCCCGCCGAAGGCACGATCGAGGCCGACGCGGTCGCGATCGCCCGGCGCACGGTCGATCGCGCCAGGCGCGTCCCGGCCGAGCTGCGGGCGGAGATGGCGCGGGCTGCATCGCGCGGCGAGAGCGCCTGGGAGCGGACCCGCGAAAGCTCCGATCTCGACACCTTCTTCCCCTTCCTGCGGCGCAACATCGAGCTCGCCCGCGAGTACGGGTCCTGCTTTCCGCCCGGCGAGCACCCGTACGACGCGCTGCTCGACGACTACGAGCCGGGCATGACGACCGCGCAGGTGCAGCGCGATCCTCGAGCCGCTGGGCGAGGGCCTCGTACCGATCGTCGCCGCGGTCGCCGCCAGGCCGGACGCGGTCGAGGGGGCGCCGCTCGGGGGCCATTTCCCCGCCGACGCACAGGAGCGCGCCATCCAGGCCTTGATCGAGCGGCTGCCGCTCGAGCCCGAGAGCTGGCGCCTCGATCCGACCGCGCATCCCTTCATGACCTCCATCTCGCACGGCGACCTGCGGCTCACGACGCGCTACGACCCCGAGGATCTCTCCTTCGCGCTGTTCAGCGCCCTGCACGAGGCCGGGCACGCGATCTACGAGTCCGGTGTTCCGGCCGAGCTGCGCCGCGGGCCGATCGGCCACCCCGCCTCGCTCTCCTTCCACGAGTCCCAGAGCCGGCTGTGGGAGAACTGGGTCGGCCGCTCGCGACCGTTCCTGGCGGCGGCGATGCCGCTGCTCGAGCGCGAGCTCGGCCCCGCCTTCGCGCCAGGCTCGGCCGAAGCGCTCTACCGGGCGGCGAACCGCGCCCAGCCGTCGCTGATCCGAGTCGAGGCCGACGAGGTCACCTACAACCTGCACATCGTGCTCCGCTTCGAGCTCGAGCTCGCCCTGATCGACGGTTCGCTCGATCCCGCCGACCTCCCCGAGGCGTGGGCCGAGGCGAGCCGCCGCCTGCTCGGCATCGAGATCCCCGACCACCGCAGCGGTGTGATGCAGGACGTGCACTGGGCAGCCGGCTCGTTCGGCTATTTCCCCACCTACGCGATCGGCAACGTGATCGCCGGGCAGCTCTGGGAGCTGGCCGCGGCCGAACTCGGCGATCTCGATGAGCTGATCGCCGGCGGCGAGCTCGCCGAGCTGCGCCGGTGGCTGACCGGGCGGGTGCACCGCCACGCCGCGCGTTGGCTGCCGGCGCGCCTCGCCACCGAAGCGCTCGGCGGGCCGCTCGACCCGGCCCCGCTGCTCGCGCGCCTGCGCTCGAAGTACGGCGAGATCTACGGCTTCTGAGTCCGCAACCGCTCCCCTTCCGGAGCACGGTGTGACCGGCCGCACACACAAAGCTCTCGTTTCGCGCAAAGGTTGAGCGAATGCAACTGTTGTCGGATCTCAACGGGAGTGGGAGTGGGAGTGGATCCGCCCTCGTCGAGGACGACGCTCAGGCGGTGGCCCACGAGCTCGGCATCCTGCAGCGCCGCCTGCTGCTCGACCCGCGCGCCGACCACCTCGGGGCGATCGAGGAGCGCAACCTCTCGCTCGCCCACGTGCGGGCGCTCTATCTGCTCGCCGGTCTCGAGGAGCCGCTATCGGCCGGTGCCCTCGCCGAGCGGCTTGGCCTCTCCCCAGCCGCGATGAGCCGGACGCTCGACACGCTCGTCCGCCGTCGCCTGGCGACGCGCCGCGAGTCCAGCGCGGACCGCCGCGTGCGCCTGGTCGAGATCGCCGACAAGGGCCGCGCGCTGGTCGGCGAGTTGTTCGCCCTCCGCGCTGCCGGCTTCGAACGCTTCGCGAGCACCCTCGTTCCCGACTTGCGCCGTCGCCTCGCCGAGGTCCTCGCCGAGATCAACGACGCGCATGACGGAGAGGAGACCGCATGACCAGCCGCTACGGCCACCTGATTACCGAGGAGAACGCCAAGTGGTGGACGCTCGCGGCGATGTGCTTCGCCCTGTTCATGATCATGCTCGACAACACGGTCATGAACGTCGCTCTGCCCTCGATCCAGAGCGACCTGCACGCTTCGATCCGGGCGCTCGAGTGGACCCTCAATGGCTACACGCTTTCCTTCGCCGTGCTGCTCGCGACTGGTGGGCGGCTCGGCGACATCCTCGGCCGTCGCCGCATGTTCCTGGCCGGCGTGACGATCTTCGCCGCCTCCTCGGCAACGGCCGGCCTCGCGCCCAGCGACACGGCATTGATCGTCAGCCGGGTCGCTCAGGGCGTCGGCGCCGCGCTGATGATGCCGGCGACGCTGTCGATCATCACGAACGCCTTCCCGGCCGCCGAGCGCGGCCGCGCGATCGGCACCTGGGCCGGCGTCTCGGCGCTCGCGCTCGCCGCCGGCCCGCTGCTCGGCGGTTTCCTCACCGAGCACGTCTCATGGCGCGCGATCTTCTACCTCAACCTGCCGGTCGCAGCCGGCGCGATCTCCATGACCCTGTTCGCGGTCAAGGAGTCGCGCGACGAGACGGTCGGACGCGAGATCGACTGGGCCGGCACCGCCGTGATGACGGTCGGGCTGACCGCCCTCGTCCTCGCCCTGATCGAGGGTAACGACTGGGGTTGGAGCTCCCCCGCGATCATCGCTCTGCTCGCCGGCTCTGCTGTCGCCGGCGCGATGTTCCTGCTCGTCGAGAGCCGCGTCGCAGCGCCGATCGTGCAGTTCGAGTTCCTTCGCAGCCGCGACTTCGTCGGCGCTCTGATCGTCGCCTTCGTGATCTCGTTCTCGATGCTCGGGATGTTCTTCTTCATGGCGCTGTACATCCAGAACATCCTTGGCTACTCGCCCCTGGAGGCCGGCGTCCGCTTCCTGCCGACGACGCTCGTGATCATGTTCGTCGCCCCGATCGCCGGCCGGCTCACCGACCGGATCGGGCCGCGACCGCTGATCGTCGCCGGGCTCGGCATCGTCGCGGTCTCGCTGTTCCTGCAGTCGCAGATCGACTCGAGCTCGACCTACTCGAGTCTGCTCGTCCCCTTCATCCTGATGGGCTTCGGCATCGCGATGACGATGTCGCCGATGTCGACGGCCGCGATGAACGCCGTCAGCGAGACGAAGGCCGGCCTCGCCTCCGGCCTGCTCTCGATGTCGCGGATGGTCGGCGGCACGTTCGGCGTCGCGGCGCTTGGCGCGATCTTCCAGGCTCACGGCCGGAGCGATCTGAACAGCGCGCTGCAGCCGATCGGCGTCTCCGACGGGACGATCAGCGCGATCAGCGACCAACTGGGATCGGGCGGCCTCGAGAAGACGCTCTCGACGCTGCCGGCGAGTCAGGCCCAAACCGCCGCCGACGCCGCCCGCGAGGCGTTCATCAACTCGCTCGCCAGCTCGGTTGGGATCTCGGCCGCAGTCGCCGCCGCCGGCGCTGTAGCCGCGATCTTCCTGATCTCGGCGAAGCGCCCCGGAGCCACGACGGCCGACCCCGCGGAGCCGGAGGCTCCCGTCGAGCCGCAGCAGCCCGCGACGCCCGAGCTGGCGACGAGCCTGCGCGACTGAGCAGCGCTCAGGCGCTCGCGCCGCGCTCGTTCTCGTCCGCGAGCGCCTCGAAGCCGCGCAGGAAGATGACGAGCGATTCGCCAAAGAGCCGGTCGTCGATCTCCGGGTCGATCATCCGCTCGAGGATGAAGCCGTTGGCGAGCGCGAAGACCATCACGGAGGCGTCGATCGGAGCGTGGCCGGAGGCCTCTGTGAGCCGCGGGTTCCAGGCCGCCAGCAGCTCGGCGAGCTGCGCCTGGTGTTGCTTGTAGCGGCCGATGAACTGGCCTCTGAAGTCCTCGTCGCGGGCGGCGTAGGCTGCGAACTGCAAGAAGAGGCTGGTCCAGCGGCCGTCGGAGAGCGTGTTCTCGACGAAGTCGGCGGCGGCGGCCCGCGTCTCCTCTCCGGGCTCTCCAGCGCCCGAGAGCTTCTGCTCGAAGTGATCGAGCTGCTCGCTGAAGCGCTCCTCGAGCAACGTCAGGACGAGCTCGCGCTTGCTTTCGAAGTGAGCGTAGAAGGCGCCCTTCGTGAACCCGGCGCCACGAGCGATGCGGTCGACCGAGGCCGCGTCAAGCCCGAGCTCCAGGAACGCGTCCTGGGCCGAGTCCAGGAGCGCCCGCCGTGTGCGGGCGCCGCGCTCGGCGCGCGTCTCGGTGCCCCCCGCGACGGCCAACTCAGGCCCCGGCACCGACCAGCTCGGGGGTCGCCTCGGCCTGAGCGCGGCGGCGGCCGAGCCGGATCCGCCCGCCCTCGGCGGGCGCGCTCGTGATCGCCCGCCGGACGAGTCCCTCACCGGCGGAGTCGCCGACCGGGGTCACGATGCGCGAGGCGAACAGCTCGCGAAGCACGACCCGCATCTCGTACTGGGCGAAGGCGGCACCCAGACAGCGCCGCATGCCGCCGCCGAATGGGATGAACGTGTAGGTGCCGGGCGGCTCGTCGAGGAAGCGCTCCGGGCGGAACTCGTCCGGGTCGGGGTAGATCTCGGGCCGGCGGTGGACGAGGCTGATCCCGGGCGCGACGGTGGCGCCCTCGGGCAGCTCAACCCCGGCGATCGTCGTCGGCGCCTTGATCCGCCGGACGACCACGGGCAGCACCGGCCGCAGGCGCAGCGTCTCGGTGATCACGGCGTCCAGGTAAGCGGTCTCCCCCGCGTCGACCTCGGCAACGAGCCGCTCGCTCCGCGCGGGATCGCGCGTCAGCCGCTCGAGCACCCAGGCCAGTGCGGTCGCGGTGGTCTCGTGGCCGGCGACGAGCAGAGTCATCAGCTCGTCTCGGAGCTCGGCGTCGGACAGCGGCTCGCCGTTCTCGTCGGTCGCCTGCAGAAGCAGCGAGAGGATGTCGTCGCGCTCGCCGAGGTCGCCGGCTCGGCGGCGGTCAGCGATCTCGGCATAGAGCAGCGCGTCGGCGGCGCCGAGCTTGCGGCGGACCGTCTTGAGCCGGGCGAAGCGCTGCGGGCCGAGCGCGGCGAGGACGAGCAGCGTGCGCTTCGAGGTCGCCTCGTTGAGGATCGCGCGCAGCGCCGCGCGGATCCGGCCCAGGCGCTCGCCCTCGCGCAGGCCGAAGACCGCCTGGAGGATGATCTCGAGCGTCAGCCGCTGCATCTTGGGCTGGGCGGCGAAGGGTGCGCCGACGGGCCAGGCGGCGATCTGCTCGCGGGCGATGCCGGCCATCAGCTCGCCGTAGCTCTGCATGCGCTCCCCATGGAAGGGCGGCAGCAGGAGCTTGCGCTCGCGCAGGTGCTTTTTGCCATCGAGCAGCAGGACCGAATTGGCCCCGAGGATCGGGCCGAGGATCGCGTTCGCCTCGCCTGCGTAGAGCTTCTCGGGATCGCCACGGAAGATCTCCTTGACGGCCTCGGGGTTGGAGACGATCACCCAATCGCCCTCGGCCATGATCCGCATCGTGAAGGTCTCGCCGTAGCGGTCCCGGCAGCGCTGCAGGAACCGGTCGGGATTGCGCTGCCAGAGCACCGACTGGATCGGCCGCGGCAGCCGGGGGCCGGCCGGCAGCCGGTCGCGGGCGAACTTACGGCCGGGCGCGGGAATGGGGGGCGGATCGGCGACGGCGTGCTCGTGGTTCAAGGGGAGCTCCTGGGGAGTTTCGGATACCGATCGGTATGTATATGGCGTACCGGTCGGTATGTCAAGGGGGAGTCGGGCGTGGGCGGCCGGTGGGCTTCTCGGTCAACGACCGCCAGCCAGATGTTCGAGGCGCTCTCTGACCAAGCCTGAGTGCGGCCGATGCCGGCGCGGTGTGGCGGAGCCACATAAGCCGGCCACGGGTGCGCTCAGGCGCCGCGTCAGAGAGCGCCGGGCGCCGCTACCATCGCGCCCGCCTACCTATAGAACGAGGGAGAAACGTGGCTGTAGACATTGCCGAAGTGAGCAAGCTCGACGTCGAGCCCGGGGAGCTGCCCGAGACGATGGCCGCCTGGGTCATCCGCCAGGAGCGCGAGGGCGAGCCCAAGGACGCCTTCCAGACCGAGGAGATCGAGGTCCCGGAGCCCGGCGCCTTCGAGGTGATCGTCCGCGTGATGGCCGCCGGCGTCAACTTCAACAACGTCTGGGCGGCCCTCGGCAAGCCAGTCTCGGTCTTCGGCTACGGCGACCACCCCGAGTACGGCCACCACATCGGCGGCTCCGACGCCTCCGGAATCGTCTGGAAGGTCGGCCCCGGCGTCACCAACTGGAAACCCGGCGACGAGGTCGTGATCCACTGCAACCAGGCCTCCTACGAGGACGTCGAAGTGCATGGCCTCGACCCGATGGCCGCCCCTTCGCAGCGGATCTGGGGCTACGAGACGACATGGGGCAGCTTCGCCCAGTTCACGAAGGTGCAGGCGCAACAGCTGCTGCCGAAGCCGGCGAACCTCTCGTGGGTCGAGTCCATCGGCCTACGGCCTGACCTACTTCACCGCCTACCGGATGCTCTTCAACCGGGCGAAGATCCAGGCCGGCCACAACGTCCTGATCTGGGGCGCGGCCGGCGGCCTCGGCGTCTTCGCCTGCCAGCTCGTCAAGGCGGCCGGCGGTAACGCCGTGGGCGTCGTCTCCTCCGAGGAGAAGGGCGAGCTCGTCAAGCAGCTCGGCTGCGTCGACTACATCAACCGCAAGGAGTTCGCGGGGATGATGCGGACCGGCACCGAGAGCGCCGACGAGGAGAGGGAGCGCTTCAAGGTCTCCCGCGCCTTCGCCAAGCAGGTCAAGTCGATCCTCGGCGACGCGCCCGACATCGTCTTCGAGCACGTCGGCCAGGCGACCTTCCCGACGTCGGTCTTCACGGTCAAGCCGTTCGGCAAGGTGGTGATCTGCGGCGCCACCTCCGGCTACACGCTCGACTTCGACGTGCGCTACCTGTGGATGAAGCAGAAGGAGATCCTCGGCTCGCACTTCGCGAACGCGTACGAGTGCATGCGCGCGAACCAGCTCATGGCCGAGGGCAAGGTCCGGCCCGTGCTCTCGCAGGCGATGGACTTCGACGGCGTCCCCGGCGCGCACCAGCTCATGCACGAGAACAAGCACTCGGGCAAGATCACCGTCCGCGTTGGCGCCACCGACGACACGAGCGGCAAGCACGAGGACGGAGCAGGCGCAATCTGGGCAGAAGTAGGGGGTTGACGGCCGGCGGCGCCCTCCGACACGGCGCCTGAGCGCACCCGCGGCCCGCTTATGTAGCTCCGCTACACCGCGCGGACCGCGTGCACGCTCATGCTTGGTCGGAGGACGCCTTCACCATCGTTCAGCGCAGCTGCAGTCAAGCCGGTCCGCCAAGGCGGAACACCCGGCGGGCGTTGCCGCTTAGGAAGAGCTCGGTGGTCTCCTCGTCCAGGCCCAGGGCGGGGACGCCCTCGAGTGCTTTTGCGGGGGCGATCATCGGGAAGTTGCTGCCGAACAGCACCTTGCGGCGGCCGCTGCGTGACTTCATGTAGGCAACGAGCTCGGGCGGGTAGCGGGCGGCCGTGTAGGCGGAGGTGTCGATGTAGACGTTCTCGTGCTTGCGCGCGACGGCGACCATTTCCTCGGTCCACGGGTAGCCGATGTGGCCGCCGACGATGACGAGCTCGGGGAAGTCGATCGCAACCTGGTCGATGTAGGGGATCGGCCGGCCGGTCTCGAGGGCGCCAGCGGCCCGGTGTGGCCGACTTGGGTGCAGAAGGGAACGCCGAGCTCGGCGCAGGCCGCGAACAGCGGGTAATAGCGGCGGTCGGTGGGCGGCAGCTCCCAGAGCCACGGCAGGACGCGGAGCCCCCGGAAGCCACGCTCGAACCAGGCACTGAGCAGCCCGACGGAGATGCCGGCGTCATCCATCGCGGCGAGTGTCGCCCCGATCGGGATCTCCTGGGAGGGGATCTCGCCACCGGTCCAGCGGCGCAGCGAGGCGAAGCTCGGCTGATCGAGGAAGCGTCGCGTCGGATGCTGGATCCAGGCGTCGACGATGTCGCGCTCGCTCATCGCCCCCATTCTCCCCGACCCACCCGTCAGGCGGTCGGCGTGGCGGCGGCGAAGGCGTCGGCCGCCTCGAGGTCGTAGTCGCCGTGATCGGTGCCGAGCCCGCCGGCGACGAGCGCGGCTGTCGCACAGCCGAGCGTCGCCGCTTCTGTCCGTGAGCGGCCGAGGGCGAGGCCGCGGAGGAACCCGGCGGAGAAGGCATCGCCGCAGCCGGTCGTATCGACGACATCGATCGCGAAGGCCGGCACCCGCTCGCTGCCATCGACCGTGACAAGCAACGCCCCCTCTCCCCCGCAAGTGGCCGCGACGCAGCCGACGCCGCGCTCGAGCAGCGCCGCGCAGCCGGCCTCGAGCTCCTCGGCGCCGGTGAAGCCGAGCACCTGCTCGTCGTTGGGCAGCAGGTAGTCGAGCGCCGGCAGAGCCGGGGCGATCCACTCCAACAGCCCGGGATCCCCGGGCGCGAGGATGTCGGCGGAGGTCGTCATCCCGCGTTGCCGGGCGTCGGTGAGGATCTCTGCCGCCGCCTCGCCGCCCATGAACTCGGGCCCGCCGAGGTGCAGGTTGGTCGCCTCCCCGATCGCCTCCCAGTCGACGTCGTCGGGACCGTAGGTCGAGTTGGCGCCGACGACGTGGAAGGCGGGCCGGTCCCCGTTCGGGCGGATCGGCAGCACGCTGGCTGAGGTCTGCACGTCCTCGCGGCGGAGGACCAGGGAGGTGTCGACGCCGTCGCGCTCGAGCAGCGCGAGCAGCTGATCGCCGAGCGCGTCGGTACCGACCGCGGCTGCGCTGCGGACCTCGGCGCCGAGCTTGGCGAGGATCAGCGCTGTGCCGCCGGCCGAGCCGGCGGCGGTCATGCGGATCTGCTCGACGAGCTCACCGCCCTGGCCCTCGGGAATGCGCTCGACCGGACGCACGAGCACGTCGAGCACGTGGACGCCCATCGCGATCGCCTTCATCAGGCCTCCGTGCCGCTCTCTGCGGCCAGCGTCGAGCCGTAGCGGCGGGCGACGGCCGCGTCGATCGTCGCCTGCTGCTGCTCGGGGCTGAGCGTGCGTGGCACGCCGAGCGCCGAGGCGCGCAGGTACAGCTCGGCCGCCCACTCGAGCAGTTCGGTGGCGCGCACGGCGAAGTCGAGATCGGCGCCACGGGCGACCGTGCCGTGGTTGGCGAGCAGGGCGGCGTTGCGACCCTCGAGCGCCGTGACCGCCGCCGCGGCCAGCTCCGGAGTGCCGAAGGTCGCGTACGGGGCGACGCGCACGGCGCCGCCGAGCAAGAGCATCTCGTAGTGGACGACGGGCAGCTCCTCGAGCGCGCAAGCGACCGCAGTCGCCGCCGGCGCGTGCGTGTGAACCACGGCGCCCGCACCGTCCGCGGAACCGTAGACGCCAAGGTGCAGACCGAGCTCGGAGCTCGGCAGCAGCGCACCCCATTGCTGGGCGCCGCCGAGATCGACGACCGCCACGTCGTCCGGCGCGAGCGTCGCGAGCTCGGCGCCGGTCGGCGTGATCGCGACGAGCTCGCCGTCGCGGACGCTGATGTTGCCCGAGGTCGCCCTGACCAAGCCCGCCGCTGCGAGCCGCCGCGCCGCCTCCGCAACCGCCTCTCTACCGGCTCGCAGCATCGCGGCCAATGCTAGCGTCGGAATATGAATCCGATTCAGGTAGGCGCGGTGGACCCCTCCACACCCTCATCGGAGCTGCGGCGGACGCCGAAGCAGGAGCGCAGCCGGGCGCTCGTTACCCGCGTCCTCGACGCGACCGACGGCCTGCTCGCCGACGGCGAGGACCCGGGCTCCCTGACGACTACGAAGATCGCCCGCGCCGCCGGCGTCTCCGTTGGCGCCGTCTACCAGTACTTCACCGAGGCCGAGTCGATCGTCGCCGCCGTCGCCGCCCGCCATATCGCCGCCTCGACGGCACTGATCGAGGAGGCGCTCGCCGACCTGGCCGCCGACCCCGACCCGGTCGGCACCCTCGTCGAGCTGTTCGCTGCCCGCTATCGCGCTGAGCCCGGCTACCGGGCGCTGTGGTTCGGGCCGCACCTGAACGCGTCGATGCAGGCAGCCGACCGTGCCGGGAAGGAGGCGATCGCCGCGACGGTGCGCCGCGCCTTCTCGACCCCGGACGGGAACGCTCCGGAGATCCCCGAGGACGCGTCTCGGGCCGCCGTATTCGCGGTCGACTCGCTGCTGCAGGAGGCCTTCCGCCGCGACCCGAGCGGTGATCAGGGGTTACTTGAGCAGGCGAAGCTGATGATGAGGGCGTACCTCGCCGAGGTCGCGCCGCGATCCACGAAAGGGGGCCGAGATGGCCACTGACAAGGGGCAAGGCATAACGAGGCGCAAGGCGATCGGCGGCGGTGCCGCGATCGGCGCGGGCGCCGCGCTCGGCTCGCTGCCCGGATCGGCGGCAGCGAAGAAGCACACGCCACAAGCACCATCAGAAGCACATCGAGGCGGACGTCTGCGTCGTCGGCGCGGGGCTCGCCGGGCTGACGGCGGCGCTCGAGCTGAAGCGCGCCGGCCACTCGGTCGTCGTCCTCGAGGCGCGCAAGCGGATCGGCGGCCGCGTGCACGGCCACGAGCTCCCGGGCGGCGAGATCTCCGAGCGCGGCGGCACCTTCGTCGGCCCGACCCAGGACCGGATCCTCGCGAAGCTCGACCACTTCGGCCTGAAGACGTTCCCGACCTTCGACGACGGCGACAACGTCTACATCAACAGTGGCGACCGCTCGACCTTCTCCGACACCGGGATCACCGGCAGCGCCCCTCCGGACCCGATCATCCTGCCGGAGCTGGCGACACTCGTCGCTCATCTCGACCAGATGTCGACATCGGTACCCGTCGACGCCCCCTGGACGGCGCCGAAGGCGGGCGAGTGGGACAACCAGACGCTCGGCACCTACGTCAAGCAGAACAGCGTCACGGAGCGCTTCCGCAAGCTCGTGCCGGCGGCGACGCGGCCGATCTTCGGCGCCGAGCCCGACGAGCTCTCGCTGCTCTTCGTCCTCTTCTACATCGCCTCCTCCGGCAACGAGAAGAACCCGGGCACCTTCGAGCGCAACTTCAACACGCGCATGGGCGCCCAGCAGGACCGCGTCGTCGGCGGCTCGCAGCGACTGCCCGAGGCCATGGCGAGGGCGCTCGGCGGTCACAAGCGGATCAAGCTCGACTGCCCCGTGCGGCGGATCGTGCAGAAGAAGCACGGCGTCACCGTCTACGGCAAGCGCGCCAAGGTGAAGGCGAAGCGGGTGATCGTCGCGATCCCGCCGACCCTGGCCGGCCGCATCGACTACACGCCGCTGATGCCCGCCGGTCGCGACGCGCTCACCCAGCGGCTCGCGATGGGGCAGCTGACGAAGGTGGCAGCCACCTACAAGAAGCCGTTCTGGCGCGAGAAGGGCCTCAACGGCTCCGGGCTGTCGACCGACGGGCTCGCCAACGCGACCTTCGACGACACGCCCCACAGCGGCAAGCCGGGCGTGATCTTCGCCTTCGTCGGCGGCGACTCCTCGCGCAAGTTCGCGACCCTCAACGAGAAGCACCGGCGCAAGCGCATCCTCGAGGAGTACGCGACGTACTTCGGCAAGGAGGCGCTCGACGCGACCGACTTCTTCTACACGCAGTGGCCCGAGGAGAAGTGGACGCGCGGCTGCCCGGTCGGCATCTACGGACCCGGGCTGATGAGCCACTACGGCTCGCACATCCGCAAGCCCGTCGGCCGCATCCACTGGGCCGGCACAGAGACCTCGGACTACTGGAACGGGTACATGGACGGCGCGATCCGCTCCGGCGAGCGGGCCGCGACCGAGGTGAGCGACCGGCTGTGAGCACGCCTCGCCGGCCAACGGCGCTCGCGGCGGCCGCGCTCGGGCTCGGCCTGACGCTCGCCGCCCTGCTGCTCGCCGGCTCGCCGGCGGGCGCCGGAGCGAAGCCGAAGCGCGAGCGCTTCGACACGCGCGTGCTCGCCGTCGTCCCCTTTCCCGGCTACCCGGCGCGCGCCTACGTGCATCCGAACGGGCGCATCTACGCCGGCACCTACGAGAGCTCCGCCGGCGCCGACGTGCCCTCGCGGCTGTTCGAGTACACGCGCAGCGGGCGAGCTGCTGCGCTCGTGGACGATCGCGGGCCAGAAGCTGGGCGCCGAGCACGGGATCCAGGCGGCGATCAGCGACTCGCGCGGGCGCATGGTCCTGCTCGACACGAACCCGGCCCGGGTCCTCACCCTGAATCTGCGCAAGGGCAAGCAGCGCACCTACGCGAAGATCCCCGACATCCCCGCCTGCTCGGGAGCCGCGACCGGCCATTGCTCGCAGCAGCTGCTCGACGGCGCGCCGATCCCCAACTACGCGGCATGGGGCCGCGACGGCAGCCTGTACGTCACCGACTACGGGCAGGCGTGCATCTGGCGCGTGCCGCCCGGCGGCGGCAAGCCGAAGCTGTGGCTGACCTCGCACAAGCTCGACGGGACCGAGTTCGGGACGACCGGGATCGAGCTCGAGGCCGACGGCCACACGCTGATGGTCGGCCAGGGCAGCTCATCGGGACTCGGCGACGGCAACCCCGCCACCGGCAAGCTCTACGAGGTCCGGATCGGCAAACGCCACGCGGCCGGGCCACTGCGGCGGTTCTGGGAGAGCGCCCCCACCGACGTCCCCGACGGCTTCGCGATCGCCCGCTCCGGCCGCGTCTACGTGCCCGCCGTCGGCCTCACCGAGCAGCTCGTCGTCGTCGGCGCCGACGGGCACGAGATCGAGCGCTTCCCGAAGGCGCCGCTGAGCGGCGACAACGGCTCGCCGATCCCCTTCGACAACCCCTCGAGCCTCGCCTTCGCCGGCCGGCGGCTGATCGTCGCCAACCAGAGCGTGATCGCCGGCGATACGACCCACATGGCGCTGCTCGACGTCTATGCCGGCGAGAAGGGCCTCGAGCCGCTGATTCCGAAGCGCGCGGGCTTCAGGCCGAAGAGGCACAAGCGGCACGCGTGAGCCTAGGCGTCCCGCCGCCCCGCCCGGCCGATAAGATGCCGCCCGCGATGGCCGAGATCAACATCATCGAGTGGCACCTGCACCCGTTCCGGGTGGAGCGCTGGTACGAGGCCTGGAAGCCCGCGCTCGAGCGCGCCGGCTCCTATGGCGCGACCTCCGTTTCGCTGACGCGCTCGGAGGAGGATCCGCACCACTTCCGCCAGACGACCGTCTGGAACGACCGCGCCGACTTCGACCGCTACTGGGCCTCCGAGGAGGTCCGCTCGGCCCGCGAGGCGGCGCTCAGCTACTTCAACAAGCCGCTGCTGCCGGGCTGGCACACCCCGATCGAGGTCTGAGGCCGGCGCCCGCCGGCGGCGCATTCGATGGCCGAGGTCCTCTACTACGCGATCCCGTTCTTCGTCCTGCTGCTCGCGGTCGAGGCGCTCTCGTTCCGCTTCGCGCGCGACGAGGAGGACGAGCTGATCGGCTACGAGACGCGCGACACGCGCACCAGCCTGCTGCTCGGCTCCGGCAATGTGGTGATCAACGTCGCCTGGAAGCTCGTCGTCGTCGCCGCCTACGCGGGCCTCTATGAGCTGACCCCGCTGCGGCTCTCGCCCGACAACCCGTGGACGTGGGTGCTGCTCTTCTTCGCCGACGACTTCTCCTACTACTGGTTCCACCGGATCAGCCACGAGAGCCGCGTCTTCTGGGCGAGCCACGTCGTCCACCACTCCTCCCAGCACTACAACCTGTCGACGGCGCTGCGGCAGACCTGGGTGCCGATGACCTACTTCCCGTTCTGGCTGTGGATGCCGCTCCTCGGCTTCGCGCCCTGGATGGTGCTGCTCGCCCAGGCCTGGTCGCTGATCTACCAGTTCTGGATCCACACCGAGCGCATCCACCGGCTGCCGCGGCCGCTCGAGTACGTGCTCAACACGCCTTCCCACCACCGCGTCCACCACGGCTCCAACGACGTCTACCTCGACCGCAACTACGGCGGCATCCTGATCATCTGGGACCGGATCTTCGGCACCTACGAGCCCGAGGGCGAGCGCGTCCGCTACGGGCTGACGAAGAACATCCACACCTACAACCCGGTCCGCGCCGCCTTTCACGAATACGTCGCGATGTGGCACGACGTGCGCCGCGCCGGCAGCTGGCGCGACCGGATGGGGATCCTCTTCCGGGGCCCCGGCTGGTCGCCGCCGAGCGTCCCGCCGGCGCAGATGGAGTCGAACAGCCGGGGTTAGGCGCTAGGCGCGCCCTCGCCGGCCGGCTGACTCCAGTCGCCGGTCGGCGGGCACTCGCCGGCGCCCGGCGGCGCGCAGCTGTAGCTCGTGTTGCCGGCGCCGTTGCGGGCGATGACGAACTGCGTTCCGGTCTCGGAGGCGATCGTCAGCGTGTAGGAGGAGTCCGAGGCCTGGACCGCGACGGGAGCGTCGGCGAGGTTCGGTTCGATCGCCGCGAGCTTGGCCGGCGTCGCGCCCGCGTAGCTGCCGTTCTGGTCCGTGGCGTAGGTCTCGATCGCCGTCTGGGCCGTGCGGACGGCCGCCTCGGCGGCCGGATCGCCGCCGGGCAGGGTGGCGCTGGAGGTCGAATCCGAGCCGCCCCCGCCGGAGGCGGCGATCGCCAGCACGACGAGGGCGACGACGACGATCGCGCCGAGCGCGAGCCACGGCCACAGGCGGATCGATGGAGCGGCCCGGCGCCGGGGTCACGGGTGGCGTGCCGAGGATCGGGTTAGGCGCAGCTGGGCGTCGTGGCTGCGGCCGCGGGCGGCGACGCGTCGGGCCCGGCAGGCGCTGCCGGCTCGGCCCCCGCTGCGGCGGTCGCCGGCGCCGTGTGCCCTGTCCACTCGCTGCCGTCCCACCAGCGCAGCTGCGCCGGAATCCCACGGATCCTCGTGCCACCCCGGCCCCGGTCCCTGCGCCGCCATCGCGTCGCAATCTATCCACGCGGCCCATGACCGTCCACTTCAGCCCCCTTAGGGGGTAGAACTGGACGGCTGTATCGCGGCCGGCTCTAAGCCTCTTCGAGCGGCGCCATCGTCAGGCCGGCGCCGGCGAGTTGCTCCCAGTAGTGCTCGGCGGGCTCGCGCATGCCGGTCCAGACGATCGCCTTGCCGGCGTTGTGGATCTTGTTGGCGTAGCCCATGCCCTGCTCGTAGTTGATCCCGGGGATGAAGCGGGCGAGGGTGCGGGCGACGTGCTCGAAGGTGTTGTGGTCGTCGTTGCGGACGATCACGAGCCAGTTGCCGCCCAGGCCGGAGCCGGGCCCAAGTGCCTTCGGTTTCTCGACGGTGCTCGGGGACATGTGGATCGTGCGCGCGCCGGCGATCCGGCGCGACGCGGGAGACGAAGGTTAGGCAGAAGCCCGATCAGGGATCGGGGACGAACGCCTTGACGTTCTGGAAGTTGCCGTAGCCGTTCTTGTTCGAGCGCGCCTCGCTGCCGTAGGTGAGCGCGGTCTTGCGGCCGTTGACCTCGGACGGGTCGTTGTCGTGGAACTTCGCCAGGCGCTGGCCGTTGACGCGGGCGATCACGTCCGAGTGGATCGCCTGCAGGCGCATGCGCTCGCGCTTGTTGAGCGGCGCGATCTTCTTGTTCTTGCCCGAGTCGACGGCGTCGCCGTTCTTGAGCAGCTTCCAGCGGCGGCCCTTCGGGAAGATCCGCAGCTCGTAGGCCGACTTCGCGTTGGCGCGCACGGCGAGGCCGATGTAGATCTGCTTGCGGACCTTCTTCGAGGTCTTCTTCTTGATCACCTTGGCCGAGGCCTGGAGGATGTGGTTCGGCTGCTTGGAGTCGCCCTCGACGGGGGTCTGCAGGAAGCAGCTCTTGCGGCCCTTCATCACCTCGACGCCGAGCGCCGTCTTGCCCTTCCATGACTTGCCGCAGGCCTTGCCGCCGACGAGCCGGTCGATCCGGGTGACGTCCTTGCGCTTGTTGAAGTCGGTCGTGAAGACGAGCACGTTCGCGGACGCCACCGCCACGAAGGCGAGGGCCCAAACGAGCGTCGATGTTGCGAGCAGTCGTTTCATTGCGTCGAGCAGCCTAGCTGGCGTTTCCGGGGCCGGCTGCAGGCCCGCGAGGCCGTTCGCACGGCCTCTCCCGCCCCGAACACGGGCACCGCCGCTAAGTAGCGGCGCTCCTCACGGGCGGATTCGCGCTCGGCCCGCTTGCGCCAGTAGCGCTCGAGACCGAGCCAGACGTGGTCGGGCGGCATCGCATGGCGCATGCGCTCGGCCGCCAACCCGTCCTGCGAGTCGATCAGCTCGGCGAGCCGGGCCATGAACGCATCGCGGTCCCCCTCGCGCGCCCAGCCCGCGGTCAGCCGCAGCGAGGACGCCGCCGCCTCGAGCTGCGCGGCCGCCGGCTCGACCTCGCCGAAGTGGGTCATCCGCAACCGCTCCGGGCGCCCGCTCGGCGAGCGCGTCGATCGAGGCGAGCCAGGCGTCGACGTCGATCTCAGGCGGCGGCGTCGGCATCACGGTGAGCTCGCCCGGGCGGCGTGCGGACGCCGGCGACGTCGCCGACGTAGGCGGTCCCCTCGTCATCCAGGTAGGAGACGTGATGGGCGGCGTGGCCCGGCGTGTAGACGACGTCGAAGCCCTCGACCCGCTCGCCACCGGACAGCGTCGTCACGACGTCCTCCGGCACCGGCAGCGTCTCACCCCAGAGCCCGAGCATCTGCTCGGGCCCGTAGATCCGCGAAGCGCTCTCCCACAGGCGCGAGGGATCGATCACGTGCGGGGCGCCGACCTCGTGCACGTACACGGGCGTGCCCGGGAAGCGCTCGAGCAGCGTCCCGGTGCCGCCCGCGTGATCGAGGTGGATGTGCGTGAGCAGGATCGCGCGCGGCTCGAAGTCCTCGCCCAGGCCCTCGAGCAGCGTCGGCACCGTGATCGCGGGTCCGGGGTCGACGATCAGCCCGTCGTGGTCCCAGGCCCCGATCGAGGCCGCGACCCCCTGGTGCATCGTGTCGATCAGTCTCGCCATCGGCTCAGCATCGCGTATCGGCTCCTTCCCCGGCCGGCGGCCCGCGCATGCGGCGGCGCTCGGCCGGCCCCGAATACAATTCCGGCATGAGCGAGCACCGCCTGGAGCAACGCGATCGCCCTTGGGTGATGCGCACGTACGCCGGCCATTCCGACGCCCGGCGATCGAACGAGCTGTACCGGAAGAACCTGGCGAAGGGCCAGACGGGCCTCTCGATCGCCTTCGACCTGCCGACGCAGACGGGTTACGACCCCGATGCCGAGCTCGCCCGCGGCGAGGTCGGCAAGGTCGGCGTCTCGGTCGCCCACCGTGGCGACATGGAGGCGTTGCTCGATCAGATCCCGCTCGGCGAGATGAACACGTCGATGACGATCAACGCGACGGCCGCCTGGCTGCTCGGCCTCTACGTCGCCGTCGCCGACGAGCAGGGCGTCGACCGCGGTCTGCTCAGCGGCACGACGCAGAACGACATCATCAAGGAGTACCTCTCGCGCGGGACCTACGCCTTCCCGCCCGGGCCCTCGATGCGGCTGATCGCCGACATGGTCGCCTTCACCGTCAACGAGATCCCGAAGTGGAACCCGATCAACATCTGCAGCTACCACCTGCAGGAGGCGGGCGCCACGCCCGTCGAGGAGATCGCCTACGCGCTCTCGAACGCGATCGCCGTGCTCGACACGGTCAAGGAGCGCGGCCAGGTCTCCGACGAGGACTTCCCCAAGGTCTTCGGCCGGATCAGCTTCTTCGTCAATGCCGGCATCCGCTTCATCGAGGAGCACGCGAAGCTGCGCGCGATGGGCATCCTCTGGGAGGAGCTCGGCCGCGAGCGCTACGGCGTCACCGACGAGAAGTTCCTGCGCATGCGCTACGGCGTGCAGGTCAACTCCCTCGGCCTGACCGAGGCGCAGCCGGAGAACAACGTGCCGCGGATCGTGCTCGAGGCGCTCGCCGTGACGCTCGGCCGCAGACGCCCGCGCCCGCGCGATCCAGCTGCCCGCCTGGAACGAGGCGCTCGGCCTGCCGCGGCCCTGGGATCAGCAGTGGTCGCTGCGGATCCAGCAGATCCTCGCCAACGAGACCGACCTGCTCGACTACCCCGACATCTTCGAGGGCTCGAAGGTGATGGACGGGCTCGTCGCCGAGCTGATCGAGGGCGCCCGCGAGGAGATGGCGGTCGTCGCCTCCCAGGGCGGCGCCGTCGAGGCCGTCCCCTACATGAAGGGCCGACTGGTCGAATCGCACCGCGCGCGCGTCGCCAAGATCGAGGCGGGCGAGCTCAGGGTCGTCGGCCAGAACTTCCAGACGGAGTCCGAGGACTCGCCGCTGACCGTCGGCGAGGACGGCGGCATCATGACCCCCGACCCCGAGGTCGAGCGCGAGCGGATCGAGGCGCTCGAGCAGTGGAAGGCCGAGCGCGACAACGACGCCGTCGAGGCGGCGCTGCAGGCCCTTGCCGAGGCCGCCGCGGACGAGGGCGCGAACCTGATGGAGCCGACGATCGCCGCCGCCGATGGCGGGTGCGACGACCGGCGAGTGGGCGCAGACGCTGCGCGAGGTCTTCGGCGCCTACCGCGGCCCGACCGGCGTCGACGGCTCCGCCACCGGCGGCGACGCCGAGCTGCTCGCCGAGGCCGCGCAAGGCCGTCGACGAGACCTCCGAGAAGATCGGCCACAGGGTCAAGATCCTCGTCGCCAAGCCCGGCCTCGACGGGCACAGCAACGGCGCCGAGCAGATCGCCGTCCGCGCCAAGGACGTCGGCATGGAGGTCGTCTACCAGGGCATCCGCCTGACGCCCGAGGAGATCGCCGCCAGCGCCCTGCAGGAGGACGTCGACGTCGTCGGGCTGTCGATCCTCTCCGGCTCGCACCTGGAGCTCGTCCCGCGCGTCGTCGAGCTGCTCGCCGCCGAGGGCGTCGACGTGCCCGTGATCGTCGGCGGCATCATCCCGCCGGCCGACGAGCGGACGCTGAGCGAGCGCGGCATCGCCCGCGTCTACACGCCCAAGGACTTCGAGCTGAACCGGATCATGGGCGACATCGCGGCGCTCGTCGCCGAGCGCGCCGGCCACGCCGCAGCCCGCCTGAGCACCGGCCGGTGCCGGCAACCGACCTCCCCTACTTCGGCTTTCCCGCCGGCGGCATCGACGACGGCGTCGTGCGGCTCCGCTTCCGCCGGGACGAGGACGTGGTGCGGATCATCGAGGCGTGTGCTGACCCCGAGATCCCACGCTGGACGCGCGTCCCGGAGGGATACGACATGGAGAAGGCCCGCGAGTTTGCCGCACGGGCGCGCGAACAGGCCGAGGAGGCGAAGGGGCTGGCGCTCGTCGTCGCCGACGCCGGCGACGACGAGTTGCTCGGCTCGTGCGGGGTGATCGAGATGGTCGCCGACGAGCAGCGCTGCGAGATCGGCTACTGGCTCGCGCCGTGGGCCCGCGGACGCGGCGTCATGACCCGCGCCGTGCGGCTGCTCTGTCGCTGGTTGCAGGACGAGCTCGGCATGGAACGGATCGCCGCCGGCGCGGAGCCCGGCAACGGGCGCTCGCAGGCGGTGCTCGAGCGCGCCGGCTTTCGGCGCGAGGGCATCGTCCGCTCGCTGTTCGAGGAAAAGGGCCGGCGCCGTGACTTCGTCTACTACTCGCTGCTTCCGGGCGAGCTCGACGCCGCGGGCTGAATCTCCTTTACGGAGTGGCGGCGGAGTCATATGCTGGACGGCGTGGACGAGCCCGCGGCACCCAGCCCCCACCAGCAGGCCTGGCGCGTCGTCAACCTCAGCACGCTGCCCTTCTGGCTGGCGATGATCCTCCTCCCGAAGAGCCGGCTGACGAAGCTGCTCGTCGAGCGGATCGCGCCGCTGCACGCGGCGCTCAGCGTCTTCTACTCGGCGAGCCTGATCACGGCCGCGGCGAAGTCCGACGAGCGGATCGACTTCATGAGCCTCGAGAGCGTCCAGCGGGCCTTCCAGCAGCCCGAGGCGATGCTCGCCGGCTGGACCCACTACATCTCCTTCGACGTCTTCGTCGGCTCGTGGATCTGGCGACGCTCGCTGGCCGAGGGCCGCAGCGCCCGGCTCGCCCTGCTGCTCACCTGGTGGGCGGGGCCGATGGGCCTGGGGCTGTTCCTCGGGCGCAAGAGACTTCCCAGCTGGATTCCGTAGGCAAAGCGGGGTAGGACCCCGCTTGCGCGACTCGGCAGAATGGAGGGAGCGATGGACGAAGCGCTGGAAAACGAGAAAAGCGCCTGGCTGCGCTGCTACCGGTGCTGGTCGCAGCGGCTCGAGGCGCAGGTTCACTACGACGCGATCCTGCGGATCGACGCCGAGACGGGCGAGCCCGCCGAGCGCGTCGAGGAGGTCCAGGAGGCCGTCGTCCAGTGCCTCGACTGCATGCACGATCAGCCTCACCTCGGGATCGAGGAGGGCCGCGTCGTGCCGATCGAGGATCGCTGGGAGCGGCTGGTAGCCGGCACTCCCTGGGTCGCCTCCTGCACGGTCTCGGTCGACCAGGACATGGTCGAGGTCTGCTCGGGCCCCGACGCCGCCGACAGCCTCACCTTCGCCGCCTTCGGCGAGGCCGGCACGCGCGAGTTCTTCACCCACGTCCGCTTCCACAAGCACGAGGAGGAGCGGATCGTGATCCACCTGCTCGTCGAGCTCTACGCGCGCTCGGCGAACGAGGCGAGCGAGGTGCTCGAGGGCGCCTCCCGGGGGCCGCTGGAGATCACCTCGCTGGCCGAGGAGTCGCGGCCGCCGGCGCACGCCGCCGACGAGGCGCACTGAGCCGAACCGACCCGCGGCGGCGAGTAGTCCAAATGACGATCCCGCCGCCGCCCTCCGAGCAGGACCTCGAAGTCACGCTCCGCGCGCTGGCGCCGCTCCGCGCGCTGCACTCGCCGCGTTGCTGGGGAATCGAGAACGTGCCGAAGCGCGGCGCCTGCCTGCTCGCCGGCAACCACACGATCTATGGCGTCCTCGACGTGCCGCTGATGGCCGCGGAGATCTACGAGCAGCGCGGCCGGCTGCCGCGCGGCCTCGGCGATCATGCGCACTACTCCGTGCCGCTGTGGCGCGATCTGCTGACTCGCTTCGGCACGGTTCGCGGCACGCGTGAGAACTGCGCTGAGTTGCTCGCCTCCGGTCAGCCGGTGCTCGTTTACCCGGGTGGCGGACGCGAGGTGATGAAGCGCAAGCACGAGGAGTACAAGCTGATCTGGAAGGAGCGGGTCGGGTTCGTGCGACTGGCGATCGAGCACGGCGCGCCGATCGTCCCCTTCGGCGCGATCGGCGTCGACGACGCCTACGACATCCACATCGACGGCGACGCCGCGATCATGGCCCCCGCCCGCGCGCTCGCCGGCCTGCTCACCGGGCGGCCCGAGATGGTGCCGCCGATCGCGACCGGCATCGGCCCCCTCCCCCGCCCCGAGCGCTACTACTTCGGCTTCGGGACCCCGATCCGCACGAAGGGCGCCGGCGACCCCGAGGATGCCGAGCTGCTCGCCTCGATCCGCGACCGCGTCCGCAACGCCGTCTACGCCCAGATCGCCGAGCTCAAGGGGATCCGCGCCGCCGACCCCGACCGCTACCCGCCGGCGCGGATGCGAAGGGCGATGGCGAAGCGCTGGGAGACGATGCGGGCGGCGCTGCCGGGGGGCTAGCGACCCGGCGACGCGACGGGCCGGACTGGCCGGTACTCGCGGGCCTGGAGGTCGCCCGGCAGCCCGCCGAGTCATGCGGTCGGCGGTTTGCAAAACTGTGCCGAACGTCCACGGGACCTGCCTCTAGCCCCGGATGGTGGACGTTCGGCGTCGACCGGCCGCGCCTCAGATGCCCGACTTGAAGACGACGGCCCGGTCGCCGTCGCCCATGAATTCGGCGAAGAGGGCGCAGCAGATGTTGATACTGATGCACGTATAGCCGCCCTCCACCCCGGATGAGCACGCCGGGCCACCGATGTCGAAGTGACCGGCCAGGGCGCGTGCCGCTTCGCAGCTCATGCCGCGCGCCTCGATTTCGGTCGCTCGCCCCACGGCGGCGTCGCCGCAGTGGGCAAAAGAGGGCTCGGCGCCCACGTCGGCCGACACGGCGGCCTGCTCGCTGCAACGGTAGATGACGTCCTTCACCTCCCTGGGGGTTTCGCGCTCGGAGGCGGAGCGCCGCATCATGACGTTCGCCCACACGTCGGTCGTGTTTTCGCCAAATGTGTCGCCGGCGTCGAGGCGGTCAGCCACCTCGAGCGCATCGAGCTGAGTCGGAAAGACCGTTAGCCCTGCGTACTGCCCCGGCGGCCACCGCAGCTGGACGCCCGGCTGATACAGCCTCACGTGCCACCCGGCTTCGGGAGGGGCCGCCGACTGTAGGCAGTCGTCGAACGAGTGGGCGGCGACAACCCGGCCGGCCAGGCCGGGCGCCGGATCCCCGAAGATGCGCTGACCGATGCCGAGCGCGAGGAAGGCCGCCGCCACCAAGGCGGTGAAGATCCAGAGCCGATCCCGCTCCCCCATCCCCAGAGGAGTCTAGGGACCGCTACCGCCCGAACTCCGAGTCCGCATCCAACCGCCCGGCGAAGGCGACGAGCAGCTTGATCGTGTTCTCGACGTCGGAGAGCTGGCACATCTCCACCGAGGAGTGCATGTAGCGGAGGGGTAGGGAGACCAGGCCGCAGGGGATGCCGGCGCGGGCGAGCTGCATCGAGTCGGCGTCGGTGCCCGTGTAACGACCGGAGGCCTCGATCGTGTGCTCGATGCCTTCCGCCTCGGCGGTCTCGACGAGCATCTGGCAGACGCGGTGGTTGAGGGTCGAACCGCGGCCGATCACGGGGCCGGAGCCGAGCGCGTGATCCCCGTTCTCCTTCTTGTCGATCCCGGGAGCGTCGGTGGCGTGCGTGACGTCCACGGCGACCGCGAGATCGGGGTCAAGCGAGAAGCCGGTCGTCTGGGCGCCACCGAGGGTGATCTCCTCCTGCGCCACAGCGCAGCCGATCACGCTCGCGGTGCTCCCGCCCGTTTCCGCCACGCGCCGGGCGGTCTCGAGCGAGACGTACGAGCCGAGCCGGTTGTCGAGCGAACGCGAGACGAGGCGGCCGTTGGGGAACTCCAAGGGCTCGGCGGCGAGCACTGCGACATCGCCGATGCGGACCAGCTTCTCGGCCTCCTCGCGGTTCGCGGCGCCGATGTCGATGTGCATCTGCTCGAGCTTCGCCGGCTTCTTGCGGTCGTCGTCCTTGAGCAGGTGGATCGGCTTCTTGCCGAGCACACCCAGGATCTCCCCCTCATAACCGATGACCGTCACACGCTGGCCGACGAGGATCTGCGGGTCCCAGCCGCCGATCGGGCCGAACCAGAGGAAGCCGTCGTCGTCGATGTAGGTGACGTGCAGGCCGATCTCGTCGATGTGGCCGACGATTGCCAGCCGCGGCGCGCCCTCCGCCCCGGCGATCTCGACAACGCTCGAGCCGAGCGTGTCCGTTCGTACGTCGCCGCCGTCGATGCCACGCGCGGCGTCGCGCCAGACCTCGGCGGCGGGGGTCTCATAGCCGGAGGGGGCCGGCGTTCGGATCAGGGCATCGAGAAGCTTGGGGGTATCGCTCATGCCCCTAGCTCTATCAGGCGCCGCGCGCGGGCGCGGGCCGCGCGGTCGCGGACGACCTCTCGATGCCGCCGGCTGGCAGCGATCAGGCGCCTGCGGCCCGATCGCGCCTGCGCAGGCGGCGATGCCGGTGCGAGAAGAAGAAGCCGATGATCGCGCGGGCGAGCGCCGCCAGGCCCGGCACCCACGCGAGCCCGCGACGCAGCTCGAAGCCAAGCCGGTCGGCCACCGTGCAGCCACCCCCCGCGCGCGGCTCGATCGTGCGCTCGTGCTCCCAGGTAGCGAAGCTGAGCATCTCCGAGCGCTCGAGGAAGCGGCGGGGCGGCTCGAGCTCGACCACGCAGAGATCGTCGTAGTCGAAGGGCAGCACGCCGAACAGCAACATCCAGCAGCGCCCCGCGCGCTGACCGAGCGGGAATTGATCGAGCGGCAGCCCGCGCAACCGCCGGGGGATCGTCATCCGCAGCAGCGGCCGCATCTCATCGTTGATGCCCGCAGGGTCGGTCGCCGCAGCCCACGCCTGCTCAGCCGACGTGGCTAGCTCGCTGACGCGAACGACGCGGTTCTTGGGCGGGATCAGGGCTCAGTCCTTCCACTCGCTGCCGGTCGGCTCGATCGGCCAGCCGACGGCTGCGTGCAGGCCCTCGTCGACGACGCCCGCGGCTTGGAGCGCCGTGTGGCGGCGGCGTTTCGTCGCCTCGACGAGCTCGGCGTGCTCGTAGACGCGGTCGGCCGCCGCGTAGATCAGCCGCGGCAGGAAGGCGTCGGCTTCAGGCCCGCCGAGCCCGGGGATCGAGGCGGCGACCTCGTAGCCGAAGTCGGGGTCGGCCTCCCATTCGACCTCTCCCGCAAGGGCCGCCCGCAGGGCGGTCGCGATCACCTCGGGGTCGGTGACGTGCGCGCCGGGCCGCCCCCCGGGGCCGGCGATCAGGCCGTCCTTGAGCAGGAAGATCGGTGCGCCGGCAGCGAGCAAAGCCCGGGCAGCCTGGACGGCAGCATCGTCGGCATCGCTCGCCCCGGCCGCGAGCAGCGCGGCAGCGAGCTCGGGCGAGATCCGGGTGAGCGGCGGCAGCAGGCCGTCGTCGGCGACGATCAGCGCCGCGAAGTCCGCAGTACCCGGCTCGCCCGCCGCCTCGGCGAGCGAGCCGAGCACGCGGCCGCCGGCCGCGGTGACCACCCCGGCGAGCGGCGAGCTCGGCGCCGGGCTCTCGCCCGGCGGCTTCTCGCTGCGCTCCGCATAGGGGTCGGCCACGGCCCGGTGGACGCCGGGCCTAGCCCGGGTTCTTCTTCGGGATCAGGACGGCGCGCTTGAACTCGGCGACGAGCGTGTTGTCCTGCTTGTAGACGCGCGTGTGGACCTTGACCACGCCGCGGTCGGGCTTCGACTGAGACGGCCGCACCTCCAGCACCTCGGACTCGCAGAAGAGCGTGTCGCCGTGGAAGACCGGGTTCGGGTGGCTGAGTTCCTCAGTCGCCAGGTTGGCGATCGCCTTGCCGGAGACGTCGCTGACCGACATGCCGAGCGCCAGCGAGTAGACGAGGGGCCCGACGACAACGTTTTGGCCCTGCTGCGACTCACCCGCGTAGACGTCGTTGAGATGCAGCGGGTGGTGGTTCATCGTGATCAGGCAGAAGAGGTGGTCGTCGGACTCGGTCACCGTCTTCGCCGGCCAGTGCTTGTAGACCGCGCCGACCTCGAACTCCTCGAGGTAGCGGCCGTAGGCGTGGGCGCCGGACGCCTCGCGCTCGGCCTGGTCGGTAGTCAACTCGTGTTCTGTATCGCTCATCGCTTCCTTGGTTGGTCGTTTTCTGTGGGGAGGGGATCCATGGCGCCGCGCGGCGACTCGGCGTCGCCTCCGCGCGAGTCGGCGCTCAGGAGGACGGCGTCGTGGACGCCTCGATCGTCACGCCCTTCGCTTCCGCGTCCTTCTGGATCTGCTGATAGGTGGTCTGGAAGTTCTGCACGACCGACGGGATCTGCTTCGCCGCATCCTTGAGCGCCTGGTTGTCGCCCGACTCGAGGGCGGAGACGATCGGGTCGTAGCCGTCGCGGTAATCGGTGAACACCTGGACGAGCTGATCGTTGATGTCCGCAAGGTCCGCCGGCGGCTCAAGGGCGTTCAGCGAATCGATCGTCTCGGTGATCTTGTCCTGGATCGCGACGACCGTGTCGTGGAAGTCCTTGGGCGAGGTCGGGCTGGCTGCCTTTTGTGAGAGGTCGCCAAAGCCGTTTGCGAAGTCCGCGGTGATCCCTTGCACCTGCTGGGAGTACTCGTCGGTGCTCAGCGCGCCCGCGGAGGAAGAGGTCGAGGAGTCGCTACCACCGCAGGCGGCGAGCAGCAGCGCTGCGGCCGTCAGGGCAAGCGCGACCAGCGCCACCAGCCGGCGCCGGGCGCCTCCCGAATTCGTCTGCTCAGCTGCCACTTTGGTCTGCCTCCTTGATCGGGACGCCGGCGTCGATCGCCGCGTTCTGGATGTCGTTCAATTTCGTCTGCAGCTGCTTCGCCGCATCCGGCAGTTGCAGCGCCTGCTTCTTGAGCTCGGCGAGATCACCCTTCGACGCCGCAGCGTGCACATCGGCGAGCTCGCCGTTGAAGTCGCTGAGCGCGGCGATCAGATCGTCGTTGATCTGGGCCACATCGGATGGCGGATCGATCGCCTCGAGATCACCGATCGCGCCGTCGAGGTCACTCTGCGCCTGCTGGACGCCCTCGTCGATCTGCTGCGGGTCGGTCGAGGCACCGAGGCTCGAGCCGAGGTCGGTGAGCTGCTGGCCGAGCGGGGCAAGTACGTCGTGGACCTGCTGCGCGTACTCCTGCTTCGGGTCGGTGCCCCCGCCGCACGCCGCGAGCAAGGCGGCGCCAAGCAGCAGTGCCGCAAGCGCGGCCAGGGGGCGACCTCGCAGTTGCACCTCAGCGGACCTTTCGCAGGTTCGCGCGAGCCATGTGTTTACCGATCACGGTGCCGAGCAGCTTGACCACGTCGGGGTCGCCGCCGACCTTGAGGTGGCCGTTGTCGATCGCCTCTCGCCACGCCACGAGATCGCCTTCCTCGGCGAGCTCGTTGAAGTCCGCGCGCGGCAGCGAGATCTCGACGCGCGCGTCGTCGGGGTCGACCTTGGTGACCTGCGGGCCGGGCGTCTGCATGCGAAAGACCTGCACGTCGCCGCGCCCGCGCAGCTCGACGCGCACGACGAGCTTCAGCTTGTCGAGCGCCGGAATCTCAAGGACCAGCTTCCGGTAGGCGCTTGCGATCAGTTCCTGTGCGCGCACGGGAGGAATCGGGATCGCTCCAGGCTCAGATCTTGTTCCGCTGCAGGAGCTTCTTGCCGATCACCATGCGCTGGATCTCGGAGGTGCCCTCACCGATCAGCAGCAGCGGCGCGTCGCGGTACAGGCGCTCGATCTCGTACTCCTTCGAGTAGCCGTAGCCGCCGTGGATCCGGAAGGACTCCTCGACGCAGAAGCGGCCACATTCGGAGGCGAGCAGCTTCGCCATCCCGGCCTCGAGATCGGAGCGCAGGCCGGCGTCCTTCATCCGCGCTGCCTTCAGCGTCACGAGGCGCGCGGCCTCGAGCTGGCTGGCCATGTCGGCGAGCTTGAACTGAATCGCCTGGTGCTGCGCGATCGGCTTGCCGAACGTCTTGCGCTCCTGCGAGTAGCGCAGCGCGAGCTCGAGCGCCCGCCGGGCGATGCCGACACCGCGGGCGGCGACGTTGACGCGGCCGACCTCGAGCGCGTCCATCATCTGGGTGAAGCCCTGCGCCAAGGCCCTCCTCCTCACCACCGAGGATGCGGTCGGGCGGGCAGCGGTAGCCGCTGTAGATGAGCTCGGTCGACTCAACGCCCTTGTACCCCATCTTCTTGATCTGGGGCGGGACCTCGAGGCCCTCGAACTTGCCCGTGTTCTTGTGCTCGCCGGGCGCCTTCTCCGTGATGAAGCAGGTCATCCCCTTGTAGGGCGGATCCGCGTCCTTGTCGTTCTTCATCAGCGCGAAGACGACGGCCGAGCGCAGGCCGTTGGTCACCCACATCTTCTGCCCGTCGAGGATCCAGTCACCGGAGTCGGGGTCCTTCTTGGCGGAGGCCTTGATGCCCTGGACGTCGGAGCCGACCTCAGGCTCGGAGAGGCTGAACGCGGCGCGGATCTCGCCCGTCGCCATCTTCGGCAGGAAGTACTCCTTCTGCTCCTCGGTGCCGAACTTCATTAGCAGGTAGGAGCCGATGAAGTGGGTGTTGACGACGCCGGAGATCGAGATCCAGCCGCGTGAGAGCTCCTCGACGATCATCGTGTACGTCGTCAGGTCCAGGCCCATGCCGCCGTACTCCTCGGGGATCGTCACCCCGAACAGGCCGAGCTCCTTCATCTGCTCGACGATCGGCTCCGGGAACTCATCCTCGTGGTCGTAGTGCTCGGCGTTCGGGATGATCTGCTCATCGACGAACTGGTGGACCATCTCGGTGATGTCCTTCTGGATATCGGTCTTCTCTTCGTACTGTGAAGTCGCTACGGCCATGGCTCCTGGTCTGGGTCGCTGAAAGGAAACGGGAGGGTCTGAGCGCGGTCGCACCGGACCCCCTGAGTAAGCCATCCGGGGCGCGCTCGGCCACCTCAGAGGATAGCTGCGACGGCCCCGTTCCGGCGTCGGCCCGGCGCCCAGCATCGATCTCTCCCCGCCCTACGTCCGCAAGCCCTCAGCTCGGGACCTGCGGCGGCCGACCGCCGCCGCGGGTGGCGGCGACGAGCTCGAGCAGGCGCTCGTCCTCGATTGAGGGATCGGCGTTCGGGACCTTGGGCCGGATCCGCGCCGCGAGATCCGCGGCGAGGTTCACCCGGGCGCTCGCTTCGAGCCCGTCGCGGCGCAGCAGGAAGTGGGTGATCGCGTTGTGGTCGTCCTCGGTGACCGCGATCGTGTTCCAGCGCCGCGCCTCGGGGAGCATCTCGATCGCGCCGACGCTGATCGGCGCCAGCTGCGGATCGTGGCCGGAGTGCGGATCGATGCCCTCGAACGGACGCCAGACGTCGTTCAGGGAGTCCTGGACCAGGTAGGGGATGATCAGGATGGTGAAGCCGATGAACCAGGACCCGATGTAGGAGAGGGCAAGTGCCCACCCGCTGATCCCCTCCTGGTTGAGCACGCCCTGCGCTTCCTGGATCCGCTTGGTGCACCGGTACCAGGAGACGAACGGGGGCACGATCAGCAGCGCGCCGAACGTGACCGCGAGCAGCGAGAGCCAGGGGTTCGTGTCCTGCGAGCGCTCGAGCTTGTAGACCTTGCCGAAATCGCGCAGCTCGCGGTTGATCTTGTAGTACCAGTACCAGTTGTAGAGGCCGAGCGTGACAATGTGCAGCGTCACGACGACCCACGGCTGACGAACCTTTACGTCAGCCCCGTAGGCGTTGACCTCATAACTTCCCTGCGCCATTCGGCGCAGAACGGTACCGCCCGGGGCGTGCGTGGCCTCAGCGGCTGGAGCGGAGCGCCGCGACAACCTCGAGCAGCCACTCGTCCGAGAGCCCGGGCTCGGCCCCGACGACGTGCTCGCGGACGCCGGTTGCGAGCTGGGAGGCGAGCCGCTGGCGGTGCTCGGGCTGGATCGAGCCGCGCCGCGTGAGGAAGTGGCGGACGGCGTCGAGCTGCTCGGCGGTGACGGCGCTCGTATCCCAGCTGCCGGCTCGTTCGAGCACCTCGATCGCGCCGAGGGAGACGGTCAGCTCCGAGCCGAGCGCCGCCGAGGAGATCGTCTCCCCCGCCTCGGCCGCGTCGACGCCGACGACGATCGTGCCGGCGGCGATGTCGCCGAGCCGCTGGTTGCGCGGGCTGCGGACGATCGAGACGAGCGCGGCGATGAACAGGGTCGCGAACTCGTCGATCAGCCGCATCGCGTTGCGGACGAGCGCCGCGCGAAAGCTGACCGGCTCGCCGCCGTCGCCGAGCACGCGGATCCCAAGCCGGCGCTTGCCGGGAGTCTGGCCCTCGCGGTAGGCCTCGTAGAAGACGTCGTAGAAGAGCATCACGAAGAAGGCGAAGCCGATCCCGGCGCCGAGCCCAAGCTCGGAGGAGCCGCTGATCCCGGTCAGGATCAAGCCGAGGATCAGGGCGATGACCCCGGCGAGCAGGATCTGCAGGACGAAGTCGATGAGCCGCGCGGACAGCCGTGAGCCGAGGCCCGCGAGCCCGAGCTCGATCTCGACTCCCTCCGGCGTCGAGATCGACACGCGATCCTCATACTGCATCGCGGGTGAATCTAGAGAGTTTCATTCGCACCAGAGGGGGCGCCTGGCGGGAGCTGGAGACGCTGCTGGCGAGCGCCCGGGGCAAGGGTGAGCGGCTCCGGCCCGAGGAGATCCGCCGACTCGGCTCCCTGTACCGTTCCGCCGCCGCCGACCTCGCGCTCGCCCGCCGCAGCTTCCCGCGCGACCCGGTCCGCCGGCGACTCGAGGACCTCGTCCGTCGTGCCGGCGCAGTGGTCTACCACGGCCGCGCCGCCCGCTCCTCCCCGCGCGAGTTCGTGACGCGGACCTACTGGGTGCGGATCGCCGAGCGCCCACGGCTGCTCGCGATCGCCGTCGGGCTGCTGCTCGCGCCGGCACTGCTCGCCGCGCTCTGGGCGGTCAACGACCCGGCGGGCGCGCTCGGCTTCGTCCCCCACGAGTTCCGTGGCGCGATCGACCCGCCGCGTACCGACGGCAACACGGCCGGGCAGTCGACCGCCTTCGCGGCGTTCCTGTTCACGAACAACATCCGGGTGACGATCGTCGCCTTCGCGCTCGGGATCACCGCCGGGATCGGGACGGCGATCGTGCTCGTCGGCAACGGCCTCTTGCTCGGCGCCGTCGCCGGCGGCGCGATCGAGGCCGGCAACGGGCGCGCCTTCCTCGAATTCATCATTCCCCACGGCCCGATCGAGCTGACGTGCGTCGTCGTCTGTGCGGCCGCCGGCCTGCGGCTCGGCTGGGCGATTGCCGAACCCACGAACGAGCCGCGCCGTCGGCGGATCGCCAAGGAGGGGCGAGACGCGGTCGAGATCGTGCTCGGGACGATGCCGTGGCTCGTCGCCGCCGGCGTCTCGGAGTCGTTCGTGCGCGGCTCGGGGCTGCCCCTGTGGGCCCTGATGACGATCGGCCTCGGCCTGTTTTCGATCTTCTGGGGGCTCGTGTGGTGGCGCGGGGCGCTGTGGCTGCGGCGAGAACGGGGCGATAAGGCCGAAGGCAGCAACGGGCGTGCTGCCGGGGTGGCCGTAGAGACGGCCGCGGCGGCCTGACGGCCAATCTGCCGATACGTGTCACATCCACCCCTGGAAACGGGGGTCGATGTGACATCTATCCCTTCGGATCAGGCGCGAGCCCGGGTTTTCGCCCGCAGGTACGAGGTGACGACAGCGCCGGCGAGCGAGTCCGCCGGGGCCTCCACGATCTCGGCGCCGGCGGCGCGGGCGATCGCAGCGGCGCGCGTTCGCGCGTCGAGCACGTCGAGGGCTACGGACGCGCGGAGCACATCGAGGACCTCGCTCGGCTCGCCCCCCTCCCCCGTCACGGCGCCCTCCAGGGCCAAGTCACGGGCTGAGACCAGGGTCACGGCGTGGCGACGGGCGAGCACCGGCATCGCCTCGACGAGCGGCCGGGCGGCGACCTCCTCCACGAGGTCGGTGAAGAGGAAGACGAGCGCCCGCTTGGCCGCGGTCAGCCCCTGGAAGGCGCGGCCGTAGTCGGAGTCGGTCGGCGCCGGTTCGAGGTCGTAGAGCGCGGCGAGTGCGGCACGCCCGCCCTGCCGTCTCGGCGGCATCCAGACGCGATCGGCGGCATCGAAGGCGAGCACTCCGAATCGGTCGGCGCCGTCGTCGCTCGTGGCGGCGAGCGCCGCGATCGCGTCGAGCGCAGCGTCGAGACGGGTGCGGTCCCCGAGTGGTGCCTGCATGAGCCGGCCCGCGTCCAGGACGGCGATCACGTCGCGATCCTGCTCGAGCCGGTAATCGTTGCTCATCGGTCGTCCGAGGCGGGCAGTGGCACGCCAGTTGACCTGGCGGATGTCATCGTCGGGCGAGTACTCCCGGACCGACTCGAACTCGGTCCCGAGCCCGAGCGGGCCACGGCCGCGCGTGCCGGGATCCCGGTAGCGGGTGTGACGGGCGCGCGCTGCGACCCTGTAGGCGGCGGGCATGTCCGGGTAGACGTCAATGGAGGCCTCCGCGGCGCAGGCGTGGGTCCAAGCGGCGAGTCCAAGCGGACCGCGCAACCGCACGGCGACGGGAGCCAGCGTCACACGACCGCGCCGACGGGCCGTAATCGTGCCTTCGAGCGTGCGGCCGCTCGCCTCGTTCGGCTCGAGCTCGAGGTCGCCGGGACCGGGCTGGCGCAGGCGGACCCCGCAGCCGACCGGTGCCTGGACGGCAACCGAATAGGGCTCGGCGACGCCGAGCGAGAGCAGCTCGGGGAGCTCCCGGGTCGCCGCGGGCGCATGGCGAATCCTGCTCGCGTCGACCGCGAGCGCGGCCAGCAGTACGGCGACCGTAAGGAGGATCAGGAGCAGCGGTAACGCGAAGGCGGCGAGGGCGAGGGCGGCGAGCAGGGCGGCGGTCAGCGCCGTTGGGCTCACCTCGGCACCGCCACCTGGGAGAGCGCTGCGGCGACCGCATCGTCGGGGCTATAGCGCTCGAGCGCCGCCTCCGGTGCGAGGACGATCCGGTGCCGGAGTACGGGCGGCGCCATCGAAGCGACGTCATCCGGGGTGACGAAGTCGCGGCCACCGAGCCGGGCGCGAGCGCGGGAGGCGGCGAGCAAGTGGACCCCGGCGCGCGGGCTGGCGCCAAGCGAGACGGCGGGCAGCTCGCGCGTCCGGCGGACGATCTCGACGATGTAGCCCGCGATCTCGCCCGAGACGAGCGTCGTGTCGAGGTCGGCGCGTGCGGCCGCGACCCCCTCGGAGCCGGCGACGGCGACGACGCGGTCGAGGTCGGCGGGCCGGATCCCCTCGTGCGAGAAGCCGAGGATCGCCCGCTCCGTGTCGGCATCCGGGTAGCCGACGTCGATCCTCAGCAGGAAACGGTCGAGCTGGGCCTCGGGCAGGGGGTAGGTGCCCTCGTACTCGACCGGGTTCTGCGTCGCGACGACGCAGAAGGGATCCGGCAGCGGCTCGGGCTCACCCTCGATCGAGACCTGCGCCTCCTGCATCGACTCGAGCAGCGCCGCCTGCGTCTTCGGCGGCGTTCGGTTGATCTCGTCGGCGATCAGCAGGTTGGTGAAGACCGGGCCGGGCCGGAAGCTGAGCTCGCCGCCGCGCAGCGTCATCGTCCCGGTCAGGTCCGAGGGCAACATGTCCGGCGTGAACTGCACGCGGGTCGAGCCGAGCCCGAGCGCCCGCGCTGCGGCCGTCGCGATCAGCGTCTTCGCGACGCCAGGGACGCCCTCGAGGAGCACGTGGCCGCGGGCGGCGAGCGCGATCACGATCGCCTCGACGACCTCAGTCTGCCCGGCGACCACCTTGGCGACCTCGCCGCCGACCGCCTCGTTCAATTCGTCGAGCTTCAAAGCTGCGTCTACCTCCGTACTCGGGTCAGCGCTCTCGCCGCCCGGATCGCGTCCTCCGGCTCGCTCAGCGGGCCGGCCAGCGCCTCCGCCTCCTCGGCTGGCACCCCGGCCAGCTCCGCGGCCGCGGCGAGCTTATCCGGCTCCCCTTCGCCGGGTTCGGCGCCGAGGTTGGTGCCGCTGCGCCGCTCGATTCCCTCGATCGCCGCCCGGCGGACGGGCTCGGCGGCCTCGGCGAGCTCGCCCCGACGAGCGAGGATCCGGGCGACCGCATCGACGTAGTCGGAGCGTGGTCGCGCCGCCGGGTGCGGGTCGCCATCCGGCGGCCCGAGGCGCCGCAGCCGCGAGGCGATGAAGGTGAGTCCCGCAAGGATCAGGCCCAAGAAGGCGACTCCCCAGCCCTGCGGCAGCGCGTCAAAGCCCTTCGCTGAGCCCGAGGCGCGGGCAAGGCTCTGCAAGAAGAGGACCGGGCGCCCGCCCGACGCCCGCCCGAGATCGATCGCGAGCTGCGCGTTGTCGGCGAGCGTGATGCTGCCGTTGGCGAGCGGGTCCGAGGTCGAGAGGACGACCGCCGTGCCCTGCTCGCCGGCCGCCGCGAGGGTCATCGCCGTGCCCTCGTTGTTGGCGAGCACCGGCAGGCCGCCGGCCGGGTCGGAGAAGAGCAGGCCGCCGGCCGGGTCGACGGTCCGCACCCCGGCGGTCTCGGCGACCGGCAGGACAGGCGCGACGGGCCCTCCCGCCGCACTGCCGAGCCGGGGATCGATGCCGGTGATGCGCCGGATCGCTGCCCTGCTCGTCGCCCCGCCGGTGATCAGATAGCCCCCGTCGGCAACGAACGAGCGCAGCGCCGCGACGTCATCGTCGGTCGGTTTGCCGAGATCGAGCGCGACGAGGGTCGTGTCCGGGTCGACGGAGCCCTCGGAGACCGGGTGCTGCAGCTCGTCGACCTGCAGGCCATCCCTGCGGAGCAACTCGGCCCAAGCCGCGAACCCCTGACCGCTCTCGTCACCCGCCTGGCGGCCGGGCGGACGGCCGGAGTCGCCGCTCGAGCGCAGCGAGCCGAAGACGATCGCGGCGACGAGCAGCGCCAGCGCGATCCACCAGCCCCGCCCCGCGAGCGCGGACCTCACTTCTGCTCACCGCTTTCCGCGTCGGCTCCCGGGCCCACCGCGGCGACGACCTCAGGCCAGCCATCGCGGGCTTCGCGGACGTCCTCGGCTGCCGCCCGGCGACGTCCGTAGACGACGCGCTCAAAGGTCGCGACGAGCCCCTGTGCGCGGGTCGAGCCGAGCCGGCGGGAGAGACCGGCGGGGGTCAGGGACGGATCGGGCGAAACTGCCCCAGCGTTCTGCAGCTCCCCGAGGGCGAGCCCGTACCGGAGGCGCAAAGCCGTCTCGAAGTCCCCATCCAGCTCGGCGCGCTCGGCGAGCTCCGCGAGCTCCGACGGCGTCTCGGGCACGGCATCGCCGGACGCCTGCCGGTCGGCGAGGCGCGCCCCGGCCTCGCGCCCGCGGGCGAGCCGGATCGCGAGGAAGGCGCCGCCCACGGCGGCGAGGATCATCAGCGGGATCCAGAACGCGCCGACGTCGAACCGGATCGAGCCGCCCACCGGCGAGCTGGCCGCAGGGGGCTCGGGCGCACCGCCGCCGGAGTCGAAGCCGGAGAGGATGCCCCGGGCGTCGGCCCGGGCTGCATCGGGGTCAGCGTCGCCGCTGCTCGCGCCCGCGAGCTCGCGCTCGATCGTCGCCAGACGCTGATCCAGCGCCTCGCCCCGAGCGCCGGCGAGCGCCGTTCCCGTGTCCGCGGGCACGCCTTCGATCGTGCTCGCCTGCTCGAGCTGCTGCAGCGCCGCCGCGTCCCCGTTGCGGGCCTGCCCGGCCAGCGTCGCCGCCTGCTCGCGCGTGAGCCCCTGGGCGACCGCCGTCGGCGCGCCGACGGCGAGCAGGAAGGCAAAAAGGAGCAGGGAGGCGAGGCGGCCGCGGCGGCGGCCCGGCCCGCGCACAGCTAGCCCTCCGCCGGCGGCGGCCCGGGTGGCGGCGGCGGCGGCACCGAGGCGGGCGGGGGGAGCCCGGGCGCGCCGGCAGCAGAGGTGGCGGGCGCCGGCTCCAGGCCCTCGGCCAGCCGCTGGATGTCGTAGCCCTCCTTGCGGATCCGGCAGTCGTAGTAGAGGACGACGGCGACGACGGCACTGAGCGGAGCCGTGAAGGCGAAGGCGACGCCGCCGAGGACCTGCGTGATGACCACCCACAGGTAGATGTGGCTCTCGGCGAGGCCATTGGCGGCGAGCGCCGCGAGCCCGATGATCAGCTCGACGGCGCCGGTGAAGATCGCAACGACGAAGAGCACGCCGAGCGTCCGCCAGCCGTTCTTCCGGATCAGGCGGTAGGAGCGGCGGCAGGCTTTGAAGCCGCGCACGTCCTCAACCATCAGCACGGGAATCGCCACAGCGAGCATGACTGCTGCGTAGAAGGCGCCGACGATCAGCGCGAAGACGCCGATGAAGATGAAGAAGAAGGTGAGGAGCGAAACCCAGAGCAGCGAATGCAGCTTGCGGACTGCGGTCCCGACCGAGTCGCGAGCGCTCACATCCTCGCCGAGATAGGCGGCGTTCCCCGCCTTGTACGTCGCGCCGACGACGAGTAGGTAGGCGAGCACGCTGAGCACCGTCCCGACGATCTGCAGCACGTTGTAGAGGTTGTAGTCGACCTGACGGGTTGTGTCGCCGATGTCGACCAGGCCGGCGTCGCGGATCGAGCTCGGCTCGCCGAAGGCGATCACGTTGAGGATGATCAGGACGATCGTCAGCGGGACGACGATCACGGCCGCCGAGGCGAGCAGTCGCAGGATGTTGCCGAAGTAGATGTTGAAGGCGAGGTCGAGGATCTTGCCGCCGCTGCGGGGACCCGTATGCCAGGAAGCGCCCTCCATCGCCGCCAGCCTACTGCCGACTCCGACGGGCGGGGGTGCCGCAGCGCGCGCCCGCCCCGCCGACCTAAAATGCCGTTACGCCGCAGCCCGCCGCATCCGCGCGGCGCGCGTTCCCTCCCGACGCACAGACGAAAGGGTCAAACCTTGCGAAACCCACGCCAGTTCTTCGAGCCGCTCGCCATCGGCGCGCCCGACCCCGTTACCGAGGTCCCGTTCCCGCCCTCGCGGATGATCCACTTCTTCGACGCCTCAAACCCGAAGATGGCCGCCAAGGTCCCAGACATGGCCAAGCAGGCCGACATCCTGCTGGGCAACCTCGAGGACGCGATCTCCGTCGACAACAAGGTCGCCGCCCGCGAGGGCCTGGTCAAAGTCGCCAACGAGGTCGACCTCGGCGACACGCAGCTGTGGACGCGGGTCAACTCGCTGGAGAGCCCCTGGGTCCTCGACGACCTGACGACGCTCGTCACCGAGATCGGCGACAAGCTCGAGGTGATCATGGTCCCGAAGGTCGAGGGCGCCTGGGACATCCACTACGTGGACCGCCTGCTCGCCCAGCTCGAGGCAAAGGCCGGCGTCTCCAAGCCGATCCTCGTGCACGCGATCCTCGAGACGGCGCAGGGCGTCGTCAACCTCGAGGAGATCGCCTGCGCCTCGCCCCGGATGCAGGGGATGAGCTTCGGCCCGGCGGATCTGGCGGCCTCGCGGCGGATGAAGACGACCCGCGTCGGCGGCGGCCACCCCGGCTACCTGGTCATCAACGACCCGGATCCGGATGACCCGGAGGCGCCGCGCGCGACCGCGCAGCAGGATCCGTGGCACTACTCGATCGCCCGCATGGTCGACGCCTGCACGTCGGCTGGGCTGCTGCCTTTCTATGGCCCCTACGGCGACATCAAGGACGTCAAGGGCTGCGAGGCGCAGTTCCGCGCGGCCTTCCTGCTCGGCTGCGTCGGCACGTGGACCCTGCACCCCGTGCAGATCGAGATCGCCAAGAAGGTCTTCAGCCCCGCTCCGGACGAGGTCCTGTTCGCGAAGAAGGTGATCGAGGCAATCCCCGACGGCAAGGGCGTCCACATGATCGACGGCAAGATGCAGGACGACGCGACCTGGAAGCAGTGCAAGGTGATGGTCGACCTGGCCGAGATGCTCGCCGAGAAGGACCCGGAGCTGAAGGAGGCCTACGGCTTTTAGGCCGTAGGCCCCGAGGCCGAGGCGCGGCGATGGCGGACATCCCGACGCGGATCGCGCGGGTCGAGCTACGCGTCTCCGACGTCGAGCGCAGCGCCGCCTTCTACGCCGAACTCGTGGGGCTCGAGCCGACCCGGGTCGACGCCAAGCGGGCCGAGCTACAGCCGCCGGCGCTGAACGGCGGCGGCACCCCGTGCCTCGTCCTGCACCGGGCCGAGCAGCCGGGGCGCGCGCCGCTCCGTGCCGCCGGGCTCTTCCACACTGCGTTCCGCTTCCGCGACCGGCCGGGGCTCGCGGCGGCGCTCCGGCGTGTCGCGATCGAGATGCGGCACCCACTCACGGGGGCCTCCGACCATGGCGTCTCCGAAGCGCTGTATCTGGACGACCCCGACGGGCTCGGGATCGAGCTCTACCGGGACCGGCCGATCGAGCGGTGGCCCGAACGCGAGCCCGGCGAGCGCGTGCACATGTTCACGGCGCCGCTCGATCTGGACGACCTGCTTGCCGCCGATGTCGACTCGCCGGTCGAGCTCGCCTCGCGTGGCGTCGACATCGGCCACGTCCACCTCAAGGTCGCCGACGTCGACGCGGCGACGAGGTTCTGGACCGAGCGCATGGGCATGGAGCTGATGACCCGCTTCGGCGCCGACGCCTCCTTCCTCGGCCAGGACGGCTACCACCACCACATCGGCGCCAACACCTGGGCCTCGCGCGGTGCGGCGCGTGAGCCGCTCGAGGGGCCGGGGCTGGAGGCGGTCGCGGTCTTCGCCGACCCCGGCGTCGAAGCAGCCGAGACTCCCGACGGGATCCCGGTCGCGGTCGAGCGCCGGACGCCGGCCACGGACGTACCGGCCGATGGCTGAGCCGCAGCGTCTTCCGTCATCGCGAGCGGGTCCGCTTCTCGGAGTGCGACCCGCAGGGCGTCGTCTTCAACGCCCGCTACCTCGAGTACTTCGACATCGGCATGACCGAGCTCTGGCGCGAAACGGTCGGGCCCTACGGCGAGGCGATGTCCGGCTCCGGGGTCGACATGTCGGTCGCCGAGGCGACGATCCGCTACCGCGCCTCGCTGCGCTTCGACCAGGAGTTCGAGATCGTGATGCGCGTCTCGCACATGGGCACGACCTCGCTGATCACCGCGATCGCGATCACCGACCTCGACGGCGACGTCTGCGCCGAAGGCGAGATCCGCCACGTCTTCGTCAACTACGGAACGGCGGAGAAGACGCCGATCCCCGACGACGTGCGGACGGCGCTGAGCCCCTATCTGGTCGACTAGTTCGGCCCTCCGTCAGACTGCCGGGCGTGGGGCAAGCGGAGGCGGTCAGTTTCCGGCGACGACGGGCGATCGCAGTGCTGTTGCTGCTCGCCGCCCTCGGGGCAACCGCCTGGCTCGCACTCCACGCCTTCGTCCTCCCGGACCGTCACGGCGCCTCGGTCGACGAAATCACGATCCACAGCAAGGACGTGGGCCACGACGAGCCCATCGACGTGGTGACGCCGGACGGCGTCGATCCGGACGGGGCGCCGCTGCTCGTCTTCCTGCACGGGCGCGGCGGCGATCAGAACGACTACGCGAACAGCGAGCCGTTCTTCGCCGCGCTCGCCGCGCAGGGCACCCGCGCACCCGTAGTCGCCTTTCCGGATGGCGGCGACTCCTCCTACTGGCACGACCGCGCCGACGGCAAGTGGGGCAGCTACGTGACCGACGAGGTGATCCCCGCCGTGGAGAAGCAGTTCGGTACCGACCCCGACCGAGTCGCGATCGGCGGCATCTCGATGGGCGGCTTCGGGGCCCTTGACCTGGCCCGGCTCAACCCGGGGATGTTCTGCGCGGTCGGCGCGCACTCGCCGGCGCTGTGGACGGACGGCGGGCAGAGCGCGGCCGGCGCTTTCGACGACGCCGAGGACTTCGGCAACCACGACGTCGTCGCCGCGGCGGCGGCGCCGGGCAATCCGTACACGCAACTGCCCCTGTGGATCGACGAAGGCGACGAGGACCCGTTCGTGCCCGGCGACGACGCCTTCATCGCCAACCTGCAGGCGGCCGGCGGCGGACCTCACCCACCACGTCTGGCCGGGCGGCCATGACGGCGACTATTGGGCCGCCCATTGGGACGACTACCTCCCGTTCTACGCGAAGGAGCTCGCGCGCTGCTGACCGGCCTGGCCGGTTTACGTGGCACATCGACTACCGCGGGCGGTGGTCGATGTGCCTTCTATCGGGACGCAGCAAGCATCGCCGCGCCGATCGGGCCCGCGTCATTGCCGAAGGCGGCGGGGACCAGCTCCGCCCGGGCGCGGAGCAGCGGCATGAAGCGCTCGCTCTCGGCGCTGACGGCGCCGCCGATCACGATCAGGTCCGGAGCGAGGATGCGCTCGACGTGGGCGAGGTAAGTGCTGAGTCGCCCCGCCCACTCGCCCATGCTCAGGTCCTGCTCCGCGATCACCCGCGCGGCGCAGTAGTCCTCGGCCACACGGTCTTGGCCGGCGAGGTACAGGCGGCCGAGCTCGACGTTGGGGACCAGTACGCCGTCGCGGAAGACGGCCGTGCCGATGCCGGTGCCGAGCGTGAGCACGAGGATGGTCCCGCTCCGCGTCGCGTGCGGCGCCCAGTCGCAGCTCGGCCTCGCCGGCGACGTCGGCGTCATTGCCGACGGCGACCGGCCGGCCGAGGAGCCGCGCGAGCTCGTCCTCGATTGCCAGCCCCTTCCAGCCGGGACGCTCGTGCGACGTCGGGTTCGTGGCGAGCACGCCCTCACGGACGACCGCCGGAAAGCCGACGCCGACCGGCAGCCCGGGTCCGAGCTCGTCGGCGACCTCGGCGATCAGGCCGAGGATCCGATCGGGCTCGAAGCCGGGCGGGCTCGGCCGCCGCTCAGGCTCGCCGACGAGAGCGCCACTGGCGACGTCGACGAGCGAGCCCTTGACCGACGAACCGCCGACGTCGATGCCGATGACATGCGCGCTGCAGGCCGCCAGCCGTCTCCATCGGGACAGACTTGCACGACCCCGCGCCGGATCGCATGCCCGCCACGGAGCAGCGACAATGCGCCCTCCAATGGCAGACGCAGAGCCCCGCAACCGCATCTACGTGACCGGGCACAAGAACCCGGACATGGACTCGATCGCCTCCGCAATCGGCTACGCCGAGCTCAAGGGCCGGCTCGACGACGAGTACACGCTACGTCCCCGTCCGCCTCGGCGATGTCAACGCGCAGACCGAATGGGCGCTCGACCGCAGCGGCGCGACCAAGCCCGACTTCATGGCGCACGTGATGCTCCGCGTCAGCGACGTGATGCGCGAGGAGTTCCCGATCGCCCACCACGACGAGCCCGTCCGCGAGGTCGGCCTGACGATGGCCCGCGGCAACCTCGACCTCGTCCCGGTGCTCGACGACGCCGACCAGCTGATCGGCGTGATGACGGAGCGGGCGCTGGCCCACCGCTACATCCGCGAGTCGCGCAAGACCTCGACCCTGGTCGACGCGCCGACGACCGTCGAGGCGATCGTCCGCGTGCTCGACGGCGAGCTGCTCGAGGGCGAGGATCACCCGATCGAGGGCCGCGTCTGGGTCCACTCGATCGACCCGTCGCGGAGCGAGAGCCGGATCTCCGACGGCGACGTCGTCATCGTCGGCGACCGGCCCGACGCGCAGCTGCAGACGATCGAGCTCGGCGCCGCGATGCTGGTCGCCTCGAACGGCATCAAGCCCGCCAGACGAGGTCCTCGCCGCCGCCGCGCGAGCACGGCACGACCGTCGTCGTCAGCCCGCTCGACTCCTACGTCTCGAGCCGGATGATCACCCTCGCCGCGCCCTGCCGGGCGCTGGTCGACCGCGAGCCGCTGACGGTCGACCCCGACGAGCTGCTCTCCGAGGTGGCCGAGCAGATCAAGGACGTCCACTACCGCGCCGCGGTCGCCGTCGACCGCCAGCGGCGACCGATCGGCCTCGTCACGCGAACCGACCTCGTCTCCCCCACGCCGCGCCGGGTGATCCTCGTCGACCACGCCGAGCAGAGCCAGAGCGTCAACGGGATCGAGACGGCCGAGATCGTCGAGATCCTCGACCACCACCACATCGGCTCGATCGAGACTCACGTGCCGGTCACCGCCACCTTCGACCCGGTCGGCTCGACCGCGACGCTCGTCGTCGAGCGCTTCCGCCAGAACGGCATGGAGCCGAGCGCCTCGACCGCGATGATGCTGCTCGGCGCCGTGCTCTCGGACACGGTGCTGCTCAACTCGCCGACGACCACGCCCCGCGATCGCGTCGTCGTCGAGTACCTCGAGCGCGCCCTCGGCGTCGATGGCCTGGAGCTCGGCCGCGAGATGTTCGAGGCCTCGAGCGACGTCTCCTCGGTCGGCCGCTCCCGAGATCGTCACCCGCGACAGCAAGGAGTACCAGCTCGGCAACGGCGAGACGATCTCGATCGCGCAGATCGAGACCGTCGGCAAGTCGCTGCTCGAGCGCAAGGACGAGCTGCTCGAGGCCCTCAACGGCGTCCGCGAGCAGAAGGCCTACCCGTTCGCCGCGCTGATGGTCACCGACATCGTCACCAAGGGCACCGACCTGCTGATCGCCGGCGACGCCGGCCCGGTCGAGCGCGCCTTCGCCAAGTCCGCCGAGGACGGCGTGATCGAGCTTCCCGACGTGATGAGCCGCAAGAAGCAGGTCGCGCCGAAGCTGCTCGCCGCGGTTTAGACCTGCGGCCGAGCCAATCGCGATGCGCTCCGGCGCTTGCCGGAAGCAAGCGCGGAGCGGCCGTGATCAGTGCTTGCGCACGACCTTGATCTTGGCGGTCGCCGGGCTCAGGTCGGTGTTGCCGACCGGATCGGTGGCGCGCACCTGGATCTTGTGCTTGCCGGGCCTCAGGTGCGTGGCCTTGTAGGGGGACGTGCACTCCTCGAACGGCTTCGAGTCGACCCTGCACTCGAAGGTCGAATCCGGCTCGGAGGAGCTGAACTTGACCTTGACCTTCTTCTTGGTCGTCTTCTTCTTCCTCGGCTTCTCGAGCTTGGTCTGCGGCGCAGTGGAGTCGACCTTGAACGAGCGCCTCGCCGGTGTGGCGTCCGTGTTGCCGGTGCCGTCGATGGCGCGCACGGCGAAGACATGCGGACCATCGCCCAGCTTCAGCGTCCTGGGGCTCGAGCCCGGTGCGAACGCTCCGCCGTCGACCGAGCAGGCGAAATGGGACTTGCTCTCGCTCGAGCTGAAGGAAAACGTCGCTGAGCCGCTGATGGTCGAGCCCTGGGCCGGACCGGAGTTGATCGACGTATCCGGGGCCACCGTGTCCTGGACCTCGACCGCGCCGATGTCACTGCCGTCGCCCCCGGTGGCGTTCGGGATCGAGTCGATGTCGCTCGGTCGCAGCCGGCCGATCTGGTCGACGCGCTCGCCCGATGCGGCCTGCCGCCGTCGATCACCGGTCTGCCGGTGAGCGGAACGCGGGTGGAGGTCGCTCCACCGTTGTCGCCAAGCGGGCCGAGCATCGGGCTGGTGCTCGTCAGGTCCGTGGCCTGATTGAGACCGCAGGTGTTGGTGCTCTCCAGGTTGAACCCGGCCGACGTGACCGGATGATGCAGCTGGATCCGACCTGCGGGTTGGTGATGATCGTGTTCGTCAACGTCAGCGGCTGGTAGACGGCCACTCGCAGAGAGCGCCGCCGAGTTGCCGCTGATCGTCGAGCTCCGCACCGTTCCCGGCGCGCCGATCGAGTAGATCCCGCCGCCGACCGTCGCTCCCGAGCTTGCACTGACCGTGTTGTTGGCGATCGTGCTGCGGTCGATCGCAAGCGTGATCGACGGAGCGTTGAATTCGAAGATCGCACCGCCGGACGCCGAGTTCGACGTCCCGGTGGCAGTGACTAGATTGTCGGTGACCGCGCTCCGGGTGATGGTCAGGTGACCGACGCTGGTGATCGCCCCACCGTCGACGTTGGTGCTGCCGCCGGCACCCGCCGTCGCGGTCGCGGTATTACCGCTGATCGTGCTCGCATCGACCGTCACCGTGCCGCGGTCCATGATCGCACCGCCGGACGATCCGTTCTAGCTGGTCGAGCTGTTGGCCGCCACCGTATTGCCGCTGATCGGCTGTTGACGACGTGGAGCGTCGAGCCGCCCTGGGCCTCGATGCCGCCACCCTCGGCGAAGTTGCTCGATGCACCGGACGTCACATTCTGCGCGGTGCTGTTGGAGACCACGTCGGAGTCGAGCGTCAGCGTGCCGTTGCTGAAGATCGCACCGCCCTCGCTGCCGCAGGCGACCCCACACTTGCCGTTGGTGATGGTCAGGCCGGAGATCGTGGCCCCGACGGTGGCGATCTTGAACGGCTGGTAGGCGCCCGCCCCGTCGACGGTCAGCTGAGCGGCACCCGGGCCGCTGATCGTCAGCGGATCGCCGATCTGTGGAAGCGCAGCCGTGAGGGTGATGGTCGGCCCGACGGCGCCGGCGAACGTGATCTCGTCGACGGCCGGCGCAGCCTGCCCGGCCGGGCAGGCGCCCGCCGCCGCGTTCGCATTTGCGGCAACGATCGCGTTGCGAAGGGTGCAGGCGCTGCCCGAGTCGGCGGTCGATGTGACGTTGATCGTCGTCGCGTTCGCGACCGAAGCGAACGCGAACGCCGCGATCAAAGTCGCGAAAAAGCTCAGACGATGAAGTGTGCGCACGGCGAGCAGCCTAGCCGAAGTTCAGGCCCGCAAACCAGGGTTCCGCCTGCGGTCTAGAGCGACTGCAGAACCTCCTTCAACGCAGGCCGTGAAACAGGATCACGGCCTCGCCTGTCCCGCCGAAGTCGACGACCGAAAGGCGGACGCGATTCCGCTCGAGCTCGAGGCGCTGCGGCTCGGGCGTCAAAGCGCCTACACCGCAGGCAGTCCGATCGCACATCGTCCACTTAGGTACTGCATGGGGTACCTAAGCGGACGACTATCCGCTGGGGCCGCGCCCTAGCCGAGCTTCTCGGTCAGCGTGTGCAGCTGCGCGGAGACCTCGTCGGGGAGCTTGTCGCCGAACTTGGCGAGGTGGTCGCGGACCTGGTCGAGCTCCTCCTTGAGCGCGGTCTCGTCGACCGCGAGGAGCTCCTCGACCTGCTCGGCGGAGATGTCGAGGCCTTCGATGTTGAGCTCGCCCTCTGCCGGAACGAGGCCGATCGCGGTCTCGCGGGTCTCGCCCTCGCCGTTGCAGCGACGGAAGATGTACTCGAGCACACGGCTGTTCTCGCCGAACCCGGGCCAGATGAACTTCCCGTCCGAGTCCTTGCGGAACCAGTTGACGTAGAAGACCCTCGGCAGCTGCGCACCCTCGGTGCGACCGATCTTCAGCCAGTGCGCCATGAAGTCGGCCATGTTGTAGCCGCAGAAGGGCAGCATCGCGAACGGGTCGAAGCGGAGCTGGCCGACCGTGCCGAAGGCGGCGGCGGTCATCTCCGAGGACATCGTGGCGCCCATGAAGACGGCGTGCTCCCAGTCGAACGCCTCGCGGACGAGCGGCACGACGCTGGCGCGGCGGCCACCGAACAGGAAGGCGTCGATCGGGACGCCCTCGGGGTCCTCCCACTCGGGCGCCATCGAGGGCGCCTGGGCGGCGGTGACCGTAAAGCGCGCGTTCGGGTGGGCGGCGGGCGCCTCCGACATCGGGCGTCCAGTCGTTGCCGTGCCAGTCGATCGCGTGCGCGGGCTGCTCGGCGTCATGCCCTCCCACCAGATGTCGCCGTCGTCGGTCAGCGCGCAGTTGGTGAAGATCGTGTCGGACTCGACCGCCTTCATCGCGTTCGGGTTCGTCTTGTCACCGGTGCCCGGGGCGACCCCGAAGAAGCCCGCCTCCGGGTTGATCGCGTAGAGCTTGCCGTCGTCGTGGAACTTCATCCAGGCGATGTCGTCGCCGATCGTCTCGACCTTCCAGCCCTCGAGCGTGGGGATCATCATCGCCAGGTTGGTCTTGCCGCATGCCGACGGGAAGGCGCCGGTCACGTACTTGACCTCGCCCTCCGGCGAGGTGAGCTTGAGGATCAGCATGTGCTCGGCCATCCAGCCCTCGTCGCGCGCCATCGCCGAGGCGATGCGCAGCGCCAGGCACTTCTTGCCGAGCAGCGCGTTACCGCCGTAGCCGGAGCCGTAGGACCAGATCTCCCGGCTCTCGGGGTAGTGGACGATGTACTTCGTCTCGGCGTTCGTCGGCCAGGAGACGTCCTCCTCGCCCTCGGCCAGCGGCGCGCCGACGGAGTGCACGCAGGGTACGAACTCGCCCTCGGCGCCGAGCACCTCGAGCGCGCCGGCGCCCATCCGGGTCATGATCCGCATCGAGACGGCGACGTAGGGCGAGTCGGTCAGCTGCACGCCGATCTGCGACTTGTCGGAGCCGAGCGGGCCCATCGAGAAGGGGACGACGTACATCGTGCGACCGGCCATCGCGCCGTCGAAGAGCTCGTTCATCTCGCGCGCGCATCTCGTCCGGGGCGCGCCAGTTGTTGTTCGGGCCGGCCCCGTCCTCGGTCTCACTGCAGATAAAGGTGCGGTCCTCGACGCGGGCGACGTCGGAGGGGTCGGACCAGGCCAGATACGAGTTCGGGCGCTTGGCGTCGGAAAGCCGCTTGAAGGTGCCGGCGTCGACGAGCTCCTGGCAGAGACGGTCGTACTCGGAGGCGCTGCCGTCGCACCAGTACACGTTCGCGGGCTTGGTCAGGGCGGCGATCTCATCCACCCAGCTGATCAGGGTCTTGTTCTCTGTCGGTACGTCGGTCACGGTCGCGTCACTCATCGCGAAGTTCAGCTCCTTCTCTCAAACAAACTTGAAATCGGTTTCTGCCTCGTGGGATCCGCGGAGCCCGGCGTGGTGTGGGGCACGGGCCCGGCGGGACTCCGGATTGTGCCGCAACGGGCGGCGCGGCGACGCCAGCCGGGTAGTTCTCCCCCGCATCCTGCGGAACTTCCCAGGCGCCGGAGGGTCGCGACTTTTCGCCGCAGCGGCACATGGGAGACCTCGACCACGGCCGATACGGCGCTTGAATCCGCGCGATCGGGGGCATAGGGTCCCCAATCGGGGGAAGCAGGCGACACGCAAGCAAGCCCGGGGCAGTCCCTGCCCTGCGGAAGGGAGATACGAATGGAAGCGACCAGCGTCCCGGGGTCCGCCCCCGAGCCGGATGACGACGAGACCACGCTCGCCAAGCTCGGATACACGCAGACCCTCGACCGCGCTTGGAGCAGCTTCTCCAACTTCGCGATCTCGTTCACGATCATCTCGGTCCTCGCAGGCTGCTTCACGACCTACTTCATCGCCTGGAACAACGGCGGGCCGATCGCGATCTCGTGGGGCTGGCCGATCATCTGCGGCCTCGTCCTGCTGGTCGCCTTCTCGATGTCGGAGCTCGTCTCCAAGTACCCGACCGCCGGCGGCATCTACTACTGGGCGTCCGACCTCGGCGGCAAGACCTGGGGCTGGTTCACCGGCTGGTTCAACCTGATCGGCCTGGTCGGCGTCGTCGCCTCCGTCGTCTACGCCTCGGCGCAGTTCGCGAACGCGCTGCTCGGGCTCTACGGCCTCAACCTCGGCTTCATCAACTTCGCGGACACCGACGCACGTGCTCTCGGAGACGTTCGTCGCTCTTCGCGCTCTTCCTGATCATCCACTCGCTGATCAACATCTTCAGCTCGCCGCTCGTCGCCCGCTTCAACAACATCTCGGTCGTTCTGGCACGTGGTCGGCGTCGCCGTGATCATCGCGATCCTGATCATCGTTCCCGACCAGCACGCGAGCGTCGACTTCGTCTTCACCGAGCGCTTCAACAACTCCGGCCTCTTCGGCGACGGCATCTCCGGCCTCGGCTTCTGGTTCTACGTGCTGCCGCTCGGCTTCCTGCTGACGATGTACACGCAGACGGGCTACGACGCCTCCGCCCACATCAGCGAGGAGACGAAGGGCGCCGCGTTGGGCGCCGCCAAGGGCGTCTGGCGCTCGGTCTTCTGCGCCGGCGTGATCGGCTGGCTCGTGCTGCTGGCGATCACCTTCGCCGCCTCCGATGCCAAGTTCGTCAACGATCCGGCGAACGGCTTCGGCCTCGGCTCCTCGCTGGCGATCTTCGACAGCGCCCTGGGCTCAGGCGCGGCGAAGGCGGTGATCCTGATCGCGACCGATCGGCCAGCTCTTCTGCGGCATGGCCTGCCTGACCAGCGCCTCGCGCATGTGTTACGCGTTCTCGCGGGATCGGGCCGTACCCGGCCATCGGATCTGGACGCGGCTCAACCACCACCGCGTGCCCGCATTCTCGGTGATCTTCATGGCGATGCTGGCGCATGCTGGTGACGCTGCCGGCGCTGATCGGTGACGAGAACAACTTCACCGTACGCGTTCGCCGCGGTCGTCTCGATCACCGTGATCGGCCTCTACATCGCCTACGTGATCCCGGTCTACCTGCGCTGGCGCAAGGGCGACACGTTCATCCCCGGCCCCTGGACACTGGGCAGGAAGTACAAGTGGGTCAACCCGGCCGCCGTCGATCTGGGTGGCGATCTGCGTCGTCATCTTCAGCCTCCCGCAGATCGCCGGCCGGGGTCCCATGGGACGAGCACGTTCGACTGGAAGTTCTTCAACTACGCGCCGGTCACGGTTCTCGTCGTGATCATCGCGGTCGGGGCCTGGTGGCTGATCAGCGCCCGGAACACGTTCACGGGTCCGATCCGCCAGGTCGCGACCGACGAGACCGGCCGGGTGCTCGAGGGTCGACGAGCCGGACGCCGCCCGGCTCGGCGTAGTCTCGGCCCGTGACGCTCGAGGAGCTCAAAGAGGCCGTCGCCGACGGCAGCATCGACACGGTCGTCCTCGCGATCGCCGACATGGAGGGGCGGATCCAGGGCAAGCGCCTGACCGCCCACCACTTCCTCGACGAGGTGCTCGAGAGCGGCGCCGAGGGCTGCAACTACCTGCTCGCCGTCGACGTCGACATGAACACCGTCGACGGCTACGAGATGTCGTCTTGGTCGCGGGGTTACGGCGACTTCGCGATGAAGCCCGACCTCGAGACGCTCCGCCCGGTGCCCTGGCAGGAGGGCACGGCGATGCTGATGGCCGACATCCTCTGGCACGACGGCGACCCCGTACCCGCCTCCCCGCGCCAGATCCTGCGGCACCAGATCGAGCGGCTCGCCGAGCGCGGCTGGCGGCCGTTCGCCGGCACCGAGCTCGAGTTCATCGTCTTCAACGACACCTACGAGGAAGCGTGGCGCAAGGCCTACCGCGACCTCGAGCCGACCAACCTCTACAACGTCGACTACTCGCTGCTCGGCACCGCACGGGTCGAGCCGCTGATCCGCCGGATCCGCAACGCGATGATGGGCGCCGAGATGCTCGTCGAGAACTCGAAGGGCGAGTGCAACCTCGGCCAGCACGAGATCAACTTCCGCTTCTCCGACGCGCTCGCCGCCTGCGACGACCACGTGATCTACAAGAACGGCGCCAAGGAGATCGCCGCCCAGGAGGAGATGGCGATCACCTTCATGGCGAAGTTCAACGAGCGCGAGGGCAACTCGTGCCACATCCACTGCTCGCTGCAGGACGAGGCCGGCGAGAACGTCTTCGGCGGCGACGAGACGACCTTCCACCGCTTCCTCGCCGGGCCAGCTCGCCTGCATGCGCGAGCTGACGATGTTCTTCGCCCCGCAGATCAACTCCTACAAGCGCTTCGCCGTCGGCTCCTTCGCCCCGACCGCCGTTGCCTGGGGCGAGGACAACCGGACGTGCTCGATCCGGGTCGTCGGCCACGGCCCCTCGTTGCGCTTCGAGAACCGCCTGCCGGGCGCCGACGTCAATCCCTACCTGGCGCTGGCGGCGATGATCGCCGCGGGCCTGCACGGGATCGACAGCGAGCTCGAGCTCGAGCCGGCCTTGGAGCGGCAACGCCTACGAGTCGGAGAAGCCGCGTGTGCCGACGAACCTCGGCGCCGCCCGCGATCTGTTTGCCGACAGCGACCTCGCCCGCAAGGCGTTCGGCACGGAGGTCGTCGACCACTACCTGAACCGCGCCCGGATCGAGATCGAGGCGAGCGAGGCCGCGGTCACCGACTGGGAGCGCTACCGGGGGTTCGAGCGGCTTTGAGCCGCCGCCCGTGATCGGCATCTGCGCCGCGATCGACCGCGCGCGCTGGGCCGTCTGGGACGTCGAGGCGAACGTCTCCCAGCGAACCTACTCGCGGGCGGTCGTCGAGGCCGGCGGGCTGCCGGTGATCCTGCCGGCCCACGACGAGCTCAACGACGATCCCGGGGCGACGCTGGCGCTGCTCGACGGGCTGATCATGCCCGGCGGCTCCGACATCGACCCCGACCTCTACGACGAGTGAGGCGGACGAGACACACGACTCGGCGTCAACGCCGAACGCGACGCCTTCGAGCTCGCCCTGCTCGGCGGCGGCGCTGGCGGCCGACGTTCCCGTCCTGGCAATCTGCCGCGGGATGCAGTTGCTCAACGTCACACTGGGTGGCACGCTCGACGCGCACCTCGAGACGGCGGCGACCCACATGCACATGCCCGGAGTCTTCAGCGACCACGAGGTCCGGCTCGAGCCGGGCTCACGGATTGCGGGCGCCGAGGGGCGGGAGCGCCTGCAGGTGCGCTCGCACCACCATCAGGGCATTCGCCGGCTCGGCGACGGCCTCGAGGTGACCGGCTGGTCGGTCGATGACGACGTGGTCGAGGCGATCGAGATGCGCGAGCGCGAGCACGTGCTCGGCATCCTCTGGCACACCGAGGAGGACGAGCGCAGCGCGCTCGTCGCCGGCCTCGTCGCCGCGGCCGCGGGTGGAGAGCGAGAACGAGGAGGTGGTCTCATGATCGAGGTGATCGAGCCGGCGACCGCAGAGGTCATGGCGGAGATCCCGCGCGCCGGCGCGGCGGAGACCGACGCTGCGGTCGAACGAGCGCGGGCCGCATTCGGAGCGTGGCGCGCGATCACGCCGGAGCGTCGCGCCGAGTTGCTGCACGGGCTCGCCGATGCGGTTGCCGATCGCAAGGAGCAACTGGCGACGCTCGAGGCCCGCAACGCCGGCAAGCCGATCGGCGACGCCCGCGGCGAGATCGGCATGGTCGCCGACACCTTCCGCTACTACGCCGCAGCGCCGCAGCGCCTGCTCGGCGACACGATCCCGGTCTCCGGCGGGATCGACATGACCTTCCGGGAGCCGCTCGGCGTCGTCGGGCTGATCGTGCCCTGGAACTTCCCGCTGACGATCGCCGCCTGGAAGCTCGGGCCGGCGCTCGCCGCGGGCAACACGGTCGTCCTCAAGCCGGCCGAGCTGACCCCGCTGAGCGCGCTCGAGCTCGAACGGCTCGCCGTCGAGAGCGGCCTCCCGGAGGGCGTGCTCAACGTCGTCGCCGGGCCCGGTCGCGAGTGTGGCGAGCGGCTCGTCGCCCACCCGGACGTCGCCAAGATCGCCTTCACTGGGTCGACCGAGGTCGGCCGCCGGATCGCCGCGGGCGCCGCGGAGACGATCAAGCGCGTGACGCTCGAGCTCGGCGGTAAGTCGGCGAACGTGATCTTCGCCGACGCCGACCTCGAGGCCGCGGCAGCGGGCGCGCCCGGCGCCGTCTTCGGCAACGCCGGCCAGGACTGCTGCGCGCGCTCGCGGATCCTCGTCGAGCGCTCGGTGCTGGACCGCTTCCTCGAGCTGATGGAGGCAGCGGTCGAGCCGGATCACCGTCGGCGACCCCCTCAGCGAGGAGACGACGATGGGCCCGCTGATCTCGGCCGAACAGCTCGAGACCGTCTCCTCCTACGTCGACGACGACGTCACCGTCGCCTTCCGCGGCGCCGCCCCCGGCGGTCCCGGCTACTGGTTCCCGCCGACCGTCCTCTGCCCGGTCGCCAACGACGACCGCGCCGCGCGCGAGGAGATCTTCGGCCCGGTCGCGAGCGTGATCCCGTTCGAGGGCGAGGCGGAAGCGGTCCGGCTCGCCAACGACACCCCGTACGGCCTGTCGGGCTCGGTCTGGACCCGCGACGGCGCCAAGGCGCTGCGCGTCTGCCGCGCGATCGACACCGGCGTGCTCTCGATCAACTCGAACCTCTCCGTGCGCGTCTCGACGCCGTTCGGCGGCTTCAAGCAGTCGGGCGTCGGCCGCGAGCTCGGCCCGCACGCGCTCGACGCCTACACCGAGGTCAAGAACGTCTTCTACGCGACAGAGGAAAGCTGAGGATGCTCGGGATGGGACGACTGGACGGCAAGGTCTGCGTGATCACCGGCGCCGCTGCCGGTATCGGTGCCGAGACCGCACGCCGCTTCTCCGAGGAGGGCGCGACGGTGGTCGGCGTCGACCGCGAGTCCGGCGCTGCCGGCGATCTCGCGATCGAGGCGGACGTCACCGACGAGGAGCAGGTCGCGGCGATGTATCGCGAGGCGCGCGACGAGTTCGGGCGCATCGACGTGCTCTTCAACAACGCCGGCATCAACCCGACCGACGACACCTCCGTGCTCGAGACCTCGGTGCCGTCGTTCATGCGCGTGCAGGAGGTCAACCTGCTCGGCGTCTTCCTCTGCTGCAAGCACGGCATCCCGCACCTGCTCGACTCCGGCGGGGGCTCGGTAATCAATACCGCGTCGTTCGTCGCCCACCTCGGCGCCGCGACCTCGCAGATCTCCTACACCGCCTCGAAGGGCGGCGTCGCCGCGCTGTCGCGCGAGATCGGCGTCGAGTTCGCCCGCCGCGGCGTGCGCTGTAACGCGCTGTGCCCCGGCCCCGTCGACACCGAGCTGCTCCGCGAGCTGTTCTCGAGCGACCGCGTCCAGGCCCAGCGCCGCCTCGTGCACGTCCCGGTCGGCCGCTTCGCGCGACCCGAGGAGATCGCCAACGCGGCGCTGTTTCTGGCCAGCGACGAGTCGAGCTACGTGACCGGCTCGAGCCTGATGGTCGACGGCGGTATCACGGCCGCCTACGTCACGCCGCAGTAACAGCTCAGCCGGCGGCCGCCGCTGCGAGGAAGCGCCGGCAGAGCGCCCGGCCGAGCTCGTTCCACGCCTCGAGGCGGGGCTCGGCCTCGGCCCGCATCGCGACCGGGTCGATGCCGATCCGCACGGCGTCGGGATCGGAGCGGTAGTCATCGATCCAGTGCAGGGCATCGGCGCGGGAGACCTCGGGATGGAACTGGATCCCCCACGCCGCGCCCTCCAGCCGGAACGCCTGCGGGCAGACTGGGCTCGCCGCGAGCTCCGTCGCGCCGGCGGGGAGCACGCACTCGTAGCTGTGCCACTGGAAGGCCTCGAAGCTGGGCGCCAGCGGGGCGAGCAGTGGATCGGCGGCGCCGGCCGCCGTCAGCTCGACGTCGAACCAGCCGATCTCGGGCTCGGGGGCCCGGCGGGCGCCGCCTCCCGCAGCCGTCGCCAGGAGCTGCGCGCCCAGGCAGACGCCGAGCACGGGCCGCCCCGCAGCGAGCAGCATCCGGACCTGCTCGAGCTCGCCTGTGAGCCAGGGATGCTCGTCCGCCTCGTCAACGTTCATGGCGCCGCCAAGGACGATCGTCGCGTCGAAGGCGGCGGGGTCGGCAGGCGCCTCAGCGCCCCGGGCGGGCTCCCAGATGGTGAGCTCGTGGCCGTCCTCGCGCACTGCGTCCGCGAAGACGCCTGGGCCGGCATCGGGTTGCTGGGAGACGGCGAGCACGCGCACGGCGCGCCTACGCCGGACTACTTCTCGAGGATCTTGACCGTGACGGCCTTGCCGACCTTGTACTTGAGCTTCGCGCTGACCGCGACGTCGCAGCTGTCCGGGTGCCGCGCCCCGCCGTTCTTCATGTGCTTGGCGAATGGCGTGCGGCTGAACGTGTCATGGGCGTGGCCGGGCAGCGGGTGCTGGAACAGACGCCCGTCCTGGATGCAGCGGTTCGTGTAATCCCAGGCAACCTTCACATGCGCGGGGCGGGTCGTCACCTTGAAGGTCAGCTTGCCCGGAGTCTTGAGGCTGGCCGTTGCGACGGCGACCTTCGACTTGCCGTGGCTGTCCGTGTCCTTGGCGACCACGCGGCCGTGCTTGCCCGCAAAGACGGTGGGCACGGCGGCCAGCGCGGCGATGGCGACGACGAGGGTGACTGCCGGAACGAGCCTGCGGCGCATGGCGTTCGGGCGGCGGCGCGCTACTTGTCGAAGATCTTCACGGTGACGGCTTTGCCGTCGTGGTAGTCGAGCTTGGCGCTCGCCTGGACGTCGCATGTATCGGGATTCTGAACGCCGAGCCGGATCGGCTTCGTGAACGGAGTGCGGCTCACCTTGTCCTCGACGTGGCCCGGGAGGGGATATTGGAAGAGCCGCCCATCCTTGAGGCAGCGAGCGGTGTACACCCAGGCGACGTTCTTGTGCGATGGGCGGGCCGTGACCCTGAGGCTCAGCCGTCCCGGCTTGAGGACCGTCTTGAACGGGATCACGGCAACCTTCGACTTCCCGTGGCTGGCGGTGTTCTTGGCGACCAGGCTGCCGAGTAGGCCGCGGCCGAACACGTTCGGCGTCAGGGCGAGGGCGGCGACGAGGGCGAGTAGCCCCGTGGAGATGAGAAAACGCTTACGCATGGGGTAGCAAGGTGCTCCAGTTTTCGATTCCCGCTGTCAGAACTGTTTATCGGCGGGTTGGCGCTGAAGCTTCAGTCCACCCGTCGGTCGCCGTGCATTAGGGTTCCGCCTCCGCGGCATCCCGCTGCCACCAAACTATGCGTTTCTACGAGTTCGAATCACGCCGCCTAGTCGAGCGGGCCGGCATCCCGGTGACGAAGTACGGCTTCGCGAAGACGCCCGAGGAGGCGCAGAAGGCCGCCGCCGAGATCGGCGGGCCGACCGTGATCAAGTCGCAGGTCCTGACCGGCGGCCGGATGAAGGCGGGCGGCGTCAAGTTCGCCGACACGCCCGAGCAGGCAGCCGAATACGCCGCCGAGATCCTCGAGCTCGAGATCAACGGCCACATGCCCGTCGGCGTCCTCGTCGACCCCAAGGCCGAGGTCGAGCAGGAGTACTACGCGGCGGTCCTCTGGGACGGCCGCGCCAAGCGCCCGATGATGCTGTTCAGCGACATGGGTGGCATCGACATCGAACAGGTCGCGGAGGAGCATCCCGACCACGTCGGGCGCGGCCACCTCTCCAACCTGCACCCGATCGCCGACTTCCAGGCGAAGGAGACCGTCGCCCGCTGCGGCATGACCGGCTCCGAGCTCGGCCGCGCCAGCCGCGTGCTCGCCGGCCTCGCCCGCCTGCAGCGCGAGTTCGACATGACGCTCGCCGAGATCAACCCCGTCGCGCGCCTCACCGACGGCTCCTTCGTCGCCCTCGACGCGCACATGGAGATGGAGGACGAGGCCGTCGGCCGGCACAAGAAGGTGCTCGAGTCGCTCGGCGTCGATCTCTCCGACCCCCGCGAGGACTACGAGCCCTCCGAGTTCGAGCGCAACGTCAAGGCGATCGACGGCGCCGACCACCGCGGCGTGATCCAGGGTAAGGACCACGGCTTCACCGGCAACCTCGGCCTCGTGATCGGCGCCGGCGGCGGCTCGTTGACGCTCACCGACGCGGTCCGCAGCCAGGGCGGCAAGCCCGCCAACTACGCCGAGATCGGCGGCAACCCCTCGGTCGCCAAGTCGAAGGGCCTGGCGATGGAGGTGCTGAAGAAGGACGGCGTCGAGAAGATCGCCGTGATGATGTCGATCGTCTCCAACACCCGCGTCGACATCGTCGCCCGCGGCGTGATCAAGGCCTGCCTGGAGCTCGGCAAGGATCCGGCCGAGACGATCGTGATCTTCCGCATCCCGGGCGCCTGGGAGGACGAGGGCGCCAAGATCCTCAACAAGTACGGGATCGAGTTCTGCGACCGCTCGGTCTCCATGTGGGAGGCCGCCGGCCGCGCCGTCGCCAAGGTCCAGGGAGGCGATGCCTAGCCATGCCAGTGCTTCTCAACGAGGACTTCACCTTCATCGTCCAGGGCATCACCGGCCGCGAGGCCGTCAACCTGACGCGCGAGTGCCTCGACTTCGGCTCGAAGATCGTCGGCGGCGTCACCCCGGGCCGCAAGGGCCGCGAGGTGCACGGCGTACCCGTCTTCGACACGGTCGAGCAGGCCGTCGAACACCACGGCGCGCCGATCGACGGCGCCGTCGCCACGGTCCCCCCCGCCTTCACCAAGGACGCCGTCTTCGAGGCGATCGAGAACGGGATCAAGCTGATCGTCGTCGTCACCGAGCGCATCCCGCGCCGCGACGTCGCCGAGATGGTCGAGCTCGCGAACGAGCGCGGCGCCCGCATCATCGGCCCCAACTGCCTCGGCCTGATCTCCCCCGGCGTCGCCAAGATGGGCGGCATCGGCGGCCCCGCCAAGGACGCGGCCAAGGCCTACGCGCCCGGCCCGGTCGGCGTCATGTCCCGCTCCGGCGGCATGACGACCGAGATCTCCTCCTCGCTGACCCAGGCCGGCCTCGGCGTCTCGACCGCGATCTCGATCGGCGGCGACGCGATCATCGGCTCCACCTACGCCGAGCTGATGCCGCTCTTCGAGGAGGACCCGCAGACCGAGGCGATCGTGATCTACACCGAGCCCGGCGGCCGCATGGAGGCCGAGCTCGTCGACTGGCGTGAGGCCAACGGATCGACGATGCCGATCGTCGCGTTCATGGCCGGCAAGTTCATGGACGACGAGGAGATGCAGGGCATGAGCTTCGGCCACGCCGGCACGATCGTCGAGGGCAAGGAGGACTCGGCGACGGAGAAGATCAAGCGGCTCGAAGCCGCCGGCATTCCTGTCGTCGAGCGGATCGACGAGATCCCCAACCGCGTCAAGGAGGCGCTCGGCCGATGAGCGACCTGAACGGGACCTTCATCAACGTCGAGCTCGACGAGCAGGTCGCGAACGACCCCGAGCTCGCGAAGAAGCTCGAGGAGGCCTGCCCGGTCGACATCTTCAGCGCCGGCGACGCCGGCGTCACGATCGTCGCCGAGAATCTCGACGAGTGCGTGCTCTGCAACCTCTGCGTCGACGCCGCCGAGGCCGCCGGCAAGGGCGGCGGCGTGCGCATCGTCAAGCTCTACGAGTAGCGCCTCGCGCCGGCGCCGGTGACGGCGGCCTCGCTGATCGCTTCATGCGAGCATGCGCCGCCGGTGGAAGCTTCAGAGGAGCAAGCACGGGAGCCGGAGGCCGACGCGTCGCCTGAGGCGGTCTTCGTGCTCGGCGCGCCCGGGGCCGGCAGCCCGCTCCTCGCCCGCGCGCTCGCCTCCCTCGCCGGCACGAGCAGCTGGGACCCGACGCTCGGCGCCGCCCTCGGCACGACGGCCGATCAGGGCGAGCGGCTGACGGCCGCCGACAGCGCCGAAGTCACCGGGGCGGCCCGACGGGCGCGGGTGTCCTGATCGCCGGCGCACCCCGCTTCTCCCTTCAGGTCCCGTGGCTGGCAGCCAACTTCGACCCGGCCCGCTTCGTCTTCTGCTGGCGCACGCCGCGCGAGGCCATGGCACATGCCTACCGGGCCTGGGAGTCCGGCCACATGGTCACGCACCCGGATCTGGACGGCTGGCAGGGGCCGCCGTGGTCGTTCGCGCTCGTCCCCGGCTGGCGGGAGCTCGACAGCTCCGACCTCGGCTCGATCGTCACCGAACAGTGGGAGCGGGTGACGCGGATCTCGCTCGAGGACCTCGCGGCGCTGCCGCCGGCGAGCTGGGCGGTTACCTCGCATGCGGCGCTGCGCGCCGACCCGGCGGCCGAGCTCGGCCGGCTTGCCGGCTTCCTCGGCCTCGACGGCGGTGGCCTCCGGAACGCGGCCGAGGCGTTGCGCGACGCGATCGAGGCCGAGCCTGCCATCGAGGAGATCCCGGAGGATCTCTCGGCGGCGATGCCGCGCGCGGCGGAGACCGCTCAGCAGGCCCAGGGCTGGCTGGCGCTGCCGCAGCGGGCGGCGGCCGGCAACGCCGACCCGAGCCTCGACCGGCTCGCCGCTGCGCTCCGTCCACACCGGCTCGGTCCCCGAGCTGCTCGGCCAGCTCGGCTCCTCGCTGCTGATCAGCACCTACCAGGCGGGCAAGCTGATCATCGCCCGCAAGGACGGCATCCGGCTCAACACACACTTCCGCAACTTCGATCAGCCGATGGGCCTCGCCCTCGATCAGGGCAAGCTCGCGATCGGCACCCGCAGCGCGGTGATCGAGTACCGGAACATGCCGGCGGCCGCGGAGAAGGTCGAGCCGCGCGGCACCCACGACGCCTGCTTCATCCACCGCAACACGCGGATCACGGGCGACGTCCGCATCCACGACGTCGCCTGGATCGGCAACGAGCTCTGGTTCGTCGCCACCGCCTTCTCCTGCCTGGCAACGCTCGACCCCGAGCACAACTTCTCGCCGCGCTGGAAGCCCCCGTTCATCGAGAAGCTCCAGCCCGGCGATGCGTGCCACCTGAACGGCATGGAGGTGGTCGACGGCCAGGTCGCCTTCGTCACCGCCCTCGGTCAGACGAGCGAGCCGAACGGCTGGCGCGAGAACAAGGCCAGCGGCGGCTGCTTGATCGATGTGCCGAGCTCGGAGGTCCTCCTCGAAGGGCTCTCGATGCCGCACTCGCCGCGCGTGCATGACGGCCGCCTGTGGTTCCTCGAGTCGGGCGAGGGCCGGCTCTGCGTCGTCGATCTCGAGGCCGGCACCTACGAGACGGTCCAGGAGCTGCCTGGATTCACCCGCGGGCTCGCCTTCGCCGGGCCGCTCGCCTTCGTCGGCCTCTCGCAGATCCGCGAGACCGCGACCTTCGGCGGGCTGCCGATCTCCGAGCGGCTCGATCGAGCGCCAGTGCGGCGTCTGGATCGTCGACATCCGCAGCGGCGAGATCGCCGGCTTTCTGCGCTTCGAGGAGGCGGTGCAGGAGGTCTACGACGTGCTCGTGCTGCCCGGCTCGCGCAAGCCCGAAGTCGCCGAGGCCGAGGGCGAGATCACGCGCAGCTCGTTCGTGATCGAAGGCTGGGAGGACTGAGCCCGTGCGCTGGCTGATCACCGGTGCCGGCGGCTTCATCGGCCGCCGCCTCGCCGAGCGGCTGCGCGAGCAGGGCGAGGAGGTGCGCGGGCGTCGACCTGACGGCGGACGAGGGCGCAGCGATCGTCGCCGGCGACATCTCCGTCCCAGGCGAGTGGCAGCAGGCGGCCGAGGGCGCCGGCGTCGTCGTCCACACGGCGGCGCTGGTCGGCATGCCGAGCGACGTCTCGCGCTTCTGGGCCGTCAACGTGCTCGGCACGAGGCTGGCGCTGGAGGCGGCGCGCGACGCCGGCGCCGGCCGCTTCCTGCAGATCTCGAGCGTCGTCACCTTCGGCCTCGACTTCCCCGACGGGGTGGCCGAGACCCACCCGGTCGCGCCGACGGGGATCGCCTACGTCGACACGAAGATCGCCGCCGAGCAGCTCGTCCTGCAGGCGCACGCGGCCGGCGAGCAGGAGGCGACGATCGTCCGCCCCGGGGACGTCTACGGGCCGGCCTCGCGGCCGTGGACGCTGCTGCCCGTCGAGCTCATGCAGGCAGGCCGCTTCGCGCTACCGGCCCGCGGCCATGGGATCCACAGCCCGATCTACGTCGACGACCTCGTCGAGGGGATCATCGCCGCCGGGCGGGCCGAGGCAGCCGCCGGCCGGGTGATCACCCTGAGCGGCGGCGTCGGCGTCGAGACACGTGACTACTTCCGGCCGCTCGCCGACGCCGCCGGCGTCAAGCTGCGCTGCCTGCCGACGCCGCTCGTCATGGCCGGCGCCCGCGCACTGCACGCGGCCGCGCGGGTCAGCGGCAAGCCGAACGAGCTGACGCCGGACGGCGTCCGCTACCTGGCCGAGCGCCACGGCACCTACGGGATCGAGACGGCGCGCGAGCTGCTGGGCTGGGAGCCGCAGTCGTGGAACTCGCCGAGGGCATGGACCGCACCGTCGCCTGGCTGCGGGACGCCGGTATCGTCTGACGCTCGTGCGAACATACGTTCGTGCGGTGGGACAACCTCACAGCTGAGCGCGACGACGACGGCCGGCTCCCCGGGATGAGCGGGGCGCCCGTCACGCGCACTTTCGACGCGCCCGAGGCGCTCGGCATCGAATTCACCGAGGTCCACGCCCGCTCGGCGATCAACGACGTGCCGCCGATGGCCCACGTGGACTTCCGCCACACGATCAACCCGTACAGAGGATGCAGCCATGGCGTGCCTTTTCTGCTTCGCCCGCCCCACCCACCGCTACCTGGACCTCGATCCGGCGACCGAGTTCGAGCGCAAGATCGTGGTCAAGGTCAACCTGCCGGAGGTGCTCCGTGCCGAGCTGCGGCGGCCGAGCTGGAAGGGCGAGCACATCGCCCTCGGCACCAACACCGATCCCTACCAGTGGGTCGAGAGCCGCTACCGGATCACGCGCGGGATCTTCGAGGAGTTGCTCGCGGCACGGAACCCGTGCTCGATCCTGACCCGCTCCCCGCTGCTGCTCCGTGACCTCGACCTGTTCACCCAGCTCAACGAGAAGACGGAGTTCGCAGCCAACTTCTCGATCCCGACGATCGACAAGAAGGTCTGGCGCGAGACCGAGCCCGGCAGCCCGAACCCGATGAAGCGGATCGAGGCAATCCGCGAGCTGAAGGCGGCCGGGATCCGGACCGGAGTGCTGGTCGCCCCACTGATGCCCGGCATCAACGACTCGCCCGCCCAGGTCGAGCGCATTCTCGAGCTCTGCGGGGAGGCCGGCGCGGACACGATCGGGGGCATCGGGCTACACCTCCGCGGGCCGCTGAAGGCGATCTTCATGGACTGGCTGCGCCAGTACCGACCGAACCTGGTGCCCTCGATACGAGCGCCTGTACGCGGAGCGGCGGCTACCTACCGAAGGGCGAGCGCGCCCGCGTGCAGCGAATGATCCGCCGCGGCCGCAGACTCAACCCGGCGTCAGGATCGCCGCCGAGCCGTGCGGCCGCTGCCCGCCAGAGACGCGCGGTGATCGAGGAGCCGGACCCAGACCCCCGGCCCGCAACGGCAAAGCCCCAGCGTCTCTTTTGACCGAGAGATGCGGCGCGCATAGATGACCGTCCAGTTAAGGGGGCGATAGGCCCATCAAGTGGACGGTCACGCGCCCGTCGAAGCTGCCCTCCGTGAGTAGCGCTTTGGCCTGAGGCTGTCGCAGAGACCTCCAGCCCGCGTTCGGCCAGTCCCGCTTTCGCCTCGACGGAGGGCGGCTCCGCCCCGCGCCGCGGCGGTGGCACCGAGATAGTGGAATGGCCTCGAAGAGAAAGTGGGCGTCGCTGGCGTGTTCCTGGCGACTTCGGGGGCCTATAGCCCCCTTTAAGGTCGCCGAACTGCGCGAGCCCACCGTTTGCTTGGTAGGGCACTGTCCCTTCGCGCAAAGAGAAACTGACGCGTGCTCCGGAGTTCGCTACGTATGCGGTGGCAAAGTCCGGAGAACCAGGCGGCTGAGGTCCTCGCGTCCCGGTCAGAAAGCCGGCGAAGCGCGGTTTCTCTTCGAGGCCATTCCACCTATCTCGCGGCTGCCGTGGCGCCACCCGAGCGCTGCCGCTTTGTCTTCCGGCCGTAAAGAGGGAGTGTCCAGTCGTGGGCCGTAGGGTTACGCGACAGCCTCAGGCCGTAGAGAAACAGCCTGGCGATCTCGTCGCGATCCGCGCACCGCCCAGGTACGCAATTCGCGACAGAACGGCCAAACGATTCCTCACCTGCCGAACTGTGTGGGTGGTGATTCAATCCACAGCGATGAGCGGCGATGCAGGTCCTGGCGATGTGGCGAGAGAGCTGATCGCAGCCTTCTCCGGGGCCGATCTGGAGCGCATGCGGGCGCTGATGGCTCCCGGGCTGCGCGCCTACATCACGAACGCCGAGGGCGGCGAGGACGCGGTCGGGCGCGAGGAATACCTCGATCGCGTCGCGGCGATGCACCCGGAGCAGGTCAACTTCAGCGTGGAGTTGACCCAGGATCCGGTCGTGCTCGACGAGGGCCTCGTCCTGATCATGGTCGAGGTCCGCGCCGAGAAGCCGGATCGGCGGCTGCACAACTTCGCCGCGCACCTGCTCCGCGTCGCGGACGGCACCGTCACCGAGTGGCGGATGGTCGAAGCGAAGCCGGCCGAGAGCGATCGCTTCTGGAGTTGACGGGCGGACCCGGCGGTCGCCGAGCCCGCCCGCCCGCGTCAGTAGTAGTAGCGCCGTCCGCCGACTGCGCGGCCTGTGGCTCCGAGGATCCAGAGGATGACGCCGATGACGACGAGGATCGCGCCAAGCGTGTAGAGGATGCCGATGTTGGCGATCGCTCCGATTACAAGCAGAACTACTCCGAGAATGATCAAGTTGCCTCCAAGCGACTGAGGGGATCGGGCCCGCGTACCCGGCGGGCCCCTGTCGGGCCACAGATACCCGAACGACGTCTGGGGCAATCACGAGTGGACGAATGGATGAGAGCGCCCGCTCGCCGGCGGAGGCCCGCGACGCTCTCGAGCCCGGGACGGAGGCGGCGGGCAGAATACCGTTCGAATCGCCATGAACTTCATCGAAGACGTCCTTGAGAAACGCCCGTCGGCCGCGCCGGCGGTCGTCGCCGTGAGCGAGGATGGCGAGCGCAAGGTCTGGGCCTACGGGGAGCTGATCGCGCGCAGCGCCGGGCTCGCCGGCGCGATGGTCGCCCGCGGCGTCGGCCGCGGCGACGTCGTCATGACGCTGATCGGCAACCGGGCCGAGTGGGTGCTGACGATGCTCGCCTGCTTCCGGATCGGTGCCGTCGTCCTGCCGTGCAACACGCAGCTGCGCCGCGGCGACCTCGAGCACCGGGTCACGACCGCGAACCCGAAGCTGGCGATCGGCGAGGAGCGCTACCTGACCGAGCTGCCCGAGCGGCGTCGACTACCTGACGCTTGGTGAGCTGGCTCGGATCTTCGACGAGGACCTGCCGCAGGAAGCGCCTGCCGACCCGGCCGACCTCGACCCGATGGACCCGGCGATCATCGTCTTCACCTCCGGAACCACAGGCACCTCGCGCGCCGCGATCCACCCGCAGCGCTACCTGGCCGGACAGGCGATCCAGGCCGAGCACTGGTTCGGCGCCCGCCCCGGCGAGCTCGCCTGGTGCACGGCCGCGACCGGCTGGTCGAAGTCGGCGCGCAACGCGTTCATCGCGCCGTGGCTGTGCGGGGCCGTCGCCTACCTGCACGAGGGCCGCTTCGACCCGGCCGAGCGACTCGCGATCTGCGAGCGCGAGGGGATCGCGACGCTCTGCCAGGCGCCAACCGAGTACCGGATCCTCGCCAAGCGGACCGAGCTGCGGCCGGTTGCGTCGCTGCGCCGGCTCGTCTCCGCCGGCGAGCCGCTCAACCCCGAGGTGATGCGGGCCTTCCGGGAGGGCCTCGGGCTCGACATCCACGACGGCTACGGACAGACCGAGACCGGCGCGCTGACGGGCTCGATCGCCGGTCAGGCCGTCCGCGACGGATCGATGGGCAAACCGCTGCCGGGCATCGAGCTGCGGATCGACGCGGGCGAGCTGATCCTCCGCCACGCGAGCTGCCCGACGTTCTTCTCGCACTACGTCGGCGCCGAGCCGTACGCCGAGGAGTGGTGGCGGACCGGCGATCTCGTCGGCGAGGACGAGGACGGCTACCTGTGGTTCGAGGGCCGCTCCGACGACGTGATCATCTCCTCCGGGTACCGGATCGGACCGTTCGAGGTCGAGTCCGCGCTGCTCACCCACCCGAGCGTCGCCGAAGCCGCGGCGGTCGCGGCGCCGGACGATGAGCGCGGCTCGGTCGTCCGCGCGATCGTGGTGCCCCGCGGGGCCGAGCCATCCGAGGCGCTCGCCAAGGAGTTGCAGGACCACGTCAAGGCGGAGACGGCGCCGTACAAGTACCCGCGCATCGTCGAGTTCGCCGAGTCGCTGCCGAAGACGGCGAGCGGCAAGATCAAGCGGGCCGAGCTGCGCGGGTGAACGGCTCCGTGCCGCAGCCGGCGGGGCCCTCCGCCTCGCGGCGCGCCTTCGCGGGGATCTTCGCCGTCACGGCGCTCGGCCTGCTCGCCGTCGGGGCGACGCTGCCCGTCCTGCCCCGCTACGTGAGCGGACCGCTCGGGGCCGGCGATCTCACCGTCGGCATCGTCACCGGCGCCTTCGCCGCCACCGGCCTGCTCTTTCGGCCGATCGGCGGCGCCTTCGCCGACTCTCGCGGCCGCAAGCCGGTCGTCGTGGTCGGCGCGCTGCTCACCGCCGCGGCCGGCTGCCTGTACTTCGTCCCGGCCGGCGTGCCGGGGCTGATCGTCGCCCGCCTCTGCCTCGGCGCCGGCGAGGGCATGGTCTACACGGCAGGCTCGGCCTGGATCGTCGACATGTCACCCGCTGACCGTCGCGGCCGGATCATCGGCCTCTACGGTCTCGCGATCTGGGGTGGGCTCAGCGTCGGCCCGCCGCTCGGCGAGCTGCTGCGCACGCACGCCGGCTACGACGCGGTCTGGGCGCTCGCGGCCGCCGCGCCGCTGCTCGGAGCGGCGATCGCGACGCCGCATTCCCGAGGCCTACGAGCCCGGCGCCGCGGTCGACAGGGGCAGCTCGCTCCGCTCCCGGGTGCGGTCGCTGATCGCGACCGAGTCGCTTTGGCCGGGCCTCGGCCTGGCGGCGACGATTGCCGGCTACGCGACGCTTGCCGGCTTCATCGTCCTGCACCTCGACGACCGCGGGATCGGCCACGGCGCGCTCGTCTTCACGGCGTTCGCCGCGACTGGTCGTCCTCACCCGGATCTTCGGCGGCTGGATCCCCGATCGCTACGGCGGCGCCCGCAGCGCCGCGGCGGCGGCCGCGATCGCGTCCTGCGGCTCGCTGCTGATCGCGCTCGCCCAGGGCCTGCCGGCGGCAATCGGCGGCGCGGTAATGATGGGCTGCGGCTTTGCCCTCGTCTTCCCCTCGCTCGCATTGCTCGTCGTCAACCACGTGCCGGAGGAGCGGCGCGGTGCCGCGATGGGCACCTTCACCGCCTTTTTCGACGTCGGCGTCGGCATCGGTTCGCCGCTGGCGGGACTCGCGGCGACGATCGGCGGCTACGGAGCCTCGTTCGCGCTGGCTGCGCTGGTCGGGCTCGGCACCGTCGTCATCGCGCTCACGGTCGGACGCCGCATCGAGGGCATCCCCTCGCTCGTCGCCCAGGCACTGCCCGACACCGAGCACGCGCCGACGCCCGCGCCCCCGGCCTGAGCGGCGGCCGGACGACCGTGCTCAGCGCGGGCCGTCCCCGACCGGGCTCGGGATCACGTCTGCGACGAAGTCGCGCAGCGCCGGCGCGATCTCGGGTGGCAGCCAGTGGCCGGCGCCGGTCTCGGCGTAGGTCGTCTCGATCCCCGCCTCCCGCAGCCGGCGCGCGGCATCGCGGCCGAAGTCCGCAACGATCGTCGGATCGTTCGCCCCGTGGTGGATGTAGGCGCGAAGGTCGGGGCGTCCCTCGAGATCCGGCTCCCAGCCTTCCACCGTCGGGATGAACCCGGAGAGCGCGATCACCCCCGCCGGCGCCGGCCGGGCCGGATCGAGCGCGAGGGCCCAGGACATCACGGTGCCTTGCGAGAAGCCGCCGAGGATCACCCTGTCCATGCGCGATCCCGCGATCGGCGAGCAGCGGAGTCGATCCGCCCGGCAAGCGCTTCCAGCGAGCGCTCGAAGGTCTCGCGATGCGGGTAGCCGACGCGCTCGACGACGTACCAGTGCCGGCCGCCTGGCGGCAGGCCGCGGATCGGGCCACCAGTCGTCACGCCGAGCAGGCGCCGGTCGGGGTCGAGCTCGTCGAGCAAGCCGATACAGGTCGTGCTCGTCGGCGCCGCGGCCATGGTTGAGGATCAGCGCGCCCTCGGGCTCGCCGGCCGGCTCCCTGAGGAGCAGGTCGACGTCGCCGAATGTGAGCTCGCCGGCCATCAGGCCCGCACCTCGCGCGGGTTGTGCAGCGGCTTGACGATCTCCTCGACCTGCTCGCGCAGGTGCTCGAAGTCGGGCGGGAGCGACAGCTTCTCGCCGAGGCTCTCCAGCGGCTCGTCGACCGTGAAGCCAGGCCCGAGCGTGGCGATCTCGAAGAGCACGCCGCTGGGCTCGCGGAAGTAGATCGACTTGAAGTAGAAGCGATCGATGACCGGGGTCGGCCGGGCGCCGCCGGCGATGATGCGCTCGCGCCAGGCCTCATGCTCGGCGGGCGTCGAGGCCCAGGCGACGTGGTGGACCGTGCCGGCCCCGTTCAGGCCGCGCTCGGCGGGCGGCTCGTCGTAGGCGTAGAGGCCGCCCCGGTTCTCACCGCGCGCCTCGAATCCGTCGCCCGCGGCGACGAAGCCGAGCTCGTCGAGCAGCGCGCTGCTCGCGCCGGGCGCCATCGAGTAGGCGCGGACGCCGTCGAAGCCCTGCAACGCGAGCTCCCGCGGGATCTCGGGGTGCTCGGCGATCAGCGGCGCATCGCCGGTCTCGACGACGCGGAGCTGGTGCCCGAGGCCTTCGGGATCGGCGAAGTCGAGCGTGCCGTCGCCGCGCTCGCTGCTCAGCCCGGCACCTTCGAGCCGCCGTGCCCAGAAGTCGAGAGCCTCCTCGGAGGCCACGCGCCAGCCGATCGTGTGAACCATGCCGGCGCCGGCGCGGCCCTCGGGAGCGCCGGGGAACTCGAAGAACGTCAGGTCGGAGCCGGCCGAGCCGCTGCTCGTCGGCGTAGAAGAGGTGGTACACGCTCGGCTCGTCCTGGTTTACGGTCTTCTTCACCAGGCGGAGGCCCATCACCCCGACGTAGAAGTCGAGGTTCTTCTGGCCGTCGGCGGTGATCGCGGTGATGTGGTGGATGCCTTCGAGCTTCATGGTTCTTCCTCCCCGGGCGGGGCCTGTGTGTCTGAGGTCGATTGCTTCACGCAATCATACCACCAGGTAGTTGTCAGCTGCAACCTCTTTCCTCTACACTCAGGGACATCATGGCCTCATCGGAGAAGACGAACGCGCTCAGCCGCCGCGAGCTCGATGCATGGCGCGGGCATGCTCGCGACCCACAGCGCGCTGATCGCGCAGCTCGACGAGCGAGCTCGAGCAGGAGCACGGGCTGCCGCTCACCTCCTACGAGGTGCTGTTGCATCTCAGCCAGGCGCCGAACCGCTCGCTGCGGATGGGCACGCTCGCCGAGCGCCTCTTCCTGTCGCGCAGTGGACTGACCCGGCTGATCGACCGACTCGCCAAGGCCGGCCTGGTCGAGCGCGAGGTCTGCGAGTCTGACCGGCGCGGCTACTACGCCGCGCTCACGCCTGAGGGCGAGCGCCGCTTCGCCGAGGCCCGGCCCACCCACCTGCGCGGGATCCGCGAGCACTTCCTCGCGAAGCTCGACGGCGACGACCTCGAGGCCCTCGCCCGCGCCTGGGAGCGCGTCGGAGTCGAGCGAGGGCGGGTAGTCTCGCCCCGATGCCGAACGCGCTCGCGGCCGAGACCTCCCCGTACCTGCTGCAGCACAAGGACAACCCGGTCGCCTGGCTGCCGTGGGGCGAGGAGGCGCAGCGTCTGGCGGCCGAGCGCGACGTGCCGATCCTGCTCTCGATCGGCTACTCCGCCTGCCACTGGTGTCACGTCATGGAGCGCGAGTCGTTCGAGGACAGCGAGACGGCCGGCTACATGAACGAGCACTTCGTGCCCGGTCAAGGTGGACCGCGAGGAGCGGCCCGACGTCGACGCGATCTACATGGAGGCCGTCCAGCAGATGACCGGCCACGGCGGCTGGCCGATGACGGTCTTCTGCGACCCGAGCCGGCATCCCCTTCTACGGCGGCACCTACTTCCCGCCCGAGCCGCGGCAGGGAATGCCCTCCTTCCGGATGGTCCTGGAGGCGATCGAGCAGGCCTGGCGCGAACAGCGCGAGGAGATCCGCGAGCGCGCCGACGGCCTCGGCGAGCGGCTCGCGCGGGCCGCCTCGATGCGGGCCGAGGACCCGCTGCCCGGCCCCGAGACGCTCGACCGCGCCCAGCGCCGCCCTCGAGGGCATCGCCGACCGCGCCAACGGCGGCTTCGGCGGCGCGCCCAAGTTCCCGCCCGCCGCGGCGATCGACTTCCTGCTCGGCCGCGGCGAGCGGACGATCACCGAGCAAACCCTCGACGCGATGGCCGGTGGGGGCATCTACGACCAGCTCGGCGGCGGCTTCGCCCGCTACTCGGTCGACGCCGTCTGGCTCGTCCCGCACTTCGAGAAGATGCTCTACGACAACGCGCTGCTCGCCCGCACCTATCTCCGCGGCTGGCAGACGCTCGGACACGAGCGCTACCGGCGGGTGTGCGAGGAGACGCTCGAGTGGGCGCTGCGCGAGATGCGCGGCCCCGAGGGCGGCTTCTACTCGGCCCTCGACGCGGACTCCGAAGGAGTCGAGGGCCGCTACTACGTGTGGAGTGAGGAACGAGGCGCGCGAGGTGCTGGCACAGCGGCCGGCTTCGGCCCGGCGAGGAGAGCAGCCGTCCTCGACCACCTCGGCGTCACCGCGTCCGGCAACTGGGAGGGCACGAACGTGCTCAACCTGCGCCACGGCGCCTGGGCCGAGCCGCCGCCCCGCTTCGACGAGGCGCGGGCCGCGCTGCTCGCCGCCCGCGGCCAGCGCGTCCGCCCCGGCCTCGACGACAAGCGGATCACCTCCTGGAACGCGCTGATGATCGCCGCGCTTGCCGAGGCCGGCGCCGCGCTCGGGCGCGAGGACTTCCTCGACGCCGCGGACGCGCTGCGCCGACTTCCTGCTCGAGGGCATGCGCGACGAGCAGGGACGCCTGCTGCGCACCTACAACCGCGAGCGCGCCCACCTCAACGCCTACCTCGAGGATCACGCCTACCTGCTCGAGGCGCTCGTCGCGCTGTACGAGGCGCGCTTCGACCCGGCGCGCCTGGCGAGCGCCGACCGGAACTCGCCGATGAGCTGCTCGAGCGCTTCGCCGATCCCGACGGCGACGGCTTCTTCACCACCTCCTCCGATCACGAGCAGCTGATCGCCCGCCGCAAGGAGGTCGAGGATCACCCGATCCCGTCCGGCAACTCGAGCGCGGCGCGTGGCCTGCTGCGGCTTGCGGCTGCTGACCGGCGAGGGCCGCTGGGGCGGCGCTGCCGAGGGCGTTCTGCGGCTGCTCGCCGGCCCGGCGGAGAGCCACCCGCAGGCGCTCGCCTACGTCCTCTGCGCGCTCGAGCTTGCCGTCGATCGCGCCACAGGAGGTGGCGCTGATCGCGCCCGCAGGCGCGGGGCTGGCAGCCACCGACGAGCTCGCCGCCGCCTTCCGCTCCGCCTACCGGCCGCGCGCGGTCGCTCGCCGCCGGCACCGAGGGCGACTCCGTGCCGCGCGCTGCTCGCCGACCGCCCCGCGCTCGACGGCCGGCCGGCCGCCTACGTCTGCGAGCACTTCGCCTGCAAGCGACCGGTCGCCGATCCGGCCGAGCTCGAAACGCTGCTCGGCGATCCCGCCTGAGCGCGCGCCGGCCCCTACTTGCGCCGCACGTGCAGCTTGGCGTGCATGCCGCGCTGGCGATGGTGCCGCAGCGAACACCAGAGCCGGTAGCGAACGCCCCTTCTTGAGGCCAGCTCGACGGTATCGCTCTCGCCCGGCTGCGAGCGTCTGGATCTTCCGGATCGGACCGCCGCTCTTCGCGCGGATCCGCAGGTCGTGCGGGTCCTCGCCGCCGTTGTAGAGCTGAACGATCGCCTTGCCAGGGCCGACCTCCGCCCGGGAGAGCGTGAAGTGCCATTCCTGCGCCCGGACGAGGACCCGGTTCGGCGCCTCGCGCTGCGGCGATGCAGCAACGGGACTCGCCGCCGCCGATGCGGCGAGCGTGCCCGCGGCGGCGAGCGCCGCTGCGATCCGCAGCCTCATCCGATCAACGCCGGCCTGGCAAGACTCGACGCCCCCGGGATCACGGCGGCCGCGTCGACGCCGAACCACTGCTCGAGCAGCGAGCAGTAGACGGCGCGGAAGTCGGAGGTGAAGCGCAGGTTGTCGTCCTCGTCGAGCTTCGCCAGGCCCGGCCACTCGCCGACCATCTTGCCGCGGACCGCACCGCCGATCAGAAAGGCGTTGCCGCCGGCGCCGTGATCGGTGCCCGAACCGTTCTCCTCGGGCCGCCGGCCGAACTCGGACCAAAGCAGCGTCACCACGCGGTCCGCGAGGCCCCGCGCCTCGAGGTCGCGCTGGAACGAGTAGACGCTCGCCGCCGTCTGCCGCAGGCCGCGCGTGAACTCCTCGACCTGATCGTCGTGGGTGTCGTAGGTGCCTGGGGCGCTGAGCGCCGCGCAGCGGATCGGCAGCCCTGCCTTGAGCATCGCCGCCAGCCCCGCGAGGCTCTGCGAGAAATGTTCAGTGTCGGGGTAGGCGACGGGGCTGTCGACGGCGTCCGAGAAGGGCAGGAGCCGGCGCCGGAGCTCGACCGCTTGGCGCAGGTTGCGTCCCGCGGTCTTCAGCGAGGCGTCGCGGGAGCGCTCGCTGCCCGAGCCGAGGCGCCCGAGCGAGTCGAACATGAGCGACTCGACGTCGCCCCAGACGCCGGGCGCCCACATGTCGTAGCTCGGCCCCCACGTCGCCGCGACCGGCACGCTCTGCCGTCGCCAGGCCCGGGGCGAGGAAGCCGTCCATCGAGACGCCCTGCAGCGGGTTGTCGTCGGTGCCGACGACATCGAGGAAGCGGCCCATCCAGCCCGTGCGCGTCTCGGTGCTGAGCTCACCGACCTCCCAGTAGTGGCGGGAGGTGAAGTGCGACTGATCGGGGGACGTGTAGCCGATACCCGGAAAGACCGTGACCTTGCCCTCCTCGTGCAGGCGCCGGATCGGGTCGGCGACGGGATGCCAGTGCAGGCGCGTGTCCTCGGTCCACGGCTTGCCGTCGCCCGGCTTCAGCCCGAGCTTTGGGCGGAGCTTCCGGTAGCGGGCGTCGTTGACGGGGGCGAGGATCGAGAGCGCGTCGATGCCGCCGTCGAAGAAGATCGAGACGAGCGTCTTGCCCTGCGCGGCCGCCGCCCTCGCGATCCCCTCCTCGAACGCCTTCGGCGAGAGCATGCCCGGCGCCATAGACGGTCAGCGCCAAACCACCTGCACGCAGCAGCAACGAGCGCCGGGAGAGCCCGGTGCCGGCGGGCAGCGGCATCGCCGCGCTCGATCGACGGCAGCCCCTGCCCGGCCTCGGCGAGCCCGCGGCGGGCCAGCTCGGCGCGCGTGTGCTCGGCGCAGCAGGCGCGCGGCGTTCCGGGAGGTCTCGGCATGCCGCTCATGAGGTCTGGTAGTCGGGGGAGTTGGCGATCAGCATCCGCAGCGCGTTCTGGCGCAGGGCCCGGTACGCGGACTGCTCCCAGTCGGCCGTCGCCGCCTTCTCGGCGGCGCGGGCGAAGCGCAACAGCTCCTTGTGGGTCGCCTCCGAGATCGTCGGATCGCCCCAGAAGCGGAGCGCCTTGCGGACGGCTGACGGGCGCCGACTCCTTGGCGTCGTAGCTGTCGTTGTCGGGGTTGGCCTGGCCGTCCTCGGCGAGCTCGGCGCCAGCCGACCAGCGACCCGAGATCCGCGCCGTATCGAGCCACCGCGTCTCGTCCCAGCCGCTCACGTTCGGGGGCTCGAAGAGTCGCTGCCCGGCCTGATCGGCGATCCAGGTCCAGTCCTCGCTCTTGATCCCCGTTCGCCGCCCGCGCATCAGCCCGGCGATCTGCACGATCGGCGGCTTGACCATGCGCGGGCCGTAGTACAGCTCCGGATGCATGAGGATTGCCTCGACGAGCGGCCGCACCGCCCCCTTCTTCACCCGATACATGCGCTTGAGCGCCCGACGCGTCTTCGCCGGTGCCGGCGTCGGCACGAAGTACGACCAGAGCTTGTCGACGAAGTAGTCGGGGTGGGCCGGGTGCTCGAGGCAGAGCCGGCAGCGAGTCCTGCCAGTCGAAGTGACCGCTGTGGCCGAAGATCTTCTTGACGCCCTTGTCGTGGTAGGAGGGGTCGAAGCGGAAGTTGACCGGGCCGAGCTCCTCATCCCAGTCGTCGCGCCAGCCGGTCAGCGCCCGCGCCTGCTCGCGCACGTCGGTCTCGGTGTAGCCGTTGTCGGCGCCGAGCGTGAACAGCTCCATCATCTCCCTGCCGTAATTCTCGTTCGGCTCCCACTTGTGGTTGTCGGCGCCGGAGAGCCAAAGCAGCATCGCCGGGTCCTTGGTGACGTCGACGAGCAACGTCCGGAAGGAGCCAAGCGCGTTGCGCCGGAACATCTTGTTCTGGCGGATGTTGAGCGCCGCCTTGCCGACGTCGGCGGTCGCGAACCAGTCGTGCCAGACGAGCGTCATCCGCTCGACCAGCTGCTGGTCGCTGCGGACCATGCGGTCGAGCCACCAGAGCAGGTCGTGCCCCCAGGCGTCGGCGGGCGCCAGCGGCAGGCCGTGCTCGACGTGCGGCTTCGGCCCGTGCAGCTTCGCCTTCCCCTTCGGCCGGGTGAGCGAGTGGACGGCGCGCTTCAAGCCCTTGTGGGCGAGCTTGCGCGCCTCGCCGGGGGCGGGACCGAACCCGGCTCGCCAGAGCAGCCGTCTCGGCCTGGCGTTCGCCGAATCGGCCGTGGAAAACGGGGACGCCCATGTCCTGATTATCGACGACAGGACGGCGGGTTTGAGTGCTCTGGACGCTGCCGCGCCTCGGCCTTCTGACACCGCCGGCCCCCGGACGGCTACGCTGCGCGCGATGGCTACGAAGAGCACTGCCGAGAAGGCACCGGCCCGCACACCCGGCCCCACGTCCGTTGCCCGCGCCTACTTCAAGGCGATCGCCGAGCGCGATCTCGACGCCGCCGCCGACCTCTGGGTTCCCGGCTCGACCGACAGGCTCGTCGGCTTCGCCGAGTTCAGCGTGCCCGCCGGCTTCAAGCAGTGGTTCGGAACGCTGTTCGCGGCCTTCCCCGACTTCACGTTCGAGGTCCTCCAGATCACCGCCTCGAAGGAGAACGCCGCCGTGCGGTGGCGCGCGACCGGGACCTTCAACGGCACGGCCCGCTTCGAGGGGATGAAGCCGAACGGCAACTCGATCGACGATCAAGGGCTGCGACATGCTCACGGTCCGCGACGGCAAGATCGTCGACAACTACGGCTACATGAACGGCACCGAGCTCGCCCGCCAGCTCGGCGCCGATGCCGCCCGCCGGCTCGCCTGCCGAGAAGGCGATGATCGGCGCCTTCAACGCCCGCGTCTCCGCCAAGGAGGCGATCGAGCGGTTCCGCAACCGCTGAGCCCGCGGCCTCGCGCCCGTCGCCCGTCAGGCGCCCGCCGCCCGCTCGAGCACCGTCGCCATCCGCGCGACCTGAACCCGCACGTCGTGGGCGGCGGCCGCCTCACGCGCGGCCGGGTTGGGGCTGGGCAGCTCCGCCGCGCGCCCGAGCGCCTCGGCCAGCCCCTGCTCGATCGAGCGGATCGACGAGCACGCCGGCTCCGGGGGTGACGAACTCGGGCGGGCCGCCGACCCTGGTCGCGACGACGCTGCGCTCCATCGCCAGCCCCTCGAGCGTCGCCTGGCCGAAGGGCTCGCGCAGCGACGGCTGACAGAGGACGTCGGCGGCCGCGATCCAGGCCGGCGACATCGGCCTGCGGGATGCGGCCGACGACGCGGACGCCGGTCCGGCCCTCGAGCTGCGCCCGCAGCGGCCCGTCGCCGACGAAGGCGAGCCGGCCGTCGGCCGAGCCGGGCGAAGGCATCGGCGAGGCGGATCACGTTCTTGCGCTCGATCAGCGAGCCGACGCAGACGAACGCCGGCCCCTCCCCATCCCAGCCAAGCTCAGCGCGCGCGTCGCGGCCGCGTCGCGCGGCACGAACTGCGTCGAGGTCGATGCCGCAGTCGGCGATCGTCGTCTTCGCGCGCGCCGCCGGGACCGCCGCGGCGAGCTCGTCGGCGAGCCAGCGCGAGTTCGCGATGAGCGCCGGCCGCGCGGCCGACGACGAGCTTCGTCGCCGCCGGACGCCGGGGATCTCGCCGATGTTGGCGACGTCCTGGCCGTGCGCCATGACGACCAGCGGCGTGCGCGAGGCGAGCGAGGCGAGCGTCGCCGCGCCGCCGGCCGGGAAGAGCATGTGGGCGAAGATCACGTCCGGGCGCCGGCGGCGGGCGCGAGGCGACGGCATCGCCGACGAGCCGGAAGTACTTGGTGCGCGCTGCCCGGCGATGGTCGATGGCGACGAGATCGACTTCGTTGCCGAGCCGCTCGAGCTCGCGCCGGACGGGACGAGGAAGCTGCCGAGGTCCGGGTCGTCCGGGCCCGGGCCACATCTGGGTCAGGAGCTGGATCCTCACGACCGCGGATGATCCCGTGCCGGGCGGATCGCTCGCCCCGAGCGGGCGGCGCCGGCGAGCGACGAGCGTCAGAGGACGGGCAGGAACTGCTCGATCTCCCAGGGGGTCACCTGGACGCGGTAGTCCTCCCACTCGGCCCGCTTGATCTCGATGAAGCGGTTGAAGGTGTGCTCGCCGAGCGTCCGCAGCACGAGCTCGGACTCGGCCGCGAGCTCGATCGCCTCGCCGAGGTTCTCGGGCAGGTGCTCGATCCCGCGCCGGCCGCGCTCCTCCGGGGCCAGGTGGTAGAGGTTCTGCTCCATCGGCTCCGGCAGCTCGTAGCCCTTCTCGATCCCCTCGAGGCCCGGCCTGCAGCATGCCGGCGAAGCAGAGGTACGGATTGCAGGCGGGGTCCGGGCAGCGCAGCTCGGCGCGGGTCGCCTGCTCCTTGCCGGGGTGGTAGAGCGGCACCCGGATCAGGGCCGAGCGGTTGCGGCGCGACCAGGCCAGGTAGACGGGCGCCTCGTAGCCGGGGACGAGCCGCTTGTAGGAGTTGACCCACTGCGCGAACAGCGGCGAGATCTCGCGCGCGTGGCGCAGCTGGCCGGCGATGAACGCCTTCGCCGTCTGGCTCAGGAAGAACTGGTCGTCGGCGTCGTAGAAGGCGTTCTTGCCGTCCTTGGTCAGCGACTGGTGCACGTGCATGCCGGAGCCGTTCTCGCCGTTCAGCGGCTTCGGCATGAAGGTGGCGTGCCAGCCGTACTTCATCGCGTATTCCTTGACCGTGATCCGGTAGGTCATGCAGTCGTCGGCCATCGCGAGCGCGTCCTTGTAGCGCATGTCGACCTCGTGCTGGGAAGGCCCGACCTCGTGATGGGTGTACTCGACGTGGATCCCCATCTGCTCGAGCGCGAGCACGGTCTCGCGGCGCACGTCGGAGCCCGCGTCGAGCGTCGTCAGGTCGAAGTAGCCGCCCTCGTCGAGGACCTCGGGCACGCCGCTCGCCGGCCGCGCCTCCTTGAAGTAGAAGAACTCGAGCTCGGGGCCGACGTTGAAGCCGTCGAAGCCGAGGCCCTTGGCGCGCTCGAGCGCCCGCCGCAGGATCCAGCGCGGATCGCCCTCATACGGCTCGCCGCCCGGCACCTGGATGTCGCAGAACATCCGGCCGGTCGGCTTCTCGCCCGGTCGCCAGGGCAGGATCGCGAAGCTGCGCGGATCGGGCATGGCGATCATGTCCGACTCCTCGATCGGGTTGAAGCCCGGTGATCGAGGAGCCGTCGAATCCCATGCCGCCCTCGAAGGCGTCGTCGAGCTCGGAGGCGTTGATCGAGAAGCTCTTGAGCTGACCGAGCACATCGGTGAACCAGAGCCGGATGAAGCGCACGCCGCGCTCGGCGACGATGCTCATCACGTCGTCGGCCGTCTCGGTCTGGACGTAGATCTCCTCGTTGCTCACCGGCACCTCCTGGGGCCTGTGGCTTGATCGGCGAGGACGATAGTCGCTCACCGGATCGGGACGTTTGGCCACCCGGTCGCAGCGTTGGCGCCGTGGCGCTACCGGTGGCGCCGGGCGCCGGCCCCGCGATTTGTGATCCGTGGCCGCGGGGCGCCCGTTGGCTTGCATGAGAGCCCGGCCGCATGTATAACTACTTACGCAACGTAAGTAACCGGCTAAAAGTAAAGTAAAGGCCTTTCAAGGGCCTCTAAACCCCTCCCTCCCCCGCAACGACCCGGAGGTCGTTATGACAGTCAAGACCGATGTCTCCCGCTTCCACGTACACGACGAGCTCACCGCCCCCGAGGGCAGCGACCGGATGCTGAAGACGATCAGCGAGACCGGTGGCTCGATCTCGAAGTTCATCGGCGTACTCGCCGGCGCCCCGCGCGCGCTGCGCTCGTTCGCCCGCCTGCGCTCCGACCTGAGCAAGGGCTCGGTGCCGAAGGAGACGCAGGCGCGGATCGCGCTCGCCGTGGCCGAGAAGCGCGGCGACGCCTACAGCGTCGCCCAGCACGCGCGCACCGCCCGTGCGCTCGGGCTCGGGCTCGACGAGATCTCGCGCGCCCGCAGCTTCGACTCGAACGTACGAGCGCGAGGCGCACCTGCTGCGCTTCCTGCAGGCGACGATGGACGCCGACGGGCACCCCAAGCACTACCTGCTCGAGGAGGCCCGCGAGGTCGACTGGAGCGACGAGCAGATCCTCGAGGCGCTCTCGCTGGTCGCCCTCAACGAGTGGCAGAGCCTGATCGCCAACGCCGGCGGTCTGCCGATCGACCAGATCGACGCCGCACAAGATCCCGTCCGCGGCGTGAGCCTTCCAGCCGGCTCGAGCGGACATCGAGGCCGCCGAGTTGGGCCGAACCGAGAACTAGAAGAGGCCCCCGATTGGGGGCCCTCTTCCTTAGCGGGCCTGTAAGCCGGATCCTGTCTGGCGCGATCATCCATCTCCGGGGCTGAGCCCCGGGGTCCCTCTGCGGGATCCTGCGGCCTACCTGGACCTCAGCGGGTCGCCTCAACGGTCCTGCTTGGCCTTGCACCGGGTGGGGTTTGCCGAGCCGCCGCGTCACCGCGGCGCTGGTGCGCTCTTACCGCACCGTTTCACCCTTACCTGTTCGGGGCTCACGTGTGGCCCCGCCATCGGCGGTCTGCTCTCTGTTGCACTTTCCCGCGGGTTTCCCCGGGTGGGCGTTACCCACCACCTGACCCTGTGGTGTCCGGACTTTCCTCGAGGGGATTCACCTCCCCCGCGATCGCGTGGCCCGCGACAGCGATTGTAGATGCGCCGGTCCGACGGCTGGTCTAGCCTGCTCGAACTGCAAAGGGGCTGACGTGCAAGGGGCTGTGATGGGGACCGGAGACGAGCGGACGACGATGTCGCGGCGCCTGAGTGCGGCGGCGCTGGCAGCCGCCGTGGCGGCGCTGATGCTTGCGCATGCCGACGTTGCCGCGGCCGCGCCGGGGCCGACCTCCTGTCCGCTGGACCCGGGCGCAGTCCTCGGAACGCCGTTCGGCGAGCACCTCGTCGGCACGCCGGCCCCCGACACCCTGCTGGCGCTCGGCGGCGCCGATCAGCTCGACGGCCTCGGCGCCGGCGACTGCCTCGACGGAGGCGACGGCCCCGACCACCTCTTCGGCCAGGCCGGCGGCGAGCTGATGCTCGGCGGCGCCGGTGCCGACTACCTGAACGGAATGGAGAACGACGACCGCGAGGCCGGCGGCTCCGGCCCCGACACGGTCTACGGCGACCTCGGCAACGACCATCTGTGGGGCGACGCCGGCGCCGACTACGTGCACGGCCAGGAGGGCGACGACGTACTCGACGGCGGTCCCGACGCCGACACGATGTACGGCGGTCCCGGCAACGACAACGTCAACGGCAGCAGCGGCGACGACACCGTCAACGGTCAGGAGGGCGACGACACGCTCGCCGGCGGCGACGGCAGCGACACGATCTTCGGCATGGGCGGCGCCAACACGATCGCGGCCGGTCCAGGCGCCGACAGCATCTTCCAGCAGGGCTCCAGCGATCCACAGGTGATCGCCGGCGGCAAGGGTGACGACTACATCAACGTCGTCGACGCCGCCCGGATCACCGTCGACACCGGCAACGGCCGCAACATCGTCTTCGCCAACGACATCACGGGCGTCGTCAAGGGCGGCGACGGTCGCGACACCGTGTACGACAACGACGTCGCCCGCACCGGCGGCGGCAACGACTACGTCGCCTTCGGCAAGACCGCTTACACGGGCAGCGGCGACGACGGCGTCGATACGGAGAAGGAAGTCCACCTCGGCGCCGGCAACGACAGCTCCAGGGTCACCGACGTCGTCGACGGCGACGCCGGCAACGACACGATGACCGAGATCGTCTACGAGGGCCGTGGTGGCGCCGGCAACGACCTGCTGCGGGGCGACGGCGACGCCGGCTCCCCAAACCTGAACCAGACGCTGCTCGGTGGCGAGGGCAACGACAACCTGCTTGGCCTGAGCGGCCGCGACCGGCTCGGCGGCGGTGGCGGCAGGGACACCGCCTTCGGCGACGCCGGCGGCGACGTCCTGCGTGGCGGCCGCGGGGCCGATTATCTACACGGCGAGCAGGGCAACGATCGCGTCCAGGGCGAGGACGGCGCCGACTCCACCTTCGGCGGCAGCGGCCTCGACACGCTGTTCGGCGGCCAGGGCGGCGATCTGATGCACGGCCAGCAGGGCGGCGACAACGTCATCGGCGGCGCCGGCAAGGACGAGATCTACGGCGAGGGCGGCGCCGACTACGTCGCCGGCGGTGGTGGCAAGGACGTCGTCTACGGCCAGCGCGGCAACGACCATGCATTCGGCGGCGACGGCGGCGACATCGTCGACACCGAGGGCGGCAACGACAGACTCTTCGGCGGCAAGGGCGCCGACACGCTGGTCCCCGGGATGGGCCGCGACCACGTCAAGGGCGGCAACGGCCCCGACGTGATCTACACCGTCGACGGCGCCGAGACCCGCGACCGCATCAACTGCGGGGCGGGCCACGACCTCGCGATCGTCGACGAGTACGACCCACAGCATCCGAAGGGCTGCGAGAAGGTCGTCGTTTTCGCACCAATCCCCAACCTCCCCGACCTGCCGTAGCTCGGCGGCGGACTGGGGGCGCCGATGGCGGCCGTTGGGGTCGCTCACGTCCGGGTGGACGGCGGACTGGGACGTCGCTGCTCGGCGTCATGGTTCGCTCACGTGCAAAGCACGCTCGCTCACGATTCCTTGATCAGCGACGTCCCAGCCTCGCCGTGATGTGTTGACGCGGTCGCGAGGCCCAGCGGCAGGCAGGCGCAGCTCCGGCCTCGGGGCGCCGTCAGCGCTTCACGGCGAGGCTGAGCGGCCGGCCGTGCGGCCGCCGGCCGTTCTTCGTCGACGTTTCCGCCTATAGACGGAAACTCGACGAGGTTCGGCGAACGCTTGCCCGCGACTCGCCGGCCGGGCGGTCGAGGCGCTCTCTGACCAAGCCTGAGGGCGCGGCTAAGGCGCGCAGTGTGGCGGAGCCACATAAGCGCCCCAGACGTGCCCTCAGGCGCAGCGTCAGAGAGTGCCGGGCGAAGCACGGCGCCCCCGGCCGCTCGCCCCTCCTTTAGTCGAGGTGGGAGCCGCAGCTGCGGCAGCCTTCGGCCGCCGTCAGCGCGCCGCCGCAGACGGGGCACTCGACCGGATGGCCGGATGCGAGGGCGGCCCAGGTCGTGAGCACGACCTCCTCGAGCCGGCGCTCGCGCTCCTTGCCTCGCGTCGAGCCGAGGGCGCCCTCGAAGAGCCGGTCCATCGAGCGATCGGTCGCGGGCCGGCGGGTCGACGTGCGGCGCTGGCGGCCGGCGTCGCGCGCCCTCCGGCGGGTGTTGATCCTGTTCAACTCAGTCGTGGATGACATCTGCATCACACCTTTCTGAAGACGCCGATCACGCGACCGATGATCTCCACATCGCGCGTCACGATCGGCTCGTAGGCGGGGTTCTCGGGCTGCAGGCGGATTGCGTCCGCATCCCTGAAGAAGCGCTTGACCGTCGCCTCGTCCTCGAGCAGGGCGACGACTATCTCCCCATTTGCTGCCTCCGTCGCCGGGCGGACGATGACGACGTCGCCCGGCAGGATGCCGGCGTCCTTCATCGAGTCGCCGCGGACGTTGAGGGCGTAGTCCCCCGATTCAGCGCCGAGCAGCGCCGGGACTTCGAGGATGTCCTCGATGTTCTCCTCGGCGAGGATCGGCGTGCCCGCCGCGACCTGGCCGACGAGCGGCACGCCCGGGCGGACGACCCGCTTGGCCCGGTCGACGAGCACCTCGATCGCGCGCGGCTTCGAGGGATCGCGGCGGAGCACGCCGGACTTCTCGAGCTTCGCCAGGTGCGCGTGCACCGTCGAGGGCGAGTGCAGGCCGAGGGCCTTGCCGATCTCGCGCACGGTGGGCGGGTAGCCGGTCCGGTCGAGGTGGCCGTTGATGAACTCGAAGATCTCGTTCTGGCGCTTGGTCAGGTTGAGGTCCATCTCAGTTCGTCCCTCCGGGCAATGTGGTTCGTGGGCTGCTCTTGGCGTTCTCAGGAGAACACATGTTCGTAGAGTAAACAGGCCCGCGGACGGAATCAACGGACTTTGCAACGTTCGTCACCATCACCGGCCGCTCAGGCACGGCCGCACTGGCCTGCAGCGCTCACCGCCATCGCTCCCCGCCCCCCTGCGCCGTCTATGATCCCGGCCGCCCTGCGGCTGTGGCGGAACTGGTAGACGCGCAAGGTTGAGGGCCTTGTGAGCTGAATAAGCTCGTGGAGGTTCGACTCCTCTCAGCCGCACTTTGAGTCCCGATCCCGCCGAAAGCCCGCCCGCCCCCGCGCCGGCCGGGGACGCCGGACCGGCCCATCGGATCACGGCGACGCTCCGCGAGACCGAGACGGTGCTGGCCGGCCTGGCCGCAATCATCGTTTGCGAGACGCGGCTGTACGGCGAGTCGCCGCAACGCGTGCGACACGACGGGTACGACCCGCAGGCTGGGTGAGCGCGCGCCGGCACGGGGCCTTCCTCCCGGGTCCTTCTCCAACGGCTGGGACAATGACCCCATGAGGGTCTCCGCAAAGGCTGACTACGCCGTCCGAGCCGCCGTCGAGCTCGCCGCGCGCGCAGCCGCCGACGACGGCCCGATCAAGGGCGAGCAGCTCGCCAAGGCGCAGAAGATCCCGCTCCGCTTCCTGGAGAACATCCTCGGCGAGCTTCGCCACGCCGGGATCGTGATGAGCCAGCGAGGCGCCGAGGGCGGCTACTGGCTCGCCCGCTCCGCCGACGACATCACGCTCGCCGAGATCATCCGCTCCGTTGAGGGACCGCTGGCCAGCGTGCGGGGGGAACGGCCCGAGGACCTCGATTACCGTGGCGAGGCGGTGCAGCTGCGCGAGGTCTGGGTCGCGCTGCGCGCCAACATCCGCCAGGTGCTCGAGTCGGTAACCCTGCTCGATGTCGTCGAGCAGCGCCTGCCCTCACCGGTTGACAAGATCATCGAGCGGCCGGAGGCCTGGGAACCGCACTGAGGTGCTGCTCCCTCCGTACACATGCGTCTTCGAGTCGCGTGTGTTAGACGGCCTCCGCCGCGGCGTCGAGCGGTGCTGCTTCGACCAGGCGGAGCTCCCCTGTGCGTGGGCCCTGCTCGTCGAAGACCTTCGCGCGTGAGGGGCGCGCGTAGACGATCTGCCCCGCCTCGAGCTCGAGCTCCTCGGCCTCGGTGCGTGTGACCTGAGCCGCGAGGGTTCCGCCTGAGGGCAGCGTCAGCTCGACCCTGACCTCGAAGCCCAGGTGGGCGACGCGGTCGACCATCGCCTCCTCAGCGCCGTCGACCGGGAGCAGCGAGAGATCCAGGTCGTGCGGGCGGATGAATGCCTCGCCGACGTGGTTGACCTCGCCGACGAAGCGCATCACGAACTCGCTCTCCGGCTGCTCGTAGAGCTTGCGCGGGTCGCCGACCTGCTCGATCCGCCCCTCGTTCATGACGACGATCTGCTCGGCGACGTCCATCGCCTCCTCCTGGTCGTGCGTGACGAAGATCGTCGTCACCTGGACCTCGTCATGGAGTTCGCGTAGCCACGTGCGCAGGTCCTTGCGGACGCTCGCGTCGAGGGCGCCGAAGGGCTCATCGAGGAGCAGCACCTTGGGCTGCGCCGCGAGCGCCCGCGCCAGCGCCATGCGCTGACGCTGACCGCCCGAGAGCTGCGACGGGTAGCGATGCGCGAGGCCCTGGAGCTGCACCAGCCGCATCAGTTCCTTGACCCGCTCGCGGATCTGGTCCTTCGGCACCTTGCGGATCGTCAGCCCGAACGCGATGTTGTCGCGCACGGTCATGTGCTTGAACGCGGCGTAGTGCTGGAAGACGAAGCCGATGCCCCGCTCCTGCACGCTGAGACCGGTCACGTCACGGCCGGCGAGCAGCACCCTGCCGCTGTCGGGCTGCTCGAGCCCGGCGATCAGCCGCAGCAGCGTCGACTTGCCGCTGCCGCTCGGGCCCAGGAGGGCCGTCAGCGACCCGTCCGGGACATCAATCGAGACATCGTCCAGGGCGACGAAGTCGCCGAAGACCTTGCTTGCGTTTTCGACCGTTATTGCCATCAGGTCCTGTCTTCCTTTCCTCCTCTGAGCAGGTTCATCGCCAACAAGGTGCCGAGCGCGAGCACGGCGAGAACCATGGCGGCCGCGTATGCGCCCGCTGGATTGATCGCTCCGAACTGCTTCTCGACGATCAGCGGCAGCGTCTCCGTCTGACCGGAGATCCGGCCCGAGACGACGCTGACGGCGCCAAACTCGCCGAGCACCCGCGCCGTCGAGAGGACGACGCCATAGATCACGCCCCAGCGCAGGGCCGGCAGAGTGATCCGCCTGAACTGCTGCCACGGCGAGGCACCGAGCGTCGCCGCCGCCTGCTCGGCATCGTCGCCGATCTCGGCCAGCACCGGCTGCACCTCGCGGACGACGAACGGCAACGAGACGAAGATGCAGGCCAAGACGATGCCCGGCGTCGAGAAGATGACCTGGATCCCGTGCGCGTAAAGCCACTCGCCGAACCAGCCGTCCCGGGGTCCGTAGAGCAGCACGAGTGCGAGGCCGACGACGACCGGGGAGACCGCGAACGGAACATCGATGAGGACGTTGAGCAGCGCCTTGCCCGGGAATCTGTGGCGGACGAGAACGATTGCGGTCAGTACCCCGAAGGCCGTGTTGATCGGCACCGCGATGGCAACCGTCAACAGCGTCAGATAGAACGCGTGCCAGCCGTCCGGAGTCATGATCGACCGGAACGCGTCGATGAGGCCGCTGTCGATCGTCCGGTAGAAGATCATCCCAACCGGGATCAGCAGCAACAGCGCCAGGTACGTCAGGGCGAACAGGCGCGGGCCGTACCGGCCCAGCCACGAGCCGCCCCGGCCCGCATCGTCGCCGTGCGTCGCGCCCTGCGGCGCGTGCAGCGTTCCGGCGCTCATACCGGCATCCCTCCCTGACGCAGACCGCGACGGCCGACCCAGCCGATCAGGCTGAGGATGGCCACCGAGATGAAGAGCAGCACGACGGAGACGGCGGCGGCGCCCGTCGTGTCGCCGCTCTCGATCCGGCTGAAGATGAAGATCGAGGCGACCTCGGTCTTGAACGGGATCGACCCCGCGATCAGCACGAGCGAGCCGAACTCGCCGACGGCCCGCGCGAAGGCGAGCGCCGCCCCGGCGGCGATCGCCGGGCGCAGGTTCGGCAGCACGACGCGGCGGAAGATCGTCCACCGTCCCGCCCCGAGCGACGCGGCGGCGTCCTCCATGTCGCGATCGAGCTCGAGCAGCGTTGGCTGCACGGCCCTGACGACGAATGGCAGCGTCACGAAGAGCAACGCGCAGACGATCCCTGCCCGGGTGAAGGCGATGTTGATCCCGAGCGGGGAGTCGTCCCCGTAGAGGGCCAGCAGCGTCAGCCCGGCGACGATCGTCGGCAATGCGAACGGCAGATCGATGAGCGCGTTGACCCAGCGCTTGCCGGGAAACTCGTCGCGGACGAGCACCCAGGCGATCACCGTGCCGGCGACGACGTTGATCGCCGAGACGATCAGCGAGCAGACGACGGTCAGCTTCAGCGCCGCGACGGCCTCCGGGCTCGTCACCGTCGTCCAGAAACTGCCGAGACCTTCATCGAAGGAGCGCGAGAGCAGCGCGGCGAGCGGAACCAGCACCATGATGCTGAGCCACGCGGTCACGACCCCGCGGGCGAGCAGCGCCCCGCCGAGGCTGGACCCGTAGGTCCGCCTCGGCAGGGAGATGCGCCCGCTGGCGGTGACGCCGGCCATCAGCCCGTCGTCACTCCCAGGTTCTGCTCGATCTGAGCGATGGAACCGTTGTCGGGGTCGAAGAACTCGGTCGAGACTTTGTCCCAGCCACCGAGATCGTCGATCGTGAACTCATCCTTGGGCGTCGGGAACTCGTCCGAGTACTGCTTGAGGACGGCCGGGTCGACCGGCCGGAAGCCGTTCTCGGCGAAGTCCTTCTGCCCCTCGGGGGAGTAGAGGAAGTCGAGGAAGGCCTGTGCCGCCTCGGGGTTCTTCGCATCCTCGGGAATTGCGACCGGTGTCTCGATCTTGATCGTCTGATCCGGCGTCACGTAGTCGACGTCCTCGCCGGCCTTCTGGGCACGGATCGCGTCGTTCTCGTAGGAGATCAACACGTCGCCCTTGCCCGACAGGAACGTCGTCAGCGCGTCACCGGCCGACTTGTCCTGGACCGAGGTGTTCTCGAGGACCTTCTGGACGAAGGCCAGCGCCTCGTCGGGCGACTTGCCCTGCTCGATCTGCGCGCCGTAGGCGGCCATGATGTTCCAGCGCGCGCCGCCCGAGGTGAACGGGTTCGGCGTCAGGACGTCGACGTCGTCACGGGTCAGGTCGTCCCAGCTCGTGATGTCCTTCGGGTTGCCCTTGCGGACGAGGAACGTGACGACCGAGTCCTGGAGGATCCCGTTGTGGGCGCCCTGGGTGTCCCAGTCGCCCGCGACGATGCCGTCGTCGACGAGCCGCGTCACGTCGGGCGCCAGCGACAGGTGGACGAGGTCAGCCGGCTGACCGGCTTCGACGGCCCGCGACTGATCGCCCGAGGCGCCGAACGAGTTCGAGAAGTCGACGTTGGCGCCTTCCGGAGTCTCCTGGAAGTCGGGCTCGAGGGTCTTCTCGTAGACGTCCTCGAGAACCGAGTACGCGACAGGTTGACCTGGCCGGAGGGAGTGCTGCCGCCACCGGACTCAGCCGCCGTGGCGGAGTCGGAATCGCTCCCCCACAGGCAGAGAGACCGAGGGCGAGGACCACAGAGGCAGCGATCGTCGCCGCGCCGATGGTCCGTCTGTCTGCTCGTTTCATCCTTACCTTTCCGATTGATTTGGTGGACAAGGCGCGGCACAGTAGCACTCCGCGGGGACGTATGTCGAGTTAGAACATCAACAAGGTTGGAAAGCCGCCCGGCGCGGGGCGCGCCCGCGGACGCACGGCCCCCCGCACCGACCAGATCAGCGGCGCAGGTCGTCAGCCAGAGCTCGGATAGCGGCTGGATGGCCGTCGCCCCCCGGAGGCCGCGCACAGCGGCCGAGGCGCCGAGCAGGCGATCGCCCTGGCTCGCCGAGACGAGCGAGGGCTGGTTGGCGATCTCTGCCGCCGAACGCTTGTCGAGATCGTCGGCGAGGTCGACGGCCCCGTCGCTGAGCAGCGCGGTTCGGCGCCGCTGCGAGTCGACGGCCAGCAGGTCGATGCGCTCGATCCCGGGGCCGAGCCGCGCGTCGCTCGCCCCACCAGCTGTCCGCCGCCTGCAGGACGACGCGGCCCTGGCCGACCGCGGCGGCCCGATAGGCGCCGCTCCCCCCGTCACCGTCCGGGATCTCCGCGGTGCCCGTGAGCGGCCAGCGTCGCCGGCGCGACGAGCCCGAAGCGCGGGTCGGCGAGCCGCGCGGGCAGGTCCGGGACCGGCGCCGAAAGCTGGAAGCGGACCTGGCCCGGCAGCGGCGTGTCGACCGCGTTCGAGCTCCGGCAGCGCCTCGCCGACGAGGCCGCTGGCGAACCAGCGGCGGGCGTTGGCGATCACCGCGTCCGCGTTGATCGGCGTGCCGTCCTGGAACCGTGCGCCGGGGCGCAGCTGGAAGCTCCAGTTCGGGCTCGCGCCGACCGGCTGGATCGGGCGGGCCGGGCCACGCCGGCGGCCGGTGACTCCCAGCGGCGGGTCGAGCCGCGAGACGAGCGGGTCGTAGACCTGGCGCGAGATCAGGCGCTCGGCGTGCGAGCGTGCGTAGAGGGGATCGATCGTGGTGAGCGGGCCGTCGATCGCGATCCGGGCGAGCGGCGAGGGCGGCGGCGTGTCCGCGGCCGAGGCGGGCGGGGCGTCGCCGGCGGGCGAGCCACAGCCGAGCAGGCCGCACAGCAGGATCGACAGCGCGAACGCCGCCCCCAGCGAGCCAACCGACGCCCGCTCATTGGCCGCGGCGTCTGGGCGACCGACTCAGATCTTGACGAGGACGATCGTGTTGACCGCAAAGAGGATCCCGAAGAAGATCGTCCAGCGGTCGAGGTTGCGCTCGACGAGCGAGCCGCCGCCGATCGAGCTGCCGCCACCGCCGATTCCGAAGGCCCCCGAGAGGCCCGCGTCCTTGCCCGAGTGCAGAAGCACGAGCAGGATCAGGATCACGCTGATGAAGACCTGGACTACACCGAGGATCGTCGCCATGGGACGCGTCAGTCTAGGGGATCACGCTCGGCGCGCGCGTCGGCCTCGGGCTCGCGGGCGCCTGCTTCGCCGGCGTCACGCGCGCCGGCCTCGGCTTCCCGCCGATCGGCAGCTCGCCGTCCGGCGGCGGCCGCTTGCCTCGTCGATCTGCTTGAGGATCTCAACCGCCTCGGCCCGCAGCTCCGCGTTCTGGCGCTCGAAGTCGGCGTCGTCGATCTTGCCCTGGGCGTGATCGAGCTCGGTATCGCGGATCTCGCGGTACTTGGACTGCTTGCGGGCCTCGAGGTCGTCGCGCACGGCCTCCTCCCCCGCGTCCGGCTCGCTGGCGCGCAGGCGAGCGCAGCGGCACGCTGACGAAGTAGGCCACGGCAGCGACGAGCACCAGTGCGATGAGGACTTCCACGGCCGTGCCGGGCTCAGGTCGAGGAGAGGTCGCGGGCGAGCCGGACCGCGTAGACGTCCGAGACGCGGCGGCGCTTGCCCTCGCCGCCGCCCGGCCAGATCGCGAACAGGGCCCCGAGCGCGACGACGATCGCGCCGAGCCAGATCCAGATCACGAACGGGTTGATGTTGAAGCGGATCGAGGCGGGCGGGGTGAACTTCATGTAGCGCTGGACGAGCGCCGCGATCTCCTGGCCCTGCAGATTGCCGAGCGCCTGCTGCGCCTGCGGGTTGCGTCTTGTCGGTCTTCGCCGCCAGCCTCGCGTAGAGCCGATCACCCTTGGCGATGATCGGGTCGAAGCTCGTCAGGTCGGGCTGCATCGCCGCCCAGATGTCGCGCGTCGGACCCTGCTTGCGGCCGATCTCGCTCGTCGCCTCGCCCGTCGAAGAAGCTCTGCAGCGGCGCCGACGGATCCGACGTCGTCGACGCGTAGTAGTCGCGCGAGGGCGTGAGCACGCGTCACGGGCTTGCCGGCGCGGCTCACGTCGATGATCGAGCCGAGGCTGAGCTTCTGCTCGGCGGTGTCGACGTGCGAGGTCGGGCGCACGTAGGTGACCGTGTAGTCGCCGACCTTCGCCGACTGGCCGGGCTCGAGCCGCAGGTCGCGGCTCGTCTGAAAGCTCGAGGACGCGGCGATCCCGATCAGCGAGAGGACGATGCCGACGTGGACGACGTAGCCGCCGTAGCGGCGCCGGTTGCGCGTGATCAGCGAGCCGAAGGCTGCGCCCCAGCCCTCGCCGCTGAGCGAGCGGCGGGCGACCGTGCCGCGCCAGAACTCCTGCCCGATCGCGACGATGGTGAAGCCGGCGGCGGTGAAGAGCGCAATCGCGGAGATCGAGGGGCTGCCGTCGATCACGATCACCGCGAGGGCGCCGACGACGGCGCCGAAGACGCGGCCAGGTGAAGGCCCTGACGATCCCGGCGAGGCTGAAGCGCCGCCAGGCAACGAGCGGGCCGACGCCGGCGAGCAACACGAGGCCGATGCCGATCGGCGTCGTGTAGCGGTTGAACCAGGGCGCGGCGAGCGAGGAGGACGAGCCGGTGACGCCCTCGCTGATCAGCGGGAAGAAGGTGCCCCAGAAGACGACGGCGGCGAGCCCGACGAAGAGCAGGTTGTTGAGCAGGAAGATCGACTCGCGGCTGAACAGCGAGTCGATCCGCCGCTCGGACTTGAGGTCGGGCAGCCGGCTGACGATCAGCGCCGTCGAGCCGAGGATGACGATCGGCGATCAGGACGAGCAGCGGCGGCCCGACCTTCGACTCGCCGAAGGCGTGGATCGACTGCAGGATCCCGGAGCGGACGAGGAACGTGCCGAGCAGCGAGAGCGCGAAGGTGGCGACGATCAGGCTCACGTTCCAGACCTTGAGCATGCCGCGCCGCTCCTGGACCATGATCGAGTGGATGAAGGCGCTGCCGGTCAGCCACGGCATCAGGGCCGCGTTCTCGACCGGGTCCCAGGCCCAGTAGCCGCCCCAGCCGAGCTCGCTGTAGGACCAGCGGGCGCCGAGCGCCAGGCCGATCGTCAGAAAGAGCCAGGCGATCAGCGCGAAGCGGCGGGTCGAGCGGATCCAGCTGGCGTCGAGCCGGCGCGTGATCAGGGCGCCGATCGCGAACGCGAACGGGATCGTGAAGAAGACGTAGCCCGAGTAGAGCATCGGCGGGTGGATCGCCATCTCGGGGTGGCGCAGCAGCGGGTTCAGGCCGACGCCCTGGGCCGGGACGACGGAGAGGATCTCGAACGGGTAGGTGTCGGCCGAGGTGAAGATCGAGCCGGCGACCATCAGGCCGATGAAGAAGGTGGCGATCGCGGCGAGCACCGCGTTCGCCCACGGGGCCACTTCCTTGTGCTTGTCGCGGGTCGCGTACAGGACGGCGGAGCCGGCGAGCGAGAGGACGAAGGCCCAGAGCATCAGCGAGCCGGCCTGACTCCCCCACAGCGCCGTCGACCTTGTAGAGGGTCGGCGTCGTCGTCGAGGAGTTGTTGGCGACGAGCGAGAGCGAGAAGTCGGAGCGCAGGAAGCCGGCCTCGAGCGTGATCACGCAGATCAGCAGCAGGCCGAAGAGCGCGTAGTAGGCACGGCGTGCGGATGCGGCCCAGCGACGGTCCCGCTTGCGGGCTCCGATGGAAGGCGGCGACGGCCGAGTAGATCGCAGTCAGGAGGGCCGCGAACGAGTGCGGCTGCGCCGATCGTCGTTCAAGGATCAGCCGTCCGTGTAATCGATGTGCTTGTCGTTCCCGTACTGCTCCTTGAACTTCGACGGGCACTTGGTGATCAGGCTGTCCTTGTCGCCGACGAAGGTGCCCTTCGAGTCGAGGTGGCCGGTAACGAGTACCTCACGGCCGGAGCGGAACGGATCGGGGACCTCGCCGGTGTAGGTGACGGGCACCGTCGGCCCTGTCTGGCTGCGATCGACGAGCTCGAAGCGCAGCGGCGTCGCCCTCCTTGACGGAGCCACCGACGACGATCCCGTTGAGCTGGTAGTTGCCGTCGCCGGAACCGGCGAGCAGCTCGGATGGCTGCACCGCCGAGTTGGCGGCGCCGAACGACGTGTAGATCAGCGCCACGGCGAGCAGCACAGCGGTCGAGAGGGCCAGGACGAGGCGGATCTTGCGTTTGCGCGCGGGGTCCATGGGGCGGCGGCGGATTATCGCAGGGTCGGCGCGCGGCCTTCGCCGCCGAGCGGCTCCCCGCAGGCCGCCGCGGCGACGCTGGTATGAATGCATCGATGAGCGATTCCCCCTCGATGTTGATCACCGGGGCGAGCACCGGCATCGGTGCCGCCACGGCCCACAAAGCGCGCGATGCCGGCTACCGGCTGACGCTCGCCGCCCGCAGCGCGGAGCGCCTCGCCGACGCTCGCCGGCGAGCTCGGCGGCGGCGAGGACGTGCTCGTCCGCGCCTGCGACGTGACCGAGTGGGAGCAGGTCGAGGCGCTCGTCGCGGCGTCCGAGCGAGCGGTTCGGCGCTCCCGACGTGGTCTTCGCCAACGCCGGCTTCGGCGCCACCCGCGGCTTCCTCGAGGAGTCGGTCGAGCACTGGCGCTCGATGGTGCTGACGAACGTGCTCGGCGTCGCTCTGACGATCCGCGCGACGCTGCCGGCAGCTGCTCGAGCGCGGCACCGGCCACTACCTGATCACGAGTTCGGTCGCCGGGCGCAGGGCGCTGCCCGGCTCGCTCTACTCGGCGACGAAGTGGGCGGCGACGGCGATCGGCGAGGGCCTGCGCCAGGAGCTGCGGCAGATGCACGACAACAACGCGATCCGCGTGACCCTGATCGAGCCCGGCATGGTCGACACGCCGTTCTTCGACAACAAGCCGACGGGCGCGCTGGAGGCAGACGACATCGCCGGCGCGGTGATGTACGCCATCTCCCAGCCCGAGCGCGTCGACGTCAACGAGATCCTGATCCGCCCGAGCTCGCAGCCGACCTGAGGCGGGCCGGCGCTTTAGCCCCTCTTCTTCGCCTTCGGCGGCAGCGAGGCCGCGCGGTCGGCGCCGGCGTCGACCCACTCGGCGAGACCGGTGTCCTCGGCGATCCGTTCGGCCGCCACATAGACCATCGACTTCATCGGCCGGCCGGTGAAGTCCATCACGCGCACTCCCGGCTCCTGTAGTGCGCGTTCGGCATCCGGTCCGTCGAGCCGGACCATGAGCTCATCGCCGAGCACGCCGACGGCCATGTTGCCGTTGACCATCAGGCAGAGCCCGCCGAACATCTTCCGCTCGGTGACCCCGTCCCGCGGGGCGAGGACGCCACGCACGCGATCTGCGAGATCTTCGTCGTAGGCCATGTGACACGCCCAGCGTAGAGCGGCAACCGCAGGATTCGTCGACCGCCGACCGGCCGCGATGCTGTTTGACACCGGCGCTAGCGTTGAGGGTGATGGGGAGGGTGCACGGAAGCACGAGGGACGCGCCGGGGATCTCCGGTTGGCGGCGGATCGCCGGGCTGGCATTCGCCGTCCTCGCCACCTTGATCGTCGCCCTGCTCGCGCCGTCCCTCTCCTCGGCCGCGTCCGCCAAGCGCGCCGTCGTCGGGATCCGCACGGTGGCCGTCGGTGACACCGGCAATCCGTCCGTGGCCATCGTTCCCTTCACCGACGCCGCGTACGACTCCTGTGCAGATGCGCCGTCGGGCTCGAGCGACTGTCTCAGCGTCGGCGATGTCGGCTATCGGTATGGCATCGGTGAGCTCGAGATCACCGTCAAGCAATGGGTGGACTTCCTGAACACGATCGACCCGAAGGGCGGCGATCGGCACCGGCTCTACAAGGCCACCCAGAGCTCGACGCGGTGGCCCAAGTACGGCCAGATCAACCGATCCATGCACGCTCGCAAGGGCCACCGCTATTCGGTGGCCTCGCCGGCATGGGCGGACAAGCCGTTCGGTTTCGCCACGTTCCTCTCGGCGGCCCGGTTCGTGAACTCGCTGACCAACGGGCGAGTGCTCGCAAAGAAGACGAACACCCGCGGCGGTTTCCGCGTGACCACCTATCGGGTGCGTCTATCCCAGAAGACCGGGCGGGGCATGTACGACCTCGCCCAGGACGCGAAGGGCGGCGCCACCCGGGCCCACAAGCGCGGCTTCGTCGTGCCCAGCCAGGACGAGTGGATCAAGGCGGCCTACTTCGACCCGAGCGCCGATCCGGGCACGATTCCCTACTGGAAGTACCCGACCAACGCGGGCGTCTTCGGCGACGGGGATGCCACGGCTCCAACCTCGGCCACCCTCGATCCGACGACGGGCGACGTGACCAACGCCGGCACCCAGCCGCTCGCGAACTTCCATGCTTCCGGCGTACCCGCGCCGAGCTGGTGCCCGGCAGCGTTTACGGCCGATGAGTGCTCGAGCGTCAACCCGTTCGGCATCGACCCGACGGCGTACGCGACGCTCTTCCAAGGCAGCCTCGAGACCGTCGGCCAGGCGAAGACGCGGTCGCCGTGGGGCACGCTCGATCAAGGGGGCAACGCGGTCGAGTGGACGGACACGATCACCCCGCCCCCCGGCGGGAAGGGCAAGCGCGTCTGGCGCCGGCTGCACGGCGGCATCTCGAACGCCCCCGTCTACCAGCTCTGGCTCTCGGCGGTGGGCCTCAACCCCGAGGACAACGCCTACTTCAACCGCACGTACCCCTGGATCGGCTTCCGGGTCGGCGTGATCGGAAACCTGAAGGCGAAGCACTGAGCCGGGACGCCGCCCAGCTGCGAACGCAGCGGATGCGCACGCGAAACACCATCGCGTAGTCGTCCACTTCTACCCCCTATGAGGGGTGAAAGTGGACGGTGATCAGCCTGGTCCCCAGAACGGGCCGACCGCGTCGCTCTGTCGTCAGCTGGCGCTGACGGCCATACAAGCGGACGACGGGACTCGAACCCGCTACCTCAAGCTTGGGAAGCTTGCGCTCTACCAGGTGAGCTACGTCCGCGTGGGTCGCCCATTCTATGCGCGGCTCGGGTGCCCGTCAGGCGGCGCGGCGGAGCTCGGCCGTGCGGCGCTCGATCAACGCGGCCCAGATCCCGTGGCGGGCGGCCGAGGACGGCGCGGCGCGGACGCCGTAAGCCTGCTCCATCGCGGCGGCGAGCGTCAGCCGGAAGCGCGCGGCCGTGCCAGCGGCGGCTGCCGGGCGACTCGCCGACGGCCAGGTGCGTGAGTTCGTGCAGCAGCGTCTCGAGCAGGTCACCGCGGCGGATGCCGGGATAGACGGTGACCGAGAGCCGGTGCTGGGCCGGGACAGCAAAGCCGCAGCGTGCGGCGCGGGCGCTTGGAGGCGCGGCGGATCGTGAGCTCCGGCGGACGCCGGGCCAGCGGCCCGGCCGGTCCGCCGAGGGCGGGCAGCGCGCTGAGCCTCGCGGCCTCGGCGCGCAGGTCGAGACCGTCGACGAAGAAGTAGGAGGCGGGGCGGCGGCGCACGGCGCCGCAAGCTAGCCGGGCGCTCAGACGGCTGCGGGCTCGGGCTCGGCTGCCGGCTCACCGGCGCTGGGCCGGGAGTCGACCGGCACTCCGGCACGCGTAAACCGCAAGGTGCCGTCCTCGAGCTCGCCGCGGCGCAGCAGGCGAATGTCGCGGACGTAGTTCTGGTACAGGCGCCACGGCTCGCGCGAGCCCTGCTTGGGGAACTTGTGGATCGAGCGCTGCACGTAGCCGGAGCTGAAGTCGATGAACGGCTCCCGGCCGATCGTCGGGTCGTCGTTGACGGGTGTCGCGGCCGCGTAGCCATGGTCGCGCATGTGGTTGAGCACGCGGCAGACGTACTCGCAGGTGAGATCGCACTTGAGCGTCCACGAGGCGTTCGTGTAGCCCGAGCGCAATCGCCCCGTTGGGAACCCCCTCGAGCATCATGCCCTTGTAGCCGAGGCGGTCCGGCAGGTGCACCGGCTCACCGTCGACGGCGAGCTCCATGCCGCCGAGCGCCAGCAGGTTGAGCCCGGTCGCGGTGACGACGATGTCGGCCTCGAGCGCCCTGCCGGAGGCGAGCTCGATCCCCGTCTCGGTGAACGTCGCGATCCGGTCGGTGACGATCTCGGCCCCGTCCTTGCGCAGCGCCCGGAAGAGGTCGGCGTCGGGGACGAGGCAGAGGCGCTGATCCCACGGGTCGTAGCGCGGGTTGAAGTGCGTGTCGATTGCGTAGTCGGCGGGCAGGTGCCGCTTGACCCCGCCGCGCAGCAGCTTGCGCATCTGCCGCGGGAAGCGGCGGCTGAGCTGGTAGTGGGCGCTCGTCGTCAGGATCTTGAACCAGCGGATCGCTGAATAGGCGGCGCGCTCGGGGCAGGATCCGGCGAACGACGTTGGCGAACGGGTCTTCGGCCGGCAGCGCGATCACGTAGCTCGGCGAGCGCTGCAGCATCGTCACGTGCGGCCGCCTCCGGCGCCATCGCGGGAAGCAGCGTCACGGCGGTGGCGCCGCTGCCGATCACGACGACCCGCTTGCCGGCGTAGTCGAGGTCCTCGGGCCAGTGCTGCGGGTGCACGACCTCGCCTGCGAAGCGGTCGAGGCCGGGCAGCTCGGGCAGGTAGCCCTCGTCGTAGTCGTAGTAGCCGCTGCAGCAGAAGAGGAAGCGCGCGCGAATCTGGCGCCGGCTCACCGTCCGCACGCTGCGGCGGTCACCGTCCACAGCGAGTCAGCGCTCGACCAGGCGGCGGAGACGACCTTGTGGCCGAAGCGGATGTGGCGCTCGACGTCGTGGTCGCGGGCGGTCGAACGCACGTAGTCGAGGATGTCGGCGCCGTCGGCGATCGCCTTCGGACTCGGTCCAGGGCCGGAACGAGTAGCCGAGCGTGTACATGTCCGAGTCGGAGCGGATGCCCGGGTAGCGGAACAGATCCCAGGTGCCGCCGATCGCCTCGCGCGCCTCGAGGATCGCGTAGCTGCGGTCCGGGGAGTCGCGCTGCAGATGCACGGCTGCGCCGATGCCCGAGAGGCCGGCGCCGACGATGAGAACATCGACCTCGTTCTCTACATCATTTGATGACATCGTCGGACAGTCTAGCGCCGCAGATGGGCGGCAACCCGCTTCTTCGCCGTGGCGGCGTCGGGGTGCGCCCACAGCGCGACATGGGTCCCGCGGGGCATCTCGAGAAACTCCGCGGCAGCGATCGCCGCGGCGGCGGTCTCGCTGTGCTCGCGCCCGACCTCCGCGTCGGCGTCGCCGTGAACGAGCAGCGTCGGCGCCGCGATCGCGGCGAAGTCGGGCGTGACGAGCTCGGCGAACTGGCGCCAGTCATTGTCGTAGCCGGCGCGGCGCGGCTTGAACGTGCCGACCATGGTCGTCAGCGAGAGCACGAAGTCGCGCATCTCGGGATCGTCATCGACGACGTTCGTCAACTCGTCGAGCTCGCGATGCTCGAGTGTGCCCTGGCTGCGCAGCGCCGCGCCGATCGCCGACTCCGGCGAGCGGTTGAGCATCTGCCGGGCGATCCAGTTACCGAAGCGGGTCCGCATTGCGAAGCGCTCTTCGAACGAGACGTCCTGCTGCAGCGGCCGGCTGACCGCAGCCGCGGCGGCGAGCGCCGTGACCCGTTCGGGTTGCGAGGCGGCGAGCGCCCAACTGCTCGGACCACCCCCGGACCAGCACAGCAGCGCGACCCGGTCGAGACCGAGCTCGTCGAGCAGGGCGCCAAGCACGGCCCCCTGCTGATCGGGGGATTCGCGACCGGCGAGCGGCGTGCCCAGATAGCCGGGCCGCGAGGGCGCGATCACGCTGAACCCTTCAGCGATCAAGAACCGTCCGAGCTCGAGGCCGGCGTCGCAGCCACCGGGGGTGCCATGGACGACGAGCACCGGCGGCCCCTCCCCCGCGCGCTCGACCTCGATCGGTCCCAACGCCGTGTTCATCGTCTCAGCCGCCAACGGCGCCACTCTAACCTTGCCGCCGATGAGGCTCCGCCCGCTCCTCGCGCTCGTCGCCGCCGTCGCCGTCGTGGCACTGCTCGGCTACGGGCTCGTCGCCAAGAACAAGAACTCGATCGCTGTCGGGGATCCGGCGCCGACGGCAGCGCTGCCGCTGCTCGAGGGCTCGGGCACGGCCGACGTCTCGGACTTTCGCGGGCAGTGGGTGCTGCTCAACTTCTGGGCCTCGTGGTGCGAGCCTTGCCAGGTCGAGTCGCCGACGATCGAGAAGTGGGCGAACGATCATCGCGGCGCGGTCAAGGTGCTCGGCGTCAACACCGAGGATCTGACCGGGGACGCGACCGACTTCGTCCACGAGTACGGCCTCACCTGGGAGATGGTCCGCGACGGCGAGGGCAAGTTCAAGGACCAGTACGGCATCTACGCGCTGCCCGAGTCCTTTCTGATCGACCCGCAGGGCAAGCTCGCGCTGATCCAGCGCGGCACGGTCAACCGCAAGTTCCTCGACGAAGCCGTGACGCCGCTGATCGAGGGCAAGGGCGCGCCGGCATGAGCGGCCCGATCGCTCAGTATACGGCGGCCCGCAGCGGCCCTGCTGGCTCTGGTCGCGCTGCTCGGCTGGCTCGCCGCAGCGCCTCGGGTGCTGGCAGCCGCCGAGCCGCCGCGCAGCGACGCGACGCTGCCCGACCTCGAGGACGAGGTCATGTGCCCGGTCTGCGGCACTGCCCTCGGCCTTGCCGAATCCCCACAGGCGAACCGCGAGCGGGCCTACATACGCGCGCTGATCGCCCGCGGGCTCGACAAGCAGCAGATCAAGGACAAGCTCGTCGCCGAGTACGGACCCGAGGTGCTCGCCACACCCTCCGACAGCGGCTTCGACCTCGCCGCCTGGATCGTCCCGGGACTTGCCGTGATCGTCGCCGGCGGCGCGCTCGTCATCGGGCTGCGCCGCTGGCGCCGCGACTCGGGCTCCGGCAAAGGCGGGGCGCCCCCCGCCGCCGGGATCGATCCCGGCGACGAGGAGCGCCTCAGTGCCGACCTGAGCCGCTACGAGCTGTAGTGGACGACTAGCCGGGTCCGGCAGCCAGTAGCGGGAGACCGGCGCTGCGGCCCAGTGGACGCGTCCACTAGTGCCGCGGCTCGACAACGAGCCGGCGGCGGTCGCGAGTGAGTCGGCGCCCGGTACGGCCAGCCCGCCTGACGGGTCACCTTGAGCCGGAAGCCGAAGCGGGCGGGCCGCCGGTAGAAGCGGCCGAACCGGTACGAGGTCCGGACGCGCCCGCGACGGCTCGAGTGCAGCGCGTCGCCGACCGTACGCCAGTCGCGCCCGTGCGGCTCGCGGACCTGCAGCTCGACGACCTTGCCGAGCTTCGGCACGCGGGTCCCGACGGTGCCGATCCTGCCGCTGAAGCGGACTCGCCGGCCGGCCCGGACGCGCTTGCGCGAGATCCGGAGCCGGACGCGGCCGGTGACCGCGAGCTTGCGCGCTCGGCTCTGCGAGGCAACGAGGCTCCTCGACCCTGCGAAGCGGACGAGGACCTGGCGCGATGGACCCTTTGCGAGCCGAACGCTGAAGGCGCCGCCCGGCCCGCTGCTCACCTCGTGCCGGCGCACGCGCGGACGCGAGCCGGTGTCGAAACGCTCGATCACGGTCAGCGGCAGGCCGGCGAGCCGGCGCCCGGTGCTCGTCGCGATCCGACCGCGAAGCCGCGGTCGCGTCCCGTAGACGACGCGATGGCCGAGCGCGGCGATCCGGGTGCGGATCCGGGTGCGCTCGAGCAGCGGCATCTGCAGCACCATCGGCTTGCCGTCGCGGGCCGTGGCGACGATCCGGGAGTTGCCCGCCCGATCAGCGGCGACGATCCGGAACGCGTAGCGCCCGGGCGGCAGCGACTCGCTGTCGATGCGACCGGCGATGCCGCCGCGCACGGGCTTCGTCGCCAGCCGTCGCCACGTGCCGCCCGCGACCGGGCGGTAGTAGATCCCGGCAAGCGCCACGCCCGAGCTCGCGTCGGAGACGTCCGCCGCGATCAGCTCCGGGTCGGAGCCGTCCGCGGGCCGGAAGGAGGCTGCGGGCGGCGTGTTGTCGACCATCACCCGGCGCTGTACGCAGGCGCTGTTCGGGCCCGTGCCGAAGTCGCGGGCGCAGACCCGAACCGAATTCGCGCCGTCCCGGAACGGCGCGGCACCGGTGGCCACGTCGCCGCCGGCGAGCCCCCGGTGCGGACATGGCGACATCGCGGTCGCGACCGCGCCGCCCGCCCCCGTCTGGCAGCCGAGCGCCCGCGAGAGCGGCAGCCGCTTCCCGTTGGCGTCGATCTCGATCGCGTGCAGACCCGAGCCGCTGTCCGAGGCGGCGACGGCGAGACGCGCCGAGCCGCGCAGCCAACCGCCGGCCAGCAGCGTCCCCGACGGCGCCAACTTGGGCCGCGAACCGTCACGGACGGTAAGCCGCACGTTGCGGACGGCGCTCCGCGCGTGCTCCGAGCGCGGGCACGGACGGTCGTTCGCGCAGATCAGGAGCGCCGCGAAGCCCGCCTTGCCGGTGCCGTCGAGGTGACCCGCGTAGTGGCGGAAACCACCGGGCCCGTCCGGTCCGGTCGCGATCCGGCCGGTCTGCGCGCCGGCGGCATTGATGAACGCGAGACGCGAGCGGTACCCGGCGTCGCTGCGCAGCGCCGCCTCAGCGCTGACGCCGACGATCGAAGCGCCGCTCGGCGCCCACCACTTGATCCGGCCCTGCGCTCCGACCGGCGCCGCGGCGCTGTCCGTGATCCGCAGTCCGCCGGAGCCGGAGCCGCCCGAGCAGTCCCGCGTGAACGAGTAGTAGGCGCCGCTGGTGCGGTCGAAGCGGGCGTCGGCGAAGGCCGCGTGGGCCTTGTCGCACTGGGCGACGACGTAGGTGCCGGCGTGGGCGTGGGTCGGCAGCGCCAGCGCCGCCGCGCCAGCAGCCAGCGCCGCGGCCGGCGCGAGCAGCGCGCGCAGTCCCCGTCGCAGGCCGCGGGGCCTGAGTGTGGTCGTGATCCCCGCCATCGGGGACCTCCTCTCGGTCGGTTCGCGGACAGCGGGCGCTGCCCACGACCCCGACAACCCCGCCTCAGCCGGCGGCGCCCCCCGCGTCCTTGGCGTCCTCGGAGGCCGGCCGCTCGGCGAGGATCGCGGCGGCGGCGGCGAGCAGCTCCCCGCCGCGTGCGGAGCTCGGACCATGCGCCTCGATACGACCCGCGGTCCGGCCTACGCGTGCGAAGGGGCGCGAGCGAAGGCGGCGGCGGCGCATGAACGCGGCGCCCTCCTCCGCGTAGGAGGTGACCTTGTCGATCAGGAAGCGGTGCGGCTTCTCCATCAGCGGGCCTCGTCCTCGGAGCCAAGCAGCCGCAGCGCCGCGCGCAGGTCGCTGAGCACGAGGGCCGCGAGCGCGAAGCGGTCGGTGAGCGCGATCGCCGAGCCGGCCCGGCTGCGAACCGCGAGCACCTCGCCGTCCTCGGTGCCGACGTGGACCCAGGAGAGGCCGGAAGCGCCCTCGGGACCCTCCGCGGCGCGCCACAGGCGCGCCGCCGATCGATGCCAGTCGTGGCCGTCGGTCGAAGTGAGTTGGATGCCGGCGGCATCGAAGACGGCGATCTCGCGGACCTCGGGCGAGCTCTCCGCGAAGCCGAGGACGAGCTCGGCGAGCCCTGCCGTGCGGTCGCTGCGCTGCGCGGCGCCGCTCAAGCGATCGTTCCCGTCGTCATCTCCGCCAAGATATTGGGCGATGGACATCGGCCGGATCTCCTGGTTCACAGTCATCGCCGCCTGCGGGGTGGCGGTCGTGCTGCTCGCGATCGACGGCTACACCGGCTACGCGATCACGGTCGCGGCCGTCGGCGCCGCGGCCGCGGTCAACCTGACCTGAGGCCGTAGTGGGCCGTCCAGGAACGTTCCGGCCCACTAGCTGATTGATTCCATCTAGCCGTGCCGCAGATGCGGCGCGTCGGTCTGCTCCGGAGGCCGGAGCGACTCCTCGGGCTCGACGTGGATCAGCACCTCCGAGTGCTCGATCGACGCCTCGATCGCATCGCGCAGATCGTGCGCCGCCTCGTGTGCCCGCTCGAGGCTGGTCCCGTGGCGGAACTGCACGTGCATGTCGATGTGGCGGCGCGAGCCGGCCCGGCGCGCGCGGAGCTTGTGGTAGCCGACCATCTCCTTGGGCCTGCCCTCGGCGATCGCCGCCTCGATCAGGTCCATCTCGGAGGTGGGCAGCGCGCGGTCCATGAGCACCCCGGCCGAACGCTGCAGCAGGCGCAGACCGGAACCGACGATCGCGACGCCGACGACGAGCGCTGCGATCGGGTCGAAGGCGGGCTTGCCGGTGATCGCGACGAGCGCCAGACCGACGAGGACCGCCAGCGACGTCCACGCGTCGGCTCGCAGGTGCGCTGCATCGCCTTCCAGCGCCGGCGAGTCGAGGACCCGCGCCCGCCGCGACAGATACGCGGAGACGACGACGTTGACGAGGGCCGAAACGCCGACGACGGCGATGCCGACGCCGATGTGATCGGGGCCCGTGCCGGAGGCGAGGCGCCGGATCGCCTCGATGCCGATGATCGCCGCGCCGAGCAGGATCAGCATCGCCTCGGCGCCGGCGGCGATGTTCTCCGCCTTCTCGTGGCCGTAGGGATGGTCCTCGTCGGCAGGCTCCTCGGCCTTGCGCACGCTGAACAGGGCCACGACGGACGCAAGCAGGTCGACGGCGGAGTGAACCGCTTCTGTAAGGATCGCGATCGAACCCGTGATCAGCCCGGCCGCGATCTTGAGCACGATCAGCACCGTGTTCGAGAGGACGGAGACGAGCGCCGCCCCGGACTTCGTCTCGCGGCGCCTCACGAGCTCTCCCGTGGCCGGCGTATCCCCGCGAGCTGCCCGGCGAGCCCGCGCGCGGCGCGGCCGCGGTGGCTGATCCGGTGCTTTTCGTCCGGGCTGAGCTCGGCCATCGTCCGCCCGTCATCGGGCCCGAGCTCGCTCGGCAGGAAGGCAGGGTCGTAGCCGAAGCCGCCGCTGCCGCGCGGCACCTCGGCCAGCAGGCCCTCGCAGCGGCCCTCGGCAAGCAACTCGGTTCCGTCGGCGCCGGCGTACGCCATCGCGCAGACGTAGGCAACGCGGCGGTCGTCGCCGGGCCTGACGCTCTCGAGCAGCAGCTCGAGGTTGCGCTCGTCGCTTGCGCCGGGGCCGGCAAAGCGGGCACTGCGCACGCCGGGACGGCCGCCGAGCGCGACGGCCGCGATGCCGGAGTCGTCGGCGATCGCGTCGCCGCCGGTCGCCTCGCGTGCGGCCCGTGCCTTGCCGAAGGCATTGGCGGCGAACGTCTCGCCCTCCTCGGGCGGCAACTCGACCTCCTCGGGCAACGGGACCAGATCCCAGGCGGAGAGGATCTGCTCGAGCTCCGCGAGCTTGTGGACGTTGCGGGTGGCGACGACGAGCCCGCCCGCGCGGGGTCATGAGCCCGTGGCGAGCTCCTGGGCTTCCCGCAGGGCCCGGATCCCACCGTCGGCGAGGCTGAGCAGCTCATCCAGCGACGCGCGCGAGAGCGGCGTCCGCTCGGCCGTCGCCTGGACCTCGACGAGGCCCCCGTCACTGGTCATGACGACGTTCGCGTCGACCTCGGCGGTCGAGTCCTCGGAGTAGTCGAGGTCGCAGAGCGGCCGACCATCGACCATCCCGACGCTGATCGCGGCGACGGAGCCATTCAGCGGCAATGCCTTGAGCTCACCTGCGTCGACGAGTCTTGCCAGCGCCAGTTCGAGCGCGACGTAGCCACCCGTGATCGCAGCGCAGCGGGTGCCGCCGTCGGCCTGCAGGACGTCGCAGTCGATCCAGATCGCACGCTCGCCGAGCGCGGCGAAATCAACGACGACGCGCAGCGAGCGGCCAATCAGGCGCTGGATCTCGGTCGAGCGGCCGTCCGGCCGGCCTTTCTTGGAGTCGCGTTCCTTGCGCTCGCCGGTCGAGGCGGGCAGCATCGCGTACTCGGCCGTGACCCAGCCGCTACCGCGGCCCTTGAGCCAGCGGGGCACCTCGTCGGCGATCGAGGCCGTGCAGATGACGCGCGTCTCGCCGACCGAGATCAGGGCCGAGCCGTCCGCCGTGCGGACGTAGCCGGGCTCGATCGTGACCGGCCGGCCCTCGCTCGGGCTGCGGCCGTAACTTCGCTCTGGTGCTGTGTCGCTCGCGTTCACCGGGCGCAGTCTCGCACGGCCCACGGGGATGGGCCGTGCGAGCGCGCCGGGAGCTCACTTCGCGAAGGCGACCTTCTGCACCGCTTCGATGATCTTCTTGGTGATCGCGTCGGCAAGCTCCTTGCCCGGCAGGCTCTCGAGCCCGCCGACGGCGGCGACCATCCCGCCCATCAGCACCGCAACGAGCAACACGAGCCCGACGTACTCGACCGTTCCCTGGCCGCGCTCGTCCGCGAGCCGGTCCGCGAGCCGGCGCGCGCTCACCTCGATCCAGGCAACGGCACCCACGAATGCATTCATCTTCAGCCTCCATCCCGGCTCGGGGCCGGCGTCGAATTTGCACCGCCGATGCTCCGAGGCGACGGACGACCGAACAAGGCACGAAGGCGCCGGGGCCGTCGCGAGGGCGTGACTAATCCCCGGATCCGGTCTGCGAGCAGACTCGGAGGCGTTGTCGCTCCAGCCGCGGGTACGTGCCGGGGGCGCCGCCCGGCGAGCAACTAACCTGCGCCTCCCGATGGCGCGACGAAGACGCATATTCGGGCGGCGCCCGGCCGCGCGCGAGGCCCCGGTGCCGCCGAGCGGCGAGGCCGGCGCTCGCTCTGACGACCCGGACACCGCCAGCGAGCGACCCGAGACCGGCGTGTTCGACGCCGCCACGGCGCTCGAACCAGAGGGGCGCGCCGAGACCGATGAGCGGGATGCAGCGGTCGCCACCCGTGAGGAGGCCGACGGACAGCCCGGCGAAGGCGAGAAGCCAACCGCGCGCAAGCCCGAGCGCTCCGGCGACTCGCAGAGCTGGGTGCCACCCGCCGTGGGCGGCCCACGGGCGAGCGGATCAACGACCAGCGAGTGGGCAAGCCCGGCGTCTCGTCAGCCGTCCCGTCCCCTGTTCCCGCGCGATCCGGTTCCGCAGGACGAAAGCCCCGCGGCTGCCCCGCCGTCACGCCCACGCACGCCGCGTCGCGGCGACACCGGAGAACGCGTCCGGATCGCCGCTGACCAGGCGGCGCAGGCAGCCGAGATGCGCGCTATGGAGGAGATCCTCGCCCTCGAGGAGGATCTCGACCGGGCCCGCAGCTCCGCCTCGCAGGCGGTCGGAGAGATGCGCGCGCGCCTCGAGGAGGCCGAGCGTCAGGCCGCCGAGGCAAACGACCGTGCCGTGAGCCTTCAGCGAGAGCGTGACCAGGTCGAGGTCCAGGCGAAGGAGGCCGCGACCAACTGGCTCAAGCGCCAGGTCGAGTCGCTCAAGCGCGAGGCCCGCGAACGCGTCAAGGTCGAGGTCGAGCGCGCGCGGACCGAGACGGAGGCGAAGCTCCGGGCGGAAGCCGAGCAGCGGCTCCGCGACCAGGCCGAACGCCAGGAGCGCGAACTCGCCAACCGGGTCGCCGAGGGCGCCCGCAAAGCCGAGGCCGAGGCCGAGGCCGGCGGCGCCGACGCGCTCGCTGCCGAACGCCGCGAGCGAGAGGCCGCATCGGCGGCGCTGCGCGAGGCGCTCGGGCGGCTCGAAGACGCCGAGGCGCGCGCCACAGCCGCTGAACAGGCTCTGACCGAGTCCGACCGCGGCGCCCGCGCCGACGTCGAGAAGCTGATCGCCTCCGAGACCGAGGGCCTGCGCCGGCAACTCGAGCTCTCCCGCGCCGAGGCACGGGAGGCGACTGAGGCCGCTGCGAACCGGGCGCGCGCCGAAGCCCACGAGGAGGCGGAGGCGCAGTCGAACGCCGCGGTGGAGGCCGCGCGCGCCGAGACGCGCGCCGAGATCGAGAGCGAGATGGCGCGCAGCGCCGACGCCCGTGAGAAGGAGCTGACCGACCGCGCCCGGGCAAGCGCGGAAGCCGAGGCGAATGAGCGGATCGAGCGCCTACAGGCGGAGGCCGAGGAGCGGATCCGAGCGGAGGTCGCGGTTGCGCGGCAGGCCGCCGAGGATCGTTTCGCCGAGAAGCTCGCCCAGCGGGAGCTCGAGCTGGAGCGGGAGCGCGAGGAGAAGGTCCGCCTGATCGAGGACTCCGACCGCCGCCTGACGCTGATCGAGGAGCGCGCAGTCGAAGCCGCCGAGCGCGTCAACGCAGCGGAGCGGCGGCTTGCCGATGAGGCGAATCGGCTGCGGGCCGAGAGCGAAGCCCACATTGCGGGAGAGACCGAGCGGATCAGCGCTGAGGCGACCGAGGCCGCGGCGGCCGGCGTCGCTGAGCGCGAGCAGGAGCTCGCCGGGGCGCTGAGCGCAGCGGAGGCCGCCAAGCAAGAGGCCGAGGACCGGATCGAGGAGGCGGAGCAGCGGGCCCAGGCCGAGATCGAAGCGATCCGCGCCGACGTCGAGGGCCGGATCAACTCCGCCCGCGAGGCTGCGGCGGCCGAGGCCGAGCAGCGGACCCGGACCGATGCCGAGCAGGCAGCTGCGGCGAACCTCGAGCGTGTGCGGAGCGAAGCCGCGAGCGCGGCCGAGGCGAGCGAGCGAGCGGCCGTCGCAGCGGTCCGCCAGGAGGTCGCTGAGGAGCTCCGCGCCCTGCGCGCCGAGGCCGAGACCGAGCGCAGCGCCCGGGCAAGCGCCGTTGCCGAGGCCGAGCACCGCGCCCAGGCCGCCGAGGGCCGCGCCCGCGAGGCGGAGGCGACCGCAGCGCGGGTCGCAACCGAGGCGCGCACCGCCGCCGCCGACTGGCTACGCGGGCAGACGAAGGCCCTCCGCCGGGAGGGCGAGCAGGGCAACAAGGCCGCGATCGATGCCGCCGTCGCCGCAGCCCGCGAGGAGGCGCAGGCCGAGTTCGACGCCCGCCTGGCTGCGGAACTGGATACGGCGCGTGCGGACGCATCTTCGGGAGCCGGGCAGCAGGCGGAGGAGTTGCTCGCTGCGGAGCGGGAGCGCTCGGCGCAGGAGCTGACCGGCGTCGAGCAGCAGTTCGCGGAGGAGCGGGGCAGACTGGAGACCGAGCTCGGCACAGCACAGCGCCGGCTCGAGGAGATGGAGCTGCAGCTCGCCGACGCGCGCGAGACCGCCGAGCAGGCCCGCGAGGAGGCCCGCCGCAGCGGCGAGATGACTCGAGCCGAGCGTTTCCGGGCCGCGGCGGAGCGGATCGGCGGAGCGGCCGGCAGCGCCGACGCCGCGGCCGAGCGCGCCGGCCAGCAGAGCGTCACCGGCGAAGCGGAAGCCGCAGCCGAAGCGGAGCAGGACGCCGACGCGGCTGCGACGGCCGCGGAAGCCTCCGCAAGTGCGATCGACGACATCGAAGAGGCCGCGGAAGAGCCCGTCGCCGAAGGCGCGACGGACGCAGCGCCCGAGGCGGAGAGGGAGCCGGAGGAACCCACCGAGCCGGAGCCACCGCCCATCGCTGATCGCTCGCGTCGCTCCGAGGCGATCAGCGGTATCTGGGCGGTCCCTGCCGACGCGGGTGTGAGGCCGGAATCGGACGAGTCGGAATCCGAGGAGTCGGAGACGGACGAGATCGAGGCCGTCGCCGACGACGACGCGGCGGACCAGCCGGTGGACGACGCCGGCGAGGAAGAGGGCCCGGCCGAGCCCGTCCCGCCGGGCGAGCGGGTCAGCCTCGCGGAGGCGAGCTTCGAGGACCTACGCCGGGTTGGCATGTCGGTGACTCAGGCGAAGCGCGTGCTCCGCTACCGCGACGAGCGTGGGCTCAGCGGGCTCGAGCAGCTCGAGGAGGTCCCGGGCTTTCCCCGCGCGTTCCTCGAGAGCCTTCGCGAGCAGATGACCGACTGAGAGAACTCCCCGGCCGGCGGGAAGTCGGGCTCAACTCGCGAACGCGGCCGGCCACAGCGGCTCCAGGCGCCGGCGCTCGCCGGCGACGCGTTCGGCGCCGGGCTCCGGGGGTGTGCCCTCGCCACCCAGGGCCCGCACCGTCGCCACGACCGAGCGACCCAAGGCGTCGACGTCGTAGCCGCCCTCGAGGCAGAACATGACCGGGGCACCGAGCTCGGCGCCGAGATCGCGGACAGTCGCGGCGAGCGCGCCGTAGTCGCCGTCGAGCAGGCGGCAGTCGGCGAGCGGATCGTCGGCGTGGGCATCGAAGCCCGCCGAGACGGCGATCAGGTCCGGGCGCCAGTCACGCGCGATCGGCGCGACGACGCTCTGCACCAACGCCAGGAAGAGCTCGCCGTCGGCCCCGGCCGGGACCGGCAGGTTGACGGTGTAACCGCGGCCCGCCCGGAAGCCGATCTCAGACGGCTGCCCGGTCCCGGGGTAGAGCGGGTCCTGGTGGATGCTCACGTAGAGGACGTCGTCACGCTCGGCGAAGATCTCCGCCGTCCCGTTGCCGTGGTGGACGTCCCAGTCGAGGATCAGGACGCGCTCCGCGGCCCCCTCGGCGATCGCCGAGGCGGCGCCGACGGCGATCGAGTTGAACAGGCAGAACCCCATCGGCCCGGGCCGACTCTGCGTGGTGGCCGGGCGGGCGCATCGCTGAGAAGGCGAAGTCCGACTCGCCGGCGAGCAGCCGCGAGGCGCTCTCGATGGCGGCGCCGGCGGAGCGCAGCGCCGCCTCCCACGAGGCCTCCACGGCGATGGTGTCCATATCGATCAGCCCACCGCCGGACGCACAGAAGCGCTCGATCGCGCTCGACGTGCTCGGGCCGGTGGACGAGCTCGAGGTGCTCGCGCCCGGCCGGCTGAGGCTCGAGCCGCACCAATCCGGGCCATCCAGCGTCGCTCGAGAGCCTCCTCGATCGCCACGATCCGCGCCGCGCGTTCCGGATGCGCCCCCGTGTCATGGCGAAGCGAGGAGCTGTGGTGGAAGAAGATGCCCACTGCGTACGGATACGGTATCCGCCCTTGCACCCCGCGGACGTCCCCAGCGCGCCTTCGCCGGCACCCTCCGAAGGCGGTGGGCCAGCGCTACGACGTCGCCGTGATCGGCGGCGGCGCCGCCGGCCTGCACGCGGCGCTCGAAGCCGCCGCCGAGGGCGCCCGCGTCGCGCTCGTCTCCCGCAAGCCGCTCGCCGAGAGCTCGAGCTTCTGGGCGCAGGGCGGACTCGCCGCCGCGATCGCCGCGGACGACTCGCCCGCGCGCCATGCCGAGGACACGATCAACGCCGGCCGCGGCCTCTGCCTCGAGGCAGCCGTCGAGGTCGCTCGTCACGGAGGCGCCGGCGCAGGTCGACAAGCTCGTCGAGCTCGGCGTCAGCTTCGACCGCAACGAGAGCGGCGAGGTCGCGCTCGGCCTCGAGGGCGGCCACTCGGCCCGCCGGATCGTCCACGCCGGCGGCGCCTCGACCGGCAAGGCGATCACCCGCTGCCTCGCCGAGCGCGCCGGCGAGCAGCCGCTCGATCGAGCTGCTCGAGGCCTGTTCGGCAACCTCGCTGCTGCACGATGCCGACGGCTGTCACGGGGTCGCCACCGACCAGGGGCCCGTACTCGCCGCAGCGACGATCCTCGCGACCGGCGGAGGCGCAGCGCTCTGGAGCCGGACGACGAACCCCTGGGGCGCCGTCGCCGCCGGCTCCGCCGTGGCGGCCGAGGTCGGCGCCGAGCTCGGCGGGCTCGAGCTCTGCCAGTTCCACCCGACGGCGCTGGCAGCGCCCGGAACACCCTTCGACGGCCGGCTGATCACCGAGGCGGTGCGCGGCGAGGGCGCCGTGCTGCTCGACGCGGCGGGACACCGCTTCACCGACGAGCTCGCCCCGCGAGATCAGGTGACCGCTGCGATCCTCGACCGGATCGACGCCGACGGCACCGGCCACGTCGGCCTCGACCTGCGCGATGTCCCGCTCGAGCGTTTCGCCGAGATCGCCGCGATGCTCGATCGACGCCGGCTTCGATCCCGCCCGCGAGCCCGTTCCGGTCTCCCCCGCCTCCCACTATCTGATTGGCGGCGTCCGCACCGACCTCGACGGGGCGACCGCGGTACCCGGCCTGTACGCGGTCGGCGAGTGCGCCTACACCGGCCTGCACGGCGCCAACCGGCTCGCCTCCAACTCGCTCAGCGAGTGCTTCGTGTTCGGCTCGCGCGCGGCGCTCGCGGCCGTCCGCAACCCGGTTCCCGGTCCCCGCCGTCCGAACCGGATGCGGCGGCGCCATTCGTGCCGCCGACGGCGGCGAGCCGCGCGCGCCTGTGGGAGCTCGCCGGCCCGCGGCGGACCGCGGCAGAGCTCGAGCAGCTGCTCGACGACCCCTACGGCCCGGTCCGCTGGATCGCCGCCTCGGCGCTCGCCCGCGAGGAGTCCCGAGGGGTGCACCGGCGGACCGACTTCCCCTCGCGCAAGGCAGCTCTCGACTCCCACCACGTCGTCGTCGGCCGCGAACGGCGTCGGCGCCGGACCGAGGATCTGGGACGGTTAGCGGGCCAGCGCGGTTCTCCCGATCCGGCTCGTCCGTGCCTGTGCGGACCGCTCCCGGCTTAATACGAACTTAACCTGCGCCTATTGGGGCTAAATGCCCTCCCCCCGAGACTGGACTGCAGTGGCCGATGCGCCACCAGCACGTGTCAACGAGGTATTGGGGAACCACACCGTGTACCAGTTCAGTCGCTCGATCTTCCGCGAACTCTCGCCGCTCGTCATCGACGATCCCGAGGGCCACAACCGCCAGCACCTGCTCGAAGCCTGCGAGGCGACGATGCAGCGCCTGCTCAACGACCGGCGCTACTTCGCGAAGCCGACGAAGGCGCTCTTCAACGACATCCGCGCCTGCTTTCCGATCAGCGAGCAGCTGCGCGTCTTCATGGCCGTCGACCGCAACGTACGGCTCGCGATCCACTACCTCGAGGTCACACCTCCCGAGGAGCTGATCGTCGAGGGCAACCGCGAGTGCCGCGCGCACACGCGCAAGGGCACGCCCTGCCAGCGCGATCCGCTGCCGGGGCGCGACTACTGCCCCTCGCACAAGCACCTCGAGGAGAACCTCGACCTGGTCGGCGGCGCCCTGCAGGCAGCCTGACCAGAGCCGCGGAATCCGCCCGCCAAGGCGGGCGTGTGTGTAATCGCGGCATGCGGCTTGGCGTCGACGTCGGCGGGACCTTCACCGACGCCGTCCTGCTCGGCCCCGCGGGTGCCTGGACGGCGAAGGCGCCGACGACGCCCGCCGATCAGTCGCAGGGCGTGATCGAGACGATCGAGCTCGTCCTCGAACGCGCCGGCGCCGGTCCAGCCGACGTCGACGCCTTCGTGCACGGGATGACGATCGGCACCAACGCGCTGCTCGAGCGGCGCGGGGCGCCGACGGCGCTGCTCGCCACCGAGGGCTTCACCGACCTGCTCGAGATCGCGCGCCAGGACCGGGTCCACCTCTACCGGCTGTGCGCCGACCGGCCGGCGCCGCTGGCGCCGCCCGAGCTGCGGATCGGCGTTCGCGAGCGGATCGCGCCCTCGGGCATCGTCACCGAGCTCACCGACGCGGAATGCGAGCGGGTCGTCGAGGGCGTCGGCGCGCTCGACTGCGAGAGCGTCGCGATCTGCCTGCTGTTCAGCTACGCGGAACCCAGCCACGAACGTCGCCTGGCCGAGGCGATCCGCAGCGCCCACCCGCAACTGCACGTCAGCGTCTCATCCGAGCTGCTGCCGCGCTTCCGCGAGTACGAACGCTGCTCGACGACCGTGATCGACGCCTACCTGGCGCCGCTACTGGCCCGCTACCTCGACCGGCTCGGCGAGCGCTGCGCGGAGCTGGGACTGCCAAAGCCCCACGTGATGCAGTCCTCAGGCGGCATTGCCGCGCTCGCCGAGGCAACCCGCGGCGGCGCCTGGAGCGTCCTCTCCGGCCCGGCGGGCGGCGCCGTCGGCGCCGCCTCCGCGGCCGCGGAGGCGGGCGCGCCGCTCGCCGTCGGCTTCGACATGGGCGGCACCTCGTGCGACGTCTGCGCGATCGCCGACGGCGCCGTCAGCCGCGGCGCCGGACAGCAGATCGCCGGCCGACCGCTGCACCTGCCGATGATCGACGTACACACGGTCGGCGCCGGCGGCGGCTCGATCGGCTGGCGCGACCCCGGCGGCGCGCTCCGCGTCGGCCCGCGCTCGGCGGGCGCCGAGCCCGGCCCGGCCGCCTACGGCCGTGGCGGGAGCCGAGCCGACCGTGACCGACGCCAACCTGGCGCTCGGCTACCTCGCCGACGGCGCCGAGCTCGCCGGCGTCCGGCTCGACGGGGCAGCTGCCGAGCGGGCGCTGACCGCGCTCGGCGACGAGCTCGGCCTCGACCCGGTCGAGACGGCGGCCGGAATCGTCCGGATCGCGAACCGGGAGATGGTCGGGGCGCTGCGCGTGGTCACCGTCGAGCGCGGGCTCGACCCACGCCGCCACGCGCTGCTGTCCTTCGGCGGGGCGGGCGGGCTGCACGCCGCCGCGATCGCCGCCGAGCTCGGCATCGAGCGCGTGCTCTGCCCGCTCGCCGCGGGCGTCCTCTCCGCCTTCGGGCTGACGGCGGGCGAGCCCCGCCGCGACCTCGCCGCGACCCTGATGCTCGGCGAGCAGGCGCTCACCGACGGCAGCGCCGGTCGCGCTGTCGCCGAGCTCGGCAAGCGGGTAGCCGGCGAGCTCTCGGCGCCCGTCGCCGGCTCCGGTCGAGGCCGTCTACGAGGTCCGCTACGAGGGCCAGTCGTTCGAGCTCGACGTCGGCGCCGAGCCCGGCGCCGCGCCAGGCCCGTGGGTGCGGGAGGGCTTCGAGGAGGCGCACGAGCGCCGCTACGGCTACCGCGACCCTGATGCGACGATCGAGCTGGTCGGCGTGCGGGTCGCAGCGCGCGGCGAGCGACCGGCCGTCGCCGCGCCGGAGCCGCCAACCGGCGAGAGCGAGCGCAGTGAGCGAGACGGCCTGGTTCGAGGGCCCCGGCTTCATCGAGACCGAGATCCTGCGCGGCCTGCCGGCCGACGGCGAGACGCTCGCGGGCCCGGCCGTGATCGAGCTCGCCGAGACGACCCTGCTCGTCCCGCCGGGGGCGAGCGCGGCCCTCGCCGGCGCCTGCGTCGAGATCGTGCTCGCGGAAAGCAGCTCGTGAGCGTCGATCCGGTCACCCTGCAGGTGCTCTCCGGCGGGCTGGCCTCGATCTGCGAGGAGATGGGCGCCGTCCTGATCCGCAGCGCCCACTCCGCCAACATCAAGGAGCGCCAGGACTGCTCGACGGCGCTGTTCGACGCCGCCGGCGAGCTCGTCATGCAGGCCGAGCACATCCCGGTCCACCTCGGCTCGATGCCCGCGGCCGTCGAGGCGGTGCTCGACGAGCGGCACGAGCCCGGCCGCATGTGGATCCTCAACGACCCGTTCGCGGGCGGCACGCACCTGCCGGACATCACGCTGATCGCCCCCGTCTTCGAGCACGGCGGCGAGCTGATCGGCTTCGCCGCCTCGCGCGCGCATCACGCCGACGTCGGCGGGCCGACGCCCGGAGGCATGCCGGCGCGCTCGCGGCACCTCGACGAGGAGGGGGTCGTGATCCCGCCGACGGCCGTCGAGGAGGGCACGCTCCGGGGGCTCGCCGAGCGGATGCGCAACCCGGGCCAGCGACTCGCCGATCTACGCGCCCAGCGCGCCGCCAACGCGCTCGGCGCGGAGCGGCTCGCGGCGATGGCCCACGACCTCGGCCTGCCGGCGCTGCGTGAGGGCACGGCCGCAGTCCTCGACTACGCCGAGCGGCGCACCCGCCAGGCGCTCGGCCGCCTCGCCGACGGCACCGGCGAGGCGGTCGACCGGCTCGAGCCACGAGCGGGAGACGGCGAGATCGAACTCCGAGTCGCTGCGCGCATCGAGGGCGAGGAGCTCGCGCTCGACTTCTCCGGCTCCAGCCCTCAGGTACCCGGCAACCTCAACTGCCCGCTGCCGGTGACACGCTCCGCGGCCCTGTTCGCCGTCCGGGCACTGCTCGATCCCGACGCGCCCGCCTGCGCCGGCGGTCACCGCCCCGTCCGGATCAAGACCCAGCCCGGCAGCGTCCTCGACGCGCGTGCCGGCGCCGCCGTCGCTGCGGGCAACGTCGAGACCTCGAGTCGCGTCGCCGATCTGGTCATCGAGGCGCTCGCCGCATTCGTCGACGCGCCCGCCCAGGGGCAGGGAACGATGAACAACCTGACGCTCGCCGGCGAGGGGTTCACCTACTACGAGACGATCGGCGGCGGCCAGGGCGCCTGTCCGGGAGCCGACGGGCCGAGCGCCATCCACGTGGCGATGTCGAACACCCTCAACACCCCGGTCGAGGCCTTGGAGAACGAGCTGCCGGTCCGCATCCGCGAGCTCGCCCTGCGACGCGGCAGCGGCGGCGCGGGCGAGTACCGGGGCGGCGACGGCGTCGTCCGCGAGCTCGAGGCGCTGGCGCCGATGCGCTTCACCCTGCTCACCGAACGGCGGCGTTCGGCGCCGCGCGGCCGCGCTGGAGGCGGCGACGGCGCGACCGGCCGAAACCTGCTCAACGGGGAGGAAGTCGACGCCAAGGCGGACGGCGAACTCGCGCCCGGCGACGTGCTCAGAATCGAGACACCGGGCGGTGGTGGGCTCGGCGTCGGGGCGGGTCCAGGGGGCTGAATACGGGCCAAGCCGATGGATATGCGGATTCCATCGATCGGTGCAAGATCCATGTGATCCACGCAACGAACTTGAATCTCCGTTTAGCTTCTCTACACTCGGCTACCTGCTCGGGCCTCTCGGAGCGCCCACCGGCGCCAGACAGCCCGGCAAAGACTCCCGTCCCGACCCCAACTACGGAACAGACTCTCTCAATGCCTATCGCTTTCAAGGAATGGTCCGTCACTGTGCGTGCGCTCGCCGAAGGCGAGCAGCTCCTGACGCTGCGCAAGGGCGGAATTCGTGAGGAGAACAAGCACTTCGAGCTCGAGCACGAGCAGTTCTTCCTCTACCCCACGTTCGACCATCAGCGGAACGACCTCGTCCGTGAGTCCCACCACCCCGAGCTCCGTCGCGCGCTCGAGGAGGGCGTCTGGCCCGATGAGGAGCCCCCGCCGCGGGCGCTGCTCCAGGACGGTGGTATCCCGCAGCCGGACCGGGTCCGGATCCGCGCCTGGGCCGAGGTCGCCGATCACTTCGAGATCGAGGACCCGCGCATCGTCGACGCGCTTTCCCCGTTCCACATCTGGACGCAGGACTACGCCCGCAAGCGGCTCGCCTGGAAGCGGACCCACCCGCTGCACGTGATGCTGCTCAAGGTTCATCGCATCCCGCGGCCCGTCACGGTCCGCGTCCGCGACGAGCATCACGGCTGCCATAGCTGGGTCGAGATCGACCGCGAGCTGCCCTTCGAGGGCGTCCCCGTGATGGCCGACGCAGAGTTCGATCGTGCCGCCGACCGGATCCGCGCGATCTGCGGCGCCGGCGAGCCCGTCCTCGCCTAGTACACCCCCAGCAGCCGGATTCCGCTCGCCTGCAGGGACTTCCGCACGGCGGGACTCGGAGACGAACCACAAGGGGCACGGCCGTCCTGCCGTTGGTGAATACTGAGACCCGTGAGCGGACTGGGAGTCGACTCGATCCGTGCCGCCGTCGAGCGGTACGGCAGCGCCGAAGTGAGCGCTGACCGGCTTGCCGCCCTTGCCGGCGCGCGCGATCTCAGCGCCGCTGGATGGGCGGAGATCGAGGGCTGGCTCGAGGAGCACGGTCTGATCGTGATCTCACGCCGCGCGGAGACGCCGAGCGGCATCGCCCAGGCATCGATCATGGCCGCCTGAGCGGCCGGCCCGCACGGACAAACCGGCGCGCGCTGCGCCGTCGCCCTCTAGGCTCGCCCCGCGGCAATCGTCCGAGGGGAGTCATCCGAGCGTGCAGGACCACCGAATCAGCCAGTCGAGCCGAGTTGCGGCTCTCCTCGTCGTCCTCGCCGGCCTGCTGGCCACGGCCGCGCCGGCCACCGCCGCCCCGCCCAAGCCGGGCGCCTACCAGGAGCACGACTACGGTCACGGACGCGTCTTCAACATCGCTCCACCCGGCCAGAACGGCTTCGAGAGCCTCTCCGACGTCGCCGCCTTCGAAGCGACCGGCATCCGCCCGCCGCACCAGAACGACCAGACCGACATGTACGCGAACCTGGTCTACAAGGCACCGAATCTGAAGAACGCCGAAATCGGCGACTACTTCAAGGATGCCTCCTTCGGCGTGCCTGGCGGCGACGTGACCGGGACGACCAACCCGCAGTGCGCGGTGATCATCCCGCCCTCGCCGAACTCAGCCGTCTGCGGGGACGTGACGATCACCCGTGACAACTTCGGAGTCCCCCACATCTACGGGCGCAACCGCGCGGCGCTCATGTTCGGGATCGGCTACACGACCGGCCACGACCGCATGTTCTTGGCCGACGTGCTCCGCCACGGCGGCCGCGCCGAGCTCGCCTCATTCGTCGGTGGCGCCAACCTCGCCCAGGACGAGGACACCTTCCGCGCCGCCCCCTACACCAGCGACGAGGAGCTGCAGCAGCAGATCGAGCAGGCCGACGACCTGTACGGCAAGCAGGGGAAGCAGATCCAGGAGGACATCCAGAACTACACCGACGGGATGAACCAGTGGATCGCGGAGAGCCGCTTCGACCCGGTCGACAAGCTCGACGCCCTGTACCCCGCCACCGGCCACGCGACAGGGCCGGATCCGTGGAAGCCATCCGACGTTGTCGCCGCGGGCGCCTTGGTCGCCGGCATCTTCGGCAAGGGCGGCGGCGGCGAGGTCGGCTCGACACTCGCCCTCCAGGATGCGCAGGCAAAGTTCGGCCACAAGAAGGGCCGCCAGATCTGGCTCGACTTCCAGTCCGGCGACGATCCCGAGGCGCCACGGACGGTGCACAAGCAGAAATTCCCCTACCGGGCCGGCAAGGGGATGCACGGCGCCGCGATTCCCGATCCAGGCACCGTCGAGCACGTACCGACGATCAAGCCCGCCAGCGGGACATCCGCCGCGCAGGCCGCGCGGGCGGCGAACCCGGCGCAGCAGAGCGGTGAGCTCGGCAACGTGCTGGGGCCGCTGGCCCAAACCGACGGGCCACCGCACGCCTCGAATGCGCTGCTCGTCTCCGCGCGCGAGTCGGCCGGCGGCCACCCGGTGGCCGTGATCGGCCCGCAGACCGGCTACTTCGCGCCGCAGCTGCTCATGGAGGAGGACATTCACGCGCCGGCGACCAAGAAGTACGGGCCCGCGATCGATGCGCGTGGCGTCTCCTTCACCGCGACCAACCTCTACGTCGAGCTCGGCCGTGGACAGGACTACTCGTTCTCGGCGACGTCGGCCGGCCAGGACATCACCGACACCTTCGCCGTCAAGCTCTGCGAGCGGGACGGGAGCAAGCCGACGATCGACTCGATGTCGTACGTCTGGCGCGGCAAGTGCCTGCCGATGACGACGATCGAACGGCACGAGTCCTGGACGCCGAACCTCGCCGACTCGACCCCCTCGGGCTCGGCGACGCTACAGGCATTCCGGACCAACGCGGGTCTGGTCAGCGACCGGGCGTTGATCGGCGGGAAGCCGTACGCCTACACGAGCCTGCGCGCCACCTACAAGCGCGAGGTCGACTCCGCCCGCTCGTTCGCCGACTGGAACAGCCCCGACGTCGTCCACAACGAGAAGAGCTGGGCGAAGGCGGGATACAGCGACGATCTGACCTTCAACTGGTTCTACGTCGACGACAAGGACATCGGCTACTACAACTCGGGCGCCAATCCGGTCCGTGGCAAGGGCACGCCGACGCACTTCCCGGTCTTCGCCCGCAAGAAGTTCATGTGGAAGGGCTACAACCCGACCCTGAACACCTTCAAGCGCGAGCCGTTCGCGCGTCACGCCCAGGTCCGCAACCAGCGCTACCTGACCTCGTGGAACAACAAGCAGGCGAAGGGCTACAACTGCGACTCGGTGCGCTGCTACACGCCCGTCTTCCGCAGCGACGCCCTCGACCAGCGCATCAAGCCCGAGATCAAGGGGCACAAGAAGATGAGCCTCGTCGAGCTGATCAACGCGATGGAGGACGCGGGTACGGTCGACATCCGTGGCGCCACGCTCGTGCCTTGGGCCCTGCGCGTGCTCGAGTCCGGCAAGCACAAGCCGCACGGCGAGCTCGCGAAGGCAATCAAGACGATGCACGCCTGGGTCCACGACGGCGCCCACCGGCGCGACCGCAACAACGACGGCTCCTACGATGCGGCCGAGGCGGTCAAGGACATGGACGCCTGGTACCCGCTCTGGGTCGAGGGCGAGTTCAAGCCGACGCTGCGCAGCGCCTACGACACCTTCGTCGGTGGCATCCACGATGCGCCCGGGCCGATCGGCTCCGCCTTCGACACCAACTTCTACGGCTACATCAACAAGGACCTGCGGTCGGCGCTCGGCGCCAGGGTCAAGGCGCCCTACTCGCGCGTCTACTGCGGCAAGGGCAAGCTCGGTAGTTGCCGGAAGATGCTCCGCAAGACGTTGCTCGAGGCCACCCACACCGGCTTCGACGACCTCTACGGGACGAGCGGCTGCACGCTCAACAACGGCACCAAGGCGAGCCCGCAGATGTGCCACGACGCCGTCAACCCGACCGACATCACCGCCGCGCCGGTCGGCCAGTTCCACTGGATCAACCGGCCCACCTTCCAGCAGGCCGTCCAGTACACGGACGGCCGCTGAGCGGACGGGCGCTTAGCGGCCCGGCCGCTACTCGCAGAACGGGGTCGAATGGCGCCGCTTGTCGCGGCCCTTGATCCCCGAGCAGCGGCTGAGCCGGTCGAGGCGGTGCTCGACGTCGGCCGACGGCGCCGTCGAGGCGGTGGAGTTGGCGAGCTCGAACGGGTCGGCGGGCAGGTCGTAGGTCTCGAAGAAGGAGGCTGGCTCGCAGTTGCGACCGCCGACCTCGGGCAGCAGCAGGTGCTCGGTGACGGACTCCACCGGGGTCCGGTAGCCCTCCCACCGGCAGCTGCGCTTGTACGTCGGCGAGCCGATGTCGAACGACGTCTCGATGGCCCGGTCCGCCGTCCACGAGGGGTCGCGGCCCTGTAGCAACGGCACCAGGCTGCGACCGTCCATCCGGCGGCAGTGACCGGCGGCACAGCTATCGGCGCCCGCCAGCTGCAGCAAGGTCGGAGCGAGATCGACGTTGGAGACCGGTGCGTCGACGGAGGCCCCCTGCCGGAACCGCTTGGGGAAGTTCGCCGGCGGGCGGATCACAAACGGCACCCGCATGTCCTCCTCATATGGCAGCCCCTTGGTCAGCGGCATCCGGTGCTCGCGGAAGGAGTAGCCGTTGTCGGAGACGAAGGCGATCATCGTCTTCCGCAGTTCGCCGCTGCGGCGTAGCGCACCGATCAGGCTCGCGACGCCCCGGTCGACGGACTGCAACGAGGCGAGCCCGCAGCTGTAGTCGCGGTCGATATGCACGTTGTTGTTCACGCTCAGCGGGACGCGCTGGATGAACTCGGGCTTGTCGGAGACGTCGTCCTCGGCAGTCGCCGGGTTCGAAGGCGCGACCGCATCGGCGAAGGCGTCGGCATCGCGGGCGGCGGGGATCGCCGCGCCTTGGCAGCGGGTGCCGGAGCCGCCGCCACCGACGTGCGGGGCCGACTGCTCGATCTGCATGTAGAAGGGCCGGCGCCGGGGCGCATATCGGTGCACGAACTTGTCCGCGTAGTGGTTGATCTCCTTGGTCAGGTAGGTGCCCGGCGCCTTCGTCTTGCCGTCGATCGAAAAGACCGGATCGGTGTAGTTGACGGTCACCGTCGTCGCCCACCGATCCCAGCCGGGAGCCGGCTCGAGCCCGTGCTCCTTCGTGTACCCATTCATGTACTTGCCGACGTGAATCGTCTTGTAGCCGGCCTTCCGGAGCCATTCGGGCAGCACCCTGCGCGCCTGCTCGAGCCCGGCGTAGCCCTCGCGGTCGCTGGTGTAGCCATTGTTGTGCGCGTACTGGCCGGTCAGCATCTGCGCCCGCGAGGGGCCGCACTGCGGGCTGGAGACGATGCCCTGCGAAAACGTCGTGCCGTGATTGACGAGCAGACTCTCGGCCTTCGGCATGACGAGCGGGCTGAACTGCTCGAGCGTCTGATCGTCGGTGATGATCAGGACCAGGTTCGGGCGCTTGCGGGCGCTCTTGCCCTTGGCTTTGCCTTTGCCCTTGTGTCCGCGCGCGTGGCCGTGGGTTCCATGACGCCGATCCGCCGCCTTGGCCCCGGCCGCGTCGTGCCGGCGGTCCTGCCCGCGGGCTGCGGCGGCAGCGGGCAGCGCCAGCGCAAAAGCCATCAGCGCCGCGAAGATGAACAGGGTCTCCCGCCGTGCTCGCTCCACCGGGCGCGAGTATAGGTGCGCCCCCGGCCCGGCCCGACGGCCGCCGGGCTCCGCGGGCGGCAATAGTGTGGATCGGCCATGCCCTGGACGGAGACCGAGTCACTGAGCTTCGCCGCTCGCCACGAGGAGGGGGACGAGGAGTGCGCCGAGCGCACCTTGGACGAGCTCGAGGACCTGCGGCTGCGCCTCGAGGAGCGCCTCGACGAGGCGCCAGGCGACATCACCGTCGTGATCCACCCCAGCTCGGGATGGCTATCCGCCGCTCACCCCTTCCTGCCCGCGGCGCGACTCGCCGCGGCACCCGCCGTCCGTCGCTACCTCGCCGGCTGGGCGATGAGCGGCGAGGTCCACGTCCTCAACGACACAGCGCTCGAGCGGCGCGCTGCCGGCGAGGACTCCCTGCGCGCACTGCGGGGCACGGCCGGGCGCCTGTACACGCAGTTGACGCTCGCCGTCCATAACGACCGGCTGCCGCCGCCTTGGAGCCCGGCCGCCTTCGCGCGCTACCTGCGCTGGGCCTGGATGGTCGAGGGCGGCGCCCAGTACTTCGCCGGCCAGGTGGCGCTCTTCCGCCCCGCGGTCGGCCGCCGGCTCGCCGAGAGCGGCCGGCCCTCGTTCCCGCCGAGCGCGCGCGACGCGATCGTCCTCGGCGGCACCGTGTTCGACCTGCTCGACCGGGAGGTCGGCCGCCATGCGTGCGAGATCCTGATCTCGAGGATCCGCAAGGATGGCCCCGTGCACGCGCTCGAGGTCGCCTTTGGCGCCGAGAGCGCGGCGATCGAGGAGGCGTGGCGCCGGCACGTCTCAGCGCTCGTCGAGCGCGGTGCGCAGCGCAGCTGAGCCCAGGCCTGGGCTCCCGCCGATCAGCGCAGGACCGCGAAGAGCAGGCCGGCGAGCGCGCCGAAAGCAAGCAGCGCCGCGAGGATGCCGGCTGCCAGCCGGAGCTCGACCGGGCGCGACGAGCGGGAGCGCGGCTCGGGCGCCTGCGCCGATCCGGCCGGCCCCGACTCGGCCTCAGCGTGCTCGGCGTCGATCTCCGCGAGCAGCCCGCTGGCCAGCGCGAACGCGGCCTCGGGCACGAGAATGTCGCGCGGGCCGGCCGCGAGGAAGTCGGGCACGTCGAAGCCGGCCGTGCGGCGGATCAGGCTCGGTATCCCCTGCTCGAGCAGCACGCCCTTGATCAGCTCGGCCTCGGCGAGGTTGCCGGCGACCGTCACGCGGCGCAGCTCTCCGCGGGCCATCCGCGGATGGATCTTGCGCGCCTCCTCGTGCGCCAGCCCGTGGGCGGCCTGCTCACGCTCCTCAGCGTGCACGAGCGGCATCGAACAATCGGCACAGAGGCGCGCGTCGATTTCGTAGCGGTGACCGCAGCGGGGACAGGCGAGCGGGCCGTCAGGCGACGGCAAGCTCGACCTCTTCGGCGCTCGTGCCCTCGATCAGGAAGGCGCGGACCGCGGGCGCGTCGGGGTCGGCCAGCGAGCAGATCAGCCAGACCACGCCGGGCCAACCCTCCGCCAGGTTGATGTCCGTCTGCGACGGAGCGGCCTCGGAGACCGGGTGCGAGTGGTACATCGCGACGAGCTCCTCCCCCGCTTCCGGCATCTCGCGCTCGACGACGCGGAACAGGTCGCTGGGATGGATGTTGAACCGCATCGGGCTCGCGAACTCGTTGCGGGTCCGGTAGATCGTCGCCGCGGCGCCGTCGCTGCCGCCGACGAGCCCACAGCACTCGTTCGGGGCGTCCTCGCGCGCGTGCGCGACGATCTCGTCGATCAGCCTGCTTTCGATCCGCATTGCCGCTGCAGGCTATCGAGGGCGTCCGTCCGGGCCGGCGGGCCGCGGCTCAGCGGTTGGCCGGCAACAGGGCCGTCGCGTGCTGCTGCTGCTCCCGCGCCCGCGGGTCGCCGATCGAGTGGTAGGCGACGGCGAGCGCGAGGTTCGCCTGTGGGCTCTCGGGCGAGCGCTGCACCGCCGCTTCGAAGCTCCGGGCACCGCCCTGGAAGTCGCCGGCAAGCGTCTGCACCTGGCCGAGCTGGATCCACGGGTCGACGGAGGCGGGCTGCAGGCGGGCCGCATCGCGCGCCGCCGCAGCGGCGGCCGGATAGTTGCCCTGGTCGACGAGCTCGCGGCTGCGCGCCAGATCGCGCTCGGCGAGCAGCAGCGCGCCAGCGACGACGACAGCCGCGGCGCCGACGCCGGCGACGATGCCACGCAGCGCCAGCCCTCGCCCGGCGGGCGCCTGGGTGCTCTCCGTATCCCGCGAGAGCGGTCCGCAGAGCAAGCCGATGGCGAGGAAGTTGAGCCCGAAGGCCGCCGGGATCTCCCAGGTCCAGTCGACGGCGCAGCCGACGACGCCGGCCGCGAGCAGGCCGGCGAGGACCGCCACCGTCCCGTCGCGGTCGCCGAAGGTGAGGCGACGAGCCCGGTCGAAGCCCGAGCCGAGCAGGGCGACGATCGCGAGCAGACCGAGGGGCCCGAGCTCGGCGAGTGATTCGAAGAACAGCGAATGGGCGTCGCGAGCGGGCTCGGAGAGGGTCCCGTGCTGGTCCCACCAGAAGCCGTAGGCGCCAGCCCCGATCCCGTGGATCGGCTCCGACTCCCAGGCATCGAAGGCCGCCTTCCACAGCTGCAGCCGCCCGTTGCTCCCAAGTGAGAGGAAGCGTCCGCTGAACTGCCCGCGGCCGGCCTGCGCGGTGACCTTGCCCGAGACGTCGCCAACCCGCTCGACGCCGTTGCCGGCAAGGAACAAGCCGACCAGGGCGACGACCATGAACGTGACCAGCCAGCGCCCCTCGAGCAGCCGCGGCAGCCGCGGCAGGCGAAGGGCGACGTCGGCGCGCAGGCGGAGCAGGAAGGCGAGCAGGCAGAAGGTCGCGATCAGGGCGAGCATCCCGACCTCCGCCCCGCGCCCCGAGACGCCTTCGACGAGGCCCTGATTGGAGGACGCGGCAAGCGAGAGCAGCAGTCCGCCGACGGCCCCGATCGCAACGCCGGCGAGCGCTCGGCCGCGGACAGGCGTCAGCGCCAGCATCAGGGCGACGCCGAGCGCCGCGGCAAGCAGGCCGCCACGGGAGCCGGACAGGTAGATGATGAGGATCAGCGGGGGCATCGCCGCGACCGCCGCGGCTCGAGAGGCGGCGCCGTGCGCCTGCCCGCCGAGCCAGGTCAAGAGGACCACGCCCCCGGCCATACAGGCGGCGAGGCCGTTCCAGTAGCCGATCGGGTAGCTGAGGCGGCCGCGGACATCGGCCGGGAACTCACGCAGGAAGGTCGCATCGCCGGTCAGCACTCCCGGCAGCAGCCGGCTGCCCAGCGCCAGCGCGCCGATCGCAACGATCGCCGCGGCGACGCCGCCGAGGATCGGCCGCACCTGATCGGAGCGGACGGCCGTGACGAGGATGAAGAGGGCGCCCAGATAGGCCAGCGCGCGGACCACCTCGACGTAGACGCGACCATCGTCGAGCGCCCAGGCGGCCGAACCGGCGATCAGCAGGACCAGGACGAGCATCGCCGCGAGCGGCGGCAGCGAGGCGCGCGGGACGGAGAGCGGGCGAGGCGAGAAGATCGCCACGGCCGTGACGCCGGCGGCGACCGCGACACAGAGCCCCGCGAGTGCCGCCGGTTCCTGCGATCCGTTGAACAGGGCAAGGGCAAAGTAGGCCGCGAAGGCACCGGCCGCGGGCAGGGGCAGGCGCAACGCCGCCGCCCTGGGTGCTGCTGTCGCGGCGCCGGACACGCCGCGCAGTCTAGGAAGAGCCGGCCGCGGGTCCGCCACCCGGCACCTTGCCTGGACAACTGTCGACGCCCCTTACCGGGTTGTCTAACCTTGGCGGCGATGAATGGACGCGGGGCTGCACACCTCCAGGCGACTGCTGCGCTCACGGTCGCCCTGACGCTCGTCCTCGCCCTGATCGCGCTGCTGCCGGCCCGGGCCGACGCCGGCTGCGCAATCTGCGACCAGTACACGCTCGATATCCCCGACGCCCACAACGGCAGCAGCGGCAGCAGCGGCGGGAACTTCGGCAGCGGTTCAACGCCGAGTTCGACGGCGGCCCCCGACACCTCGACGCCAACGACCGCGCCCACGACCGCGCCGGTCACCCCCGCGACCACGGTCCCGCCGACCACGACCCCCGTGACGCCGGCGACGGCCGCCGGGGAGGCGAGCGCCCCCAAGCCGCAGCACCATCACGTCAAGCCCGCGCCTGAGCCGCTGCCGCCACCGCACGGCATCGGCGTCGACCCGCCCAAGCCGAAGGGACTCGTCTCCAGCCCGCTCAGCTACGACTCCGGCTCCGGGGCCGGCGCCGCCCTCGACGGCCTGGCGACTCCCGCGACGATCGCGCTGCTGGCGGCCCTGCTCGCCGCCGGAGCCGCCGTCGGGCTGGGCTACCGGCGCTCCTCGCCCGCAACTTGATGCCCTTTCGCGCCCGCGTCGCGGCGCTCGCGGCCATCGCCGTCGGGTTGCTCGCACTCCCCGCTCACTCCGAGGCACACCTCCCCGCCGACTTCTGGGGTGTCGACAGCGTCAATGACCCGAGCGGTGGCGAGTTCGACTTCATGCACCAGACCGGCATCCAGGTCTACCGGATGTCGATGTCGTGGCGGCAGATCGAGCCGCAGCGGCCGACCGATACCGGCTACGGGGAGATCCACAACTACAACTGGAGCGTTCCCGACTCGCTGCTCTCGCGCGCGGCGCAGACGGGCGTCGACGTCCAAGCGACGCTGATCGACACTCCCGCCTGGCTTGCGCAGGACGGCCGCACGACACCCGTGAGCACCGACGAGAGCACCCGGGAGTGGCGGGCGTTCGCGCGCGCCGTGGTCCAGCGCTACGGGCCAAGTGGCACCTTCTGGACCCTGCATCCCGGGCTCCCGAAGCGGCCGCCGGTCGCGTACCAGATCTGGAACGAGATGAACACGGGCGCCCGCTATCTGCCGAAGCCGGACCCGAAGGAGTACGCGAAGGTGCTGACTACGGCGGGCGCGCAGATTCGCCAGCTCGACCCGCAGGCGGAGATCCTCCCCGGCGGCATGTTCGGGACGCCGCAGAACGAAGATTCCTACTCAGCCTGGACGTTCATGCGGAAGCTGCTCTTCCAGAAGGGCGTGGCGAAATACGTCGACGCGGTCGGCGTGCACCCCTATTCACCCGATTTGCGTGGGATCAGGTACCAGATGGACAAGATGCGGCGGGTGCTCGACTCCTACCACCTGCAGAAGGTGCCGATCGACGTCACCGAGCTCGGCTGGTCCTCCGGCGTGCATAAGGACAGGTTCTTCTTCTTCAAGGGCCCGCGCGGTCAGAAGCTGATGCTGAAGCGCTCCTATCGGCTCCTGCTCAAGGGCCGCAAGCGCTGGAACGTGCACCGGATCATCTGGTTCTCCTGGCGTGACGTCGACCAGGTCCCCAAAGGCTGCACCTACTGCAAGAAGTTCGGCCTGCTCCGCGACGATCTCTCGAAGAAGGGCTCCTACGACGTCTACCGCCGCTACGCCAAGGGCGAGATCCAGGTCAAGCCGACGATGAAGCCCATCGGCCACAACAGGCACAAGAGGCACAAGCACCACTAGCGGGCCGGAAAGGGCCGCGCGGCGCGCCAGCCAACCGCCAGCCAACGGTCCGAGGCGTTCCAGCCAACCGCCGGCCAAGCGTCCGAGGCGCTCTCTGACCAAGCCTGAGTGCGCCCGATGCCGGCGCGGTGTGGCGGAGCCACATAAGCCGGCCACGGGTGCGCTCAGGCGCAGCGTCAGAGAGTGCCGGGCGCCCCGAGAGGCCGCTGCGGCACTAGCCCCCTACCACCAAACGGTGGAGTCGACGTTCTCGAGCTCCTCGTAGGTCTTGGTGTAAACGCCGGAGCTGAGGTACTTCCAGCCGTCGTCGGGGACGAGGAAGACGACGTTGCCCTCGTCGAGCTCGCCGGCGATGCGGTTGGCCACGTAGGCGATCGCGCCCGCGGAGACACCGGCGAAGAGGCCCTCCTCGTGCAGCAGCTTCTGCGTCCAGCGGATCGCGTTCTCGTTGCTGACCATGATCTTGCGGTCGAGGATCGAGAGGTCGATGATCGGCGGGATGAAGCCGTCGTCGAGCGAGCGCAGGCCGGAGACGTCCTCGCCCTGCATCGGCTCCGCGGCGACGATCTTCGTCTCCGGGTTCTCCTCCTTGAGCCGGCGGCCGTTGCCCATCAGGGTGCCGCCTGTGCCGAGACCGCCGACGAAGGCGGTGACCTCGTCCAGCTCCTCGAGGATCTCGGGTGCCGTGCCGTAGTAGTGCGCGTTCGGGTTCGCCTCGTTGCCGTACTGGTACGGCATGTAGATCGAGGCGTCCTTGCCGGCCATGTCGAGCGCGAGCTCGACCGCACCGTTCGAGCCCTTCGGGCCCTCGGAGTAGACGATGTCGGCTCCGTACATGCGAAGTAGCTGCGTGCGCTCGGCGGTGACGTTGTCGGGCATCACGGCGGTGAACGGGTAGCCCTTGCGCCGGCAGATCATCGCCAGGGCGATGCCGGTATTGCCGGACGTCGGCTCGAGCAGCCTCTGACCGGGGCCGATCAGGCCCTCGGCCTCAGCCTTCTCGATCATCGACTTGGCGACGCGGTCCTTGACCGAGCCGGTCGGGTTGTGGCCCTCGAGCTTCGCGTAGATACGCACGCCGGGCTTCGGCGACAGGCGCGGGAGCTCGACGAGAGGCGTATTGCCGATCGACTCGACAACGTTCTCGAAGCGCCCACCGCAGGGGCGATTCAGGAGATGCTCGGGTGCCACTTCAATAAGTGTAGTGGAGGTTGGCCGCAGGGAGAAACGGATCAGTGCTGATCCCCGACCGCGGGGATCGGTCCGCGTGACGCGAGATCACATAAGGTTCACGTTCCGTGCCGGGGGGATCTCGGTGCGCTCGGCAACATTCTCAGAACGGGAGAGAGTCAGCAAATGACCAAGACGCGCCTGACGACTGCGCTCGCACTACTGATCGGCCTACTGGCGATGGTGATCGTCGCAGGTTGTGGCAGTAGTAGCAGCAGCACGTCCTCGACAACCTCCGGAGGCAGCTCCGGCACGATCGACAGTTCCAACGCGACGCTGATCAAGCCCGGGGAGCTGCTCGTCGGCACCGACGCTCCGTACCCGCCCTTCGAGATTGGAACTCCGGAGAACGGCAACTTCGGCGGCTTCGACAAGGACCTGATGGACGCGATCGCGGCGAAGCTCGGCCTCAAGCCGACCTATCAGAACAGCGATTTCGACACGATCTTCCGCGACTTGGCCAGCGGTCAGTTCGACATCGTCGCTGCGGCGGCGACGATCACTCCCGCCCGGGAGAAGGTCGTCGACTTCTCCCACCCGTACTACGAGGCCCAGCAGGCGCTCGTAGTCGCGAGCGGCTCCGACATCGCGTCGACCGATGACCTCTCCGGCAAGATCGTCGGCGCCCAGCAGGGCACGACCGGTCAGGACTACGCGAAGAACCAGACGGACGCGGGCGAAGTCCGCGGCTTCCAGAAGGGCGCCGACGCCCTCGCCGCGGTGACCACGGGGCAGGTCGATGCTGCGATCGTCGATCAGCCGTTCGCAGCCGACGCTGTCGACAAGCAGGGCGGCGGCATCGAAATCGCCCAGGTGATCCCGACCGACGAGGTTTACGGCTTCCCGGTCGCGCCGGGCAACCCGCTCGGCGACGACGTCAACAAGGCGATCGACGAGCTGATCAACGATGGCACGATCAACGACCTGTACCAGAAGTACTTCTCGACGGACGCGCCTTCGTCGGTGACCAACCCGAAGTAGCCGTTACGAGACCGACGAATTCCGAGAAGGGGCGCCTACGGGCGCCCCTTCTCTGTTTCACCTCGGGATATAGGCTCCCGAGCGACGCATAGCCAGGAACCACCCCCCAGTGCATTTCATCCAGCACTACTACTTCGACTTCGGGTTCATGTGGGACCACCGTTCGGTCGTGCTCCAGGGGTTCTGGCTGACGATCAAGCTCTCGGTCTTCGGGGGGGCGCTGGCGCTGATGTGGGGCCTGGTCCTGGCAGTGATACGGCAGCTGCCGGGCCGTGCGACTGCGCCGCTGCGCTGGCTCGCGATCGGCTACATCGATGTCTTCCGTGGCATCCCGATGCTGCTCATCCTGCTGCTCGTCTCCGGCGGTCTCAGCACCCTCTCCTCCCCCATCGGCGGGGAAGTTCTACCCACCTGGCTCGGCAAACCCACCTGGCTCGGCGAGACGAGCCCGTTCTGGTGGGGAGTGATGTCGCTGACGATCACCTACGGCGCCTACATGGCCGAGGTCTACCGAGCCGGAATCGAGGCGGTCCCGGCAGGGCAGATGGAGGCGGCGCGTTCGATCGGCATGAGCCACGGACAGTCGATGCGGTACGTGATCGTCCCGCAGGCAATCCGCAAGGTGATTCCGCCGCTGCTCAACGACTTCATCGCGTTGATGAAGGACAGCTCGCTGGTCAGCGTCCTTGGCGCCGCCGAGGTCGTCTACGTCGGCCGTCAACTTCAGTCGGACTACTTCAACGGATCCGGGCTGATGCTCGGAGCGATTCTGTTCCTCGCCGTCACGATCCCGATGGCTCGCCTCGTCGACGTGCTGATCGCCCGCCAGCAGCGGCGCACGAGGCGAGGAAGCGGAGGGTCCGAGGCGGTCGACATGGGCGAGTTCGCCGGCGGCATGCCGCCTTCGACGGGCGGCGGTATGGGAGGCGTCTGATGACCACACTGGGCGGCGAGCCGATGCTCCATCTCGAAGGCGTCCACAAGAGCTTCGGCAAGCTCCACGTGCTGCGCGGCGTCGACATGACCATTACCCGCGGCCAGGTCGTCTGCGTTCTCGGGCCCTCCGGATCGGGCAAGTCGACGCTGCTGCGCTGCGTCAACCTGCTCGAGCCGCCCGAGGCAGGACGGATCGCGCTCGAGGGCACGGACATCACGGGGGGCGCATCAGAGGACGAGGAGGATGGGATCGACAGCGTCCGCCGCCGGATCGGGATGGTCTTCCAGCAGTTCAATTTGTTCCCCCACATGACCGCGCTCGAGAACGTCACGCTCGGGCCGACCAAGGTGCTGGGGCGGCCCGCCGCCGAGGTGGAACCGGAAGCGCGGGCGCTGCTCGAGCGCGTCGGCATGTCGGAGAAGGTCGACGAGTACCCGGACCGACTCTCCGGCGGTCAGCAGCAGCGCGTCGCGATCGCGCGGGCGCTGGCGATGGACCCGCACGTGATGCTCTTCGACGAGGTCACCAGCGCGCTCGACCCCGAGCTCGTCAAGGAGGTGCTCGACGTGATGCGCGAGCTCGCCGCCGAGGGGATGACGATGATCGTCGTCACCCACGAGATCGGCTTCGCCCGCGACGTCGCCGACCGCGTCATCTTCATGGACGGGGGCGTGATCGTCGAGGACGGGCCGCCCGCGCAGGTGCTCGACAATCCGCGCGAGGAACGCACCAAGCAGTTCCTCGGGCTCGTCCTCGAGCACTGAGCGCAGGGCGCAACGGCGCTCCGAGGCGCTTAGATGGCGCTGCCATGACCGACCCCACGCTCGACGTCGTCATCGTCTCCTACCGCTCGCGCGAGCTGCTCGCGCGCTGCCTGCGCTCGCTCGCGGAGCATCCGGCGCCCGGCGGGATGACGGTGACCGTCGTCGACAACGCGAGCGGCGACGGCACCGACGAGTACCTGCGCCGCGAGCACCCGGAGGTGATCTCGCTGCCGCAGAGCGAGAACCTCGGCTTCGGCGCCGCGACCAACATCGGCATCCGCCGCGGGTCCAGCCCCTACGTGCTCGCGCTCAACCCCGACGCGGCCGTCGAGGCACGGCACGCTCGCCGCGCTGCTCGAGCTGATGGAGCGCGACCCGCTGATCGGTTGTGCGGGCTGTGCGCTGTATCAGGAGGACGGCGGCTTCGACCACGCGGCGCGGCGCGGCTTCCCGACGCCGCTCAGCTCGCTCGCCCACTTCACCGGCGTCGGCCGCCGGGTCGAGTCGGGCCCGCTCGCCGCCTACCGGGCGCCGGAGGTCGACAGCGGTCCGGTCGACGCCGTCAACGGCGCCTTCATGCTGCTCCGCCGCCGAGCCCTCGAGCAGGTCGGCCTCTTCGACGAGGGCTACTGGATGTACATGGAGGACCTCGACCTCAACTGGCGCCTCGCCCGCGACGGCTGGATCACCTGGTACGAGCCGACCGTGCGCGCGATCCACACGAAGGGCGGAACGACCGACGGGCAGCGTTCGCCCGAAGCTCGACGTCGCCTTCCACCGCGGCATGGGTCGCTTCTACCGCAAGCACTACGCCGCCGGGCACTCCGGAGCTCTTCAACGCCTTCATCTACGCCGGGATCGGCGTCAAGCTCGCCACCTCGCTGGTCGGCGGCGCCCTGCGCAGCTGAGGCTCAGCGGCCGCGCAGCCGGCGGCGGCGGGCGAGGCGGCGGCGCAGGGTCCCCGTCAGCGTGTCCCCTCCGCCCTGCTCGGCGATGATCGCCGGCGGGCGGCGACCGGGGGTCGCGGCGCGCCAGCCCGCAACGCGGGCGGGCAGGCCGCTCAGGTTGCGGTCGATCAGCGCCTGACCGGCGAGCAGCACGCCCTCGCGGGCAAAGACGCCGGCGGCGGTTCGCGGCGTGACAATCCGCCACTTGCGCAGCACGTATCCCCGGCCGAAGCCCATCAGCCGGTTCTTCGCCGCCGAGCCCGAGCCGAGCGTGGCCGAGTGCTCGTGCGTGCCGAGCGCGCCCCGCGCCAGCCGGCAGCGACCGCCGCGCTCGAGCAGGCGAACGACGAGGTCGACGTCCTCCCAGTAGGCGAAGAGCGCCTCGTCGAAGCCGCCGGCGGCGAGGAACTCCGCGCGGTCGAAGGCGGCCGCGGCGGCCGAGGGGCCGATCGGATCGGCGGCAGTGGCGAGCGCCTGCGAGCGGCATCCCGTTCAGGTAGTCGTAGACGAGCAGCGTCGGGTCGAGCTGCATTCCGGCCGTATCGATCAGCCCCGGGTCGTCGCGGTCGCGCATGACGCCCGCCGCCATCACGATGCTCGGCGGCGGGGTCGATTGCGGCGCCGATCTCGGCGGCGAACGGCGGATCGCAGACGCAGTCGTCGTTGACGAGGACGATCACGTCGCCCGACGCCCGGCGGGCGCCGACGTTGACCGGCTCCGAGAAGCCCCGGTTCGCGTCGAGCCGGACGGGGACTGCGAACGGATAGGCGTCGCAGAGCGCGCTCACCTCGCCGCCGGGCGAGCCGTTGTCGACGACGATCGTCTCGTGCTCGATCGTCTGCTCGGCGAGCGAGTCGAGCAGCCGGCGCAGCCGCGCCGCCGGCCCGCGCGAGGGAACGATCAGCGAAACGGACAGTGCGATCCGTCCGCTGGGACTCAGAAGGCTCCGGTGCCGCGCAGCACCGCGGGGACCGTGTGCAGGACGATCCGCAGATCACGGGTCAGCGAGGGGTTCTCGATGTACTCGAGCTCGACCGCCATGCGCTCGGCGAAGGTGAGCTCGCCACGCCCGAAGATCTGCATCGGCCCGGTGATCCCGGGCTTGACGGTGAGCCGGATCCGATCCTCGACCGTGTAGCGCTCGACGATCTCGACCTGCTCCGGCCGCGGGCCGACCACGCTCATCTCGCCAACGAGGACGTTGAACAGCTGCGGGATCTCGTCGAGCGAGAGCCGCCGGAGGATCCCGCCGACCCGCGTTACCCGCGGGTCGTCGCGGAGCTTGAACATCGGATCGTCGAGCTCCTCGAGGCTGACGACCTCGTCGAGGACCTGCTCGGCGTCGACCCGCATCGTTCGCAGCTTGTACATGCGGAACGGCCGCCCGCCGAGCCCGGCGCGGACCTGCGAGAAGAAGACCGGGCCACGCGAGTCGAGCTTGATCGCGATCGCGATGATCGGGAACAGCGGCGCAAAGACGAGCAGGCCGAAGGCGGAGGCGAAGATGTCGAAGGTGCGCTTGATCAGCAGCGAGGAGCGCGAGGCGTCCCAGGTGTTGTATTCGAGGATCGGCAGGTCGGCGACCTGGGAGATCTGCAGCAACGGCAGCGCCCGCCCGCGCAGCGGCGAGACGACGCTGAGCTTCACCTGGCGCTTGCGGCAGATCATGTTGAGCTCGGAGATCAGGTCGGTATCGACATCGTCGCTGGCGACGATGATCCGGTCGACGCGGTCGGCGATCTCGAGCAGCTCCGTCGTCCGCTCCGAGCCCTTGCCGAGGGCCCCGATCCGGCGCTCGACGGCAAGCTCGAAGTGCATGTCGCGGAAGAGGCCGATCTTGCGGCGCATCGCCTGCAGGCCGGGCTGATCGCCGACCATGCCGACGTGCTCGGGCGGCGTCCAGACCACCACAGCCGGCGCGCGAGCGAGCGCAGGAAGATCGCGCCGAGACAGACGATCGCCATGAACTCGGCCGCCTCGAGGCTGTCGAGCTCATGCGGCGGAGTCAGACGGGCACCAGGACGAGCACGGCCGAGATCGTCGCCGCCCAGCCGATCAGCGCCGGGACCTCGTCGGCGGTCAGGTGCCGAAGCGTACGGTGATCGCGGTCGTAGAGGCCGAAGAGCTTGCCGGCAAGCAGCCAGAAGGGAATGAAGAGGGCGGGCCAGAAGCTGCCGATCGAGACCCCGACGACGATCGTCGCGATCGTGGTCGCGAGCAGATCGGCGACCGCGAGCATGCGGCGGCGCCGGGCGTCGCGCCACCAGCGGCGGTTGCCGGCGAGGCGGCGAACGATCACCCGCTCGTCGGTCTTGACACCGACCGGGGTCGGGGTATGAGGGCCAGCCGACGTGCCTGCGACCGCCGACGAGCCGGCGGCCTCACTCACGAGGCCCACCTCCTCTGAGGAAAAACCCGGCCATCTTCTCGATCAGGATAACCTGCGAGATCGCCACTAGTTTCGGCGTCGGTGTCGGAGGATCCGTAGATCGCCACTCTCATTGTGCCTGGGCACGGCTCAGAACGAGGGGTGCGAGCGCCGTCGCGCGGGCTCTGTAGGCCGTGGCGGCCTCCGTGGCGCCGAGCGAAGCCTCGACGTCCGCGAGCACGAGCCAGGAGCGAAAATCATCCGGGCTCGAGCGCGCCGCCGCAAGGGCCTCGCGGCCGGCGCTGCCGTAGTTGGTGCCTGCCTGCTCGATCGTGGCCAGCTGCAGGCTCGGCTCCGGGCTCCACGGCTCGAGGGCACCCGCCGCCCGCGCCGCCCTGGCCGCCCCGTCGAGATCACCCGCGGCGAGGCGGTCGGAACTGACGTTGAGCTGGATCGAGGCGAGCGTGAGGATGAAAGCCGCGCAGACGGCGGCGAGCGTCAGCGCCGCGGCGCCGAGCCCGAGCACTGCCGGACCGGGCCGTGCGGGCCCGCGGACGGACTCGTAGCCGGTGAAGGACGCATCGACGAGGTCGACCGACTCGCCGGCGGCCTGCGGCTCGAGCGCCCGCGCCGCAGCGAGTCCGAGACAGACCGCAAACGGGGCGGCGACCGCGGGTAGATCCCAGCTCCAGTCGATCGTGATCGCAAGCGCGCCGCCGATCAGGACGCCGAACACGCATCCCGCTGTCGCCCGGTACTCGCCGGACAGCTCCCGCAGACGGCGGAGGAGAGCTAGAGGCGGCGTCAGCAAAGCAACCAGGAACAGGAGGCCGCCGGGGATCCCAAGCTCGGCGAACGACTCGATCGGCTCCGAGTGAGCGTTCTCGACCGGAATCGAGAGGCTGCCGTGCTCGTTCCAGTAGAGCGGATAGCCACCGGCGCCGGTCCCGTGCAGGGGATCGTCGCCGAAAGCGTCGAACGCGGTACTCCAGAAGGCGGAGCGGCTCGAATCGGAGCCCGCTCCCGCCTCCGCGCCCGATGGTCCTGCAACGCGGAAGGAGCCGAGGAAGGCACTTGCGGCGAGTGCGGCGAGCACTGCGAGCGCGAGCGCGGCGAGTGCGACCCGCGGCACCGGCCCGAGCCGCGGGACCTGGAGCGGGCCTCGGTCGCGGGCGGCGAACCGGGCGAAGGCGAGGCCGACGAGCACGGCGACGATCGCAATCCCGGCGCCCAGGGCGATACCCCAAAGCCCCGGGTCGGAGGGGGGCTCGAGGTGCGAGCGGCGCGCGGCAGTAGCACCCACGGCGATCAGCCAGGCGGGCAGGGCGAGAGCCGCGGCGGTCAGCAGGCGCTGACGCTGCGGCTGCAACCAGGCGACGCAGCCGATGCCAACGGCGGCGGCGATCAGCGCTCCGCGCGAGCTCGTCAAGAAGAGGACGACGACCACCGGCACGGAGGCCGCCACGGCCGTCGCCGAAACGCGGATCCGAGCGGCGCCGGCAAGGTAGGCGAGGCACGGCAACGTCATGGCCATCAGATAGCCAAGGCCGTTCCAGTAGCCGATCGGATAGCTGAGGCGGGTGGCGGCGAGCGGCAGTTCGAGGGCAAGCTCGCGGTCGCCACCGAAGCCCCCGAGGCGGGAGCCGAGCGCGACCAGCGCCACGGCCGTACCGCCGAGCGCGAGGCCGGCGAGCCAGGGACCGGCGCCGCCACGACGAACCGCGAGGCCGACGAGCAGGATCGTGCCGGCGTACAGGAGCGTCCGGTTGACGTCCTCGAAGGCCGCCCCGTCGTCGGATGCCCACGCAGTCGAGAGCGCCGCCAGCGCGGCGAGCAGGACGAGGGCGCCGACGGTCACCGCCAGAGCCCGCGTCGCGTTACCGAAGTCGAGTCTCCCGGAGACGAGCAGGGCGCCGAGCGTGAGCCAGACGACGAGACTCGAGATGCCGACGGCGACCGCCCCATGGCCTCCGTTCGCGAGCGCCAAGGCAAGCATCGCGGCGCCGATAAGCATGGAGAGGATTAGCTGTCTGCTCACGTCGATGGGGCGGGGAGCGGACCCTCTACCCTGTAGCCCTTCATGACCCGCGGGAAGAAGCATAGGGCCGCGACGCTCTGCCTTTGCCTGGCGGCCGGCGCAGCTCTGCTGCTTCCCGCCGCCGCGGGCGCGGCGAGTTCCGCCCAGGAGGAGTACGTGCTGACGCTGCCCGGCGTCGACACCAACAACGCGACCGGCGCCAGCGCGCTCGAGCAGCGGGCCGAACGCGCCGGGCCGAGCGGCGTGGTCGGTGAACAGGACGGCACCGTAACGGCGCTCGGCGCCGTCGGCACCGCCTTCGGCACGCCGGCCGGCATCGCCGTCGCCGTCGTGCTGGCCGTCGCCGTCGCGCTCGCTCTCTCCCGCCGACGGGGGACCTCGTGATCCGGCGCGCCGTCCTGCTGACCCTGGCCGTGCTCGCCACCGTCGCCCTCGGCTGCGGGGAGAGCGAGGAGGCGACCGCTCGGGTCTCCCCCACCTTCTTCGGCGTCGCGCCTCAAGACGCGACGAGCGACGCCGACCTCGCCCGGATGTCCGCCGGCAACGTCGGCAGCTACCACCTGCTGCTGCTCTGGCCGCGGGTCGAGCCGACGCCGGGCGCCTACCAGTGGCAGTCGTACGACAACCTGATCGGCAAGCTCGCGCTCGCCGGCATCCAGCCCGTGCCCTACGTCTACGGCAGCCCCTCGTGGCTCGCCAGGTCCGAGAACGTGCCGCCGACGAAGAGCAAGAAGGGAATGAACGCCTACCGCGACTTCCTTACCGCGGCGGCCGCCCGCTACGGGCCCGGCGGCAGCTTCTGGGACACGTTCGCGCTCACCCACCCCGGCGTCGCGCCCCGCCCGCTCGAGGACTGGGAGATCTGGAACGAGATCAACTCAGGCAACTTCTGGGAGCCGAAGCCCGATCCCTCCGCCTATGCCAAGCTGCTCCGCCTCTCTGCGAAGACGCTGCACAAGGTCGACCCCTCGGCCAGGACGATGATCGCCGGCATGTTCGCGACGCCGCACAACAAGAAGGGGATCACCTCGTTCGACTACCTGAAGAAGCTCTACCGCAAGCACGGCGTCTCGCAGGCGACCGACCTCGTCGCCGTCCACCCCTACGGGCCGAAGGTCAAGGACGTCAAAAAGCAGATGGCCAAGACATACAAGGCGATGCGCAAGGGCGGCGACGGCGGCGACGGCATGTGGGTCACGGAGGTCGGCTGGGGCTCGAACACGAAGGTGCACAGCCAGCTGGTCGTCTCCCCGAAGAAGCAGGCGAAGCTGCTCAAGCAGACCTACAAGATGATGATCGCCAAGCGCAACCACTGGAACCTGCAGGGAGTGCTCTGGTACACGTGGCGCGACGACACGGCCAACACCGGCTTGTGCGGATGGTGCAGTTCGGCGGGCCTGGTCGACCAGGACCTGGACGCGAAGCCCGCCTGGCATGCCTACACGGATCTCACCGGCGGCAAGGCGAACTGAAGCCGGGCCGGGAGCCTGGCCGCGCTAGGCCATACCGCCGGCCATCGCCGGCAGGATGACGATCGTGTCGGTGTCCGACACGCTGGTCGTCAGTCCGTCGAGCACTCGCACGTCCTCGTCGTTGAGGTAGACGTTGACGTAGCGGTTGAGCTCGCCGTCCTCGGCGAAGAGCTGCTTCTCGGTGCCGGGGTGAGACTCGGCCAGGGCGCGCAGGACGGCGCCCACGTCCTCGCCCTCGGCGGAGACCTGGGAGGAGCCGCCCGTCTGGGCGCGCAAGACCGGTGGGATCTTCACGGTCGGCATCGCGGGAACCCTACAAGTCGGGCTACGCGACCGCGACGCCGGAGCAGAAGGCCTCGTAATCCGGGAACTTGCCCAGATCCTCGACCGGCACCTCGGGCGCATCGGGGCCGCAGATCGGGCAGCTCGGATCCTGCTTCACCTTGAGCTCGGTGAAGGTCGTGCCCAGCGCCTCGAAGAGCAGCAGCCGGCCGACCAGGGGATCGCCCTCGCCCGTGATCAGCTTGAAGACCTCGAGCGCCTGCATCAGGCCCATGACGCCGGGCAGCATGCCGAGCACGCCCGCGGCGCCGCAGCTCGGCGCGAGCTCCGGCGGCGGCGGCGTCGGGTACAGGCAGCGGTAGCACGGGCCCTCGTGCGGGACGAAGGTCGAGATCTGCCCGTCGAAAGCGAGGATCGAGGCCGAGACCACCGGCTTGTTGAGGCGCACGGAGGCGTCGTTGAGCAGGTAGCGGGTCGGGAAGTTGTCGGCGCCGTCGACGACGATGTCGTACTGCTCGAGCAGCTCGATCACGTTGTCGGGTCCGAAGCGCGCGTTGTGCTCGACGACCTTGACGTCCGGGTTGAGCTCCTCGATCCGCTTGCGGGCGGACTCCGTCTTCGGGGTACCGACCGTCGTCGTCGAGTGGATCACCTGGCGTTGCAGGTTCGAGGAGTCGACGACGTCGTCATCGAGCAGGCCGATCGTGCCGACGCCGGCCGCGGCCAGGTAGAGCGCCGTCGGCGAGCCGAGCCCGCCGGCGCCGAGCAGCAGCACCTTCGCGTCGAGCAGCTTGAGCTGCCCCTCGAGCCCGATCTCAGGCACGAGGATGTGGCGGCTGTAGCGCTCCTTCTGCTCCTGGGTGAGCTTGCGGGGGACGACCGTCTCGTAGTTGCGGTCCTTCCACAGCGTGATGCCGCCGGCCATCGAGGCGACGTCGCTGTAGCCGAGCTCGTCGCGGAGCGTGCGGGCGGCGAAGGCGGAGCGGTTGCCGGAAGCGCAGTAGACGATCAGGCGCTTGTCCTTGTCGGGGACGAACTGCTCGATCCGCGTCTCCAGGTGCCCGCGGGGCACGTGGATCGCGCCGGGGATGTGGCGCTCCTCGAACTCGTGCTGCTCGCGCACGTCGATCAGCGCAACGCCGCCGCTGCCGTTCGCGTTCTGCAGCTCCTCGTTCGCCTCGGAGGGCTGGACCTCGTCGATCTGCCGCTTGATCTGCTCGATCAGCTCTGCGCCGGTGGCCATAAGCTCAATTCACCTCAAACTGGATCAGGATTCTTGCTTTACAAAGTGTAGCAAGGTGGGGTTACCCGCTCCGGGCCCCGTGCATGCGGGTTCGAGGTTAGCGCGAGTGTGAGCTGATCTCGGCCCCGCGGGCCAAGGACGCAGGAGCCGACGCGTGCTTTGCACCTGAGGCGACGAGGACGCCGATGCGCAGCCGAGATCAGCTCAGCCCGGGACGGATCTCGCGGAGGCGGCGGACGCGCTCCTCGATCGGCGGGTGCGTCGAGAAGAGGCCGGCCATGCCGCCACCGCGCAGAGGCTTGACGATGTACAGGCACTCGGTCGCCTGGTTGACGTCCATCGGGATCGCCTTCGCTCCCTCCTCGAGGCGCAGCAGCGCCGAGGCGAGGCTCTCGGGGTTGCCGCAGAACTGGGCCCCGGTGGCGTCAGCGGAGAACTCACGCTGACGGCTGATCCCCATCTGGATCAGGGTCGCTGCGAGCGGCGCGAGCAGGACCATCGCGAGCGCTCCGATCGCGCCGAGCGGGTTGTTGTTGTCGCTGCCGCCGAACCACAGGAGCATGTAGGCGAGGTAGGTGATCGCGCCGCCGATCGTCGCCGCGACGGCCTGCGTGAGGGTGTCGCGGTTGCGGATGTGGGCGAGCTCGTGGGCGATCACGCCCTTGAGCTCGTCGGGACTGAGCAGCTTCGTGATCCCGACCGTGACCGCGACGGCCGCGTTCTCGGGGTTGCGCCCGGTGGCGAAGGCGTTCGGCTGATTCTGGGGGATCAGGTAGATGCGCGGCATCGGCAGGCCGGCGGTCTGGCAGAGGTCGCGGGTCATCGCGTAGATCTGCGGCGCCTGCGACTCCTCGATCGGCTGCGCGCCGCTCATCTTGAGCGCGATCCGATCGCTGAACCACCACGAGCCGAGGTTCATCGCGGCGCCGATCAGCAGGAACAGAAACGCCGTCTGGGCGCCGCCGATGAGGGCGCCGATGACGACCAGCAAACCCGTCAGCGTCGCCAGCAGCAGCGTGGTTCGCGCGGCGGCTGCGAAGTTGGAGCGGTTCGTCGTCGTCATCTTGGCTCAGGCCTCCTGAGGGTTCGGGTGTCCTGATTTTGGCAAACGGCGTCCGCCCACCCCGGCGCAATCCCGCTCGCGCAGCGCCGCGCGCCCCGCCCGCCCGGCCCAAGTTGCGGTACTAGTGGGGCGATGCGACGGGGCACGCTGCTCACTCAGGTCTTGCTCGTCAACCTGCTGCTGATCGCCGCGGCCGTAGTCGCGGCCGTGATTGCGTCGAACCCGGACTCGAGTCTCCGCGACAACGGCGGCGCCGGCCTCGTCCTCGGCTTCGCGATCGCCGCGACGATCGCCGTCAACTTCTATCTGCTCGGGACGAGGATCGCGCCGCTCCAGCGCCTCGCCGACGAGATGGAGCACACCGACCTCTCCCAGCCGCGCCGGGCGGAGGGCCCGCCGATCGCCGGACCCGACGAGGTGCGGCGCCTGGAACGCGCCTTCCGCGAGATGCTCGCCCGGCTCGAGGCCGAGCGCCGGCTCGGCGCCAGCGCGGCGCTCGAAGCTCAGGAGCGTGAGCGGGCACGGGTCGCACGCGATCTCCACGACGAGGTGAACCAGGCGCTCACGGCCCTCGTCCTGCGGATCGAGGCGCTGCGGACGAAGGCGCCGCCCGAGCTCTCCGAGGAGCTCGCCGAGACCCGCGCGGTTGCCTCCCAGGCGATGGAGGAGCTGCTGACGCTGGCGCGCGCCCTGCGACCGACCGCACTCGACGACCTCGGACTGAAAGCCGCCCTGGCCGGGCTCGTCGAGGACGTCGACCGCCAGACCGAGATCCGCGCCGCATTCGAGAGCGAAGAGTCGGTCGGCCGCTTCTACGAGCTCGGCGACGAGCTCCAGCTCGTCACCTACCGGGTCGCGCAGGAGGCGCTGTCGAACGCCGTCCGGCACTCCGGAGCGCGGCACGTCCGCGTGCGCCTGATGTGGAACGAGGACGGCTTCGAGCTGCGCGTCTCCGACGACGGGGCCGGCTTCGACCCCGAAGGTGCACGGGCCGGCCTCGGGCTCGCCGGCATGCGCGAGCGCGCGCTGCTCGTCGGCGCCCGCTTCGCTGTCGAGTCGCAGCCAGGCCTCGGGACGCGGGTCAGGCTCCACCTCGATCCTGCCGATGAGATGCTCGAGGGCAGGCGAATGGTTCCGGCACGAGACATACGGCCCGCAGCGGACGCCGGCGGAGGCCCAGCGTGAGGATCCTGATCGCCGATGACCACGGGATCGTGCGCTCCGGCCTGCGCACGCTGCTCGAGAGCCACGAGGGGCTCGAGGTGATCGCCGAGGCCGACAATGGCACCGACGCGCGTGACCTGGCGATCTCCCAGCGGCCGGACCTCGCAATCCTCGACGTCAAGATGCCGGGGCTGAGTGGACTGCAGGCCACGCGCGCGATTCGCGACGCCGCGCCGGACGTCGCCGTCCTGATCCTCTCGATGCATGACGAGGAGCGCTACCTGTTCGAAGCGCTCAAGGCCGGCGCCTCCGGCTACGTGCTCAAGCGCGCCGCCGATACGGACCTGCTCGCGGCGATCGATGCCGTCGAGCGCGGCGAGCCGTTCCTGACGCCCGAAGCCCAGCAGGCACTGATCAAGGACGTGCTCGACCGCGGCCACGGCAGCGAGGAGCAGCTCACCCCACGCGAGGAGGAGGTCGTCAAGCTCGTCGCCGAGGCGCACACGAACAAGGAAATCGCCGCGCTCCTGGGTCTGTCCGAGAAGACCGTCGAAAACCACCGCTCGAACGCGATGCGCAAACTCGGCATGCGCGACCGCGTCGAGCTCGTCCGCTACGCGATCAGACGTGGACTGATCGAGCCGTGAGCGCCCAGACCGTCCCCGGTGGAGTCGTCCATGAGCTCCCGAAAGATCTACGTCAGGCGCTGATCGCCAACGCTACGGCGCTGGCTGCCTGGCGGGACATCACGCCGCTGGCGCGCAACGAGTTCATCTGCTGGGTTGAGGATGCCAAGCAGCAGGCCACGCGCGAGCGCCGCATCCGGCGGACCGGCGAGGAACTCTCCGAAGGCCTTCGCCGCCCCTGCTGTTGGCCGGGGTGCAAGCACCGCGAGACCGCCAAGACGTAGCCGGAGCGGCCTGGGAACATCCGAGGCACCTATGAAGCCGCGGCTCGTCGAGATTCGGGACGGCACGGAGTTGCTCATGCGGCCGATCGAGGCCGCCGACAAGGAGGCGCTCGCCTCCGGCTTCGAGCGGATGAGCCCCGAGTCGAGGTACCGGCGCTTCTTCGCGCCGATGCGGGCGCTCTCGCCCATCGACCTGACCTACCTGACCGAGGTCGACCACCACAACCACGAGGCGATCATCGCCTTCGACCCGGATAGCGGCGAGACCGTCGGGGTTGCCCGCTTCGTGCGCACGGCGGAGCCGCAGATCGCCGAGGTCGCGGTCACGGTCATCGACGACTGGCAGGGGCGCGGTGTCGCGACGGCGATCCTCGAGCAGCTCGTCGAGCGCGCCCGCGAGGAGGGCATCGAAGCGTTCTCGGCCGTGATCCTGAGCGAGAACGAGGCGGCGATCGACCTCTTCCAGAGCCTCGCGGTCAACGATGCCGAACCGCGCCGGCGCGACGGCAACGTCGAGCTGCTGATCGAGCTGCCGAGCGGGCCGATCGTGCGCGGGAACGACGCTCGGGCAGGCGCTGCAGGCGGCGGCGCGCGGCGTGCAGATGAACCCGTGGAGCCTGCTCAAGCATCGCGTCCAGGAGACCGCCGAGCACTCGGTGGTCGAGCGCGCCCGCGGCGAGCAGGAGGCGGACGAGGCATAACCGACCTGAGCGCTAGGATTTGGGCTGATGCTGTTCTCGACGAAAGCCGAGTACGGAGTGCGGCTGCTGGTCGCGCTCGGCCGGACCGACGGCGATCGCCCGGTGCCGCTCGCCGAGCTCGCCGATGCCGAGACCCTGCCCCTCGCCTACCTCGAGCACCTCGCCGCAAAGCTGAAGGCCGCCGGGCTGATCGTCTCGCAGCGCGGCGCGCGCGGCGGCTACCGGCTCGGCCGGCCCGCGTCCGAGATCCACATGCTCGAGGTCGTCGAGGTGCTCGAGGGCCCGATCGCACCGATGGAGTGCTTCGAGGCCGACAGCGAAGGTCGCGTGCTCTGCTCGCACGAGGTCGACGGCGACCACGCCTGTTCGACGAAGTTGCTCTGGACGAGGGTGCACGGCGGCATCTCGCGCGCGCTCGGCGACAACTACGCTCGCCGAGCTGATCGAGTTCGACCCGGGCCGCTCGCCGGAACCCCTCGCCTCCGCCTGATCGCGGCGCCGAGGATCGACAAGCTTCAACACGACGAAGGAGACGAATGTCAGACCTGAAGATCACCGACCTGCACGTCCAAGCTGAGGACAAGCAGATCCTCAAGGGCCTCGACCTCGAGGTCGGCAAGGGCGAGATCCACGCTTTGATGGGCCCGAACGGCTCCGGCAAGTCGACGCTCGCGAACGCGATCATGGGCCATCCCTCGCTCGAGGTGACCGAGGGCTCGATCGTCTTCGGCGGCGAGGACATCACCGAGGCCGCCACCGACGAGCGCTCGCTCGCCGGCCTCTTCATGGCCTTCCAGTACCCGGTCTCGGTACCCGGCGTGACCGTCGCCAAGTACCTGCGGATGATCGTCAACGCCCACCGCGAGGCGCAAGGCGAGCCCGAGATCAAGCTCAAGGACTTCAGCAAGCAGGCCCGTGAGGCGATGGAGCTGATGGACATTCCCGCCGACTTCAACAGCCGCTACCTGAACGAGGGCTTCTCCGGCGGCGAGAAGAAGCGCATGGAGATGCTGCAGATGGCGCTGCTGAAGCCGACGATGGCCGTCCTCGACGAGACCGACTCCGGGCTCGACATCGACGCTCTGCAGACCGTCGCCGCCGGCGTCAACCGCTTCGCCGGGCCCGACATGGGCGTGCTCATCATCACCCACTACCAGCGCATCCTCCACATGGTCAAGCCGGACCGCGTCCACGTCATGTTCGAGGGCCGCATCGTCAAGGAGGGCGGCCCCGAGCTCGTCGGCGAGCTCGAGGACAAGGGCTACGGCTGGATCAAGGAGGAGGTCGGGGCCGCCGCCTCGAGCTGATGGAGCCGACGACGACAACGGCTCCCGACTTCCCGCTGGAGCGGGTTCGCGCGGCCTTCCCCGCGCTCGAGCGCGAGGTCGCCGGGCAACCCGTCGCCTACCTCGACTCGGGCGCGAGCTCGCAGCGGGCGCTCGCCTCGATCGAGGCCGTCGATCGCTACGAGCGCCGACACCACTCGAACGTCCACCGCGGCTCGCACACCCTCTCCGCCGAGGCGACCGCCGCCTACGAGGGGGCCCGGGCGACGGTCGCCGACCACCTCGGCGCGGCCGACCGGCGCGAGGTCATCTTCGTCCGCAACGCGACCGAGGCGATCAACCTCGTCGCCCGCGCCTGGGGCGACGCCAACGTCTCGGCGCGGCGACCGCATCGTCCTGACCGAGATGGAGCACCACTCCAACATCGTCCCCTGGCAGCAGCTCGCCGAACGCACCGGCGCCGAGATCGACTGGGTCACCGTCACCGACTCACGGCGAGCTCGACGAGGCGTCGCTCGCGGCGGCGCTCGCGCGCGCCCCGAAGCTCTTCGCCGTCACCCACGTCTCGAACGTGCTCGGCACGCTCAACCCGATCGCCGAGCTCGCCCGCCGGGCCCACGAGGCCGGCGCGCTGATCCTCGTCGACGGCGCCCAGGCGGTGCCGAAGCTCCCCGTCGACGTCGGCGCCCTCGATGTCGACTTCTACGCCGCCACCGGCCACAAGGCCTACGGCCCGACCGGGATCGGCGTCCTGTGGGCGCGACTCGACCTGCTGCGGGCGATGCCGCCGTTCATGGGCGGCGGCTCGATGATCCGCAAGGTGACCACCGAGGGCACGACCTACGCCGATCCGCCGGCCCGCTTCGAGGCCGGCACGCCGGCGATCAGCCAGGCGATCGGCTTCGCCGCGGCGCTGCGCTGGCTCGACGGGATCGGCATGGATGCGGCGACGGCCCACGAGCGCGAGATCGCCGCCTACACGATGGGCGCCCTCGGCGAGGTTCCGGGCCTGCGCATCTTCGGCCCGCCCGCCTCGCCTGAGCGCCTCGGCCCGATCAGCTTCGAGCTCGAGGGCGTGCACGCGCACGACGTCGCCGAGATCCTCGATCGCCACGGCGTCGCGGTCCGCGCCGGCCACCACTGCGCCCAGCCGCTGATGGAGCGCCTCGGCGTCGCCGCGACGGCGCGAGCCTCGTTCGGCATCTACACCTCGCACGAGGAGATCGACCGGCTCGTCGAGGGCCTGCACGACGCCCGCCGCGTGTTCGGCCTCTGAGCATCTGCGAGCCTGAGACGACGATGGACGAGCTCTACCGCGACCAGATCCTCGAGCACTACAAGCGGCCGCACAACTTCGGCCGGCTCGACGCATACGACCTCGACTACGAGGACACGAACCCGTTCTGCGGCGACGAGCAGCACGTGTACATCAAGCTCGATGACGACGGCAAGGTCAGCGAGGTCTCCTTCGACGGCCAGGGCTGCGCGATCTCGACGGCGGCGACCTCACTGCTCACCGACGAGCTCGTCGGCCTGACCCGCGAGGAGCTGCTGCGGATCCCCAAGCAGGACGTCCTCGATCTGCTCGGGATCGAGATCTCGGCGACGCGGATGAAGTGCGCGATGCTCGGCATCAAGGTCGTCAAGTCGGCGGCGCTCGGCGAGCCCGCGGACTGGGAGGACGAGGGCCGGCAGGGCGACCCCGCGGAGTCCGCCGGCGAGATCTGAGCACGGCGCGGCCCGCCGCCCCGCCCACTCCATCTACATTTCTGCCGCTATGGAAGGGTCGAACGGCACCCGCGACCTCGATTCCGTCGAGCGCCGGCTCGTCTGGATGATGGGATCGCCGCGCACGGGCAGCACCTGGCTGCTGCGCCTGCTCCTGCACCCGTGGGGCGTCGGGCGCACGCCGACCGGCATCGACCCCTCCCGCTTCCGGCCCCGCGGCGCCAACGTGATTCCGGTCAACGAGTCGTACCTCGCTCACCACTACGCCCCACTGCGCGATCCGCTGCCGCTGCCCGAGCAGGCCTCCGAGAAGTCGGTCGCGCTGAACATGCTGCGGCGCGGCGACCCGGCCTACTTCTTCAGCGACGAGTACGCGGACGAGTGGCGTGGGCCGATGCGCGAGCTGGCCCTGAAGCGCTTCGACGCCCAGGCGCAACGGGCCGAGGCGGAGCACGGGATCGTCGATCCGCTGATCGTGATCAAGGAGCCGAACGGCTCGCACGCGGCCGACCTGATCGCCGACCTGTTCCCCGACTCGCGGCTGATCTTCCTCTGCGCGACGGCCGCGACGTCGATCGACTCGATGATGGACGCCGACTCCGAGGGCGGCTGGCGCACCCGGACCGAGGGCGTCGAGCCGCTCGTCACCCGCGAGCAGCGGCTCGACGGCGTCCGCCGGCAGGCGCACCTGTGGCTGGTCCGCGTGAGCGCCACGCAGCGCGCCTGCGAGCGGCTGGCACCCGAGAACACGATCACCGTCCGCTACGAGGAGCTGCTCACCGACACCGAGGGCGAGCTCGGTCGTCTCTACGCCTGGATGGGGCTCGATCGCGACCCGCGGCAGATCCGCTCGGCCGTCCGCACGAACCGCTTCGGCTCGCTCCGCAACCGCCTGCGTGGTCGTCGCAAGGGCGTGCGTGCCGCCTCGCCGGGCCTGTGGCAGGAGAACCTGAGCGCCGACGAGCAGCAGGCGATGATGGAGCTGATCGGGCCGAAGCTCGCCGAGCTCGGCTACGGCTGAGAACGGCGGCGACCGACGGCGGCGGCGAGCCGGCCGGCCGCCAGTCGACGCCAGGCGATCGCGTAGACCAGCGCCCGCTCGCGGCCGAGGGTCTGATCACGGCCGATCAGCGGCCGCAACGAGCGCAGCAGCAGCCGGACCGTGGCGAGCGGGTTGCTCTCGGCGGCGATCGTGCGGCGCAGCGCCCGCTTCTTGGCCGGCGCGAGCCGCGAGCCGGTTCGCCCAAGCAGGACCCGGGCAAAGGCGACGAGCTGCAGCCAGCTCTCGAAGTAGATCGAGCGTGCCCCCGGGCCGGCGGCCCTGCTCGCGGCGGGTCGGCTCGCCGTCCTCGCCATCGCGCCGCGCCCGCAGCGCCTCGGCGTGGCGCGTGTGGGCGGTGACCGAGCCGAGGTGGCGAACGCGCTCGTAGGTAGGTCGCGGGACGTAGGCGATCTCGCCGAGCGCGAGCGCGCAGAGCGCCAGCCAGTGGTCGTGGTAGGGCGTGCCGATCGCGCGGCGGGAAGGGCAGCGCGGTCTCGAGCAGCTCCCGCTCGAACATCGATGCGGCGCCGGTGACCGTGTTGGCGACGAGCGTCGCGGCGAGGTCGTCGCACGCGGGCTTTCGCAGGATCCAATAGGTGTCGGAGAGCAGCGCCCCGTGCTCGTCGACGATCCGCATGTCGCTGAAGCTCATCAGCGCGCCCCCGGCGGCGAGCGGCCGGGCGAGTGCCTCCAGCTTGTCGGGGTCCCAGCGATCGTCCTGGTCGGCGAACGCGACCCAGCGTGCTTCCGGCGGGACCATTCGCAGTGCCCGTTCGAAGTTCATGTAGAAGCCGAGCCGCTCGGGAGCGGCCGAGAGGGCGAAGCGAGGCATCGCCGGCAATCTGGCGCTCGATCTCCGCGCGAGCCGCGGGTGAGGAGGCGTCGTCGCTGATCACGCACACCCATCGTGGCCACGTCTGCGCGCGGATCGACTCGAGCTGCACGGCGAGACGCTCGGCGTCGGGCTCGTGCGTTGCCATGCAGATGCAGATCAGCGGTTGCTCGCCGGCCGGCGGCTCGGGCGCAGCTGCCGGCGCCGGCAGCTGATCCGTGAAAGTGACCATGCCGAGCGTGGCGCTCAGCCGCCTGCCGCCGACCTCGGCCTCGATCCGCACCTCGTGATCGCCGGCGGGCGTCGCCGCGGGCAGCTCGAGCAGCAGCCACCAGCGGTCGCCGCGACCCAACGCGCCAGGCGCAGGCATCCGCTCGGCGTCGGGCGCTGCGCCGACCCCGGCCACCGAGACGCGGACCGAGCCGGGCCGGGCCCGCGAATCGAGCGTCCCCTCGAGCAGCAGCGCCGTCCCCGCGCCGACCTCGACGACGGCGGGCACATCGCGCACCAGCGCCGCTTCCAGCGCCGGGCCGGGCGGCCCGGCTTCGCGTTGAGGCCCGTGCTCCACAGCGGCGTGAGGTTACGGGGGAAGGTTGCATCCCGCGTGGGCCGGTGCCGGCCCCCCTCTATCCTGGCCCCGATGGGGCCGCTTCAGGCATTGCGCCGGGGAACCTGGACGACGTTCACGTGGATGATGGTCTTCGCGCTCGGCGCAGTCGTCGGCGTCGGCGTGCCGCTCGGCTGGATCTGGGTGGGCTCGCAGGCGCAGAATTCGACCGCGCCCTCCGGCACGGCGTTCATGGTCGTGATCGTCGGCGTGATCTTCTCCCTGCTGCTGATCGGCGGCTTCCTCAGCTTCTTCGCCGACCGCTCGAAGCAGCGCAAGCGCGAGCGTGCCGACTGGATGCGCGGCATGACCGAGGAGCGCCCGCGCGACTCGCTCAGCGACGTCCATCCCCTCGAGCTCGTCATCTTCCTCGCCGTCTTCATCGACATCATCGTCTTCCTGGTCTGGTTCTTCGCCTTCGCCGACCCGGGCACACCGGTCGGCCAGGGCTAGGCACGCGGCAACGAAAAAGGGCCCCGGGCTTGCGCCCGAGGCCCTTCCGATCGGTGCCGGCGTCGCACGCCGGCCGCTTGACTCGATCAGCAGTTCGGCCAAGCGTCATATGGAACCGCGGCCGCCGCGGCGTCCTGGACGGCGGGCGGGGCCGAGGCGGGGTTGGTGCCGGCGTAGCCGGACGGTGCGTAGGCGTTCCAGGTCGACTGATCGAACTGGTAGGCGCCGTAGTAGCCGGCCGGGTTGACGGCGCCGTAGTCGCCGCCGGACTCGCACTGGGCCGTCGAGCTCGAGGCCGCAGCACCGCCGGTGCTTGAGGTGGTCGGCGCGGCCGTCGACTCGGTCGAGGTCGACCCACTGGTCGCCGGGGCTGAGGCGGCCGGGTTGAGCTGGCCGCGCATATAGGCGGTCGAGTCCTTGACCTCGGCGGGCTTCGCCGGGCGGACGTCGCCGTCCTTGGTCTGCTGACCCCAGCGGACGAGGTTGCGGCCCGCGTCCTTGAGGCTGAACGCCTTGACGAAGTCGTGGCGCACCTTCAGGTACGTCTGCTCGTACGACTTCAGCTGGCCGGCTGCTGCCGACTTGTCGTGGCTGCCGTGATCCGGCGTTGCGGCGCCGGCGGCCGCCGGAGCGGCGAGCGTGGCGGCGATCGCGACCGCAGCAGCACTGCGGCGGAGCGCGTTGATCGGGGTCCGGTTGGCGTTTTCGTGGGTGCGTGTCTTGTCCATAGTTGAACGGGCATCGGCGCGGGTCTCTGTGCCCGGCGCGGCGCCCGAGCTCACCTCCTGGTGGGGTGTCGCTGGTATATGAGCGTTCTGTTAGTAAACGCTTAGGGCGGCGCAAGGTAGCGGTCTGATGCGTCCCTCATCCGTGGCGTTCGTCACACTGGGCACCGTCGCCCGCCTACCGCCAGCGGCCCGATTGCGCCTGCCCGCTAAAATCCGACTCTCCCAGTAGGGATTTGTCTGAATGAGCACCCACACTGTCTGCAAGAGCGAAGAAATGCCCGAGGGCGAAATGCGCCTCGTCGAGGCCGATGGCATGAAGATCGGCGTCTTCAACGTCGGCGGCGAGCTGTTCGCGATCGAGGATCGCTGCTCGCACGACGACGGGCCGCTCGCCGAGGGCACCTTCGACCCGGCTGCCTGTACCGTTGAGTGCCCCCGTCACGGCTCGTTGTTCGACTTGCGCAGTGGCCGGCCGAAGACGCTGCCGGCCTATACCCCCGTCGAGACCTTCGAGGTCAGGGTCGAGGACGGCGAGATCAAACTGGAGGTCGATTGACATGAACCCGCCCGAGACAGCTACGCCCGGCGCCGTCGAGCTCGACCCCAAGCAGGCCGAGCGCGAGGCGATCCGCGACATCAACTCCGACTACAAGGACGAAGTTCGGCTTCAACGACCCCGAGACCGGCTACGTCTACAAGGCGCCGAAGGGTCTCACCCGCGAGCTCGTCGAGGACATCTCCGAATACAAGGACGAGCCGCAGTGGATGCGCGACTTCCGGCTCAAGGCCCTCGACCACTTCCTCGCGCGACCGGTGCCGCAGTGGGGCGCGAACCTGAACCAGATCGACTTCGACGACATCCACTACTTCGTCCGCGCCTCCGATCGCGCCGAGAACAAGTGGGAGGACGTCCCCGAGGACATCAAGAACACGTTCGACAAGCTCGGCATCCCCGAGGCCGAGCGTCAGTTCCTCGCCGGCGTCGGCGCCCAGTACGAGTCCGAGGTCGTCTACCACCAGATCCGCGAGGACCTCGAGCAGCAGGGCGTGATCTTCACGGACATGGACACCGGCCTGCGCGAGTACGAGGACGTCATCCGCGACCACTTCGCGACGGTGATCCCGCCCAACGACAACATGCTCGCCGCGCTCAACTCGGCCGTCTGGTCGGGCGGCTCGTTCGTCTACGTGCCGAAGGGCGTCAAGGTCGAGATGCCGCTGCAGGCCTACTTCCGGATCAACACCGAGAACATGGGCCAGTTCGAGCGTACGCTGATCATCGCCGACGAGGACTCCGACGTGCACTACATCGAGGGCTGCACGGCGCCCGTCTACTCGACCGATTCGCTGCACTCCGCCGTCGTCGAGCTGATCGCCCGGCCCGGCGCGCGGATCCGCTACACGACGGTCCAGAACTGGTCGCAGAACGTCTACAACCTCGTCACCAAGCGGGCGACGGCCGCCGAGCGCGCGACCGTCGAGTGGGTCGACTGCAACCTCGGCTCGAAGATCACGATGAAGTACCCGTCGATCTACCTACTCGGCGAGGAGGCCCACGGCGAGATCCTCTCGATCGCGTTCGCGGGCAAGGGCCAGCACCAGGACGCCGGCGGCAAGATCATCCACGCCGCTCCGCGGACGACGAGCTCGATCTTCGCCAAGTCGATCTCCAAGGACGGCGGCCGCTCCACCTATCGAGGGCTGCTCGAGGTCGCCAAGGGCGCCTCCGACGTCCGCTCGAAGGTCGTCTGCGACGCGCTGCTGCTCGATGAGCACAGCCGCTCCGACACCTACCCGACGATCCGCATCGACGAGAACGACGCCAACGTCGGCCACGAAGCCTCGGTGTCGAAGATCGGCGAGGAGCAGCTCTTCTACCTGCAGTCGCACGGTCTCGACGAGGAAGAGGCGTCGAAGATGATCGTCAACGGCTTCATCGAGCCCGTCGTCAAGGAGCTGCCGATGGAGTACGCGGTCGAGCTCAACCGCCTGATCGAGCTCCAGATGGAAGGCTCGATCGGATAGTGCGTCGCGCGGTGATCAGGGTGCGTGGTCGGCGAGGCCTGGAGCTCGCCAGGCAAGGACGCAGAATCGAAGTCGTAGCCGGTGCTACGGGGAGATTTGAGGACGCAGCATGGCGGGCTCCAGGTCCGCCGAGCGCGTGCACTGATCACCGGGCGGCGCACTAGTGGAGGCGGCGACCTCCACGGCCCCCGATTGGCTCGTCGAACGGCGCTCGCAGGCGCTCGAAACGGCGCGCGGTCTTTCGCTGCCCGGTCCCAAGGTCCGCGGGCTGGGAGTTCACCGATCTCTCCGGGCTCGACCTCGGCGCCTACGAGCCCGCCGACGCCACGGCGGAAGCCGCTGAGCCCGAGGGCGGCGCCCTCGCGGTTCCCGAAGGTGCCCGCGGCTTGACTCAGGTCGACGCCTCGACGATCGGCGACTTCGCGGCCGCCTCCGGCAACGGCCTTCCGGACTCACCGCTGGTGATGCCGCTCGACGCGGCCGCAGCGCGCTTCCCCGAGCTCGTCCGCTCGCACCTGGGCACGATCGTCAACGGCGCCGACGACCCGTTCGTGACGATCAACGAGGCAGGCTGGAGCGGCGGCGCGCTCGTCTACGTGCCGCGCAACGTCAAGGTCGAGGAGCCGATCTCGCTGACGGCGATCCAGCAGGCCGCCGGCAGGACGCTGAGCTGGCGCACGCTGGTGATCCTCGAGGAAGGCGCCGAGGCCGAGATCTGGGAGCGCTACCTGTCGGCGGACGAGAGCACCGACGCGCTCTTCAACGGCGTTACCGAGCTGGTCGTCGGCCCCGCCGCCAACCTCCGCTTCGTCTGCGGCCAGGCCCTCTCCCCCGCCTCTTGGATCTTCGCCAGCCAGCGCGCCGAGGTTGCCGGCGACGCCAACCTCGACTGGGTCGCGCTCGGGCTCGGCGCCGCCAACGGCAAGGTCCGGATGGAGACCAAGCTCGCCGGCCGCGGCGCCTCGGCGAAGGTGACCGGTGCGATGATCGGCAACGGCCGCCAGCACCTCGACTACGACACGACCCAGGAGCACGCGGCCGAGGACACGACCTCCGACCTCGCCTTCCGCGGCGTCCTCGACGACCGAGCGACCTCCGTCTGGCGCGGGATGATCAACGTCGACAAGGGCGCTCAGCGCACCGACGCCTTCCAGGAGTGCCGCAACATGCTGCTCTCCAAGAAAGCGCACGCGGACGCGATTCCCGGCCTGCAGATCGAGGCCGACGACGTCGCCTGCACGCACGCCGCGGCGGTCGCCCAGATCGACCCCGAGCAGCTCTTCTACCTGCAGTCCCGCGGCCTCGGCTACGAGCTCTCGAGCGAGCTCGTCGTCGGCGGCTTCCTCGCCGAGCTCGTCGAGCGCGTCCCCGCAGGGCCGCTCGGCGACGCGCTCGCCACGGCCCTCGACACGCGCCTCACCGAGCTCCTGCACGGCTGAGCCGAGTCGGCGCCGTGCGATAGAAGGCGTATTCCGTGCCGCTTGGCGGCGGGGGCAGCCGGAGCCTCCGCGGGGTGTGGTGGTCAGCGACCACCTACCCAAGGAGAAGTCATGGCGGAGCAGTTCAGGCGCGGCGACCTGGTTCAGTGGAACTTCCGCGGCAGGCTGGTCACCGGCAAGGTCCGCAAGCGGCTGGTCAGCCGGACGGAGGTGGGAGGGCAAGTCGTAGCGGCCAGCAAGGACGACCCGCGTTATCTCGTGCGTAGCGACGCGTCGGGCAAGGAGACGGCGCGGCGGCCGGAGAAGCTGTCGCGGCTTTGAGGCGCGTGCGCCGCGTCACGCCGTCCCGAGTCAGGCCCGGCGCACCTTCCAGACCTCCTCCGTGGGCCAGCGCCGCGACCACTCGAGGTCGGCCCACTCGTAGCGACTGGTGGCGTCCGGCGGCGGCTGGACCTCGATCAACTCCTCGACCTCGAACCCACTGCGGCGCAGCAGTCCGATCAGCTCACCGTGTGAGAGGTGGAACTCGACCGAGTCGTCGTCGGGCCACTCGAAGCGCTTCATCCCGAACAGGGGGCGACGCAGCTCGCGGCCAAGCGACTCGGACTCGATGTCGGGCGAGCAGAGCATCATCAACACCGAGTTGACGAGGAAGACGAGCCGGCCCCCGGGGCGCAGCAGCCGGGCTGCCTCGGGGATCCAGAGCTCGGGATCGCACCAGATGCTCGCCCCGTACTCGGAGATCGCGAAGTCGAAGGAGGCGTCCGGATGCGGGACCGCCTCGGCGTTGCCGTGGATCAGCTCGAAGCCGAGCCCGTATTCGGACTGGAGCGTCCGCGCCGTCGCCAGCTGGGCCTCGGAGTTGTCGATGCCCGTGACGCTGGCGCCGCGCCGGGCGAGCCAGGCGGAGACGTAGGCGGTGCCACAACCGAGCTCGATCGCGGCGGCCCCCTCGAGCCGCTCCGGCAGCATCCCGAGCTGGCTCTCCGGCACGCTCCAGATTCCCCAGGAAGGCTCCGCCGCGGCCCAGTTGGCACGCGCCGCCTCGACGTAGGAGGCCGCCTTGTCATCCCAGTAGGTGCGGTTCCGGGCCGCGTGCTCAGGCAGGTCACTCACAGCACGGGAGCCTATTCGGGCGCTTGGAGCAAGCGGGCCCGAGCGCAGAGGAGTGAGGTTTGAGACCGTCGGCGTATTGCGAGGAGCAAAATCCCCACGTCGACACATGATCGAACGCAGACCACCGAAGCGGGCATTCCCCGAGCTCACCGGGTGGCGCTCGGTCGGCGTCAACGATCCGGTCTTCACGGCGGAGCGCCCCGGCGGCGTGGCGGTCTACGTCCGGGCCGACGATGGATCCGCCACCGTCCTCGATCGGCTGCTGCGTTCCGAGGTGCCGGCGCCGCGCGTGCTCGATCAACGTGGCGCCTGGCTCGTCCTGGAAGCGCTGAGCGGCCGTCCGCTCAACGATGACCGCTGGTTGACGCGTCCCGCCGAGGTGCCGGGCCTGATCGCCGACGCGCTCGCGAGGATTAGCCGCGCCGGCGTGACCCACGGCGACATGTGCGTTCCGAACATCCTCGGTGACCCCACGACGGGCGAGCTGTCGGGGATCGTGGATTGGGGCGACGCCGGGCGATTCGGCCGCGAGATCGACGTCGCGTCCGCAATTTGGAGCTGTGCCTACAACGGGTACCCCGAACCGGTCGCCCGGCGGGCTCTGGAGCTGATCGGATGGCCGGCTTGCGACGCCGCCGAGGTCCGTCGCCTGAGCGACGTCTGGGAGGAGCTGGCGGGTCCCGCCTGCTAGCCGAAGCCCTGCGTGCCGGTGGATGCAGGCGGCAGATCGCCGCCATCTAAGCTGGATCGATGCCTCAGGCGGCCGGCACGATCAGGTACGGGACGGCGGCCGGGCGGTGGCTGATCGCGATCACGGTGCTCGGCTCCGGGATCGCCTTCCTCGAGGCGACGGTCGTCAACGTCGCGCTGCCGGCGATCGGCGAGGACCTCGGCGCCGACGTCGCCGGCCTGCAGTGGACGCTGAACGGCTATCTGCTGACGCTCGCTGCGCTGATCCTGATCGGAGGCTCGCTCGGCGATCGCTATGGGCGCCGGCGGATCTTCATGCTCGGCGTCGTCTGGTTCACGACCGCGTCCGCCCTCTGCTCGCTGGCGCCGAGCATCGGCGTGCTCGTCGCTGCACGCGTCGTCCAGGGCGTCGGCGGCGCGCTGCTCGTTCCAGGCAGCCTGGCGCTGATCGAGTCTTCCTTCCAGCCGGAGGATCGCGCCCGCGCGATCGGTGCTTGGTCGGCCCTTGGCGGCGTCGCCGCCGCGATCGGGCCGCTGATCGGCGGCTGGCTGATCGATGCCGTCGACTGGCGCGCGATCTTCCTGATCAACCTGCCGCTCGGCGCCTTCGTCTTCTGGGCGGCGCCGAGGCACGTGCCTGAGTCGCGCGACGAGAGCGTCACCGGCAAGCTCGACCTGAGCGGTTCGGCGCTCGCGGCGCTGGCGCTCGGCGGCTTCACCTTCGGACTGATCAAGGCCTCCGCGGCGGGGGGCATGTCGGTCGGCGTGCTGGCGGCGATCGTCGTCGGCGCGATCGCGAGCGTCGCGTTCATCGCCGTCGAGCGCACGGCCGAATCGCCGATGCTGCCGCTGCAGATCTTCTCCTCACGACAGTTCTCGGCCGCCAACGCCGTCACCTTCGTCGTCTACGCGGCCCTCGGCGGCGTCTTCTTCCTGCTCGTGATCATGCTGCAGGTGGTGCTCGGCTACTCGGCAATCGCCGCCGGAGCCGCCGCGCTGCCGGTGACGGTGATCATGCTGCTGCTCTCCGCCCGGTCCGGGGCCCTCGCGCAGCGGATCGGCCCGCGGCTGCCGCTCACGGTCGGGCCGCTGTTGGTCGCCGCGGGGATGCTGATCATGAGCGGCATCAGCGCCGGCGACTCCTACGTCAGCGCGGTTCTGCCCGGCGTCATCGTCTACGGCCTCGGGCTGGCGCTCGTCGTCGCGCCGATCACCGCGACCGTGCTCGCCGCCGCCGACGCGCGCCACGCCGGGGTCGCCTCCGGCGTAAACAACGCGGTCGCCCGGACCGCGCAGCTCACCGCTGTCGCAGCGCTGCCGCTGATCGTCGGGCTGAGCGGCAACGACTTCCAGGACCCGGTGGCGCTCGCCGACGGCTTCCACGCGGCGATGATCGTCACCGCGGCGCTCGCTGCGGCGGGCGGCCTGCTGGCCTTCGCCTTCATCTCGAACGACGTGCTCGACCGCACGACCGAGCCCGACGGCAGCAACGTCGATCACCTCGACAAGGACCTGAGCTGCGGCATCGACGGACCGCCGCTGCGGCCGTGCAGCCGCGAGGAGCTCGAGGCCGCCGGCGCGATCCCCGCGGAGACGGTCGGCACCGCCGGTCAATAGGGTCCCCCGCATGGCCAAGGATCTGCAGCTCGGGCTCAACACCGGCTACTGGGCCGGGGGCCCACCGCCCAACGTCGTCGCGATGGTCAAGGAGGCCGAGGCGCTCGGTTACGACACGATGTGGACCTCGGAGGCGTACGGCTCCGACTGCATCTCGCCGCTCGCCTGGTGGGGCTCGCAGACCGAGAAGCTGCGGCTGGGCACCGCGATCATGCAGATGTCGGCCCGCCAGCCCGCCGCCGCCGCGATGGCGGCGATGACCATGGACCACCTCTCCGGCGGCCGCTTCGTCCTCGGTATCGGCGTCTCCGGGCCGCAGGTCGTCGAGGGCTGGTACGGGATGCCGTTCCCGAAGCCGCTCGCCCGCACGCGCGAGTACATCGGCATCCTCCGTGACATCTGGAAGCGCGAGGGTCCGGTCACCAATGACGGTCCGCACTACCCGCTGCCCTTCGACGACGCCGAGCGCTCGAGCGGGCTCGGCAAGCCGCTCAAGGCCTCGATCCATCCCGTCCGCGAGGAGATCCCGATCTTCCTGGGCTGCGAGGGCCCGAAGAACATCGCGCTCTGCGCCGAGCTCTGCGACGGCTGGATGTCGATGCTCTTCTCGCCCGCCCACCAGGACATCTATATGCCCTCGCTCGAGGAGGGCTGGGGACGCGAGGGGGCTCGTCGCGGACCTGACGACTTCGAGGTCGCCTGCATGGTCCCGATGATCGTCGGCGACGACGTCGAGGCCTGCGCCGACGCGCTGCGGCCCTTCTACGCCCTCTACTTCGGCGGCATGGGGGCCAAGGGCAAGAACTTCCACGCGAACGTGCCGATCCGGATGGGCTACGAGAAGGAGGTCCTCGAGATCCAGGACCTCTACCTGGCCGGGAAGAAGGACGAGGCGGGCGCACTGATTCCACACGAGCTGATCGACGCGATGTCCCTGATCGGGCCCAAGGAGAAGATCCGCGACGACCTCGCCAAGTGGCGCGAGTCGGTGGTCACCCAGCTGATGATCCAGGCCGGCGACGTGGGCCTACTGCGGACGGCGGCCGAGCTCGTCCTGGGCTGACGCGGCGCCACGCCGGCGGCGGCCTTCGCGCGAGTAGAGCCCCTGACCGGAAGAAGCGGTGAGGCCCGCTCGCCCGGCGACGCGTAGCCGTCTATCGAGCAGGACCTAGGAGGCCCCGCGCGCTTTGCCAATGGGAAAGTCAGGGCATCTGAAGACGATCAGCACTTCATCGTTGAGTCCGAAGGCTTCTCGGGATGGATTGTGGCGGCTGCGATGCACACGACCGAAGGGGACGATGAGTACTCCGACCCCACGCACTTCGACGGCTGGACATCTCCGTCGGCTGCGGACGGTGCTTCCTAACCGGAGGACTGTCGCTTTGCGCGAGTAGCTCTCCTGCCTCGAAGAGAAACCGCGCTTCGCCGGCGTTTCTGACCGGGACGCGAGGACCTCAGCCGCTGGTTCTCCGGACTTTGCCACCGCATACGTAGCGAACTCCGGAGCACGCGTCAGTTTCTGTTTGCGCGAGGAGCACATACTCCTCGACGCCCTGGAATTCGGTCGCACCGCCAGTTAGCCTCCGCCTACTCGCAACCTCGGGAGGGGCCATGGGGAGCATGAAGATTCAAGCGATCATCGTGGCAGGCGCGATAACGCTCGCGATCGCGCCAGCTGTCGAGGCGGCGGGACCGCTCAAGCTGATCCGAACGGGCAGGCAGGTCGGAAAGACGCAGGAGACGCACACAGGCTTCGTCGCACGGGTGCGGCTCAGCTCGGACCGAGGGACGGTCGGGAAAGCCAAGTTCCGATGCCGCATCCGCCGCGACATCGCGGACTGCACAATGAAGTCCAGGTTCAGCGAGGGCAAGATCATCGCCCGTGGGCCGGTCCACGATGGTGAGCGACACCCCACTTTGCCGATCACCGGCGGCAGCGGCCTGTTTAGGCACGCGCGAGGAGAACTCCGGTTTCGTCCCGGTGCCCCAAGACCCAGCTTCAAGCTGGTCTATTACCTCGAGCACTACGGCTAACGACCGAGCATCCGCGTCGACAAGACGATGCCGCGGTGCTTTGGGGAACAGAAATTGCCGGCTCGGGCTCAGCCCGCGGCGACCGTGAGCACGAGCTTGCCGGTGGCTCGGCGGCTGTCCAGGTCCTCGAGGGCCTGCGCCGCTTCCTCGAGCGGGTAGCTCTTGCCGACGATCGGATCGACGGCGCCGGCGGCGACCATCTCGCTCAGCGCGGCGTGGGTCTGCGGCGGCAGGCTCGGGTCGCCGGCGATGAAGCCGCCCCAGTTGACGCCGACGACGTCGATGTTGCGCAGCAGGATCCTGTTCGCGGCGAGCTGCGGGATCGCGCCCTCGGCGAAGCCGATGACCAACAGCCGGCCCTCCGGCGCGAGCGCCCGCGGGGAGGCCTCGAGCCGCTCGCCGCCGACCGGGTCGAAGATCGCCTCCACCCCGCGCCCGCCGGTCAGCTCCTTGGCCGCGGCGACCCAGTCGCCGCCCGAGTCGACCGTCTCGTCGGCGCCGGCCTGGCTGGCGACGGCCGCCTTCTCGTCGCTGGAGACGACGGCGATCACGCGCGCTCCGATTCCCCTGCCCACCTGGATCGCGGCGCTGCCGACACCACCCGCGGCGCCGTGCACGAGCAGGGTCTCGCCTGACACGAGCCGGCCGCGCCGGGCGAGCGCGAAGTGCGCCGTGTGGTGGTTCATGAGGAAGCCGGCGGCCTGCTCGAAGGTGAGCCCGTAGGGAACCGGGAAGCACGTCATCGCGGGCGCCTTGAGGATCTCCGCGAAGGCGCCCGTCATCGTGATCGCCATCACCCGGTCGCCGGGCGAGAGGCCGGATCCCTCGGGCGCCCAGCGGATCCTGCCGGCGCACTCGACGCCGGGCGTGAACGGCAGCGGCGGCTTCATCTGGTACTCGCCGCGGGTGAGCAGCAGGTCGGGGAAGCTGACGCCGGCGGCGGCGACATCGATCAGGACGAAGTTCTCCTCGGGCTCGGGGTCGTCGACCTCGCGCAACTCGAGCGCCTGCGGCCCGTCGGTCCGCTCGAGCACCAGCGCACGCACCGGTTGCTCCTACTCGTCCCGCGGGGTGATTCGGAAGACTGAAACGACCTCGGCGGTCTTGCCCTCCGGGTGGGCGACGTAGGCGCTTGGGCCGCCGCCGAACCAGCCGGCGGATTCGTTGTCGCCGACGAAGATCCCGGGGTGATGCCGGCCATCGCCGTCCTCGACCCAGACTTTCTGGCCCTCGCGGAACCCGTGCTCGATCTCGTCGCTCATCAGGCGCCGGAGCCTATCGGCCGGCGCGCAGGCGCAGCGGCCGCCTCGAACACGCGATGCGCGGAGTCCTTCAGCTGACGCCGTCGAGCAGCTGCCAGTTCGCGCTGAAGGCCTCCTCGGCCGCCTCGACGACCACGTCCTCGGAGCCGCCCGCAGCGAGCAGCTCCTCGATCAGCGCGCGGCCCTCGGCGGCGTGCTCCACGTCGCGGCCGCGGTGGACGGAGAAGTAGCGCGTGCCGGAGCCCTCCGGCACGCCGTAGTGCGCCGCAAGGCCCTCGAGCTTCGTTGCCGAGATCTCCGGCTGGCCGCTCTCGATCGCGTACAGGCGCCCGAGCGCAGCGAGGGCGCCGTCGCGACGCGTCCACGCCTTGACGCATGCCGCAGTCTCCTCGTTCGCCGTCGCGCCGACCTCGCCACCGACGGCGTCGATGAAGCCGTCCCAGAGGGCCACGTGCTCGCCCTCCTCGAAGGCGTGCTCGGCGAGCTCCGGGTGCGAAACGAGCTCGTCGGCCGCATAGGACGAGAGCTCGGCGATCGCCTCGACGGCGTGCCTGTACTGACCCGAGTAGTCGGCGAGCTCGGCGGCGCTCAGCTCGCCGGCCGACCAGCGCTGGTAGAAGGGGTGCTCGAGCACGTTGCAGCGGCTGCGGGCGGCTTCGATTCGGGTCCAGACGTCGTCTTGCACGTGGCGCTCCTCTTGACTTGGGGCTGATGGCGCACCGCGCCCGATTAGAGGACCCGATGCACGGGCGAGCATATACGCGTCACTCGCGTCACCCCACTGGTTGTCCGCGGGGACCCGGGCCGGACTGCGGCGGCGACTACGATGCGCGGCTCGTGCGCCCCAACCGGAACGACATCCCCGTGCCCCCCTTCGCGCCCGGACTCGAGTGGGTCGGGGGCGAGCCGGCCGACGCTGAGCGGCTGACCGCGCGCGGACCGTTGCTCGTCGTCTTCTTCGAGGTCGGCGAGCTGAGCGGGGTCGAAAGCCTGCCCCAGGTCGACGCCTGGGCCCGCCGCTACGCCGATGCCGGGCTGACGACCGTCGGCGTCCACAGCCCGCGCTCGGACCTCGCCCGCTCGTCCGAGGCGTTCCGGGCGGCGATCGAACGCCTCGGCCTCTCCTTCCCCGTCGCCTCCGACGCCGGCTACCACGTCTGGCACGCCTACGGGTGCAAGGGCTGGCCATCGCTGTTCCTGTGGGGCCTCGGCGGTCGCCTGCGCTGGTTCCACTTCGGCGTCGGCGGCATCGCCGAGACGGAGGACGCAATCCGCGAGGAGCTGGCCGCCGGCGATGCCGAGCTCGAGCTGCCGGAGCCGGTCAACGAGCCCGGCAATGAGGGGATCGAGGTCGAGAAGCCGAGCGACGAGGTCTTCCCCGGCGGCTCGCACGACAGCTTCTGGGTGGGTGAACCGGGCGAGCCGCTCGAGGTCGAATACGCCGGTGGCGGCGCCTGGGCGGCGCTCGACGGCGCGGGCACGGTCCGAGTCGTAGTCGACGGCCAGCCGCCGGCGCGCGAGATCGTCGTCGAGGCGCCGGGCCTCTACGAGCTCTCGTCACACCCCGAGCACGGTATCCACGAGGTCCGGCTCGAGCTCGATCCGGGAATCAGGGTCTGGTCGGTCGCCTTCGCCCCCGGCCCTCCGTAGGATGGCCCGATGGCCGGCCCCGTCTTCGTAACCGGCGCTTCCGGGTTCCTCGGCGGCGCCCTGACCCGGGCGCTGGTGGGCGACGGCATCGAGGTCCGGGCGCTGGCACGCTCCGACGCGTCCGCCACGAAGGTCGAAGGGCTCGGTGCGGTCGCCGTGCGCGGCGATCTCGCCGACCCCGCGCAGCTGCGCCAGGCGGCGGAGGGCTGCGAGCTCGCCTTCCACGCCGCCGCCCTGGCCGCCGAGTGGGGCGAGGAGTCTGCCTTCGAGGCAGCGAACGTCGCCGGCACGGCGAACGTGCTCGGCGCCTGCGAGGCGGCCGGCGTCGCGCGCCTCGTCCACGTGGGCACCGAGGCGGCGCACTTTGCGATGAAGCCGCTCGTCCAGATCGATGAGACCGAGCCGCTGCGGCCGGACTCACCGGTGCTCTACTCGGCGACGAAGGCGCGCGCCGAGCAGCTCGTCGTCGCGGCGAACAAACCCGGGTTCGAGACGGTCGTCGTCCGCCCGCGGCTCGTCTGGGGGCCCGGCGACGAGACCGTGCTGCCGGGCTTCGTCGAGGCGATCGAGGCCGGCCGCTTCAGCTGGGTTGCGGGTGGCCAGCACCTGACCTCGACCGCGCACATCGACAACGTCGTGCACGGCCTGCGACTCGGAGCCGAGAAGGGCCGGCCAGGCGAGGCCTACTTCATCACCGACGGTGAGCAGCTTGTCTTCCGCGAGTTCATCACCCGGCTGCTCGCGACCCGCGGCGTCACGCCACCCGACCGCAACATGCCCCGGCCCGTGGCCCACGCCGCAGCGACGAGCTGCGAGACGCTGTGGGGCCTGCTGCCGCTGCCGGGCTCGCCGCCGGTCACCCGCATGGCTTACTTCCTGATCGCGAACGAGGTCACGATCGACATCACGAAGGCCCGCAGCGAGCTCGGCTACGAGCCCGTGATCAGCGTCGATCGCGGGCTCAGCGAGCTCGGGGCCGGCTGAGCGGCGGACCGCCCCGGTGAGCGCCCCCGAGGTCGTGCTCGTGCTCGCCGCCGGCTTCGGCGCGGGCACGATCAACGCCCTGATCGGCTCGGGCACGCTGATCACTTTCCCGGCGCTGCTCGCCGTCGGCTACCCGCCGGTGCTCGCCAACGTCTCCAACAACCTCGGGCTCGTACCCGGGGCGGCAAGCTCGGCCTACGGCTACCGCGAGGAGCTGCGCGGCAGCCGGCGACGGTTGCGCCGGCTGGCGCCGATGACGATCTGCGGTGCCGTGATCGGGGCGATCCTGCTGCTCGAGCTGCCTGCCAGCGCCTTCGAGGTCATCGTCCCGGTGCTGATCGCGATCTCGCTCGTGCTGATCGTGCTGCAGCCGCGGATCTCGCGCTGGGCGCAGGCCCGCCGCGAGGCCGAGGAGGAGGGCCGGGCGCCGGCCCCCCACGGCGGCCCGGGCACCATGGCGAGCGTCTTCGGCACGGGCATCTACGGCGGCTACTTCGGCGCCGGGCAGGGGATCCTGCTGCTCGCCGTGCTCGCGATCGGCCTCCCCGGTGAGCTCAAGGAGCTGAACGCCGTCCGCGCGGTCCTCGCCGGCCTCGCCAACTTCACGGCGGCGGTCGTCTTCCTGTTCGCCGCCGACATCGCCTGGGAGGCAGTGCTGGTCATCGCGATCGGCTCGACGATCGGCGGCCTCGTCGGCGCCGGCATCGGTCGCCGCCTCCCCGACCGCATCCTGCGCGCGGTGATCGTCGTCGTCGGCCTAGCGGCGATCGCCCAGCTGGTGCTCTGATGCGGGGCGCGATCCGCGCGAGCCTGGCGAGCGGAGCGTGGCGCCAGGCAGGAGCCGCTGGTGCTTCCGACCGAAAGAGGCGCTGAGGGTGAGCGGCGCCATGCCGGTCTGGGCATAGTCGTCCACTTTTGCCCCCTATAGGGGGGTCAACTGGACGGTCACGACTCGCCGGAACGATGTTGGTTGGCCCGAGGGGCACGTTTGCCTCGAAGAGAAACTGGCTGCCGCAGGCGCGAACGTCCCGCAACCGTTGCTATGAGCCGGTTCCCGGGACGTTCGCTCCTCCCGCCGACGCGATGTCCCTTCGCGCGACAGCGGCCTCTACCCGGCTGCGCGAGTTTTCGGAATCTGGCTGCGTCGAAACCTGATCACCGGTGACCGCTGTGTTGCGCACCGCGCTGCTCCGTTGTCGTTGAAGGCTGGAAGGATCGCCCTGTATCGCCCGATCTTTCTTGGTCCCTTCGGAGCGGTGAAGCTAATTCGATGACGCCAAGACACATCCCCGCGAAACACGGTCCTTGACCCGCCAGCCGTGAGGCGAACCACTCGCACCCGGTGAAGTTGGAAGCAGGTTGACGTCAAGAAGCTCCGGATCCCGCTGAGATCGAACGAGAACCGGCCGCCGGCCAGGTAGAACTGAAGCTCGCGGTGTAGCAGCGGGCAGCCGTCCTCGCGGCCTGATGGCGCGTCCGGGCACTGATCCTCGGCATCGGAGAGACCGTCGAGATCTGCGTCGTCGCCCGGATCGTCCAGGCGGAAGGCGACGATCTCGGCTTTGTAGGCGCGCCGGGAGGTCTCGTCGCGCGGCTTCTCGCGGGTGCCGGCGACGAGGATCCGGTCACCGTCGATGCTCACCACGCTCCCGTGAAGCGGTGGCACCGAAGCCAAGCCGTTGCCGCCGCCGAATTCGGTGTCGACCGAGCCGTCTTGCTGCAAGATCCGAATCTCGGCTCCGTAGCCGCTGTTCTCGAACTCGACGACCCGCCCGTCGGGAAGGGGCAGAAGCTGCCGCGGCTGTCGATCGATCTCCAGTTGGCCGCTGTCACCGAAGGACGGGTCGAAGCTGCCGTCGGGCAGGACGCGATCGAGGAGGATGCGCCGGCCCGCCATCGGGTCGACGGCGAAAAGAAGGCGACCTTCTGAATCCAGCGTCGCCGCCGATACGCGCCAAATGGCTTGCGGAAGTCTGTAGCTCATCGTTCCGCCGTCGCCGAAGCTGAGATCCGGGGTGCCGTCAGCGTGCATCTGCTCGACCTCGACTACTCCCCGTTTTGCGCTCGGAACGTGGGAGATGGCCAGGAGCTCGCCCGTCGGCCGCCGGAGAACGTCGTCGAGGTTGTGGGTGTCGCGAGCTGGCAGGCCGAAGGTCTTGGCGCCTTCGGGGCCGTAGCTGGTGTCGGTGTCCCCATCCGGCTTGCGTCGGTTGAGCCAGCCGGTGCCGCTGGATGTCCCCGGGGCGGCAGTCCATTGGGTGCCCGCCAACAGAAATGAGCCGCCGGGCAGTTTGAAGATCCGGTCGACGGAGTTGCGGAGTTTGGAATCCGCAGGCGCGAAGCTCTTTGACCAGGCCAAAGACCCGTCTGGGGCGGTCGCCTGGAGGATCGAATCCTGGACGGTAAGCAGATACCGAGACGGCAGCAGAGCGCTTGGGCCGGGCACCGGTCCGTCGAGCTCGAACTCGCCCATCTCACGGATGCCGTCGCCCGCGAAGCTCCTGTCAAGGACTCCGTTGGGATTCAGCCGGGCGATCTCGCCGCGGTAGTCGTAATAGTCGGAGTACTTATCGCCGAATGCGAACTTGCCCTCGGTCGACGTCACGATGATCCGACCCTGTGGATCGACCAGAACGTCTTGTGGCTCGTGCGTCTCCCCGCTGAATGGAATGTTCGCGACTCCACGGGTGCCGAACGTGGGGTCGAGACCCCCCGGGGCGGCTGACGCTGATTGCGAGAAGACCAGCAGCGACGCTGCCGCGGCAGCTGCAGTCCCCCACCCCTTTGTGCTCCCTGACCGTTGCATCCCCAGGGTCAGGATAGGCGTTCGCGCGATCACGGCGGCGGTTGGCTCTGACTTCGGCAGCGTCTCTCCGCGCGAACACCCTCACTCCGGTGCGATGTCGGATCCCCGTTCAGGTCCTTCCGCCCGCGGTCGGGCTCTCTTCGGTCTAGGAACCGGTGGCGGAGCAGGGCCTGGGTCAGGGGGCGGACCGGCCCGCGAGGTCTTCGTCTACGCCTGGGCGGCCAGCTCGGTGCGGATCTTCTTGGGGAGCATGAAGCGGACGTCCTCGTCGACCGTGCGGAGCTCGCCGACGTCGGTTGCCCCGCGCTCGCGGAAGAACTCGACCAGGGCGGCGACGAGCTCCTCGGGGGCGCTCGCGCCGGAGGTGATGCCAACTGTCTCGACGCCCTCGAGCCACGACTCGTCGACCTGGCCAGCGTTGTCGATCAGGTGCGACGGCGTGCCGAGCTCGCGGGTGACGTCGACGAGCCGGTTCGAGTTCGAGGAGTTCCTCGAGCCGATGACCAGCACGAGGTCGCACTCGTGGGCGAGCTGCTTGACGGCGAGCTGGCGATTCGTCGTCGCGTAACAGATGTCGTCGGACTTGCTCGAGACGATGTTCGGGTACTTCTCGCGGAGCAGGGCGATGATCCCGGCGGTCTCGTCGACCGAGAGCGTCGTCTGCGTGATGAAGGCGACCTTGTCCGGGTCGGGGACCTCGACTGAGGCGACGTCCTCGGCCGTCTCGACGAGGATGATCGAGTCGGGGGCCTCGCCGGTCGTGCCCTCGACCTCCTCGTGGCCGTCATGGCCGATGAGGATGATCGTGTAGCCCTGCTCGGCGAACTTGCGGGCCGAGACGTGAACCTTGGTGACAAGCGGGCAGGTGGCGTCGATCGTGTGCAGCTTGCGCTTCGCCGCGTTCTCGTGGACCGAGGGCGCGACGCCATGCGCGCTGAAGACGACGTGGGCGCCCTCGGGCACCTCGGTCTCCTCCTCGACGAAGATCGCGCCGCGCTTGGCGAGCTCGGAGACGACGTGCTTGTTGTGCACGATCTCCTTGCGCACGTAGACGGGCGGGCCGTAGATGTCGAGCGCGTGCTCGACCGTCTGCACGGCCCGGTCGACCCCGGCGCAGTAGCCGCGCGGGGCAGCGAGGAGCACCCGGCTGGGCGCCCCCGTTGAGGTGGCAGCGGGCATGGACACAGGGTAAACGGTCAGCGCCGGTGAGTCAGCCGGAGGATCGGCCCCGAGTCTCCGCGCGCTCCCGCTTCAGCTCGCCGCGATGCCGGCGCCTGTGCCCCTCGAGCTGTGGGCGATCGGCGTCCACCCCGGACCACGGCGCGGCGCTCTCGTCGTAGACGACGACCGTGTGCGCGGCGCGGTCGTGCCAGCCCTGGCGCTTCGGTCGAGAGCAGGATCGCGAGCACGCCGAGGCCCAGGCTGAGGACCGAGAGCGCCAGCATCCAGACCCGTCTCAGTGCCATCCGGTAGGAGATCTCGCCATCGCCGTCGACGATCACCCGGATGCCGAGGAACCGCATGCCCGGCGTCTGCCCGACGAGGTACCAGAAGTTGACGAAGAGGGCGCCTGCGATGAGGAAGCCCGATGATCGATCAGCGCGGCGATCGCCCACGCCGGGCAGCCCGCTGCCGTCGCCGAATCGCGAACGAGGATCACGGACGAGATGATCGAGGCGCTGATCGAGAGCGTGAAGAAGATCAACGCGACGTCGATCCCGAAGGCGACGAGGCGGTCACGAATCCGGCCTCGTCCGTCTCGGCCTCCGGGTCTCCGCTGCCCGGGCCGGAGCCTGTGGGCGACGCGCTCGAGCAGGTCGTCGAGGCCCTCGGTCAGGCGGCTGATCTGCCGGCCGATGTCGCCGATCAGGCCGAAGCCCTGCTGCGCGATCGCCGCCCGGACCTCGGGCGCCTCGGCGACGCGCTCGACCAGCATCTGGGCCTTGTCGGAGGCGAGGATCTCCTCCCAGATCCGGTCGGCGGACTCGCTCTCGATCGCCTCGCTTGACGAGCTTCTCGACATCGAGCCCGGCGGCCGCGGCGACTCGATCACCTCCTCGAGCCGTCCCTCCTCGGCGAGGCGCACGATCGCGCGCTCTACCGCGGGGCTCTCGAGCGCCCGCACGATCGCCTCCTCGGCGGCCGCGTCGAGCGCGCGGTCGACGCCGGTGGCCCCGGCGATGCCGCCGGCCGGCCCGCAACGCCGCCGCCGAGCATGCGCGAAGCGACGGGGTCATCGCCGCCGCGCGGCGGAGTCGGCGCTCGAGTCGGCCATCGCGGGCCGAGTCTAGGTCCGCCTCCGGCGGTGCCTGGCGACACGCTATGGCAGCGTCGGAAGCGCCTTCAGCGCCGCATTCGCCGACGGCCTCGAGGCTCGACGGGCAGACCTTGTCGAGCGTGTCCTCGGTCGTGTGCCAGTAGGGACCGGGCGGTCCTGGCTGCCGCCGAAGGTGAAGTCGATCAGGTCGACGGCCGGGATCCCGTGGTTCTGAAACGGCGTGTGGTCGTCGAGCGACGCCGCCGGTCGACGCCGCCGAAGGGCGCGCCCGCCGGCCGCTTTCTCGAAGGCCGCGTAGAGGCGCTCGTTGGAGGAGAACTCGCGCGGGATCTGCAGGTCGCAGTCGCCGACCATGTCGAGCAGGACCATCGCCTTGATCTCGTCGAGCGGCGGGATCGCGGCGGCGGCGTAGCCGCTGGAGGCCGTGGTCCGCACATAGAGCTTGCTGCCGCGATCGCCGTCGTCCCGGAACGACGGTCGAGCCACGCGACTCCTCGCCGTCGAACAGGGCGATCGCCAGCGAAGGGCCCGGGCAGCGGCTTGGGCAGCTAGCGGGCGAGCTCGAGCACGACGGCGCCCCGGAGGCGCCATCGTTGGCGCCGACGAAGCCGGGGATGTCCTTGGTGTCGGTGGTGGGCGCCGAGGACGACGTAACCATCGCCCTTGCCGGGGATCATGCCGGTGACGTTGTTCAGCGGCCCCGGCGAGATGCTCACGTGCTCGGCCCCGGCTCGCGTTCAGCTCGCGCGCCAGCATCCGCGCCTGCTCGGGCGTTGGCGGCCGAGCCGGCTGGCCGCGGACCGAGGGCTCGACCATGCGCTTCAGATCGGCAAAGGCGCGCTCGGCATCGAAGTGCCGCGCGTGGACGCCGGCGGCGACGGTCGTCGTCGCCCCCGCTCCCGCAGCCGGCGACGAGCGTGGCCGAGACGAGCGCCGCGAGCAGGACGGCGCTGCAGGTGAGCGGCGGCGGTTCACACGCGGTACGTTAGGCCCATGGCCCAGGGTCACATGGACCGCCTGACGTCAGTCGACGCCTCGTTTCTGAGCAACGAGACGGCCTCGAGCCACATGCATATCGGCGCCGTCCTGATCTTCGAGGGCGCGCCGCCGAGCTACGAGGAGCTCACCGCGCACATCGAGTCGCGGCTGCACCTCGTACCGCGCTACCGGCAGAAGCTGGCGACGCCGCCGGCGGAGACCGGTCGCCCGTTCTGGGTCGACGACCCCCACTTCAACATCGCCTACCACGTGCGCCACGCGGCGATGCCCGCGCCCGGCGACGAGGAGCAGCTCCGGCGCCGCGTCGCCCGCGTCTTCTCGCAGCGGCTCGACCGCTCGAAGCCGCTCTGGGAGCTGTGGCTGATCCAGGGGCTCGAAGCGCAAGCGCTTTGCGCTGATCTCGAAGACCCACCACGCCGTCGTCGACGGCGTCTCCGGCGTCGACATCGCGACGGTGCTGTTCGACTTCAAGGAGACGACGGAGCCGCCCACCTCCGAGCACGAGTGGCACCCGCGGGCCGAGCCGTCGGGCCTCGAGCTCGCCGCCCGCGGGGTCGAGGGGCTGGCGAAGACGCCGTTGCGGCTCGCCCGGCGGCTCGAGGGGGTCGGTCCGGGCTCCGGCGAGACACGCTGAACGAGGCACGCGAGCGCGGCCGAGGGAGTCGGCGACGTCGTCTCCGCGCTGGCCAACCCGGCGCCCGAGGTGCCGCTCAACACGCCGATCGGCCCCTACAGGCGATTCGTCTGGACGCGGGCCCGCCTCGACGACCTGAAGGAGATCAAGCGGCAGCTCGGTGGCACGGTCAACGACGTCGTGCTCGCCGTCGTTGCCGGCGCGCTGCGCGGACTGGCTGATCGAACGCGGCGTGCGCACCGAGGATCTCGAGCTGCGGGCGCTCGTCCCGGTCTCGATCCGGGCCGCCGACGCGGGCGGTGAGCTCGGCAATCAAGTCGCCGTCGTGCGCGGACCGCTTCCCGTCGGGATCAGCGATCCGGTCGAGCGGCTGGACGACGGTCTGCGCGGGGATGAGCGACGTCAAGGCCTCCAACCAGGCGCTGGGCGCGGAGGTGATCTCGCGCTTCAACGACTTCGCGCCGCCGACGCTGCTCGCCCAGGCCGTCGCGGCTCAACTTCTCGACCCGCCTCTTCAACCTGATCGTCACCAACGTGCCCGGCCCACAGTTCCCCCTCTACCTGCTCGGCCGCCGCCTGCTCGACACCTTCCCGATCGCCTTCCTGCCCGAGAACCACGCCCTGGCGATCGCGATCATGTCCTACGACGGCGGCATCAACTTCGGCCTGCTCGCCGACCACGATTCGATGGACGACGTCGACTCGATCGCCGCCTCGCTCGGCGCGGGGATCGACTCGCTGCTCGAGCTCGCCCGCCACCGGGATCCGGCGCCTGCGAAGGACGCCGGAACGGCGAGATCACCGCAGGCCGGAGTGATGGGCCGTTGCGGAAAGCGGAGCCGGAGGCGGACAATCAGTTCGTGAGCGACGACTCCCAGAACACGAGCCCCGGCCCCTTCCGGTACCACCTCGAGCTGACGCCCGGCGCAGCTGAAGATCACGCACACGGCGCTGCACTCGCTGCTCGACGACTTCGGTCGCGACCAGTCGGACGTTCACGACGTGATCCGCGAGGTGCTCGACAAGCTGCCCGACGATCACGCGATGCGGGCGGTACGGCTCGACGAGGAGGTCGAGCGCGAACTGCGTGAGGCAGGCGCCCGAGTGCCGAGCCCGCGGAGCCAGCCGAGGTCGCCGAGCTCGGCGGCCAGGGTGACGGCGACGGCCCAGGGCCGTCCGCGGCCTGACGGCTGGTTCGGTGGATCCGGGCTGAGCCACCCAGCGACGACGCCCAGCGGGTCGCGATAGCGGCGGCGCTACGCTCCTCGCGCCCCCAATGTCCCTCTCCGTCGAGATCGGCCTGCTCTTCGCCGTCGCCACGGCGTTTACCTCGGTGCTCGGCTTCCTCTACAAGCATCGCGGCGCGGTCGCTTCGCCCGACGTCGAGTGGAGCAAGCCGGTGCGGAGCTCGCTCGCGCTCTTTCGCAACCGCTGGTACACGCTCGGGATCGTGATCGCGACCGTCGGCTGGGGCTTCCACGTCGTCGCGCTTTCGCTCGCTCCGATCTCCCTCGTGCAGTCGGTGATCGCAGGCGGACTCGTGCTGCTCACCGTCACCGCCGATCGCCTCTTCGCGCACCAGGTGACGCGCCGGGAGTGGATCGGCGTCGGCCTCGCCGCGCTCGGACTCGCGTTCCTCGCGGCGACGCTCGAGGGCGGCGCCGAGGGCGCCCATTCGAACTACGAGGTGGGCCGCCTCGTGAGCTTCGAGGCGATCGTGATCGCGGCCGGGGCCGGCGTCGCGGTCTATTCGAGCCGGACAGTCCGAGGCCGGGGATCCTGCTCGGCCTCAGCGCCGGCCTGCTGTGGGCGGCGTCCGACACGGCGATCAAGGCCTCGAGCGACGCGCTCGGTGAGAGAGTCGGCGCTCGCGATCCTCTTCAACCCGCTCGCGCTCTGCGATCCTGCTGCTCTCGCTCGCCGGCCTCGTCGTCTCGGCGAAGAGCCTGCAGCTCGGCAAGGCAGTGCCTGTGATCGCGATGACGAGCGTCGCCGCAAACGCGCTCACGATCGCCGCCGGGCCGCTCGTCTTCGGCGAGCCGATGCCCAGCGAACCGCTCGCCTTCGCCGTCCGGATCCTCGCCTTCGCGCTCGTCATCGTCGCCGCCGCGCTGACGCCGGCGCCGGTCGCAGCAGCGGAGATCGAGGGGATCGACCCCGAGATCGAGGCGGCGCCGAGCCGCGTCTGAAGCCTCGGCTGGATCTAGGGCGCCGGGACTTCGAGCTCGGGCTCGGCGACCGCGAGCATCAGCTTGCCCCGGTTCTCGCCGTCGAAGAGCATGTTCAGGGTGTCCGGGAGGGCCGTCACGTCACCGGCGACGAGCGTCTCCTCGTGCTTGAGCTTGCCCTCCTGCAGCCACGGGATCATCACCCCGAGGGCCTCCATCGCCCGGCCCGTGTAGTCGAGGATCAGAAAGCCCTGCAGCCGGATGCGCTTGGCGATGATCGCGCCGAAGTTGGCCGGTCCGGTCGAGGCGGCGTTCGAGTTGTAGTCGTCGATCATCCCGCAGAGCGCGAAGCGGCCGTGGATGCGGAGCCGGTCGAAGACGGCGTTCATGATCTCGCCGCCGACGTTCTCGAACTGGGCGTGGACGCCGTCCGGAGTGGCCTCCGCGAGCTGCCGCTTCCAGTCGTCGTCTCGGTAGCAGACGGCAGCGTCGAAGCCGAGCTCCGCGATCAGCCACTCACACTTCTCGGCCGTGCCGGCGATCCCGACCACGCGCGCGCCGCGCGCCTTCGCGACCTGGCCGGCAACAGAGCCCACAGCGCCCGCGGCGCCGTCGACGACGAACGTCTCCCCCTCCTCGACCTCGAGGATGTCGGTGACGCCCCAGTAGGCGGTCATCCCGGTCATGCCGAGGGTGCCGAGCATCGTCGTCGGCGACAGCCCGGTGCCGCGCGGCAGCACGGTCAGGCGGCCGGTCTCGCCGGTCGTCACGTACTCCTGCCAGCCGAGCGTGCCGACGACGAGGTCGCCGACCGGGTAGTGCTCGTCGTTGGAGGCGACGACCTGCCCGAGCCCGAGGCCGCGCATCACGGCACCCTCCTCGACCTTGGGCAGGTAGGAGTCGGCCACCATCCAGACGCGGTTCGTCGGGTCGAGGGAGACGTAGAGCGTCTTGACCAGCGCCTCGCCCTCTCCGGGCTCGGGCACGGCGGCCTCGTCGACGGTGAAGTCGTCGAGCGAGACGCGTCCGGTCGGTCGGTTGGTCAGCAGCAGGCGGCGGTTGACTGTCGTCATCGTGACGTCCTCTCCTCAAGGGTTGCGCCCGGCGGGCGGCGGGGCGCCAAGCATCTCAGAAGTGGCGCGGATTGCAGCTCCGGGCGACGGCGTGGCGCCGCTTGCGGACCCGCTTCTTGGCGTGCTTGACGCCGTGACCGCGCGCCTTGGCCGCGGCGAGCTTGCGCTTCGCCGCGCTTCAGCGCCTTGCGGGCGGGCGGGCAGGCGGCCGGGATCAGCATGTCGAGGCCCGTGTAGCTGGCCTTGGTCGCAACGACCCCGAAGACCTGGGTGGCGGTCGCCCCCGCCGTCCCCTGCTCGGGGGTGCCGAGCGCGAAGCCGATGCCGGCGACCGCGTAGTCGGAGCTGAGCATGTTCGCGTCATGCGCGGGGCTGTCCGCCCAGCCCGCGAAGAAGTCCAGTGGGCTGATGCCGCTCGACAGCGGCCGCCAGTAGATGTTCTCGCCGACTGCGCCCGGGTAGCCATGCCGCTTGGCCCGCGCCGTCGGATCCTCGCCGTCCGGGTTCGTGTGGTCGTAGAAGTGGCGCGCGACCATGTCCTCGCTGTGCTCGCGCGCAGCCGCGGCGAGGCGGCGGTCGGAGGCCAGCGGCGCCACGCCGCTCGGCGGCCCGATGGACGTTGACGAGGCAAAGCAGCGAGCGCTCGGCGACCTTGACGTCGCCGGCATCGAGGACCTCGCGGCCCTCGGCCCGGCAGCGATCAGCGGCCGGCGCGGCGGCGGCCGGCGCGGGTGCGAGGACGATCGCTCCCACCAGCGTCGCCAGGCCGCATCTCAGTAACCCCCGGGTCGATGCTCCCATGTGCCGAGGGTAGCGCCGTCGAAAGCCGCGCCCCGCCCCCGCGCCGCTCACCAGCCGCCGGTCGCCTACGGATTCATCTCGTAGACGCCGGCGAGCGCGCGGACCTTGCCGACGACAGCAGCGAACCGCTCGGGGTCCGAGTCCGGCTTGGTCACCGCTCGCAGCGCCCAGTCCTGCTGGGTCCGGGGTCGCCGAGATCTTGCCGTGCAGCTCGATCGCGAAGGCGGAGAAGTCACGGACGAGGACGTCGAAGATCTGGTCGAGGGTGTCGTCCGCCAGGCCGGTCGAACTCGGCCTGCTCGACGATCAGCTGCGCGTAGGGGATCAGCGTGAACAGCTCGCCGAGCGTCAGCAGGTAGTCGAGGTCCTTCTGCTGGCTGCTGTCCGGCGGCGCCGTCGTCAGCAGCTCCTTGAGCGAGCCGGCCTGCTCGGCGAAGACGGCGACGTTGGGCACGTGCGCGAGGCGCGCGAGCACCGGCTCCCAGGGAGCGAAGCGGATCTTCGAGAGGCCGCGGGTCGGCCCCTGGTCGAACAGGAACGTGTCGTCGGCGGCGTCGCGACGCTGCGGCGCCGGCTCGAGATCCGGGTCGGCGTTGAAGAGGAAGCCGGCCATGAACTTGAGGACGAGCGCCATGTTCACGTGCACGGTGCCCTCGAGCTTCGGCAGCCCGCGGATGTCGCGAGCCGCCATCTCGAAGTAGGTGTCCTTCTCGAACCCCTTGGCGGCGATCACGTCCCAGAGGTCGTCGATCACCTTCTCGCCCTCGGTCGTCACCTTCATCTTCGTGAGCGGGTTGAAGAGCAGGTAGCGACGGTCCTCCGCGGAGGCGGATCGCATGTAGTCGATCGCTCGCGTCGCAAACAGCTTCATCCCGACGAGCCGGGCGTAGGCGTCGGCGAGCAGCCGGCGCACGTGCGGGAACTCGGTCACCACGGGAGCCGAAGAGGACCCGGTTCTCGGCGTGCGTGATCGCCTCGTAGATCGCGTGCGTGCAGATCCCGATCGAGGCGAAGCCGAGGTTGAACTTGCCGACGTTGATCGTATTCAGGGCCGCGTTGAAGGCCTCGGGCCCCGTGTGCAGGATGTCCTCGGGCGCGACCGGGTAGTCGTCGAGCTCGAAGTTGGAGACGAAGTTCTGCGAGTTGACGACGTTCTTGATCAGGCGATAGCTCGGGTGCTTGGGATCGGCGGCGAAGAAGACGTAGCCGTCGGCGCCTTCGACGTCGTCGCGGCGGCCGAAGACGGAGACGATCCCCGCCTCGTTGCCGTTGCCGATGTAGTACTTGGCGCCGCTCGCGCGGAAGCCGCCCTCGACCTCGGGGTCGGCGGTGAGGACCATGTCGGTCGAGTAGATGTCGGCCCCGTGGGCTTGCTCGGAGAGGCCGAAGGCGAAGATCGCGCCATCGTCGAGCAGCTTCGCGGTGCGCTCTCGGGCGCCGTCGTTGGCAGACATGAACAGCGGCCCGAGCCCCAGGATCGTGACCTGCCACGTGTACCAGTAGGCGAGCCCGTAGAAGCCGGTGATCTCGTTGAACTGACAGTTGCGCCAGGTGTCCCAGCGCTTGTCGGGGTCGCCGCCACCGTCGCGCTCCGGCGTGAGCAACGTCGCGAACGCCTTCTCTGAGGCCTGGAAGTCGATGAAGTCCCGGTAGAAGGTGCGCTCGTGGTCGGCCTCCTTGAGCGCCGCCTTGCCGCGCGTCTCGAACCAGTCGATCGTCGCCTGCATGATCCGCCGCGAGGCCGGGTCGAGCCCGGTGCCCTCGTAGGTGTGCGGGTCGAGGAGAACCCCGTCGCCGGCGGTGCCGGCCGCCTCACTCGCCGCCTGCTCGGTGGCCGCTCCGACGCCGCTCTCCATCTCTGTGCTCCTCCGTTTCCCGATTGGTCCGCTCGCGGCGAACACTAGTGGGCACTACGGTGGGTGCGGCCGTGATCGAGCAGTCGCTGCACGCCATGGGCACCGAGATCCGGGTCTTCGTCGGGGCCCGTGCCGACGATGCCGCCCCTGATCCCTCGGTCGCCGCGCTCGCGGCTGGGGCGCAGCTTCGCAACTTCGACCGGCGCCTGTCGAGATTTCGGCTCGACAGCGAGCTCACGCAGCTGAACAGCGACCCCCGCGAGGTGGTCTCCGCCTCAGCGCTGCTGCGCGCGGCGGTCCGCGCCGGGATCTGGGCGGCGGAACGCACGGATGGGCTGATCGACCCGACGCTCGTACCCGAGTTGAAGGCGGCCGGATACGCCGCATCCCGCGACGGCTCGGAGTCTGCGTCGCTTGCGGATGCGCTTGCGGCCGCCCCGTCACGGCGCCCCGCGCACCCGGCGGCCGAGGGCCGCTGGCGCTCGATCGAGGTGCTCGACGAGGCCGGCGCGATCCGCCGACCACCCGGCCTGATGTTCGATACCGGCGGCATCGGCAAGGGCCTCGCCGCCGACCTCGCGGCCAAACCCCTGGCCCGCTATGGGCGCTTCGCCGTCGACGTCGGTGGCGACGTCCGCGTCGGTGGCCTCGACCCGGCCGGCGAGCCGATCGAGATCGAGGTCCGACACCCGCTGACCGGCGAGGCCGCCGACCTGTTCGCTCTGGGTGAGGGCGCGGTCGCCACCTCAGGCCTCGACGTGCGACTGTGGCGGCGCGCCGACGGTGCATACGCCCACCATCTGATCGATCCCTCCACCGGGCTGCCGGCGTGGACAGGCGTGATCTGCGCCAGCGCCCGTGCCCCAACCGCCCTGGAGGCGGACACGCTGGCGAAGGCCGCCCTACTCAGCGGCCCCGAGCGTGGCCGTGAGCTGCTCACCGAGTACGGCGGCCTGACCATCGAGGAGGACGGGCGCGTCACGAAGATTGCGCCGCTCGCTGCCTGAGCGTCGCTGGGCATCAGTACCTAGTACGCAGCGCCCGAGGAGTTCAGAGCGGATGGAGCGGGCGGTTGCGATTCCTACGCTGACGATATGTGCAACCGATCTTCGGCCGAACCATGAGCGACGGAGTCCTGATCGCCGGTGGTGGGCTGGCCGCTCAGCGCTGCTGCGAGGCGCTCCGATCGCTGGGGTTCGAGGGCCGCATCCGGATCGTCGGCGACGAACGCCACGCGCCCTACGATCGCCCACCCCTGTCGAAGGCGGTCCTCTCGGGCGAGCAGCGCCCCGATGCGATCGGCTTCCGAGATGCGGGGTGGTACGCCGACCACGATGTCGAGCTGCTGCTCGGCGATGAGGCGGTGGCGCTCGATCCCGGGCTCAAGACCTTGACGCTCGCATCGGGCGCGACGCTTCGCTACGACACTGCGGTCGTTGCCACCGGCAGCCGGCCCCGACCGCTCCCGGGCACTGAGACTTTTCCCAACACGCACCTGCTGCGAACTGTCGACGACGCCGAGCGCCTGCGCGATGCGCTGCCTGGATGCGAGCGCCTGATCGTCGTCGGTGCCGGCTTCATCGGCCTCGAGGTCGCTGCCACCGCCCGACGCCTCGGCGTCGACGTGACCGTGCTCGAGGCCGCCCCGAGGCCGATGGCCCGGGTGCTCGCTCCGCAGCTCTCCCAGTGGTTTGTCGAGCTTCATCGCGCCGAAGGCGTCGACCTGCGCCTGTCGGCCCACGTTGCCCGGTTCGGCGAGGGGGCCGGCGGGGCCGAGTGGGTGCAGCTGACCGACGGAGGGAAGCTCGAATGCGACGCCCTCGTGATCGGGATCGGGATCGAGCCGGCAACCGAGTGGCTCGAGGGCAGCGGCCTCGAGCCCGATGGAGTCCGGGTCGATGCCGTCGGTCGCACCGGCACCCCGGACGTCTTTGCCGCGGGCGACGCCGCCCGGGTACTCAACCCGCTGAGCGGCGAGTACGAACGCAGTCAGCAGTGGGAGTCCGCCGCCCGGCAGAGCGCGCAGGTCGCGCGAGCGATCCTCGGGGTCGAGCCGCTGCCGCCCGCCCTGCCGTCCTTTTGGACAGACCAGTACGGGCTGCGAGTCCAGCTGATCGGCGATGCGCGGGAGGCCGACGAGATCCGGTTCGACGGTGACCCGGCGAGCCGTGAGTTTGCGGCCGAGGTCGTCCGCGATGGGCTCACGGTCGCTGGGTTCGCCGCCGACCAGCCGCGATCGATCCCGCGCTTTCGCAAGCTGATCGGCAAGCCGACCACCCGAACCGAAAGGAGCGAACGTGAGATACGTGCCGCAAGTGGATGAAGGCGCCTGCGCAGCACATGGCGATTGTGTCGATGTTGCACCGCAGGTTTTCGAACTCGACGACACCGCACGTGTAATCGGCACGGGGCCGCCTGAGCTGATCATGGAGGCGGCCGAGATATGCCCCTCGGTCGCGATCACGGTCATCGACGAGGACACCGGTGAGCAGGTCTATCCCTAGAGCCCTGTTCGCGTTGGCCGCCGTGCTCGCGATCGCACCGCTCGCCGCCTGCGGGGCGGCGACCGGCCGTGGCGAGACCTCGACGACGACCGTGCAGGGGCCGACCTACGACTCCGGCAAACAGCTCGCGGCGACCCCTGCCACGTCCAAGGTCAACGATCCCGCCCGGCGCGCCTACATCGCGCGCGTCGACGCGGTCTGCAAGAGGCTCGATCGCAGCCGCAACGCCGCGCGCGAGAAGGCGGCCACAGGCGCCGAGACGAGCGAGGGGACCAAGGCCTACGACGACTCGATTGCGCTCGGCTGGCGTCAGCTGCACGCGATCGAGGCGATCCAGACGCCGCCGGGTGACGCGCAGCTGCTGCGCACGAACGTGTACGACGTCTTGCGCCGCCAACTCGCGGTCAGGCGCCAGATGGCCGGCGCGCTGGCCGACACCGACGTACCGAAGCTGCAGACCCTGCGGATGCAGCTCGACAGCCTGACCCAATCACTGCTGGGCTTCGCCCGCGGCTACGGGTTCCGGGTCTGCGGAGAGGATTGAAGATGCCAGAGACACCCGATCGAACCCCGCCCGCCTCCACTCCGCCGGGCGCTGCGCCCAGCCAGCCGCGCCCCCGAGCGCCGCGCCGTCCGCTACCGAGCCCGCTGGCCGTGATCACGGTCGCGCTCGGCACCTTCCTCATCGTCCTCACCCTGCTCGCGATCCAGGTACGCAACGGACGCGACCCGGCCCTCGGGCCGGGTCCGGTGATCGCGAAGGCGGCGCCTGCCAAGACCAAGGCCGGCAAAGCGGCCCCGGCGCAGCAGGCGACGAAGATCGTGACCCAGACCTCCCCCACCCACCCGTGAGCGCCGGCGCCGCGACAGGGGCTCCTCGCGAGGTAGCGCGCCCGAGCCGTCGGACCCAGATCCTTGCGGTGCTGGTCGTGATCGCCCTCGCCGGGGTGGCCGCCTACACGGTCTTCGCCCCGCCGACCCGGATCCCCGTCAACAGCGGTGCCCGCACGGCCCCCGCCCGGACCAGCCCGGCGACGACGCCCGTCGAGCCGGAGGGTGGCGAGGGAGGGGGTGAGCAAGGTGACTGAGCCCGACCCGTCTCAGTACTCGTTCTGGCTGGCCTCGCGGTCCGCCGGGATCGTCGCCTTCATCCTGATCGCGACCGCCGTGATCCTCGGGCTGTACATGGCCGGAGGCGTATCGAAGCGGCCGGGCGCGAAACGAACGCTGGTCAAGGTCCACGAGCAGGTCGCCCTCGCAGCGCTCACAGCGATTGCCGTCCACGGCCTGCTGCTGCTCGGCGACAAGTGGCTCAACCCCGGTCTCACCGGCATCTCGATCCCGTTCACGATGGGATACCGGCCGTTGTGGACCGGGCTCGGGATCACAGCGGGATACCTCGCGGTCATCCTCGGCCCGACGTTCTATCTGCGTCGGCGGATCGGCGCGAAACGCTGGCGCCTGATCCACCGGGCAACGGTGCTCGTCTACGTGCTGGCGGTGATGCACTCGCTCGGCTCGGGGACCGATGGCGCCAGTCTCTGGTTCCAGGCACTTGTCGTGACGAGCGCGATCCCGATCGTGACTCTGCTCGTGATCCGATACGGATCGGCCCGGCGCAAGCGCCCGAAAGTCAGCCCGCGGCCGGTGCCGCCCGGGCGTGAGCCCGCGACGCGTATCGCCGCCTAGTCGGCTGATCGGCCGAGCGCTGGAGCCGTGGCGCCTCGGCGTCGTCAGGCCGTAGCAACCTCCCTAAGGCGCCGATCGCCGCCTCGGCGTCGAGCCCGGGATCGGGCAACGCGGGCAGGAGTACTCCGGCCTGGCTGTACAGGTCGAAGGGCTAGACAGGCCCGCTCACTGGCCCCGTGAGCGATTGGGTGGAACCGACTCCTCGGCTGCCTCGATCGCGGCGCGATCGCTCTGCTCGCCAGCTCGCTTCTTGGCCTCCCGGAGAGCCACCACGTCGATCTCGACCTTGCCGTGATCGTTGGGGTCGTAGCGGACGGGCACGACCGCGCCCGGTCTGGGTCCGGCGAGGTCGGCGACCTCAGCGACCCGGGTCACGGTCGTCTCGGTGCCGTCGTCGAAGCGGAGCCGCAGCGTCAGCTCATGCGCGTACGCCCCGAGGCCGGTGTTCTCGCTCACGGCCTTCGACTTGACGACCACCGCCGTACCGGCCGCACCTGAGCGCAGCAGCTTGCGATAACCCGGCCGTAACTGACGCCACAGCATCAGGGCCAGTCTAAGCCTCGACGGACGCCCCGGCGCCGTCTACAGTCCGCGGTCGATTACCGCCTGCGTGACGGCGTCGTCGATCGAGCTGACCGGCTCCTCGACCCCGACCCATCCCTCGCCGCCGAAGTAGCGCCGCACGATCCGCTCGGCCGTCCTCGTGGCGAGCGCCTGCGTGGTCAGGGTCGGGTTCGGCCCGCCGAGCGAGTTGGCGAGGGCCGCGTTGGAGGCGACGAAGACGCGGTCGGCGAAGCGGGCCTCGCCGCTGGGGTCCAGCACCGAGTCGGCGGGGTCGGAGCCCATTCTCATCGTCGACTGCACGTGCAGGATCAGCGGCGGCCAGTCGAGCCTGATCACCTTCCGGGCACCGGCCGCCCGCAGCAGGCGGGAGGCCTTGTCGGCGCAGTACTCGCGGTTGGCGAGCGTGCGCTGCGTGCGCTGGCGCTGGCGGAAGATCACCTTCGGGATCGGCCCGTTCTCGTCGCCGGGCAGCGATGAGAGCACGACCCGGTTCTGCGCCTCGACGTCGTCGTCGGTTAGCACGAGCACGTTGAGCAGCTTGTCGACGTCGGCGAGGACCTCCTTCAGCTCATCGCCGGGAATGCGCCCCGTGCGCCCGTCCCACGCGCCGGTCAAGCCGCGGCCGTTGTCGTAGTAGCCCTGGATGCCGGAGTCCGAGAAGGCCATGCTGAAGGCCTGCAGCCCGGGTGGCAGCCCCACGTTCTCGAGCCCGCCGTGCCCGGGAAAGTCGCACCGGGCGGAGGAGCCGACGCCCTTCGAGTTGCCGGTGTAGTCGTCGAAGACACCGATCACCCAGTCGAAGAAGTGGTCGGTATAGCCGCGTCCGACCCAGCCGTTCGGGTTCGGCAGGCCGCTGTTCAGCCAAAGGCGGGGATCCTCCGTGCAGCCTCCGGCCATCACGACCACCTTCGCGGTCTCCGTGTGGGCCTCGCCCGTGTTCGTGTCGCGCCACTGGACGCCCGTCGCGACGGTCCGCGAGCCGCGCTCCTCATGCAGGATCCGGTCGACGAAGGCATCGGGCACGAGCGTCACCGCCTTGCCGCCGGGTGCCCAGGCGTCGGCCGTCAACGCCATGGGCACGTACGAGTTGTCGGTCGAGCGCTTCGCCTTCAGGTTGCGCGGCGCCTTGCGCGGCTCGACACAGCCCTGGAAGCAGTAGCCGCAGAAGGTGCACCCCTTCGCCTGCGGGAACTCGAGCTGCGCGGAGTCGCTCGTCTTGCCGGCGGTGCCGTGCGGCTGCAGGATCGCGTTCTCCTGCGGTCGGAAGGACTCGCCGGTGACGTCCTTGGTCGTGTTGACGGGCAGGCCGATGCCCTGGGCTCCCTCGAAGAACAGCTGCTCCTTCGTACCCATCGCTGCCGTCTGCACGGGGAGCGTCGCCTCGGCCCACTCGTAGTAGGGGATCAGCTCCTGGTAGCTGAACGGAAAGCGGCGCGCGTCGTAGGCACCGGCATCAGGCCCCGAATAGCCGGCAAAGACCCCCGGCTCGGCCCGGGGGCAGTTGCCGTAGTAGTGCTGCGTGGTGCCCCCGACCCCGGAGAGCTGCCAGAGGAAGGAGTTTTGCGGCGTCTCCCGGAACCACGCCGGCTTCGATCGATCCGAGGGCCCGAAGCGGAAGTAGCCCGTGAGCGGGTCGTTGGCGTCGTGCTCGTACCGCGACCACTCCTTCTCGGGGTCGCGGTACCACGGGCCCCCCTCGAGCACGAGTACGTCGAGCCCGCGCCCGGCGAGCTCCTTGGCGATCGCGCCGCCGCCACCGCCGGCCCCGATCACGATCGCGTCGCGCATCTAGCCCCCCTCCCCGCCGGCGAGGACGCTCGGGTCCGTCGCGGTGCTTGCCCGTCCCTGGAAGTAGCCGAGGAATTCGTCCCAGCCGTCAGCGGGCACGGTCCGCCCGGGCATGTAGCTGGAAAGATCCCAGCCGATCGGACGCGAGCTCACAGTCTTCGTCTTCGGGTCGTAGACGCCGCCCTCGCCGTAGGACAGGTAGGCACCGAACTCCTGCAGCGCGCCGCCGACGAACTTGAGCAGCCCCGATAGCGAGTCCTTGAGCGGCTCGGGAGCGCCGGCGTCGAGCGTCGCGACCAACTCCGCGTCCGAGCCCTCGAGCGCGGCCAGCGCCTTCGCCTTGTCCGCGAAGCTGAGGTTGGCAAACGGCGAAGCCGGGAACGGACCGCTGATCGAGCCCGGCTTGACCTGCGTCGCGAGGAAGTTGAGCATCAGCGCGATCGGCAGCGAGAGCGGCACCGCGGTTTCGCTGGTGGTCAGGGACCGGAGCGCGTCGTCCATGTGCAGCGCGTAGCGCCGCCCGAGCAGCGAGAGCGGGCCGAGCAGGCCGGAGGGCACCGGGATCTCGGAGACCGCGGTTCCAAAGGCGGCCGCGAGCGACTGCGCGTAGGTGTCGGGGACCGGCAGGAAGTCGTCGAGGTCGACCAGGAACACGTCGGCTCCCTTCCCAGCGACACCACCGGGGCGATTACTCGTGACCCCCTGCGCGTGCGAGTACTTGTCGGGGCCCGGTACCTCGAAGGCGACCAGACCGGCGATGGTGTCGCGGGCGAGCTGCTTGAGCGCGGGTGCCGCGATCTTCTCGATCAGAGGATCGAGCGCGCCCGCGGCTCGGGCGGCCGAGGGGTAAAGAGCGACCGTGGCCGCCGCGCCGAGCGCCCCCGTCCGCCACAGGAAGTTGCGGCGGCTGAAGCCGACCGGATCCTCGGTGCTCATGTCTGCGGCTGTCTCGTCCACGCCCGTCACGCCGTCCGTGTGAACGTACGCCGGTGGCGATGAGGGGGTCATTGGCGCCGGAACCAAATCTGAGGGTTGCCCCTTGTCCGGGCTGACAAACCCGGCTAGGGTCGTCCCTAGATGGAAGCCGTTGCCACGCAGGCGGCTGGGGCGGGCGCCGAAGTTGAGCGGGTGCTGACAACGCTCGAGCGCCGCGACGGCGAGCTGGCGGAGGCGATGCTGGCGGCGATCCTCGGCGAGATCGGCGCCTACGAGCGTCCGCGGGGCGGCCGCATGCTCGCCGACGTGCGCGAGCACTGCCGGCTGCACGTCGACCTGCTGCTGGGCACGCTGCGGCGGAGCGAGGGACCCGACCGGGCCGACCTCGAGTTCGCGCGCGAGGCGGCGGCGCGACGCGTTCGCCAGGGGATCCCGCTCGACGGCCTCCTACAGGCGTTCCGCATCGGCCATCGGACCCTGTGGCAAGCGATTCTCGACGAGGTCGAACCCTCGCGGGCCGGACGGGAGGCGGCGATCACGCTCGCCGGGGCGGCGATGGCCTATATCGACGTGGCCAGCACCCACGTGGCGGAGGCCTACATGCGCGAGTCGGGTCAGCTCGCGGAGCTGGGCAATCGCCTGCGCCGAGATCTGCTCGAGAACCTGCTCGCGGGAAGGCTGCCGGACGAGGCGGAGACCGAGGCGCTCGGCCTCGACATCGGGCGAGACACGATGCTGCTCGTCGCCGTCGCCGCACCGCTCGCTGCATCGGAGGCGGACGAGCACGCGCTGGCTCAGGCCGCCGACTCGCTCCGCGACGGGGCGGGCTCACGCCCTCTCGTCGTCGTCCGCCAGGGCGAGGTGGTGGCGGTGATGCCCCTGCCGGACGCCGACCTTACCCAGGCCCGGACCGCACTCGAGCGCGCGACCGCCGGCGGCCGTCAGAAGGGCGTTGCCCAGGTCGCGATCGGCCTGAGCAGCGTCTGCCGCGGACCAGCCGAGGTCGCGCAGCGCTACCTCGAAGCCCACCAGGCGCTGGGCCGCACCGACGCCGAGCGGCCGATCGTCTCGCTCTCCGAGCTTTCACCGTTCGAGCATCTCGTGGCCGCCGCGGACCGCTCCACCCGCGCCTCGATCAGGACCCGTGCCGGAGCCCTGACCGAGGGCCGCTCCGACGTGCTGATGCGCACGCTCCGGGCCTTCCTCGACGCGGATCTGGACGTGGCCAGCGCGGCCCGCGCGCTCTACGTCCACCCCAACACCGTCCGCTACCGGTTGCGCCGGATCGGCGAACGCACCGGCCTCGACCCACGGCGCTTCTCCGATCAGGTCGAGCTGCTGACGATCGCCAGAGTCGCCGACGCCTGTGGCGATGCGATGGCCATCGAGCCAGAAGCAACCGCCGTGGCCTCGGCGCCCACGACACGCGTGGAGGTCGCGAGCGGGCAAGCGCGGAGCGTCTGAGCCCGGAGCCCAGTCAGGGTCGGCGAGAATCCGCTTGCCAAGCCCCTCAGAAGCTCAGCAAACTCAGGCGTCGACGCCGTCTGACTCCGGGCCAGGGTCCGCGGGGTCCGCCCCGTCGGCGCTCTCCGAGCCATCACGGTCCAGATGCCGGGCCGCGTACGCGACCTGGGCGAACACGAGTGCATCCAGCGCTCCAAAGCAGGCAACTACCGGTACCGGTGACAAATGCAGCTCCTTTCCTTGGCTAATCAGAGGCTTGATTCAGTGTCCTGCTCCACCGCGCCAATGTCAACGCTTCTGAAGATTCTTAGGAAGTCTTTACTGGAGTGGGACGGGGATCACGGGCCATGGACCCTTGGCGCTCGCCACCACCTTTCGGGCCTCTTCGTCCACCAGAGCCCCGCGCATGCGCCCTTCGGCCCCTCGGGCTCGCACCCCGCTCTACTAAGCCCCTCA
>CAWKLZ010000002.1:0-175140 GCA_963850625.1 uncultured Solirubrobacterales bacterium
ATCCCGGCCCGCTCCCAGCCGAAAGCGTTGGCCTGGAACGGCGACATCACCTCGACCATCCTGCAGATGGCCGGCGCCACTCCCGGCCTGCCCCAGGACGGCCAGTCGATGCTCCGCTACGCCGAGGACCCCTCGCTGAAGTCCACTCGACCCGTCCTCTTCGAGACCGGCCCGCCCGGCACCACCTTCGAGCCCGGCACGGCCGCGGCGGCCAAGGCCGGACACACCGTCAAGGTCAGCAGGTACGTCAAGAACCTCGATCTCGACCACACCGCCCAGATCGCCCGCGCGATCGTCGCGCCGCGCTATCGCGGGATCCGCACCGGCAGGTATCTGCTGGTCAAGTACGGGGATGGCAGCAGGGAGATGTACGACCTCTCCAAGGATCGGCTCGAGCTGAACTCCGTCTACAAGGATTCCCGCTACTTCGCGGTCCGGAAGTTCCTGCTCAAGCACCTGAAGCGACTGGTCCAGTGCAGCGGCCCGCCATGCAGCCGGGAGATCGGCAAGCCCCCGAAGCCGCTCCCCAAGAAGAAGAAGCTGAAGAAGAAGCAGCCGCCGACATAGAGTCCCGCCCATGTCGAGCGCCGAGACTCCCCGGCCCCTGTTCGGCGACTACTACCGCGAGATCTACGCGAAGGGAATGCTCGCGGGAGAGCGTCCGACCCTGCCGATGGCCTGGGCCGAGCTCGAGAGCCGTGCGAGGGAATCCCTCGACGACCGGGCGATCGCCTACATCTTCGGTGGCGCCGGCTCCGAGGACACCATGCGCGCCAACCTCGACGCCTTCCGCCGCTGGCGCATCGTCCCCCGGGTCCTGCGGCAGGACCTTTCGAGCGCGCGACCTCTCGGTGGAGCTGCTCGGGACGAGGATGCCTGCGCCGGTGCTGCTGGCGCCGATCGGGGTTCAGACGCTGCTCCACGAGGAGGGCGAGCTCGCCTCGGCGCGAGCGGCCACCGCAGTCGGACTGCCCGTGATCACCAGCACGGCCTCGGCGACCCCCTGGAGCAGATCGCCGAGGCTAGCGGGGACGGTGCTCGCTGGTTCCAGCTCTACTGGCCGAACGACGACGAGCTCGCCGCCAGCCTGGTGCGCCGCGCCGAGGGGGCCGGCTACAGCGCCGTGGTGCTGACGGTCGACAACTATCTGCCGGGGTGGAAGCCCCGTGATCTGGAGCAGGCCTATCTGCCGTTCCTCGAGGGCATCGGGATCGCCCAGTACCTCTCGGACCCCGTCTTTCGGGCCGGTCTCGAGAAGTCGCCCGAGGAGGACCTCGGGGCCGCGGTCGGCCACTTCCTCGGCGTTTTCGCCAACCCGACGCTGACCTGGGAGCGCCTCGAATGGCTTCGGGGGACCACGTCGCTGCCGATCGTGCTCAAGGGGATCCTCCATCCCGACGACGCCAGAGAGGCGCGGGAGCGCGGAGTCGACGGCATCGTGGTCTCGAACCACGGCGGCCGGCAGATCGACGGCGCCATCGCCTCGCTCGACGCGCTGCCGGACGTCGTCGACGCGGTCGGCGAGGAATGGCGATCCTGCTCGACAGCGGGATCCGCTCCGGCGCCGACGCGTTCAAGGCGCTCGCACTCGGGGCCGACGCCGTGCTGGTCGGCCGCCCCTATCTGTGGGGACTGGCCCTCGACGGCCAGAACGGGGTCGAGATGGTCCTTCGCTGTCTGCTCGCCGAGCTCGACCTGACCATGGCGCTGAGCGGCTGCACGCGCCCGGACGAGATCGACTGGGGATCCTCCGGCTCGTCTAGCCCGCGAGGACGGGGGTCGGGGCGGTCGCGTGAATTGCGACCGTGCAGCCCGTTCCGTTGCGGATCTCGACCGCGTCCGAGAGGAGCCGGGTCAGCCACAGCCCGCGTCCTCCCAGACCCGCCGATGCGGGGGTCAGCTGGCCGGCGAGGGCATCCTTGATCCCCTCGCCGGAATCGCTCACCTCGAAGACGAGCTCGCGGTCCGCCCGCCAGACCCGCAGGGTCGCCGGTGAGCGCCCGTGGACCACGGCATTGGTGGCGATCTCGTGGACGGCCAGCACCAGCTCGTCAGCGCGCACGGGAGGCAGGCCCGCCTCGATCGCCAGCGAGCGGATCTTTCTCCGCATCGCGGGCAGGTCCACGAGGCCGAAGGTGAGTTCCATCTCGGGGTCGCCGGCAGGGTGGCGCACCGAGGTGTTCAGGCGGCGGCAGAACTCGACCGGGTCCTCGTACTGCTCGCTGCGCGCCGCTCCGCCGGCGTCGACGATCTCAGGATGGGTGCTCCCCGCGTGCCTGACGACCTCGGGCGGCAGCTTGCGCGCGTCGTATGAGCATACGAAGGTGACCGGGTGCTCGGCGAAGGCGACGTTCATCACCGACTCGTGCCGCGCCCAGTCGCGAACCCGCGCCTCGTGACCGACCGGCCAAGGCGGCTCGGCGATCACCCTGACCCTGCGCCCGTTGATCCGGCGGCGGTGTTCGTGGCCGCCGTCTGTGTGCTGGGCGACCCAGCGGCCGAACTTCTCGCGGGTGCGCGCCGAGGTCCCGTACCACCGCTCGACAGAGACGAGGGTCAAATCGGGCAGGGGCCCTTCCAGCGCCGCACGGATGCCCTCCAAGTTCGGCTCCTGCACCGCGACCAGGGCCGGCTCCTCCGATCGAGCCGCGTCCTCGACAAACGGCACCGCGAAGTCCAGGAACTCGTGGTGGGAGCGGTAGATCAGCGCCTGGTGGACGAATCCCTCGATGCTTTCGGACGCTTCGCCATCGAACTGCACTCATTTTGCTTACCCGGTCAATTCACCTTTGACGCAGGCAACTCGACGAGTGCAGGGAAAATTGGACCAACGCCCTCGCGATCCCGGGTGGGTCTGCGCTCTGATCGCCGACGGCGTGGGTTTGAGCACCAACTCGTGAGACCACGACTGACAAGAGCGAGCCTGATCGCCGTGGCGGCATTGTGCCTCTCGCTGGCCGGTTCGGCGCCCAACGCCGGCGCCGGCACCCGCGCGATCGGCATCGACGTGTCCCGCTTCCAGGGCACGATCCTCTGGCCGAGCGTCGCCGGTGCCGGGGTCCGATTCGCGTTCGTGCAGGCGAGCCGCGGCAGCGGCGCCGACTGCACCGTGAAGCCGGCCCAGTGCGGCGCCGACCCCTATTTCGCGACCAACCGGGCCGCCGCCGAGGCCGCCGGGATCCGGGTGGGCGCCTACCACCGGGCCTTCGCGACCGGCGGCACGATCGCGGATGCGCGCGCCGACTCGCTTGCCGAGGCGAACGTCTTCCTGGCGACGGTAGGCTCGCTGCAACCCGGCGAGCTGGTGCCGGTGCTGGACGTCGAGACCCCGTTCACGGGAATGACCTCAACGACCCTGCGCACCTGGATCCGCGTCTGGGTGAAGAGGGTGAGAAAGAGGCTCGGCCGCAAGCCGATGATCTACACGAACGCGACGAGCTGGTCGGCGACTGGCGACACGAGGGAGTTCGCCAAGGCGAAGTACCCGCTGTGGGTGGCCGAGTGGGGCGTCTCCAAGCCCACGGTCCCCGCCTCCAACTGGGCCCGCCACGGCTACTCGGTGTGGCAGTACACCAGCTCGGGCAGCGTGCCCGGGATCTCGGGCGATGTCGACATGGACCGGCTCGGCAAGGGGCTCGCCAAGATCACCGTGCACTGACGCCGCTCGGCGCCGAGCCGGTATCCCAGATGCGCACGCAGTTGCGGCCGTCGCCCTTCGCCTCGTAGAGGGCCTGGTCGGCGGCGTGGACGAGGGCGTCCGGAGTGCGCTGCGCATCCATGGCAAGGGCCGCGCCAACCGAGAGGGTGAGCTCGATCGAGACGTCGCCGACGCGGACCGGGGCCTCGGCGAGCGCCTCACGCGCACGCTCGGCCAGCGCGTACACCCCGTCGCGATCGATTGCGGGGGCAAGCACGGCGAACTCCTCACCACCCCAGCGAGCCAGGCAGTCCTCCTCGCGAAGCACCGAGGCGATCCGGTCGGTGACGGCCTGGAGCACCGCGTCGCCCATCAGGTGCCCGTGCTTGTCGTTGACGCGCTTGAAGTGATCGAGGTCGAGCAGCATGACCGCGGGCGAGTCCCCACCCTCGGGGTCGCTGAGCTCCCGGGCCAGGACCTCGCCGAAATGTCGCCGGTTGAAGATCCCGGTGACCGGGTCCTCCCTGGAGAGCCGCTCGGCTTCGGCATGAGCGCGCTCGAGATCGCGGTTGGCCTGCTCGACGCGCTCGAGCGACGCCGCCAGCTCGGTTTCGCGCTCAGAGGCGAGCTCCAGGGCCGCGTCCCGCCTGCGCGCGAGGGTGCGGAGCACCATCGCCACGGTGAAGGTGAGCGCGCCGCCGACGAACAGGATCAGCCACGGCAGGAACTTCTCACCCGTCGTCAACGAACCGCCAGCGACGCTCACGGTCCAGCGCCGACTCGGGGTCGCAATGGCCGCCTGAACGGCGTTGTTCAAGCCGGAGCCGACCGTCGCCAGGGGCGTCACCTGATCGCGGAGCTGAAGCGGGGTCGGGTGCGTAGCCGCCGGGAGGGCCTCGGCAACCAGCTGCTGGGCATCGACCAGCCCGACTATCGCGCTCTGCGACTCGACCTGCGAGATCTCACCGCTGTCACGGTGGGAGACCACCGGCACGCTCAGGTAGAAGCCCTCATCCCCGTTCGCGAGCCGGATCGGCTGGGAGATGGCGTCCTCCTTGTGCAGCGACGCCAGTCCGAGCGGCCCCGCGGCGACCCGCTGCCTCACCGCATTGACGAGGGGGGCGTCTCCCGCATCGGTCGGTTTGACCAAGACCGGGTGGGGACCGATGTCGTGTGGGGGTACGAGCCTGCCGCTGGGCGAGTGGCGAACCCATTCGACTCCGACGATTGCGCTCTCGTTGCGACCGCGGACGTGTGCCCAGCGCGAGAACTCGGGGAGGTCCGCGTCGTCATGGACACCGACCATGTCCCCGATGTCCTCCAGGTAATAGGCCCGGCGACGCAGGGCATCCGAGATTCGCTGCTGCACGGTGTCGACACGGTCGCTGCGCGCCGTCCGAAGATTGTGACGGGAGACGTAGTAGGCCGCCAGGGCGCCGCCGACGGTCGCGAGGACCATCGCGATCACGATCCCCCGCTGCAGCGCTCTTGAGCTCACCCCGATTTCTTCGGCGCCTCGGCCGCGGAAGTTGAGGCCTGAACGGGACACCACGCTCAGGTCGCCGTCGCCGGCATCGCATCGATCTCAGCCGTCACGTGTTTGAGGAGTAACGTGAGCAATCAAGTAGAGAACGGAAGGATTGGTATGCGCAAACGCGGATTTCTCATCGGAGCGGTGGCAGGAGTGCTCGGGGCGTTGAGCCTCTCGAGCGTCGCCTCCGCTGTTCCAACCTCTCAGACGCTGCAGGCGACGCTGTCGCCGGCGAAGCAGAGCAAGAAGACCTTCGGCGGCGCTTCGCTTCACAACATCATCGACACGACCTTCGACAACTTCCCAACCTCGCAGTCGCCGAGGCAGACGGTGTTCACGATCGACCCCAATATCAAGTTCACGAACGGGAACGTGCCCGCCTGTCAGCTCAGCCAGATCCAAGGCAAGTTCACCGCACAGGCTCAGGCCGCCTGCCCCCAGAGCATCGTCGGGAACGGGATCGTCCAGGTCAACGGCGGAGCAGTCGGAGGCACCGTGACGATCTTCGGCGGCGGACCCACAACGATGTACATACAAACCGACATCGGGCCGAGTGCCACCAGCCTGACGATCGTCGGCACGCTCTCGGGGAGGACGCTGACGTTCAGCAACATCCCGAACACGCCGGGCCTCGTGCTGAGCAAGTTCGACACGACGTTCAACAAGCGCAAGACCGGCAAGAAGAAGGGATCGGCGACGTTCTACGTGATGGCGCGCTGCAAGAAGAAGAAGTGGGTCAACTCGGAGTCCACGAACTTCTACAGCGGGCAGACGCTGTCGGCGAGCTCGTCGCAGAAGTGCAAGCAGAAGAAGCAGAAGAAGAAGAAGAAGAAGTAGCGCCGAACGGATCCGACGTTCCATCCGGTGAAGAAGAGGGCGGCCAACCGGCCGCCCTCTTCACTGTCGGGGCGACTGGATTTGAACCAGCGACCTTTCGGCCCTCCAACCTGGCGGACCCCGTCCAGGTGAAAGAGTGCTAGTTGGCCCTGGGCAATCTCTCGCCTCCGATCTCCTTTCGGGATCTGGCGTCCTCCGCCTCCACCGCGCGGGCGCCCGCCACGACCTCCTCGACCTGCTGATCGGGAATCACCACCGCCCCGGAGCTGTCGGCAAAGACGTAGAACCCCGGCATCACCCCCACCCCCGAGACGACGACCGGAACGTTGGCCTGGAATGGCGTCACCTCCCCTCCGCCCCACTTGGTTGCCTCGCCCGAGCAGTAGGCGGCGAAGTCATAGGAGGCGAGCTCGTCGAAGTCCCGGAGGCGAGCGTCCGTGAGCACCCCCGCGCATCCGTGCCCTTGCAGGCGGGAGAGCTTGGTCCCGCCCCCCATCGAGGCGTCGGTGTAGCCGTTGCTGGCGAGCACCACCACCTTGGCCTCCGGCTCGTCACCGACGGCCTCGTAGAAGAGGTTGCCGAGGTTGTAGCGCTCGGGGTCGAGTGCGACTGAGCAACTCGGGAAGTAGGAGATCGTCACCGCGGGACCGAAGAGCACCCGCCCGGGAGTCGGACTGACCAGATCGAGGAGATGGCAGCGATGCCGGTGAAGCCGCCCCATCGCATCGACGAGGTCGGCGGTCTTTAGGCCCTCAACCGATGGCATGAGGCTCCGGGTGGCGCTACCTGCGCTCTCCTTCTGACGGTTCAGAGATCGCCTCGATGAGCTCACCGGTCCTCTTCTCGTTCTCCGTGCGGGCGATGTCGGCCTGGGCAAGGATGCCGACGAGTCGGCCGCTCTCGACAACGGGCAGCCGCCGAATTTGGTGGCGGGCCATGAGCGCGACCGCCTCTTCGTGGTCCTTGTCGGCCTCAACGCTGATGACGTCCCGAGAGCAGACGTCCCCGGCGGACGTCGTCTTGGGGTCTGCGGCCTCGGAGACAACTCTCGTGGTGATGTCTCGGTCGGTGATCATCCCGAGGAGCTGATCGTCATCGGTCACGGGGAGCGAGCCGATGTCCTCCTCTCGCATCAGTCGTGCAGCGTCGACCACCGACTCCGATGCGCCGATCGAGCGGGGGTCCTCGGTCATCGCGTCGCGAACGCTCTTCGCCATCGTGCCTCCTCACCTCTCCATGGTGACTCCTGTGCGTCATCATGATCGCGCATGGACAAGCCGCGCATCTTCCTCGGGTCGTCGGGCAAGCAGGCCAAACTGCTCCAGGCGATCACGCGCGGGCTCGATGACGTCGCCGACGTCGAGCCCTGGACGACCACGTTCAACCCAGGGCGGTCCACCCTCGACCGGCTCGTCGAGCTCTCCCAGGAGGTCGATTTCGCCGCGTTCGTCTTCGCCCAGGACGACTGGACGACGACTGATGCGATCCGAGTCCGGCCAGGCGTCGCCGCGCGACAACGTGGTGTTCGAGGCCGGGCTGTTCGGCGGCGCGCTCGGCATCCGGCGCACGTTCATCCTCCACGCGAACGATTCGAAGCTGCCGAGCGACCTGCTCGGGCTGACCTCCGTCCGCTACGACCCGGCCACCAGCGCGGCGGAGGTTCGCGCGATCAACCAGAAGCTCCGCAAGGCGATCGAGACCGAGGGTCGCCGCGGAGCGGTAGAGGGGCTGTGGTGGCAGCTCTCGCTCACCGTGCGGAGCGAGGAGGAGCCGTCGGCGGTGAGCCTCCTGAGCATCTCGCGGGACCGCGACGGTGGCCTGAACGTGACCGGCCGGGCCTGGCAGGAGGACGGCACGCTGTCGGCCCGCTACTGGAGCGAGGCCGCGAAGGAGCGCAGGGATCCGGCCGGCATCCTCTACTTCTGGAAGGGCGAGCGCCCTCGGGACCCGAATGCCCCGCAGCTCGAGGGCACTGGTGAGATCAGGTCGAGACCGCCGACCGCGCCACCGGGTACTGGACGACACGGTCGGATCGCGACCCCGAGCTGAATGCCCGAACCGCCGGCGTCTACCTTCGAGCCGACCCCTCAGACCTCCAGGTGCTCGACGGCGGGAGCGAGGAGGAGCGGGCCGAGCTCATCGCGCAGCGCCTCCGGGAGTGGAAGTCGGCCGCGAACGCATTCTGAGCACACTGCCCTCGTGGTATCTGGTCGCCGAGAACGATGAGGTGATTCCACCCGATGCCGAGCGGCAGTTCGCACGCGATGGGCGCCGGCACGATCGAGGTCGCGAGCGGTCACTGCGCGATGGTCTACACCCGGAGAAGACGCATGAGCGGATTGTGACCGCGGCCAAAGCTGTCGCCGCGACCGCTCGCCTATGCTCGCCGCGTGGCGGCCGCGACGAGCCCGATCATCCCGGAGCTGCCGATCATTCGCGCTCGTGGGGACGGCGAGCAGCGCGCGACGTCCTTCGAGCTGTTCTTCGACCTCGTCTACGTCTTCGCCGTCACCCAGCTGTCGCGCCATCTGCTCGCGGACATCAGCTGGTCAGGCGCGGCCGAGACGGCGTTCATGCTCGTCGCCGTGTACTGGGCGTGGAACTACACGACGTGGATGACCAACTGGTTCGATCCGGACACGGCGCCGGTCCGGCTCGTGCTGGTGTTCGTGATGGTCGCAAGCCTGCTGATGGCGGTCGCGATCCCGGAGGGGTTCGGCGAGCACGCGCTGCTGTTCGCGTGCGCCTACTCGGGTCTGCAGATCGGGCGCAACGCGTTCGTTGTCCTGGTTACGCCGCGCGGCTTGTTCAACCAGAACTTCCGCCAGATCCTGGCCTGGAGCGTGCTCTCGGCGCCGCTGTGGGTCGCCGGCGGCATCGTCGACACCGAGGCGTTTCGCCGGGTTCTGTGGCTGGGTGCCCTCGGACTTGACCTCGCAGCGCCGCTGGTGACGTATTGGCTCCCGGGCGTAGGCGCTACCGCCATGAGCCAGTGGCAGATCGAGGGCGCCCATTTCGGCGAGCGCTTCCAGCTGTTCGTGATCATCGCGCTCGGAGAGAGCATCGTTCTCGCAGGGGCCACTGCCTCGGATACGGGGTTGAGCCTCGAGGTCGTCGCCGCGCTCCTGCTCGCCTTCCTCTCCTCGACGGCGCTGTGGTGGCTGTACTTCGGCCAGGTCGGCGCCAGGGTCTTGGAGCGGATCCGCGCGGCCACCGCCGAGGAGCGGGGACAGATCGGCCGCGACATCTACACCTACCTACACCTCCCAATCGTGGCGGGAATCGTCCTCGTCGCGGTCGGCGACAAACTCGTAATCGCGCACCCGACGGACGCCCTGCATGAATCGGGAGCGCTGGTCGCGCTCGGCGCCCCAGCGCTCTTCCTCGCTGGTCTGATGGCCTGCGCCGCGAGGATCGGCCAGTCCCAGAGCGTGCCACGAGCCGGGGCGGTCATCGCGCTCCTCGCGGCCATGCCGCTCGCCACCGGCGCCGACGGGCTGGTCGCGTCGGGGGCGCTGGCCGCGCTTCTGGCCGCGCTCGTGGTCGCCGAGCAGCTGCGCGGCGCGTCCTGAGCCGAACGGCTGGGCACAGGCGAGCGAACACGTTCAACGCTTGGCAGATCGGCGATCGAGGCGTTAGTGCGGCGGTTGCGCGGGCGCAGAAACCTGGCATGCTCAACCGATGCGTCAGAGGAGCTTGCGAGGCGGGGTTGCGGGCGCTGTCGCGACGGTGGTGATGACCCTCGAGCAGGCACTCGACAAACGCCTCTTCGACTCCAAGTACGACGATGTTGAGATCCTGGGCAAGCTCGTAACCCGCGGTGAGTACTGGCAACCCATCGGCTTCGTGCTCCACGTGCATAACGGTGCGATCTTCGGCGTCGCATACGCGCGGCTCAAGCCATCGCTGCCCGGGCCGCCCGTTCTGCGCGGTCTGATGGTGGGCCTCATCGAGCACGTCGCGGCCTGGCCCCTGACCGTGCTGTTCGACCACTATCACCCCGCCCGCGAAGAACTGCCGAAGCTCGCCACCAACCCCAGAGCCTTCGGCCAGGCGACGATTCGCCACGCTGTGTTTGGGTTCGTCCTCGGGCTCCTCGAGGACGCGCTGAACGACCGCAGCGCATAGGGGCGGCTGCCCCGGCTCGCGCGAAGGGGAAGCGGGAGCCGGGAGTCTGACCGGGTCGGCCCTAGTCGCCAGGCTTCGGGCGACGGGCGTCCCCGCCGAGATTCTCGACCAGCTCACTCCACTGGGTGGCGTCAGCCAAGCGACCCGGATCCGTGAGTAGCGGCTCAAGCCGGTCCCGCAATTCCTTGCTGGCGACCAGCATTACTCGATCAGCCTGGCAGCCAGGTAGGCAGCCCGCGCATCGTGGGCATCCGGCGCTTCCACGACCGCCCGCGCACGGCCGAGAAAGTCCGCGTAGACGCTTCGCTTGTGCATCTGCCAGGCGGCGAACCGCCCAGACTCAGCATTCAACACACTTGCGCCGGCCTGCTCCTTGGCGGAGCCGACAGTTGCCTCAGCTTGTTCGCGGGCTGCGGCGAGAGTAGCGGCGGCCTGCTTGTTAGCCGTGATCACGCCCCCGAGCACGCCGGCGGTACCCGTGAGGAACGCAACGCCGATCGTGACCGATGCTGGTACATCAGCGGCCACGAGCAAAGCGCTCTCGATCGAAGGCACGGAGTGAGTCTCTCAGGATTCGCGCGGGTGATCAATGGCCAGGCGGAGGCGCCTGTTTCTGTCGCACGCCTTGGCTCACCTTGTCGCGCGACGCGGTAGTTCCTGCTGTGCGTCCAGAGCAGCGGCCGCTTACGAAGCCACGGTTCTGTCTCTACGCTCAGCCAACCCATATGTGTCCGGAACCCTCGACCAGTCGCGATGATCGCCCGAATCGGTGGCAGATTCCGGTGCGTGGATACCCACCGCGCGTCAAAGACATCCGTTGGAGGGAGGCCATACGCGACCAGGTGAGGGCGACCGATCCGCAGGCCCCTTTCGCTGCGCCGCCCTCGGAGACCAAGTTCGACGTCGAGGTGATCTTCCGAATGACTCGACAGGAAATGGATAAGCCGGCCCTCGACCTCGACAACTTAGTCAAGCCCGTCCTCGACACACTCTTCACCTCGCAGAACGTCTCGCCGAGAGTCACCGGCGTCCTTTTCCCGGTGAACGACACGTGGGTTTTCCGGCTCGTCCTTGAGAAGGTCCGGGTGGAGACTCCGCAGGACCAGGGTGCCGACATCACGGTCACTTCGCACCCACCGGGTACTCCGGATCTCAGCGCTGCTTCGGCCTCTCGCTCAGCGTGAGACCGGGAGCGGTCTCGACAGTCCTCATTCATTCGTTCATTAGACATGTGAGTCTGGCTAGCCAGGTTGGTTCATCCCATCCCAATCCGTAGGGCGCCGTTCGAGTCCTGCCCGGGCCATCGCCCTCGCCGGAGTAGAGTCGCTGGCCCATGAAGGCCGCGGTGATTTACGAGAACGGTGGGCCGGACGCGCTGCGGTACGAGGACGTGCCCGACCCGGAGTGTCCCGAGGGTTGCGTGGTGATCGACGTCGAGGCGATCAGCATCGAGGGTGGGGATCTGCTGGCCCGCGCCGGCTCGCCGCCCCCTCAGCTCCGCACGTCGTCGGGTACCTGGCCGCGGGCATGGTCGCCGAGGTCGGCGCCGGCGTCTCCGATCGCGCCGTGGGAGATCGGATCGTGACGTTGAACATGGCGGGCTCGCATGCGTCGAGGCGGGCCGTTCCCGCCATGAGCACCTGGCCCATTCCCGACGGGCTGGACGCGGCAACCGCGGCGTGCATCCCTGTCGCGGTGGGAACAGCTCAGGAGTGCCTCTTCACGGCCGGCAACCTCGAGAAGGGACAGACGGTGCTGATCCAGGCGGGAGGGGGCGGGGTCGGCATGGCCGCGATCCAACTCGCCAAGCTGGCCGGCGCCACCGTCATCTCGACCGCCTCGAGTGACGAGAAGCTCGAGCGCCTGAAGGGGTTCGGGCTCGACCACGGGATCAACTACGCATCGGAGGACTTCGTCGCACGGGCGCGCGAGCTGACTGACGGGCGCGGCGTCGATCTCATTCTCGACTCGGTCGGAGGGGAGACGCTGGCCCGCGGCACCGGGGCACTCGCGTATCGCGGGACTCTCGTCAGCGTCGGCGTGGCGGGCCGCGGCGGCTCCGCGGTCGAGGCGCGAGAGCTCTGGACGCAGAACAACACCCTGCGCGGCGTGTTCCTCGGCGGGGCGCTGATGAGCGAGTACCCGCGCGTGCACTCGATGATCGGCGAGCTGATCGACCGGGTCGCCGACGGCGAGGTCCGCATCGAGATCGACCGGCGCTTCCCGCTGGCCGAGGCCGCTGCCGCCCACGCGTACATCGAGAGCCGTCAGGCCTTCGGCCGCGTGGTCATGGCGCCCTAGGCGGCGTCGACCGCCGCCGCCGGTCGTTCTTGCTCAGCCGCAGGGATCGCCCAGCGGTTCCTCGGTGAAGAAGCGATGCGCCGCCTGCTGCGCGCAACGCTGTGAGGTCAGCGTCGAGTGGCCGCCATGCGGGACGACGACGAGCTTGGCATCCGGCGAGCGGGCCGCCTCGCGGCGGGCGTCGGCGAGCGGTGTCGAGAGATCCCACGTGCCGTTCAGGATCAGGGTTGGGACGTCGGGGAGCGGTCCTGGATCGGGGGGCGGGGGCGGGGCGGAGCCACGCCAGCGAATGCAGGTCTTGATCAGGCCGTTGCCGGCTGCGGTCCGGGGATCGAATGGCCCGAAGGCGTTCTTGCCCAGCCTCCTGGCAGCAGTGTTTGCGGCGAGGCGCCGCTGACGGCGGTTGCTGTCGGCCGGCCAGGGAAAGCCGACGTCCGAGCAGATCGTCGCCGTGTGCAGACCCCATGAGAGGGAGTCCGCGGGAGCCTCGTTCTGCGATCGCAGCTTGGCCGCCTGCCGTACGAGGCCGCGGGGCCGGCCGTGGAGGGCCCGCTCGACGAAGCGCGGGAAGCGCCGGAACCGCTTCTGGGCAAAGCTCGCCAGCGAGATCATCTGATCGAAGAGCGCCGGCCCGTCGATCCGAATCGGAGTCCTCGGCTGCTCGCCCGCAGGCGGTTTCTCGACGATCGGGTGGTGGTTCGTTTGTCGCACCAGCCGACCGACGAGCCGCGCGGGGTGGTGGGTGACCCCATCGCAGGCGTCCGTGCTGCGGCAGAGCTGGCGGAGTGCGATGCCGGCGCGCCTCATGTTGGCGGGGAAGAGCGGGTTGACGTCGTCCTGCGGGACGACGGAGTCGAGGACCAAGCGGCTGACGTGGTCGGGATGGGCGCGGGCGTAGCGCTCGGCCACGTAGGTGCCGTAGGAGATGCCGAGCATGCCAAGCCGTCCGACGCCGAGTGCCTTGCGGACGGCGTCGAGGTCCGCGACGGTGGCGGTCGTCGAGTACAGCGAGCCGGTTCGTCCCAGAAGGCGCGCGCACTGGGCGACGCTCCCCCCGGGGGGCACGGTGACGTCAGTCAGCCCGGCGTGCTGCATTGCCGGGCAATCGAGCGCGTTGGCGCCGGTGCCACGCTGGTCGACGAAGGCAACCCGCCAGCCAGGGGCGAGCGACTGCAGCAAAGGCCCGAAACCTCCGGCGACCGCGACCATGCCCTGCCCGGGACCGCCGCCCAGCGCCAGCAGGATCGGCCCCGATCCCTCGGTGACGACGACCGGCAGGTCGACCGTGCCCGGCACGGCTCCGGAGCGGTCGAGCGGCACCGCCACGTCGAGGCATCGGAAGCCGTCGGGGCACTCGCCGGCTCGTTGAGCCGCGCCGGCGTGCGCCGGCAGCAGCAGCGCCACGAGGGCTAAAAGCCCCGCCAAGGCCGGCCGTGCCGGCCCCCACCAGCTCCCCTGCTGCATGGCCGCGAGGATAGCGAGCCGGCGATCCGGTCCAAGCGCCCTCAGGGGTGCGACTGGCGACGGGTGAGGGCGCGGCCGGCGCGGCACTTGCTCTTTAGGGGTCATAGGCATACTCATTCCTGTAATTCCAATTGAGTGTTAGGGACCTGGAACGGAGACGATTTGCCATGGGCGCGATCGAGCACGAATCCGACGGCGCGACAAGGGTCGCGTACATCCTTGGCGTGCCGCTGGCCGACGACGTCGTCAGGCAGTGGCCGCAGATGGGCGAGATCGTCCGCACGAGCCAGCTCGTTGCAGACGTGGAGGGCAACTTTCCTGAGCTGACCCTCGAGGTGGGCAGACGCATGATGCTCGACGATGTGATCGTCGTCGAATGGACCTGCAATTACGGCGACGGGCGCCTCTACCGGAATGTGACGATCGGCGAGCTGGAGGATGGGGAGGCCGTACGCGTCACGGATTACTGGGGCGAGCCAACCGAGACTCCGGAGTGGCGCCGCAAGCTAACGGATCGCCTCCCGATGCCGGGGGACCGCGGCATCTGGCCTGACAACGAGGGCCTCGGCCACTACTAGCCGCCCGAGAGGGCCCGGCGCGCCACCGACAGCCTCAGGTGGCCCGTTACGAGTAGCGGCGCGCCGGCCTCAGCCGAGCTTGTTCTTGACCGAGGTGATCCGCTGATGAAGCGTCTTGATCTTCTTGTCGGTCTGCTTCGCCTGACGGCGGGTCCGCTCGAGCTTGTGCTTCGCGGCGCGCTTCTGCCCGGCCGAGTCCGCCTTGCGGAGCTTCTTGTGGAGCTTTCGGGCCTTGTGGTGCAGCGCCTTGCTCTGCTGCTTCTGCTTGCCGAGCTTCGCCTTCAGCGAGCCGAGCTTGCGCTCGAGCTTGGCGATCTGCTTCTCGTAGGAGTCGGTCTGCAGCTGGGCGATCGTCAGCAGGTTGCCCTCGGCCAGGTTGACCTCCGGCACGTGGTAGTTGTTGCCACTCGCCACGAGAGCGCCGAGGTCCGGCCTCGTTTCGCCGGGAAGCCCGACGAGCGAGAGGTCCAGCCAGTGAGCGCCGGATTGCCGCTTGCACTGCACCTTGTAGTAGTCGGGCTGGCTGCTCCATGGCGCCGCCGTCTCGCCGTTCTTGGGCACACCGGTCAGGTAGTCGAAGTCGACCAGCGGCAGCAGGGTGCCGTCGCCGCCATCGAGGCGGGCCGGATCGGTGCACATGGCCTCGTACTTCGCTCGGATCGAAGCGCGCGGTGGGGTAGATCCAGTAGCCCGAGTCGAGCCGCGAGAACTCGGAGACATCGCCCGGGTAGCCCTTGTAGGTGGAGAAGGCCGTCACGCAGCCGTACTGGCCCACCTTGGTGCAGGCCGGCACGTGGTCGTACATGCCGCCGACCGCCTTGCCGATCGGCACCGGGATGTTGGCGCCGGGAGCGATCGCGCCAACGAAGCGCTTGCGCAGCTTCGCGTTCGTGTCGACGAGCTCATCGATGAGCCGCGCGGTGTGGGCGGCGCCCTGCGAGTGGCCGATCATGATGAAGCCGCGGCCGTCGTTGTAGTTCTTCAGGTAGTCCTTGAAAGCCGACTTGGCGCTCCGATACGCGGTTTCGACGGAGGGGTTGTCCGAGCTCTGGTCGCCGTTGTTCGTGACCTGGCGGTACATCGGCGCGTAGACGTTGCAGACGGTCGAGAACATGCGCGCCTGCTGGACGACGACGCGCCGGATCGGCGGGTCCTTGTCGAGGTTCGAGTTCGGGCCCGGCTGATCGCTCTGGGTCGGATAGAGGTAGAAGCAGTCGACCGGCGGATGCTCGGGGCGCGTGTAGCCGAGGGGCTCGGCCTGCTCGCCGGGAGGCGGATTGGACGTTGCCGTCGATCGTGCCGGCGCAGAGGTCGTCCGCCTGCCCGGGCTTGCAGATCCAGGTCGTCTTGTCGTTGGCGCTCGCAGCCGAGGGGACGGTGGCGATTGCAGCGATCAGGGCGGCTGCGGCGAGGGCGATCCTCAGGCAGCGATGGGCGTTCGACACGACGGCTCTCCTCCTTTTCCCCGGCCACACGGCTGCGGCGTCACATCAAGCTAGCCGAGCGCAGTCGCCTCGTGCGGTGAGCCGGATCAGGCCGCTGCTGCGACGCGCCAGTCGAAGCGTGCGTACGCGACCTTCGGCGGCGAGCCCGGGGTCCGCGAGCCACTCGGCGAGTTCGGGCAGGCGCGCCGCGACGAAGGCGAGCTGCTGCTCCTGCGGCCCGAAGTCGGCCGAGTAGAGCTTGATCAGATTGGGCAGGCGCACCCGATCGGCGTCGCGGTCGAGCGTCGTCTCCGCCGCGAGGTATGCGCGGGTCGCGGCCTCGAGCTTGGAGTCGAGCCCCTCGGCGTCGTAGCTCGCGATCCGCGGACAGGAGACGGCGCCGCAGTTGAGCGCGAAGTGGATCCGCGGGTCGAGCCTTGCCGGCATCACGGCGGCGCGCGGATCGTCGCCGCGGAGCGGCGCCCGCAGCCGCAGCGGCGCCCGGCTGTTGCGGCGGAGGACTCCGTTCTCGATCAGGTTCAGGGGGTACACGCCTGAGCCGACCCTGTAGGCGGTGCGGTCGAAGAGGCCGAGCTGGAGGAGCAGATTTCCTCGCACGGGCTTGGTCCCGAAGCGGTGCAGGATGAGCGCGTTGTAGACGTTGAGCCAGAACGCGATGCGCCCGTCGTCGCCCTCGATCGCCGCAGGATCGATGCCGGCCAGCTGCCCCGACAGCGTTTCCACGCGGGCTCGATCGCCGCCGTCCTCGAGCTCGCGCGCAGCCGCGAGCAGGGATTGCGAGAGGTCCACCGCAGCGCCGTCCGGCTGCCCGGAGCGTTCGTTGAGAACGTGGATGCGGCCCATCGCCGAGCCATCATCGAGGACGGGCACCGTGGGGGTCGGCAGCGGGAGCGCCGAGGGTGTCGATGGGGCGCCCGCCGATAGCCTGCGAACGATGAGCTCCAGGGAGCCTTCGGTCAGGTCGCTGTCACGGGAGGAGCTCGACGTCCTTGTCGGTTGGGCGAGAGGGGAGGGCTGGGACCCGGGCCTCGCCGACGCCCAGGTCTTCTGGGAGACGGATCCGGACGCGTACGTCGGCTTTGACGTCGGGGGCGAGCTTGCCGGCGGCGCCTGCACCGTCGCCTACGGCCCCACCTACGGCTTCATGGGCCTGTACATCCTTCGTCCGGGCGTGCGCGGCCGGGGTCTCGGCGGCGAGTTCGCGCTCGAGCTCGTCCGCCGCATGCGGAGCCGGCTCGAGGCCAAAGCTTCGATTGCGATCGAGGGGGTCGTCGCGATGACGCCGTTCTACGAACGGGCGCTCGGCTTCACTGCGGATCACGGCACCTCGCGGATGCGGGTCGTCTCCGCCGGCGGGTCGCGCGAGCCGGGCCTGGTCGAGCTCGAGGCCATGCCGCTCGCCGAGCTCGTCGCCTACGACGCGGCCCGCTTCGGCGCGCCCCGCGAGCGCTTCCTCGTGAACTGGACGGCGCCCGCCGGTGGCTTGGCGCTGGCGGCGCCGGGTCCGGACGGCATCCGCGGCTACGGGGTCCTGCGGCCGACCGGGCTCGGCTACAAGGTCGGGCCGCTGTTCGCCGACGATCGGGCGATCGCTGCCTCGATCCTCTCGGCGCTGATGGAGCACGCCGCGGGTTCCGTGGTCTCGCTCGACGTGCCCGAGGTCAACTCGCCCGGCATGGAGCTGGCGGCGAGCCATGGGATGAGCGAGGTCTTCCGCTGTATCCGGATGCACCGGGGACCCCACCCGGCGATTCCGTGGCAGGAGGTATTCGGCGTGACCACGCTCGAGCTCGGCTGAGCGACGAACGGCACCGGGCGGGGCGGGCTTCGAATCCGGTGATACGTTGCAGACGATCATCCAGACCCGTGGAGAGGGGTTGTTGTGGCCGAGACGCTCAAAGGAACGTGCCTGTGCGGCGGTGTCGAGTACGAGGTCCAGGATCCGGAGGCGCTTGGCTACTGCCACTGCACCAGATGCCAGCGCTGGACGGGGTCGAGCCTCGCCGGCGTGGTAGTCGCGAAGGAGAACTTCCACTTCACCAAGGGCGAGGATCTCGTCACGCGCTTCGAGAGCGAGTTCGCGCCGCGCAACTTCTGCAGCAATTGCGGCTCGAGCCTCTATGACGACCTTGGCGAGAAGTACTTCGTGGCCGCCGGACTGATGCGCGATCTCGACCTCGAGCCGAGCTTCCACCTGCAGGTCGCCTACAAGGCGAACTGGCACGAGATCGGTGGGGATGCGCCGCAGTACGCGGAGAACCCCCCGGCGTAGCCGCCGCCAAAAATCCAGCGGCGTCGGCACTTGCGGTCGGAAGCGACCGTGTCGAGCGCGCGCCGGTATACCCCGCCGTCCCGTCCGCCGCCGTCACCGAGGAGTCGCGATGCCCACTTACAACGAGTACCAGCTCAGTTCCTACGTCGATCAGATCTTCGACCGGCTACGCAAGGTCGAGGCGCAGCTCGCGCTCGTCTCCGGGGCGGCCGGCGTTCCCTACGAGAATGCCGCGGCGTCAGCGCCGCCCGAGGTGCTCGAGCTCGTTCAGGCCGGTGATCGGATGGGCGCGATCCGCAAGTACCGCGAGCTGACCGGCGCCGGCATGGAAGAGGCCAGCGCCGCCGTCGAAGCCCTCTAGCCGGCGAGCGGCGGTAGGCGCAGCTCCGCTGGGGCGCGATTGGATCGTCAGTGCCGGCGGTCCGCGGCGAGCAAGGCCGCGACCTGCTCCTCGAGGGCGAGCCGTCGGCGGCGCTCGCCGGCGAGCTCGATCCGAGCGTCGGTCAGGGCATCGGTGAGCTCACGGTTGCGCGACCGGGCGTGAGCGAGCTCGGGGTCACGCTGCGCCATCGGCGCGTCGGGTCCGACCAACGACCTCAGGGGATCGCTGGAGAGCTTCAGCGGCGTGCGTCGTTCGGGCATCGCTTCGTCCTCTCTTCGGATCGGTCAGGAGCGCGCAGCTTCGACGGCCGGCTGCGAGTCTGAGCTGAGGCCCCGCGAGCCGGTGCGGGAGCCGCGCGGCAGGACGAGCACCGGGCAGGCGGCGTCCCTGATCAGCTTTCGCGTCGTGCTCCCGAGCAGTGTCCGGCGCAGGGGGCCATAGGCGCGGGAGCCGGTGACGAGCAGGTCGAAGGCCCCGCTCACGGTCGCGAGTTCGGTTGCGGCGTTGCCGACCAGCAGGATCTCGTCGCGGCCGATCCCCTCTGGGATCTGCTCCCGGGCGATGTCGAGCCAGTGCTCCTGCTCACCTCGGTAGGAGGTGTCGGCCGGCCCCGCCGTGACGACGGTCCAGGCCGTCGAGTAGCCATAGGTCGGGTAGTCAGCGACGGCGATCACGGCGAGCTGGGCGCCGGTCCGGGAGGCGAGCTCGACTGCGGTGGCGAGCGCGGCGCGGGCCTCGGCCGAGCCGTCGAAGGCGACGGCGATGCTGCGCAGTTCGTGTTCTTCGTCCTTGCCATAGCCGGCCGGCGCGACGGCCACCGCGCAGGGGGCGCCGTGCATGAGCGATTCGCCGACGCTGCCGAGCAACGTCCGGCCGACGGCGCCGCGATGCGAGGAGCCGAGAGCGATCAGCCCGATCTCGGGGTCGGCTTCCGCGAGGTCGTCGAGGGTCAGGGCCGGGGAGGCACTCACCATCGCCCTCGTCTGCACGCCGAGGCCCTCGAGCTTCGTCGCGGCGGCGTCGAGATCGTCGGCCAGCGCCTCGGCGACCCGCTCGTCCTGGGTCTCGGCGTCGTCGAGCTGGTTCGGCCACGGCATCGTTGAGACGACGACCGGGCGTGCGCCGAGCGACTCGGAGAAGAGGCGGCCAAGCTCGAGCGCGTCGCCCCCGTGGTGGCCGGGTTCATATCCGATGAGGACGTCGGTCACTGGTCTCACTGAGCCTTCCCGGGTCGGTCACGATGCGCTCCGCGCATCTCTCCGCCCGACGGTATGCGCCGCCCGATCGCCGCGCATCCGCAGCCGCCAACGACTCTCGATGCGTATTGGGTACGTATTGGCCCCGTGTGCCAGCAAGAGCGGCGGGCTTCGTTGGCCAGAAGCCGCCGCCACCCCGGCCGTGGTCGCATCGGCGGCAGCCGGTTTGCCCGCCGAGCAACCGCTGATCGCGAGCGCGCCACCCGCGAGCAGCAATGCGGCACCGCGCCAGCCTCCGCGGGTTAGCAGGCGCCACTGAATCTGCGCGAACCAGGCCAGCCCCGCGAGGCAGAGGACCAGGGCGACGTAGAAGTTGAGCCGTAGCCCGAAGATGTGGTGCGCGGGATCGACGCGCAGCAGCTCCTCCCAGACCCGCCCGAAGGAATAGCCGGCCACGTAGAGCGCGAACAGGCCGGGCGCCCTGATCCGCCGGTGGTGCCCGACCCAGACGAGCGCTCCGGCCAGTCCCAGGTTCCAGATCAGCTCGTACAGGAACGTGGGCTGAAAGGCGGCGTACTGTGCGAAGCCGTCGGGTCTGTGGGGGACGTCGATGCGCACGCCCCAGGGCAGGTTGGTCGGGCCGCCGAACAGCTCCTGGTTGAAGTAGTTGCCGACGCGGCCGATCGCCTGCCCGACGAGTAAGCCCGGGTGCCGCCGCGTCCATGAACCGCGGGATGTCGGCACCCCTGCGGTGCAGGACCACCAGGCCCGCCGCCGTGCCCGCGGCGATGCCGCCCCAGATGCCGAGCCCGCCGTCCCAGACGGCGAGCGGCCCCCACCAGTGTGGCGGAACGAGGTCGGGGCTCGTCAGGTCGAAGTACAGGCGCCCGCCGAGAATTCCCGCCGGGAAGGCCCAAAGGGCGACATCGACGACGAGCGCGCGGTCACCGCCGGCTCGCTCCCACCGGCGGCCGATGATGACCAAGCCTGCAGCGAGGGCGAGTGCGTACGCGACCCCGTAAGCGTGGACGAACAGCGGGCCGAGATGGACCCCATCGGCAGGCGGGCTGGGGATCGAGGCGAGGATCGCTCAAGCCTAGGTCAACCGGTTTGTCGCGTGGGCGCGGCAGCGCCCCAACAGGAATAAGGTAGCCGCCGTCCCACCACCAGAAGGAGATCGCACATGGGGTTCATGGACAAGATGAAGAAGGCGGCCGAGGGCGTGCAGGCGCAGACGAGCAAGGTGGGGATCGGCGCCGACGCCGATCAGATGGCGCTCGCGAACCGCGCCCAGAAGCTGATGAAGGTCGGCGTCGACACGCCGGCGCACATCGACACGATGACCCCGACGGGCAAGACCGATACGCCGGGTGGCAGCGAGAACGTGATCGAGCTGACCGTGAGCCCTGCCGGCGGTGCGGCCTACGCGGTGACGATGAACCAGTACGTCTATCCCTCGGCGCCGTTCTCGGCGGGCGAGGACGTGATGGTCAAGGTCGATCCGGATGACCCGAACGCGGTGATGCTCTGGGGCAAGTAGCCCCGGGGACCGTGGCGGCGGCGGACCGGCGGGCGGCTCAGGCGCCGGCCCGCGCGACGGCCTCGCGGACCGCCTCGGCGATCAGTTGCGGCGCCTCGATCTGCGGGTAGTGCCCGAGCCCGGGCAGCTCGCGGACCGGGACGCCGGGTCGTAGCTCGCGCAGGCCGGCGAGCACGTTCGTCGTCGCCACCGGATCCTCGAGGCCCCAGGTCAGCGACAGCGTCCCCGGCCAGTCGCGGATCGCGCCGTGCCAGCGGTCCGTGTAGCGCTCGCGCTCGTCCATGTAGTGGATCGTCTTGTGGGCGATCCGGGCGCCGCCGTCGTGGGTCATCAGAGCACCACTGGTCGGCAGCCTCCTCCGCCGTCAGCGGGTGCTCGTCGGAGAAGATGCGACCGAACTGCAGGCGGAAGCTGCGCTCGTTCGTGAGCCGCGCGAAGAGCGGCGCCGAAGCGGGTCCGCAGCAGCTTCTGCCCGGGCGTCGGGCTGGCGCGGTGCAGGAGCATGCTGCCGTTGAACAGGAGCGCGCCGCTGATCTCGATCTTCGCCCGGCCCTCGAGCTGGCGGGCGAAGAGCTCGGTGGCGACCGAGGTCCCCATGTCATGGGCGACGACGAAGACCGGGGGAGACCCCTCGCGGGCGACGAGCTCCTCGGCGGCGTCGGCCTGCCAGGCCAGCGTGTACTCGTGATCGGTGGGCTTCTCGGAGAGTCCGAAGCCGAGGAAGTCGAAGGCGAGCACGTCGGCGTCGGGCATCAGGACGAGCAGCGGGCGCCAGTCGTAGGAGCTCGAGGGGAATCCGTGCAGCAGCAGCGAGCTTCGGCCCGCTGCCGGGGCGCCGCATGACGAAGAGCTCGCGGCCGTTGACGCGCTCGCGGGTTCCCCGCTCGCTCCACTCGCGCACCCTCTCCGTCAGCACGGCGCGAGTCTCCCATATGCGCGCCGGCCGTCCCGGCCGGGCCGCCCGAACGGGTGTCGTACCCTTCCGGTATGAGATCCAACGGCATCAACACCGTCGTCGGGCTCGGCGCCGTCGCCGCGCTGGTCCTGCTCGTCGCCGCGGTCTGGGCCGCGGACGTCTCGACAGCGACCTCGCTCGCCTCGACCGGCCTGCTCGTCCTGCTCGCCAGCACCACGCTTGCGATCGTCAGCGCCCGCCCTGGGGGGCCGCAGCCCAACCAGGCCGACGCGACGGCGCAGCGCGAGCGCATGCGGCAGCTCGTTCCCTGACGACGCCCCCGACGCTTCCGCGCAGCCGGCATCGCCGGAGGCGCGGTTGTGTGAGCTACTGCCTATAGACACTGAGTCGCAATAGCGATAGGTTCGCTCTCGTCAGCTCCCCGCCGCAGCGGCTGGGGCCGAGACGGAGGAGAGGCTGTATGGAGGCACGAACGGTGCGGCTTCGCGGGGCGTCGCGATTGAGCCGGATCCGCTCGGGGCTCTCGCCCGCGCAGTGGCGTTCGATCGCCGCCATGGCCCTCGTCGTCGGCGGCCTGCACGCGATTGGCTTCTTCCTGCTCTTCGCGCTGATCGCACCGCAGCACCTCGCGATCGGCGGCAGCGGCTTCTTCACCGTCGGCCTCGGCCTCACCGCTTACACGCTCGGCCTCCGGCACGCCTTCGACGCCGACCACATCGGCGCGATCGACAACACGACGCGCAAGCTGATGGCCGATGGCCAGCGGCCGGTCAGCGTCGGGCTTCTTCTTCTCCCTCGGGCATTCGAGCGTCGTCTTCGCGCTCGCGCTGCTGTTCACGTTCGGGATCCGCGGCCTGAGCGGCGCGGTCGCCGACGACGGCTCCTGGCTGCATTCGGCGACGGGTCTGATCGGGCCGACGATCTCGGGGACGTTCCTGCTGATCATCGGCGTCCTCAACCTGCTCGTGCTGATCAGCATCGTGCGGATCTTCCGGCGCATGCGAGAGGGCCACTACTCGGAGGCGGAGCTCGAGGAGCAACTGCAGAACCGCGGTTTCATGAACCGCTTCTACAAGCGGGCCACGAGCGCAGTCCGCAGGCCCCGGCAGATGTACCCGGTCGGGCTGCTCTTCGGCCTCGGCTTCGACACGGCGACTGAGATCGCGCTGCTGGCGACGGCCGGGGCCGCCGCCGCGGGCGGTCTCCCGATCTACGCGGTCCTCTGCCTGCCGATCCTCTTCGCCGCGGGCATGTCGCTGCTCGACACGATCGACGGCGCCTTCATGAACTTCGCCTACGGCTGGGCGTTCGCGCAGCCGGTGCGGAAGATCTTCTACAACATGACGATCACCTGGCTCTCGGTGGTCGTTGCGCTCCTGATCGGCACGATCGAGCTGCTCTCGGTGCTCGCCGACAAACTCTCGCTTACGGGCCAGCCGTGGGAGCTCGTCTCCGGGCTCGACCTCAACTACGTCGGCTACGCGATCGCCGCGGTCTTCGTGCTCACGTGGGTCGGTGCGCTGGCGATCTGGCGCCTCGGCCGGGTCGAGGAGCGCTGGACGCGGGGGCTCGCGCCGGCCACGGGGGAAGCTCGGCCGGATTGACGGGCCGGCGGACCGGCTCAGGCCAGCTTCCAGCCGGTCGGCCGGTGCTTGACGAGGCCGGCTGCGATCAGCTCGTCGAGGGCAGCTTCGACATCGTCGCGAGCGATCGCATTGTCGACGACTTCGCCCTCGACGATCAGGGCCGGCGTGTTCAGCGTCGGCCGCTGTTCGAGGCTGCGCCGGACGAGTTGTGCGTTGTCGGAGAGCTCACTCACGGCGGCGTAGGCTAACCGGAGAGTTTGGCGTCCGTCGCGTCCGTCGCCATGCCGCCCGGGTGCGGATCGCCGTCGCGGACCGCGCGCCAGAACCGCAGGTACTCGCGCTCGTGGCCGATGCCGGCCTCGAGCGCGAGCCGAACGCCGGCACTGCCGGCCTCCCCGAGGTCGGCCCGCATCTGCTCCCAGCGAGCGAGGCGGTCGGCGTGCGCCTCGATCTGTGATTCGGCGAGCTCCACCGGGTCGGCGCCGAGGTAGAGCTTCAGCAGCCCGGCGTCGCGCAGCTCCCACTCGGGTGCGGTCGGATCGCCGCGCCACGCGTCGAGCGCCTCGCGGCCCGCCGCGGTGAGGCTGAAGCGCCGGCGACGCCTGCCGGAGTCCTCGCGCTCCTCGCTCAGCAAGCCCGCCTTGGCGAGCCGGTCGCATTCGCCGTAGAGCTGGGTGTGCGGCAGCGACCAGAGGTTGCCGAGGCCCGCAGCCGCTGCGCCCTTCAGGTCGTAGGGCGTCGCGGGCTGCCATCGCCTCGATCAGGCCGAGGACGACGTAGGAGGTGGGGGTGAGGCGGACTTCCATCGGTGAGCATGCTACAGTCCTGGGCGAACCGTTCGTCCCGAACTATTGAGGAGAGCCGCGATGGAGCCCAGCGCCGCCCCGACGACCGCCACCGAGACCGAGCCGGAGGCCGTCGCCGCGGCCGGCCCCGAGCTCGGCTTCACCTCGCTCGAGGACGAGGTCCGCGTCGATGCGCTGCCCTTGCGTGGCGAGCTGCCGAGCTGGCTCGAGGGCTCGCTGCTGCGCACCGGGCCGTCGAAGTTCGAGGCGGGCGAGCGCAGCTTCAACCACTGGTTCGACGGGCAGGCGATGCTGCACCGGTTCGGGATCGGCGCCGGCAGCGTCTCCTACGCGAGCCGCTTCCTGCGCGGCCAGGCCTACGAGGCGACGGCTCGCGGCGAGATCGCCTTCTCGGAGTTCGCCACCGATCCCTGCCGCGGGCTGTTCAAGCGCGTGATGGCGATCTTCGACCCGAAGCTCTCCGACAACGCGAACGTCAACCTGGTCAAGCTCGGCGAGCGCTACATCGCGATGACCGAGACGCCGATCCCCGTCCACTTCGACGCCGAGACGCTGGCGACCGGTCGGCGTCGCCTACGACGTGCCGGGCATGGTGACGACCGCGCATCCGCACCTCGACCGGCCGAGCGGCGGGATGCTCAACTACGCGGCGAAGCTCGGCGCACGCAACGAGTACCGCTTCTTCCAGCTCGGCCCCGAGGCGGACGCGAAGCCGCGCGTGATCGCCTCGGCGCCCGTCCGCAAGCCCGCCTACATGCACTCCTTCGGGCTCAGCGAGCGGTGGCTGATCCTCGTCGAGTTCCCGTTCGTCGTCGACCCGAAGAAGATCGCGCTCTCCGGACGCCCCTACATCGAGAACTACCGCTGGGAGCCCGAGCTCGGCACCCGCGTGACGCTCTTCGACCGCCGTGACGGCAGCGCCGCGGGACCGTTCGAGACCGACGCGATGTTCTCCTTCCATCACCTGAACGCCTTCGACCGGGAGGGCGAGGTCGTCATCGACCTGCAGGCCTACCCGGACGCCTCACTGATCGACGAGCTCTATCTGGACCGGCTGCGGAGCCCGGATCGCGATCTGCCCGAGGCGACGATCGAGCGGCTCGTCGTCGACACCGGCTCCGGCGAGATCGAGCGCGAGACGCTCTTCGATCCCGGTTTCGAGCTCGGCCGGATCAACTACGGCCGCTGCAACGAGCGCCCGTACCGCTACGCCTGGGGCCTCGCCAACGGCAGCCTCCAACTGGCTCTCCGAGGTCGTCAAGGTCGATCTCGAGACGCGCGAGCGGAACGCGTGGAGCGAGCCCGGCTGCTGGCCCGGCGAGCCGGTCTTCGTCGGCCGTCCGGGTGCCGAAGACGAGGACGACGGGGTGCTGCTCTCGGTCGTCCTCGACGCCGCCGCGGAGCGCTCGTTCCTGCTCGTTCTCGATGCGCGCGATCTACGCGAGCTGGCGCGCGCCGAGGCGCCGCACCACATCCCGTTCGGATTCCACGGCCAGTTCGCCCGCGGCTGAGAGGCCTGGTCCCAAGACCCGCCGCACGCCCGGGGAGGGCGCGGGCGGCTCAGCCGCGCTCGTCCTCGCGGGCCTCGAGCACCTCGGTGGCGTCGTCGCCGGGCGCCGGCTCGTCGTCGTCCTCTGGGACCCAATCCTCGTCCGCGTCCTCGAGCTCGTCCTCGCCTCGGGGTCGAGGCGGCGGGTCGCCTCGAACTCCTCGGTCTCGTAGTAGCCGTCCTCGTCCTCGCGGTCTTCCTCGTCTCACCGACGAGCTCGCCTGCTTCTTCGTCCTCGTAGTCGTCTTCGCCGAGCTCGTCGTCTTCGTACCGCTCCTCGCCGGTGATCGGCTCGTCTTCCTCGAAGACCTCCTCCTCGTCATCGGCGAGCGGCTCCTCGATCGCCAGGACCCCGGAGGGCTCGGGCTCGGTTGCCAGCGGCTCGTCGGCGAGCGGCTCGTACTCCTCCTCGTCGGTGATCGGCCGGGCCTCCGCGAGCTCCTCCTCGCCCTCGCCGAGGGCGATGAACTGCTCGGTGCCCTGACTCGCGCCGCCGACCATCGAGTCGAGGTTGCCGCGCATCCGCTCGATGCTCTCGATCACGCTCTGGCGCTGCTGGCGCAGCTCGGCGATCGAGGCCTTGACACGGTCGCGCTCGGTCGCCGCCTCGCGCAGGATCTCCGCCGCCTGCTCCTCGGCGGCGGCGGTCGACGCCTCGCTCAGGCGCTCGGCCTCCTCGCGCATGCTCGCCGCCGCGGTCTCGGCCTCGGTCCGGGTCTCGGCCGCGTAGCGGTCTGCTGATTCGCGCGTCTCGGTCGCGTAGGAGTCGGCCTCGCGGCGCGCGTGCTCGGCGGCCTGCTCCGCCTCCTGGGTGACCTCGGAGGCGCGCTTGGCCGACTGCGCGTTGACGTGCTCGGCGGCGTCGGTCGCGGCCTTGATGATCGACTCGACGCGCTCGCCGACCCCGGGCAGCTCGCCGACGGCGGCAGCGGGCGTCTCGACGCCGACCCCACGGGCCTCGATCATGTCGGCGGTGTCATGCAGCAGGGCGTCGACCTCGAGGCGGTCGTAACCGCGCATCGCGATCCGCAACCCGGGCTCACGCAGGCGTCTGATGATGTCTTCGTTCATCTCCGTCAATTCAGGAATCGGACGGGCAAGGGACGGGGGTAAGTATGAGCGGTAGGCTGCCGCCATGGCGACCCGGGAAGAGCTCGACCAGAAGTCGAGCAAGGAACTGCACGATATGGCGGTCCATCACGCCCGCCGGCACCTCGACGTGCGCTTCTTCTGGCGCCTGATGGAGGCGCTGCCCGCGGCCGAGGCGGCGGCGGGCGACCTCGGCTCCGCCGACGCGGATATCCAGTCGAGCATGGCGCACCTGAACGACATCACCGATTCGGGCGAAGGTGAAACAGCCGAGCTCCTGCGCCCGCTCTACATCGACTATCTAGCCGACGACTAGCGCGTCGGCGTCGGCGCTCTCTGACGCGGCGCCTCGACGCGCACCCGACTCGGGGCTTATGTGGCTCCGCCACACCGCGCCCCTCGCCGGCACGCCGATGCTTGGTCAGAGAGCGCCTCGGGTTGACGTTGGCGGGTCTTTATGGGCCGGCTGGCCGTTCCTCATCGACTTTCCCAGCACATAGCTGGGCAAGTCGGTACAGAACGCGCTGTCCGACCCGTCGCTCCCGGCCGCCGCCGTCCTCACTGGGCGCGACGGCTTTGTGTCACGGCGCTCGCTGGCGTCGGCCCTCGGGTGACGTCGGCGGTGCCTCGTCCGGCGAGGCTCAGTCTTTGGCGAGGACTTCGTCGGCCGCCTTCTCGGCCGCCTCCAGCTGCTCGGCCACGAGGTCGAGACCGCGGTCCCAGAAGCCTGGGTCGCGCAGATCGACGCCGACGATCTCGCCGAGCTCCTCCGGGACTGCGCGAGCCGCCGGCGCTGAGCATCTCGAGGTAGCCGGGGACGATCTCGTCGCCACGCTCGACGTAGAGGCGATAGACGCTGAGCGCGAGCAGCTGCCCGTAGGCGTACGCGTAGACGTAGCCGGGCGAGCCGATGAAGTGGGGCACGTAGCTCCACCACGTGCGGTAGCCGTCGGTGATCTCGACGGCGTCGCCGAGCAGCTCGGTCTGGGTCTCGGCCCAGAGCTCGCCGAAGTGGTCCACCGAGAGCTCGCCCTGCTCGCGGCGTGCGCTGTGGACGCGGTCCTCGAACTGGTTCATCGCGATCTGGCGGAAGACGGTCGCGATCTGGCCCTCGATCGCCTCGGCCAGGAGCCCGAGTCGCGGCCCGGCGCCCTCGGTCTCCTCGAGCAGCCGGCCGAAGACGAGCTCCTCGGCGAAGACCGAAGCGGTCTCGGCCACGGTCAGCGGCGTCGACTGGTGGTAGACGCCCTGCCCGCGAGCGAGGTACTGGTGGATGCCGTGGCCGAGCTCGTGCGCGAGCGTCGTCACGTCCCGGCGGCGGTCGGTCCAGTTGAGCATCACGTATGGATGGACGCTCGGCACGGTCGAGGCGCTGAAGGCGCCGCCACGCTTCGACGGGCGCGGCGGGACGTCGATCCATGACTCGTCCATGAACCGCTCGGCGATCTCGCGCATCTGCGGCGCCACGCTCCCGAACGTGTCGAGGACGATCTCGCGACCCTCCTGCCAGCCGATCTCGGTGTCGTCGGCGCCGACGACCGCCATCCGGTCGTAGTCGGCGAGCCGCTCGATGCCGAGCAGCTTCGCCTTCGTCCGGTACCAGCGCCGTGGCAGCTCGTAGCGGGCTTTGACCGCCTCGACCAGCGCCTGCACGGACTCGTCGGAGGCCTCGTTCGAGAGGTTGCGGGTTGCGAGCCAGTGCGGGTAATGGCGCAGCCGGTCCTTGATCGACTTCTCCTGCAGCAGGGTGTTGAAGACGTACGCGCGGGTGCGAAGCGTTGGCTCGAGCGCCTCGGTGACGGCCGCCGCCGTCTTGCGCCGCGTCTCGCGATCGGGGTCGAAGAGCTTCGAGAGCGCCTCGTCGAGGGTGACCGGTTGCTCCGCGCCCGGCGGCGAGACGCGGATCGCCGATGTGAGCTCGTCGAAGAGCCTGCTCCAGGCGCCCGCCCCGGTTACCGAGAGCTCGGATGCGATCCGCTCCTCAGGAGCCGTGAGCAGATGCGGCCGGTAGCGCCGCTCGAGGCGCAGGTAGTGGCGGCAGAAGTCGAGGCCCTCGGTGGCGAGCAGCTCCTCGGCGCGCTCGTCGTCGATCTCGACCCACTCGAGCTCGAAGAAGAGCAGGCGGGTGTTGAGCTGGGTGGCGCGCTCGGAGGAGCTCTGGAGCAGCGCGCCGACCTCGGGGTCAGCCGTGTCGCCGGCGAAGCGGAGGTGCGCGTAGTTGAGCGCCCGTCCGGCGAGGTCCTGGATCGCGGCGAGCTCCTCCATCGCCTGCCGCAGGCCGTCGCCGTCGAGCAGCGCCACGCGGCCCTCGTGCTCGGAAGCGAAGGCGTCGGCGCGCCGTTGCGCTTCGTCGAGCAGCGCGTTGACGGCCGCCGCGCCGTCGCCGTCGGGGACGGCGTCGAGCCCGGCGGAGGGCAGGTCGATCAGGTGGTCGAGGTCCCAGGTCGGGGCTGTGGCTGTGTCGCTCATGTCGGTCGGAAGCTAGTGGGCGCCCCTAGCGGGCCGCTCAGGACGTGCGTCCGGCGATCCGGCGGGAGACGTACTCGAGCAGGCCGAGCGCCTCATGCGGGAGGTTGCCCGGCGGCCGGAAGCGCCAGTGGTAGGTGGTCTGATCGCCGTGCTCGACCGCGACGACGAGCGCCGCCAGCCGGATCTCGGCGTCGGGGCCGTACTGCTCCTCGGCCTCGTCCATCAACTCGGCGCTCATCTGACCGATGAGCTGCTGGTCGAACGGCATCGTTCTCTCCTCGTCGTCTCGGGGCTGGGACTGCCGCCGACGATACGGAACGAGCGAGCGCGGCCCCGCTCGGGGCCGCGCTCGTCAAAGTCGGGGCCGGGGCCGCCGAGAGCTGAATTTCGCAACGCCGCGTCGCGTTTTTCAGCGTTCGGCGCCCGGCACTCCGGGTGAGGGGTGGGGTGACTACTTGTCGTCGTCGCCGCTGACCGCGTCCTTGGCGGTGTCAGCCACCTTCTCGACGCCCTCGCCGACCTTCTCGCCGGCGTCGGAGACGGCCTGGCGCACGTTGCCGGCAGCCTCGTCGACCTTGCCCTCGCGGTGCAGATCGTCGTCACCGGTGACGATCGCCGGCGGCCTGCTTGACCTTGCCCTTGCCCTCGTCGACCTTGCCCTTGGTGTCCTCTGACATGTGTGCCTCCTCGTTCGTGGGTTTCGCTGGGGAGCGGCGGAAGAGGTGCCGCCCGCTCACCTCTTCAATACCCAGCCGTTGCCGCTCGCAATCAAGCTGTGGCGTTCGTGACAAGATGGACCGAACGATGAGCGAGGGTGCGGGCGAGGGGAAGGTGGAACGGCGCAAGGTGCTGCTCGCCAACGACGACCGCGAGGAGCTGGCGGCGCTCGCCGAGCTCGTCGAGGGCGCCGGCCACGAGGTCGTCGCGCTGGCGATCAGCGTCGCGGAGGCCGGCGAGGCGATCGTCACCAACGAGCCAACGCTGGCGATGGTCCTGATCGAGGAGGACGAGGAGCACGGGCTCGGTCTGATCGTGGAGATCCGCAGCTTCGCCGACATCCCGCTCGTCGTCCTCGCGCGCTCGATCAGCGATGCGTCGATGAAGCGCGCCGCCGATCTCGCGCTCGAGGTCCTGCACCTGCCCGGCGAGCCGGACACGGTGGCTGCCGTGATCGACTCGGCTGCTCGTCTGCATGCAGATCGCCGCGGGCTCGAGCGCCGCGTCGGAGAGTTCGACGGGATCCTCGAGCGCCGCAGCGTGATCGAGCAGGCGAAGGGGATCCTGATGGAGCGGCACGGGATCGACGCGAACGAGGCCTTCGAGCTGATCCGCGAGCCACGCACGTCGAACCAGATCCGGGTCGCGGACGTGGCAGCCAGCATCGTCACGGCGCGTGATCTGCTCAGCCAGGATCCCGCCCGGATCCTGAACTGCTGAGCGGCGAACGCGGCCGCAGGCGCCTGCTAGCCTCAACTTTCGGCGTTGCCCGTCCTACCCGGCGCGCCACATCGGGCTCCGAACCCAAGAGCTCATTTCATGCAACGGCCGTTAGTCGCGGCCCTGGTCCGAGAGGATGGAATGAGCGAATCGAATGGTCGCGCGCCGCGTGCGCGCATGTCGGGGGCCGGAGATGAACGCGAGCTGCTCGTGCGGGCGCGGGAGCGCGACGAGGCGGCCCAGGCCGAGCTCGCCAAGCGGTACCAGCCGATGGTGCGCCGGATCGCCCGCGGGATTCACGGGCGGCGCGGCACCGAGGACCTCGACGACCTGATCCAGGTCGGCATGGTCGGGCTGCTGGAGGCGATCGACCGCTTCGATCCCGAACGCGGTGCCTTCGCGCCGTATGCCTCGACGACGATCGCCGGGGTGATCAAGCGTCACCTTCGCGACCGTAGCTGGCGACTCCGCTTCGGCCGCTCGCTGCACGATGCGATCCAGCAGGTCGGCCCGGCGAGCGCCGCGCTCGAGGCGTCGCTTGGCCGTCCGGCGAGCGTCGCCGAGATCGCCGCGCGGACCGGTCTGGCCCCCGAGCTCGTCGCCGAGGCGCAGCGTGCGGTCGCCGCCTCGACGCCGCTCTCGCTCGAGGCGCCGGCGGGCGCCCTGGCCGGGGACGGGCAGGCCACCTTCGGCGAGCTGATCGGTGGCGAGGATCCCGGGCTCGCGCAAGCCGAGGCAAGGGTGACGATCAGCCGCGGGGTAGCCGAGCTGCCGGGGCCCGAGCGCGAGCTGCTCGCCCGCCGCTACGGGCTCGAGCAGACCCAGGCGGAGATCGCCGCCGCGATGGGTGGTTCGCAGATGAGCGTCTCGCGCCGGCTGCGCCGGGTGCTCGGCCGACTCGGTCAGGCCGCCGGCTGAGGGTGCGTGGGAGGCCGTCTCCGTAGGGGGCGTCAGCGCCGCGCGAGGCGGGCGAAGCCGATCGCCATCAGCAGGTTGGCGGCGCCGGCGAGGTAGAGGCCGAGCTTGGCGCCCGGCCGGGAGACGGCCGGCGACTGCGCCCAGACGATGTCGGTGGCGATCTCGGTGCCGCGCAGCCAGGCCAGCGCCCACCAGTCCTGCGGTTCACCGCGGGCTGCGGCGACCGCATGCGCCGCCGCGAAGGTGAGCCAGATCGGGCCGCAGCGCCGGAACAGGTATTCGGCGTCCGCGCCCGGCGCCTCGTGGCCGAGCACGCGCAGCGTCGCTGCGGGCGCGAGCAGCGCGCCCGTACCGAGCGCCAGGTCGAAGCCGACCATGTTGCGGTTGGTCTGGCGCAAGAGCTCGTCCGCGTTCATCGGGACCGATCCAACCACAGATCGGAGTACGCCGCGCCGACGCGGCGGATGCCAGGGGAGTTGCTCTGGCGATCGGCGGAAGGGAAACCGGCGAGCGAGGCGAATTGGGGTGCACCGATGAGCAAGACTGCGACCAAGACACGCACCCGCCGCAACGGCTCCTCCTCGTCCAACGGGGCCAAGGCCGGCAAGACCCTCTCGACCTACATCACCGAGCGCTTCGACGAGTTCAGCCGCTCGCAGAAGGATGTGGCCCGCTACATCGTCGACCACCTCGAGGAAGCCGCCTTCCAGACGGCCGAGGAGCTGGCCAGGCGAGCGAACACTTCATCCTCGACGGTCGTCCGCTTCTCGCAGGCGCTCGGCTTCGACGGCTACCCCGAGCTGCAGCAGGCCGCGATCGAGGAGTACCGGACCGGCGTTGGCGCCGGGCCCTCCGGCAATAGCTCCTCGGGCTCGCTGTTCGACTTCGACCACACCGAGTTCGAGGCCTCGCTGGCCGCTGATCACGCGAACATCGAGAGCACGGTCCGCGGCCTGACCCGCGAGCAGGTCGAGATGTGCGTGCGCGAGCTTGCCACCGCGCAGCGCGTCGTCATCGTCGCGATGGACCAGATGGCGTTCTTCGCCTCGTACCTGCGCCACATGCTGGCGTTGCTCGATATCCGGGCCGAGACGGTCACGCAGCCGCGCCAGGAGTCGATCACGAGGCTCGGCAACACGGACGAGCACACGCTCGTCGTCTGCTTCAGCGCCGGCCGCGCCCATCCGCTCGTCGTCCGTGCGATGAAGCTCGCCCGCCATCGCGGCGCGCACACCATCGCGATCAGCGACGCGACCCTCTCCGAGGTCGGCGAGCACGCCGAGCACACGCTCTACTGGTCCTCCGACTCGCCTTCCTACACACGCTCGACGACGGCGCTCCTCGCCCTCGTCGAGGCGCTCAGCTACGGCGTCTACGCCCGCGACAAGGGCGCCTTCAAGGACCGCATCCGCGCCTTCAAGCTGAAGTAGCGGCACAACTCTTTCGCGCCACAACAAAAAACAGACGGAAACGGCGGCCAAGGCCGGGCTTTCAGCCCGGCCTTGGCTGTTGGCGGCGGACTGGGGGCGCCGATGGCGGCCGTTGGGGTCGCTCACGTCCCGGTGGACGATCGCTCCCCTAACGGCCGCCCTCGACACCCCCAGCCTCGCCGTGGAGCTGGGATGCTTGGGGCGGGGGCGAGCATGTACAAGGGCCGGGCGGCGATTTGGCCATCTCCGGGCGGCCTCGCTCTCTATATTGGGCGCCGGATGAGCGAACGGGCCACATTCAGGGTCAAGTCCGGCCTCGCGGAGATGCTGAAGGGCGGCGTCATCATGGACGTCGTCGACGCCGAGCAGGCGCGCATCGCGGAGGCGACCGGCGCCGCTGCGGTGATGGCCCTCGAGCGCGTCCCCGCCGACATCCGCGCCCAGGGCGGCGTCGCCCGCATGTCGAATCCCTCGATGATCGAGGAGATCAAGCAGGCGGTGACGATCCCCGTGATGGCCAAGGCCCGCATTGGCCACTTCGCCGAGGCGCAGATCCTGCAGGCGCTCGAGATCGACTACATCGACGAGTCCGAGGTCCTGACCCCGGCCGACGAGGCCCACCACATCGACAAGTGGGCGTTCGAGGCGCCGTTCGTCTGCGGCGCGACCAACCTGGGCGAGGCGCTGCGACGCATCGGCGAGGGCGCAGCGATGATCCGCTCCAAGGGCGAGGCCGGTACCGGCAACATCGTCGAAGCGGTCCGCCACCTACGCGAGATCGTTGGCGGCATCCGCCGGCTCGCGCAGCTGCCGCCCGAGGAGCTCGCCGCGGAAGCGAAGGAGCTGCGGGCGCCACTCGAGGTCGTCCGCGACGTCGCCGAGCGCGGCTGGCTGCCGGTGCCGCTGTTCTGCGCGGGGGGAATCGCCACGCCGGCCGACGCCTCGCTGACGATGCAGCTCGGCGCCGAGGGCAACTTCGTCGGCTCCGGCATCTTCAAGTCCGAGGACCCCGAGCGCCGCGCGAAGGCGATCGTCGAGGCGACGACCCACTTCAAGGACCCCGAGCGCCTGCTCGCCGCCTCGATGGACCTCGGGGAGCCGATGCGCGGCGACGACATCGCCGAGCTCGAGGCGAACGGCGAGCTGCTCCAGCAGCGCGGCTGGTAGCTGCTTCGGTGCCTGGCGCGGACCGCCCGCTCAGAGTCGGCGTGCTCGCCGTCCAGGGGGACTTCGCCGCGCACGCGCGGATGCTGGACGAGCTCGGCGGCGAGCCGGTCGAGGTACGCCTGCCTCGCGACTTCGCCGGGCTCGACGCGCTCGTCATCCCCGGCGGCGAGTCGACGACGATCACGATGGCGATCGAGCGCGATGGGCTTGCCGAGCCGATCCGTGAGCTCTCTGCCTCCGGTCGGCCGATCCTCGGCACCTGCGCGGGAATGATCATCTGCGACCGCGACCACCTCGGCCTGATCGACGCCCGCGCCCGCCGCAACGCCTTCGGCCGGCAGCTCCAGAGCTTCGAGGCGGACCTCGAGATCGAGGGCATCGGCCCCGAGCCGCTGCGCGCGATCTTCATCCGCGCGCCGTGGATCGAGGAGGCGGGGGAGGGGGTCGAGATCCTGTGCGAGTGGCAAGGCCATCCGGTCGCGATCCGCGCGGGCTCGGTCCTCGCCTGCTCCTTCCATCCGGAACTGGCCGAGGATTCGCGCCTGCACGCCCTGCTGATGGCGATGGCGACGGGCGCCCGCAAACGACTGGCTGAGACTCATAGCGAGGAGGCAAGGTGAGAGATCCACGCGTCGACAATCTGGCGAGGATCCTGGTCGAGCATTCGACCGGGGTAGGCCCCGGCGACAGTTGCGCGATCGAGGGCCCGGCGGCAGCGGAGCCGCTGGTCCGGGCCGTCTACGAGCGCGTGCTCGCGGCGGGCGCCAACCCGATCGTCAGCATGGAGCCCGACGGGCTGACCGCCTCGTTCTTCGAGCGCGCCTCCGACGAGCAGATCCAGTGGATCTCGCCGACGCAGCGCTGGATTGCCGAGGAGGCGGACGCGCGGATCCGGCTGATGGCCTCCGAGAACACGCGCGAGCTCTCCGGAGTGGACCCCTCCAAGCAGACCATGCGACAGAAGGCGATGGCGCCGCTGATGGAGGCGATGATGGCCCGTGCCGCAGCCGATGAGCACCATTGGGCGCTGACGATCTTCCCGACGAACGCGTATGCGTCGGGCGCCTCGATGAGCCTCGCCGCCTACGAGGACTTCTACTACCGGGCCTGCTTTGCCGATCAGGCCGACCCCGTCGCCGCCTGGAAGCAGGCGGCGGAGGAGTGGCACCGGCTGCGCGAGTGGGCCCAGGGCCGCGAGGAGGTGCAGATCACCGGACCGGGCACCGACCTCAAGCTGAGCGTCGCTGGGCGCACGTTCATCGCCGCCGACGGGAAGCACAACATGCCCGACGGCGAGTTCTTCACGGGCCCGGTCGAGGACTCGGCCGAGGGCGAGATCACCTTTCACCTACCCGCCACCTACGCCGGCCGCGAGGTCGCCGGCGTCCGCTTCCGCTTCGCGGGCGGCAAGGTCGTCGACGCGAGCGCCGAGCGCGGGGAGGAGTTCCTGATTCAGATGCTCGATACCGACGAGGGCGCGCGCCGGCTCGGTGAGCTCGGGATCGGCACCAACTACGGAATCACCGACGGCACCGGCGAGATCCTGCTCGATGAGAAGATCGGCGGCACCGTCCACCTCGCCGTCGGCCGCTCCTACCCGGACACCGGTGGCGTCAACGAGTCGGCGATCCACTGGGACATGATCTGCGACCTGCGCCGCGGCGGAATGATCACGATGGACGGCGAGGTCCTCCAGCAAGACGGGAAATTCGTCGTTTAACGAGATTGGCCGAGCTCGTCCCGGAACTCGGCCAATTCGCGAATCGCATCCCTCTCGGCATACCGTCCCGCCGGTACCCCAGCGCCGCGATTACGTCTTGTGAAGCGTTGTGTGAGTGCCCAAACCCGTCTTCGCGGGAAAAGTTGCGGCGCGAGGTATGCCGGCTCCGACCTCTACGATCCGTGGCATGTCAGGGCATTCGAAGTGGTCCTCGATCAAGCACAAGAAGGCGGCGACGGACGCCAAGCGCGGCAAGCTCTTCACGAAGCTCGCGCGGGCGATCACGATCGCCGCGCGTGACGGCGGCGGCGACCCCGCCGGCAACCCCTCGCTGCAACTGGCGATCGACAAGGCACGCGGCGCGTCGATGCCGAAGGACAACATCCAGCGGGCGGTCGACCGCGGCACCGGCGAGGGCACCGACGCCGCCGCGATCGAGAGCGTCCTCTACGAGGGCTACGGGCCCGGCGGCGCCGCGATCCTCGTCGAGGCGCTGACCGACAACCGCAACCGGACGAGCGCCGAGGTCCGGCACGCGTTCGACCGCAGCGGCGGCTCCCTGGGCGAGCCCAACTCCGTCGCCTGGATGTTCGAGAAGCGGGGCGTGATCGTCCTCGACCCCGAGCGCTACGGCGAGGACGACCTGATCGCCGCGATCGATGCCGGCGCCGAGGACGTCGTCGCTGAGGACGATGACCTACGCGTGCTCACGGCGCCGACCGACATGACCACGGTCCGCGAGGCGCTCGAGGCCGACGGCATCGAGATCGAGTCGGCCGACGTCGACGATGGAGCCGAAGACGACGGTCGAGGTCGACCGAAAGTGACGCAAAGAGCCTGCTGCGCCTGATGGAGACCCTGGACGACCACGACGACGTCGACGCCGTCCACGCCAACTTCGACATCGACGCCGAAGTCATGGAGCGGGTCGCGGGCTGACCCTCCTCGCCGGCGGCGGGTTGACCGCCTTTGGGCACCGAGGGAGTTAGGCGGGAGTGGGGATCGCGGAACTAACGCGCCATACGTTGCGGCCGGCCCTACGTGCGGCGTCTTCCTTCCCCTGGGCGCAACCAACACGCCGGACGTATGCGGCTTGGCAGACGTCCGGCGTGTTCTTTCGGCCCAGATTCCCCTTTGGCGTGGGGTTGATCGCCTTTGGGCACTGAGGGGAAGGGGGTGGAGAGTGCAGATCTGCTGTTCGTGCCTATGTAGCGTCGGAGTCCCGGGCGGCCTGGGACTTCCACTGACCCACCATCCTCAGTGCCCCCGCACAGCCGCGTCCGGTCGCCGGCGGCGCGGGTTCGCGCGGCGCAAGTGGCGCCGGCGGCGAGGCCCGCCTCAGCCCGGGGCTTCGCGGCGCTGCAGGTAGCCGTGGGGGTGGCTGGTCACACCGTAGAGCTCGAGGTCGGGGCGGAGGCTGAACTCGCTGCCGGCCGGGGTCGCGAGCCAGGCGTCGATGGCCGGAATGACGCCGCCCGAGCGCTCACCGATCTGGCGGATCATCGGCGGGCCGTCGGGGTGCAGGCGCTCGATGTCGACGTGGCCGTCCTCGACGACGAAGAAGCCGCCGGCCGGGACGAGGTGGGCGAGGCTCTCGAGGGCGGCCGTCGTCACCTCGCCGGTATGGGCGGCGTCCTCGACGATCAGCGGCCGGGCAAGGGGGTCGATGGCCTCCTCGATCCGGCGGACGACGTCGGCGTCGCGGAGGTCGCCCTCGATCAGCGTGATCTGCTCGGCCCAGTCCGGGTCGGCCCGTTCGAGCAGGGTGCGGGCGTGGTCGGTGGCGAGGTCGATGCCGATCACGCGCGGCTCGCGTTCGAGCCGGCCGTAGCCGGCGAACGTGCGGAGCTGATCGCGGAACCAGAGCATCGAGCCGCCCCACTTGGTGCCGAGTTCGATCACGGTGTCGGCGCGTGATTCCCAGATCAGGTGCTGATAGGTACGCAGGTCCTCGGGGAACTTCGCCATCGGCACGCCGGCCCAGGCATCGTCGTGGTGCTGATCGATCCGCCGCCGCCAGTAGTCCGCGAAGCTCTCGTCGAGGTCGCGCTCGATCGCCGGCGGCGGCCCCTGGGGCTTGCTGAGCGAGCCGCGGCTGGCGCGCCACTTCATCGCGCCGCGAACGGCGCGGGCGCGCAGCGGCTGCTTCGGGTTCGGCTCGTCCATCGCCCCCGGCAAGATAGGACAGCGGCGCGCGCGAGCGCAGCGGTGGGGGAGGGCCGCCGCGCAGAAAAAGGCATCCGGGGGCAGGCGCAGAATCAACGAGGGATGAGGATCGTGATGGGAATCGATCCGGGTATCGCCAACACGGGCTTCGGCGTCGTGCGCGTGGCCGGGAGCAGGACGACGGCGCTCGATGCCGGCGTCATCGATTCGCCCGCCGAGGCGCCGCTCGAGCGCCGGCTCGAGTCGATCCACGCGGCCGTCGCTGAGCTGCTCACCTGGCACGAGCCCGAGGCGCTCGCCCTCGAGGATCTCTACTTCGGCAAGAACGTGCAGTCGGCGATGAAGGTCGGCCAGGCGCGCGGCGTGATCATGCTCGCGGCCGCCGAGCGCGGCATCGAATGCTTCGACTACACCCCGCAGGCCGTGAAGATGTCGGTCTGCGGCAGCGGTGGGGCCGACAAGATGCAGGTCCAGAACATGGTTGCGGCGCTGCTCGGCTTGTCGACGATCCCTGAGTCCGACCATGCAGCGGACGCGCTCGCGGTCGCGATCTGCCATGCCTCGCAGTCGCCTCAGATGATTTCGGTGACGCGGACCAGTGCCCAGGGAGCCAAGGAGGCGGTGCTGAAGTGATCGCCTCGGTTTCCGGGCAGGTCCTCGTCCGCCGCCCCGATCATGTCGTCATCGAGGCGGCCGGCGTCGGCTACAAGCTCACCGTGTCCTCGGAGACGCTGCGTGCAGTGCCGGCGGTGGGTCGCGACGTCGCCCTGCACGCTCACCTGATCGCCCGCGACGACACGATGTCGCTGTACGGGTTCGCCGCCGAGGAGGAGCGCGACCTCTTCCTGATGCTGATCTCGGTCTCCGGCATCGGTCCGAAGGTCGCGATCGCGGCACTCTCGGGCGGCGCGGTGCGCGACCTGCTGACGGCGATCGCCGCCGGCGACGCAAAGCGGTTCCAAGCCGTGCCCGGGATCGGCAAGCGGACGGCCGAGCGGATCATCGTCGAGCTCCGCGAGAAGGTTGCCGGTGAGCTCAGCGACGGCGTCGCCGAGGGCGTGCCGGCGCCCGCCGGCTCGGCGCCCGGCGCCCGGACGGAGGCCCGCGACGGACTCCTCGGGCTCGGCTACACACCGATCGAGGCCGAGCGCCTGCTCGACGCGGCTGAGGGCGAGACCGCCGAGGAGCTGCTCGCGGCGGCGCTGCGCGCGGGCTCAGGCGGCGGCGACCGGACCGCGGCCTAGCCTGAGGGCGCATGGGCGTCAGACGAATCCCGCTTGATCGAGGCGAGGGCGAGGACTTCGCCGAGGCCGCCGACGCACTCGGCGCCGACGGCGAGGTGCGGATCGCCGACGCGCGCGTCGAGAGTGGCGAGGAGGAGCTCGACACGAGCCTGCGTCCCCGCCGGCTGAGCGAGTTCGTCAGCCAACGCCAGGTCACCGACCAGCTCGCGATCTTCATCGAGGCCGCGACCAAGCGTGGCGAGCCCCTCGACCACGTACTGCTCGCCGGCCCGCCCGGCCTCGGCAAGACATCGCTCGCCCACATCATCGCCGCCGAGCTCGGCGTGCCGCTCGTGCAGACCGCGGGCCCGGCGCTTGAGCGCAAGGCGGACGTCGCCAGCTTCCTGACCACGCTCGAGCCCGGCTCGGTCTTCTTCGTCGACGAGATCCACCGGCTCAACCGGGCGATCGAGGAGACGCTTTATCCGGCCATGGAGGACCGGACGCTGCCCGTCGTCCTCGGCCAGGGCGCCGGGGCCCGCACGGTGACGCTCGATCTACCGCCGTTCACGCTCGTCGGCGCGACGACCCGCGCCGGCCTGCTGACGACGCCGCTGCGCGACCGCTTCGGCGTCAGCCACCGGCTCGAGCACTACGACCCCGCTGATCTGGCCGAGATCGTCGATCGCTCCGCCGCGATCCTCGGGATCGACATCGACCCCGCCGGCACCGCCGCGATCGCCGCCCGCTCGCGTGGCACGCCGCGGGTCGCCAATCGGCTGCTGAAGCGAGTTCGCGACTACGCCGAGGTGCGTGGCAGCGGCGTGATCACGGCGGAGATCGCCACCGCGGCGCTCGCGATGCTCGAGGTCGACGAGGCCGGCCTCGACCGCGCCGACCGCGCGATCCTCAGCGCGATCGCCGAGCGCTTCGCCGGTGGTCCGGTTGGCCTGTCGACGCTCGCCGCAGCCGTGGACGAGGAGCCCGACACGATCGAGGACGTCTACGAGCCCTACCTGCTGCAGCAGGGTCTGCTGAAGCGAACGCCGCGTGGTCGCGTCGTCACCGAGCGTGGCGCCGCCCACCTCGGCCTGCCGATGCCGCAGCCCGAAGCCGACGCCGGCAGCCTCTTCTAGTCGCTCCGCTCGGGTTGGCCGTCGCACGTGAACGCACAGGCGCCCGCTGCGCGCGCTCCGTCCGGGAGCTCCGTCACCACCCTGAAACCAGGCACCGCAGCCCTGCGACGCCGATTCAATAGCCTTCCGTCTGTGCCCTTTTTCATCTGCCCGAACTGCGGGAACAGGGAACAGAGCGGAGAGAGGAACGCGGGTCTGACGACGCGGCCGAAAGGCTGCTCGAAGTGCGGATTCGGGTTCGTCTTCGAGCTGCTGGACGATTACTACCCCGCTCCCGACGCGGCGTTCTTCACGTGCGACGCGAAGGGTCGCGTGCTCGACGTCGGTCGCGGCGGCTTCGAGCTCACCGGGCTCACGGACGAGGACGTGATCGGCCGCTCGGTCAAGGACGTGCTCGGGCTCGAGTGGGTCGACCTCGGCGATGGCGGCGTGACCGCGGACATCGACGACGACGGGCAGACCGATCCGATCGAGACGACGCTCGAGTGGGGCGTGCGCTCGCTCGGCAAGCGCGTCGAGGTGCACGCCGAGGGCGATCTCCCCGCCAAGGCCGTCGCCGACGTCTTCCCGGCCTACGACGACGACGGCGGCATGCTGCTCGTCCTGACGCCGGAGTAGGCCGACAGATCCGATGGGATCCCGCCGCGTCAACCTGTTCGTGATCCTCTTCGTGATCGGCCTGCTGGCCGCGTCCGCGCTCGCGATCACGCAGAAGCGTACGGTCCTCGGCATCGACCTGCGGGGCGGCACGCAGCTCGTCTACGAGGGCGAGCCCACGCCGCAGACGCCGCAGGTCACGCCTGAGGACATCGACCGCGCGATCGAGATCATCCGCGACCGCGTCGACGCTCTCGGCGTCGCCGAGCCCGAGATCTCCCGCCTTGGCGACAAGGGGATCCAGGTCAGCCTCCCCGACGTCCAGGACTCCGCGCGGGCCGCCGCCCAGGTCGGCGACACGGCGCAGCTCGGCTTCTACGACCTCGACCCGAACGTGATCCCGAAGAAGAAGGGCACCGAGGTCACCTCCCAGAACCTGGCGGCGCAGCTGCAGCCAAGCCTCTACGACGCCGTCAAGCTCGCCTCCGAGCAGCCCGAAAGCTGTAACGACCAGTGCACGGTCAGCGGCAACCGCTACTACCTGTTCGACAAGAAGTCGAAGGACCTCGTCTCCGGTCCGGCGGAGAAGCAGCGCGATCTCTTCGACACCCCCGAGGCGCAGGCGCTGCCCAAGGCGCAGCAGGAGATCCTGACGGTCAAGCCCGGCACGATCGTCGTCCTCGACAAGCAGTCGAGCGGGACCAACTCGAACACCGGTCTCGAGACCGGCGATCAGTACTTCGTCCTCCACGACCGGCCGGCGCTCGGCGGCGACGATCTGAAGAGCCCGGAGCAGAACTTCGATCCGAACACGCACGCGCCGATCGTCACCTTCGACTTCACCGATACGGGCCGGCAGGCGTTCGCGAAGGTGACGCAGCAGATCGCCAACCGCGGCCAGCTCAACTTCCCGCCCAGCGCCGAGGCGTTCGGCATCGTCCTCGACGACGAGATGGTCTCGCGGCCGGTCGTCGACCCGCAGGAGAATCCGAACGGCATCGACGGCCGCAACGGCGCCCAGATCAGCGGCGGCTTCTCCATCACCGAGGCCCAGGACCTCGCGGAGTTCCTCCGCATCGGCGCCCTGCCGATCGACCTGAAGCTGATCAGCACGAGCACCGTCTCGGCGACGCTCGGCGAGCAGGCGCTGAACCAGGCGAAGACGGCCGGCCTCGTCGGCCTCGCCCTCGTGATGCTCTTCCTCGTCGCCTACTACCGCTTCCTCGGCCTCGTCGCGGTGCTCGGCCTGATCGTCTACGCGGTCTTCTTCTTCGCGCTAATGAAGGTGATCCCGATCACCCTGACGTTGCCCGGCGTGGCGGGATTGATCCTGACCATAGGCGTGGCGGCGGACTCGAACATCATCATCTTCGAGCGAATAAAGGAGGAGGCGGCCAAGGGCCACTCGATGCTGAGCGCCATTAGCGCCGGCTACCGCCGCGGGATCGGCTCGATCATCGACGCGAACGTGATCACGCTGCTGACCGCGTTCGTGCTCTTCGGCCTGGCCACTGGGGGAGTCAAGGGCTTCGCCTTCACGCTCGGCGTCGGCGTCCTCGTCTCGCTGTTCACCGCGGTCGTCTTCACCCGCGCCGTGCTCGCCTCGCTGGGCCGAACGAAGCTGCTCTCGAACCCGCGCGTGCTCGGCGCCGCCTCGACGCGCCGCTGGCACATCGACTTCTCCGGTGCCAGCCGCTGGTTCTTCTCGATGTCCGGCGCGATCCTGCTGATCGGCGCGATCTCGTTCGCAACGCAGGGGCTCAACTTCGGCATTGACTTCGAGTCGGGCACGAAGATCGACGCGGCGCTCGTCAAGGACGCCTCGGTCGACGACGTGCGCAGTACGCTCGGCGCCGCCGGCGTCGCCGATCCGAACGCGGTCAAGGTGCAGTCGGTGACCAACCCTCAGTTCGGCGACCACGTCGTTGAGATCCAGGGCAAGATCACCCCCGGCGAGGTCGGCAAGATCCAGGATCAGCTGCGGCGCGACTTCGGCCTGCAGACGAACGCGAACGACAACCAGGGCGGCTTCGACAGCACCTCGATCGGGCCGACCTTTGGCGCCCAGGTGGCGCGCAGTGCCGCCTACGCGATCATCTTCTCGCTGATCCTGATCAGCGGGTACGTGGCCTTCCGGTTCGAGGCCAAGTACGCGATCCCGGTGCTGATCGCGGTCATGCACGACGTCCTCATCACGGGAGGCGTGTACTCGCTCTCGGGCAGGGAGGTCTCGAGCGCGACCGTCGCAGCCTTCCTGACGATCCTCGGTTACTCGCTCTACGACACCGTCATCGTCTTCGACCGAATACGCGAGAACGTGCCGCGCTTGCCGCGCGCGACGTTCGCCCAGATTGCCAACCGCTCGCTCGGCGAGGTGCTGACGCGATCGCTGATCACCGGGCTGTCAACCGTCTTCCTGATCGGCGTGATCCTCGTCTTCGGTGGCGAGACCCTGCGCGACTTCGCCTTCGCGATGATGATCGGAGTCCTCTCCGGTACGTACTCGTCGATCTTCATCGCGACCCCGGTGCTGATCCACTGGAAGGAGCGCGAGCCCGGTTACCGGGCGCGGGCGGCGCGGATCCGCGAGACGATGGGCACCGTGCCGCCGTTCCCCGAGGACAACGAGGTGGCGCGTCTCGGCGACGAAGAGATCGAGGTCCAAGAGGCGGAGACCGAGGACGAGGAGCCCGCGCCGAGCGCCGATGCGGCGCTGACGCCGGAGCCCGAGCCCGAGTCGGAGCCCGAGCCCGAGGCGCGCGGGGCGACGAGCACCGCCGTCGCCGAGCAGGACCTCAGTCCCGAAGAGCAGGCCGAGCGCGAGCGGAAGCGGGAGCTCCGCGAGCGGCGTAAGCAGAAGCGGGCCGAGCGCCAGCGCAAGCACGGAAGGCCGAGGTAGGAGGCGGAGATGGCAGCAGTCGTATGGGTCACCCTCGGAATTGCCCTCTGGCACTTCACCGTGTTCCTGCCCGATCACTTCCGGGGCGGGATCGTCGGCGCCTTCGCCGGCGCGATCCTCGGCTCGATTCTGACCGGTGCGATCTACCAGCTCGCCAGCGGCGAGGGGATCGGCAGCACGGACATCGTCACGCTGCTCGCCGCCGTTCCCGGCTGCCTCGCGGGCCTGGCGATCGTCTACTTCTGGGGCCTGCGCGACGAGGAGCAGCACCCGCCGCTCGCCTAAGAGGCCGTCTCGTGCGCCGCGCGAGCCGGTAGATCCCGCATAAGCGGCAGAAAACGCACCCCCGTTCCGTCGGGTTGCGTTGCGAGCCTTCTCGCGTGAGCGACGCTGGCGGCATGACCGACTCCACGGACCGGGCCGATGCCCGAGCCCGCGCCCAGGCGCGCGCTTATGAGGCCGACCCCTATGACTACGCGGACGCGCGCCTGCTCATGGAGCGGCTCGAGCTCGCTGAGCCCGTCGCGATCACGCTCGTCCGCCGCGGACACCGGACCGAGGAGCAGGCCCGCGAGTTCATCGAGGCCGAGATCCGGCACGAGGCGAGCGAGCTCGGCGGGATCGATGACGCCGTCGACCTGATCACGACCGCCGTCGCCGCGGGCGACAGGATCACGATCCACGGCGATTACGACGTCGACGGGATGGCGGCGACCGCGATCCTCGTCACCACGCTACGCCGTGCGGGCGCCGACTGCGATTGGTTGATCCCGGATCGCTCCGCCGACGGCTACGGGCTCTCGGCGTCGACGCTGGGGCGGCTGCAGGAGCGCGGCACGCGGCTCCTGATCACTGCGGACTGCGGGATCGCGAGCGTCGAGGAGGTCGCCGCGATCCGGGCTGCCGGGATCGAGGTGATCGTCAGCGACCATCACACCCCCGGTGAGCGTCTGCCGGAGTGCACGATCGTGCACCCGGTCGTCGGCGGCTACCCGTTCGCGGGCCTGTGCGGAGCGGCCGTCGCCGACAAGCTCGCCCGCGCCTATGAGGCCGCGGCCGCCGCCGTGGCCGGCGAGCAGGCCCCTGACCCGGACCGCGACCTCGACCTCGTTGCGCTGGCGACGGTCGCGGACATGGTCCCGCTCGTCGACGAGAACCGGACCCTGACGCGGCTCGGCCTGCGCCGCCTGCGGCAGGCGCGCCGCCCTGGCCTGCGGGCGTTGATCGCGGCCGCCGGGGCCGAGCCCGAGCGCCTCGACGAGGGCGACATCGCCTTTCGCCTGGCGCCGCGGCTGAACGCCGCCGGGCGCCTCTACCGCGCCGACGCCGGCGTCGAGCTGCTCAGCACCGAGGATGGCACCCGCGCCGCCGAGATCGCGGCCGAGCTCGACGCCGCCAACTTCGAGCGCCGCGACATCGAGCGCCAGGTGACGAGCGAGGCGCTCGCCTCGCTGCGCGAACTGCCCGAGGAGTTGCGTGGGGCGCCGGGGCTGGTCCTCGCCGGCGAGGGGTGGCATCCGGGCGTTGTCGGGATTGCCGCCTCGCGGATCGTCGAGCGGACCGGCAGGCCCGCCGTGCTGCTCGCGATCGACGGCAGCGGCCGTGCGCGCGGGTCGGGCCGCAGCATCCCCGGCTTCGACCTGCTCGCTGCGCTGAACGAGTGCGGCGAGCTGCTCGACCGCTTCGGCGGCCACCGAGCTGCCGCGGGGGTCGAGCTCGACGCGGGCAGGATCGACGAGTTCCGGCTCGCATTCGCGGAAGCCGCCGCACGCCAGCTCCCCGAGGGCCCGCCGCCGAAGCCGGATCGGATCGACGCCGTCGTCGGCCCCGACTCGCTCGATACGCGCGTCGCCGAGCAGATCGCCTCCCTCGGCCCCTTCGGCGAGGGCAATCCGGCGGTGCGGCTGCTCGTCCCCTGGGCGCGAGCCGAGGACGTGCGGCCGATGGGGGAGGAGGGCAAGCACGCGCGCTTCTCGCTCGCCAGCGGTGGTGGGCGCGCTGGTGCCGTCGTCTTCAACGGCGCCTCCGGGCTTGAGCGCGCCGGCGCCGACCCCCACGATTTCACCGTGCGGCTCGAGCTCAACCACTGGAACGGATCGGTCCAGCCGCGCGCTGTGCTCGAGGGGCGGCCCGGCGCGAGCACAGCCGACGCGCCGGCCGGCGCCTGCAGCTGCGCCCCGGGGGCGGATCCCGGCTGGTGGGAGCTCTTCGACGCCAACCTGGCGCTGCCGGCCGACGGCCTCGACCTGCCGGCCGCCGCGGCGGCAGCGGATGCGAGCACTGCCGCGCGCGAGGTGATCGCCGATCGTCGCGCGCCGGTCGCGCTCGCCGGCGAGCTGATCTCAAGTGGCGCCCGGGTTGTGATCGTCTGCGCCGACGCCCGCCGCCGCGCCCAGCTTGCCCCGCTGGCCGCGGGCGGCCCCCGGTTCGGCAGCTCGTGGGCCATCGTCTGTGCCTCGTGTGGCGCCGACGCCGTCGCTGCTGCCTCCGCGCCCCGCGCGACGGGCGGGCCCGACCTGCTGCTCACGGACTGGGAGTCGATCGCCGCACACCCGCGCCTGGCGAGCGGCTTCGGGCATGCGATCTGCATCGACCCGGCGCCGCTTCCGGGCCAGTTGGCAGCCCTCGCCGCGGGCGACGGCTGGCTGCATGAAGCCTTTGCCCGCGACGATCTTGCCCAGCTCTGCTGGGCGGAGCGCTGGCAGCCGCGGGCGCTCCTTGCCGAGATCTACCGAGCCGCCGCAGCCGGGCCGCTTGCCGGCGACGCACTGGCGACGTTGCTGGCGGGCACGTTGGGGCGTCGGCGCGAGGCCGCTCTTGCGGCACGCTGCGTGCGCGTACTCGCCGAGCTCGGGATCTGCGAGATCGGCGCAATGAGCGGCCCGGACGGTGGCGAACGCTTCCTGCGCGTTCTATCCTCGGAAAGGACCGAACTGGATCGGTCGGGCGTCTGGCGCGCCTCGACCGCACGATACGAAGAAGGCCTCGAATTCCTCCGGAGCAGGACAGCGAGCTGATCCCCCTCGAGCGTGACCCCGTCGCGAACGGCGACGAGCGCGCGCCCGCGGGCACGGAGATCGCCGACCTCGAGGTCGACGGCCACATCCGCATCGGCCGCGAGGAGGGTAGCCACGAGCCGCTCGCCGCCGACGAGCTCACCCGCGGCCTGAGCGAGAGCGAGCGCGGGCTGCTCGGCGACTTGCTCGCCGTCGTCGCCGAGCACGCGGAGGCGGCCGACGAGGAGGTCGACCGGCCGATGCTCGAGCGCGCCTTCGTCTTCGCCTGCGACCGCCACGCCGACCAGAAGCGGCGCTCGGGCGAGGACTTCGTCAGCCACCCGGTCGAGGTGGCGAAGATCTGCGCCGGGCTGCGGCTCGACACGGACACCCTCTGCGCAGCGCTCCTGCATGACACCGTCGAGGACACGAGCGCCTCGATCGACGAGGTCGAGACGCAGTTCGGCGATACCGTCGCCCATCTGGTCGACGGCGTCACGAAGCTGACCGGGATCACGTTCGAGAGCCGCGATGAGAGCCAGGCCGAGAACTACCGGAAGATGATGGTGGCGATGGCCACCGACGTGCGGGTCATCCTGATCAAGCTCGCCGACCGCCTGCACAACATGCGCACGCTGGCCGCCCTGCCGAAGCAGAAGCAGGTCCTGAAGGCGCGCGAGACGCTCGAGATCTACGCGCCGCTTGCCCATCGGCTCGGTATCCACGCAATCAAGTGGGAGCTCGAGGACCTCTCCTTCCAGATCCTGCATCCGCGCAAGTACGACGAGATCAAGAAGCTGGTCAGCCAGCAGCGGACCGAGCGGGAGCAGTACGTCGCCGACGCCGGCCGGATCCTCGCCACCGAGCTCGGCAAGGTCGGGATCGAGGACGCGCAGATCTCCGGCCGCGCCAAGCACTTCTACTCGATCTACTCGAAGATGACCAAGAAGGGGCGCGAGTTCAACGAGATCTACGACCTGACCGCGATGCGGGTGATCGTCGGCTCGGTCAAGGACTGCTATGGCGCGGTTGGCGTCATCCACGCGATCTGGAAGCCGCTGCCCGGCCGCTTCAAGGACTTCATCGCGACCCCGAAGATGAACCTGTACCAGGCCCTGCACACGACGGTGATCGGGCCCGAGGGCCAGCCCCTGGAGATCCAGATCCGGACCGCGGAGATGCACGCGCTCGCCGAGTTCGGCGTCGCCGCGCACGTCGCCTACAAGGAGGATGGCCAGAACGGCAAGCGCTCCGAGGACGTCGAGAAGTCGAAGATGACCTGGCTGCGGCATCTGCTCGACGCCGAGGGGGACGCCGACCCGGCCGAGTTCCTGAACGCGCTCAAGGTCGACCTCTTCGAGGACGAGGTCTTCGTCTTCACGCCGAAGGGCGAGATCAAGAACCTGTCGGCGGGCTCGACGCCGCTCGACTTCGCCTACGCGGTGCACACCGATGTCGGCCACCGCTGCGTCGGCGCCAAGGTCAACGGCAAGATCGTGCCGCTGCACTACACGCTGAAGAGCGGCGACATCGTTGAGGTGCTGACCACGCAAGCGCGAGCGCGGTCCCTCGCGGGACTGGCTCAGCCTCGTCAAGACGAGCCGGGCGCGCAACAAGATCCGCTCGTTCCTCAAGCAGGAGCGACGCGAGGACGCCGAGAAGAACGGTCGCGAGGAGCTCGCCGACGCGCTCCGTAGGCGCGGCCTGCCGCCACAGCGGATCGCGGGCTCACCGTTGCTCGTCGACGTGATCCGCGAGATGGGCTTCCGCAAGGCGGACGACTTCTACGTCGCCCTCGGTCAGCGCAAGATCAGCGCCGGCACCGTGACGAACAAGGTCATGCAGCGCCTCAAGCAGGGCGACGCCGTCGCCGGCGGCGAGGCCGAATCGCGGCTCGAGGACGTGCTCGACGGCAAGGACGCATCAGAGCGGCGCACCCAGCAGGCCTCCGGCTACGGGATCTCGGTCAAGGGCGTCGACGACGTCATGGTCCGACTTGCGAAGTGCTGCCGGCCGGTACCGGGCGACGAGATCGTCGGCTACGTATCGCTCGGCCGCGGGATCACGATCCACCGCGAGGACTGCAAGAACGTCGCCGCCCTCAAGAAGAGCCCGGATCGCTTCACCGAGGTGAGCTGGGACGGCGACAACCGCACCTCCTACCGCGTTGAGATCCAGATCGATGCGTGGGACAGAGTCCGCCTCCTTGAAGACCTATCGAGGACCTTCTCGGAGGCCGGAATGAACATCCTCGAGGCCAAGTGCTCGACGAAGCCACCGATGGTCCAGAACCGCTTCGTGGTCGAGGTCGGCGATACGACCCAGCTCAAGGGCGCGGTGTCGCGCCTGCGCCAGGTCGAGGGCGTCTTTGACGCCTATCGCGTCACCCCCGGCGCGTAGGGCGTCGGCGCTCTCTGACGCGGCGCCTCGCCGCACCGACTCGGGGCTTATGTGGCTCCGCCACACCGCGCCCCTCGCCGGCACGCCGAGGCTTGGTCAGAGAGCGCCTCTGGTTGACGCCGGCGGGGCCTTGTGTGGGCCTGGCCGGCCGTTCCTCATCGACTTTCCCAGCACATAGCTGGGCAAGTCGGTACAGAACGCGCTGCCCTACCCGCCGCTCCCGGCCGCCCCTGTCCTCACTGGGCGCGAGGGCTTTGTGCCGCGGCGCCTCGCTGGCGTCGGCGCTCGGGTTGACGCTGGCGCGCCGGGCCTGTCGCCCGCGCGAGGGAGTGTCATGCCGGCACGGTGCGGCCGGAGCGTAGGATCGGGGCGTGATCACCCTCAGCGGCAAGCGGCAGCAGAGCGTCTGGGCCAGCGTGATCAGCAACGACGCTCCCGCGCTGAAGGACTGGCTGGTCGCGATCGGCTTCACCGAGGACCTGCTGATCCCCGGGGAACGCGGCGGCGCGATCCATCACTGCCAGCTCGACTGGCCCGAGGGCGGCCGCGTCATGCTCGCCAGTACGGGTGAGCGGAGCACGCCATGCCGACCCGGCACCGCCTCGCTGCATGTCGTGACCGCCGATCCGGACGCCGTCCTCGCGCGGGCGGTGGATCTCGGTGCCGAGCTCGTGCACGAGATCACCGACCAGACCGACTACCCCTCGCGCGACTTCACCATCGCCGATCCCGACGGCAACCACTGGACGTTTGCGACCTTCGCCGGCTGACGAGGCGCAGCGACCGCCGGCCCCGTCCGGAGTTTGCCTGCCATCAGCATGCAAACTCGGGACGATGAGCCTCGCCGGCCGCCTGACCTAGCCGAAGATCGCCAGGTGGATCAGGCCCGCGCCGAAGCCGAGGACGGCGCCGTGGAGGTAGAGGAGCCACTCGTCCTCGTGGATCACGGTGCGCAGCATCTCGGAGAAGTCGGTCGGGGACATCTCGCGCATCCGGGCGGCGATCAGGCTGCGGATCTCCTCGCCTTGGCGGGCGTTGAAGTCGGGGTCGCCGAGGGGGTTGACCGTGCTGTCGATCGCCTCGACGGCGAGCGACTCGCGGATCGAGTCGTACTGGCGGGTGCCGATCGCGACGCGGACGGCGTGGTGGCTGACTCCGAGCGAGCGGTCGACGGCGGGGCGGAGGGCGTCGGAGATCATCCGCCGGGTGCGATCCGACTGCGGGCCGGTGAGCAGCTCGCGGCCCATGTTGTCGAGGGTGACGACGTCGTTGGCGATCACGCCGGCGTAGATGTCGGAGACCTCGGGCTGTCGGCGGATGAACAGACCCTGGAGCTTGAAGCCGAGAATTCTGCGTGCCTCGACGGGCTCGAAGATCATCACGATCGCGACCAGGTTGGTGACGTAGCCGATCAGCACGCCGGCGATCGGCAAGAGCCACCACTGACCCGGCAGCAGCAGGACGGTGACGATCGCCGTCGGGATGCCGAGCATGAAGCCGAAGAAGAAGCCGAAGTTGATGATGAAGCGCAGCTCCTTGCGGCCGATCTCGAGGAAGATCCGGTTGGCGAGCTCTGGGTTCGCCTCGAGGTGGCGGATCACCATCAGCTTGACGTCCATGAGGTGGTCGATGTCGTGGCCGATGCCGTCCGTGACGGTGCGGACGATCTCCGGCAGCTCCGCATCGACGCGCTCGTGCACGCGCTCCTTCAGCTGCGGCGGCAGGTCGTTCCACAGCTGCGGGTGCTCACGCTCCATGATCCGGTCGATCAGCTCGTGGATCTCGTCGCCGGAGGTGGCGATGATGTGCTCGGCGATCGCGTCGGGCTCGAGGCTCTCGTAGAACTCGCGTGGGCTGCCGAGCTTGGCGATGCCCTTGTCGACGGCGATCGAGCCCATCTTCGCGGCCCGCGAGGGAACGATTCCCTGCCAGCCGAAGCAGCCCTTCGTCAGCCCGATCGGGACCTGCTGCAGCCGCCGAGGCAGAAAGCGCGAAAAGGGCGCCAGCCCCGGGATCCTGATCCCCTTGAACTCGACCGGGTAGAAGAGCATCAGCACGCCGGACCAGTTCGTCACGTAGCCGATTGCCCCCGTGAAGAGGGGCACGGTCAGGAGGCTGATCGTGTCGGAGCTCATGCGACGAGGACGGCAGCGGGGTACCCGCGCCAACCCTAGCCCCTGTCGGACCCTCAGCCCCCCGATTCGAGCGCCGCGCGGATCGCCGCGCCGGCCGCCGCCATCGATTCGCCCTCGTACTTGGTCCGGGGCCAGAAGAAGCCCCGCAGGCCGTCGCCCTTCGTGCGTGGGACGACGTGCACGTGCAGGTGGGCGACGCTCTGGCTGACCGTGTTGTTCATCGCCACGAACGTGCCCCTGGCGTCCATCGCCTCGGGGACGGCGATCGAGAGCCGCTGGACGAGCTCGAAGAACGGGCCGACGAGCTGGGCGGGCAGGTCGGCGAGCGTCTCATGGTGATCGCGTGGGATCGTCAGCACGTGGCCATGGAAGAGCGGCCGCTGGTCGAGGAAGGCGAGGAAGCGTTCGTCCGCGTAGACGATCTCCGCCTCGGTGTCGCCGGCTGCGATCGCGCAGAAGATGCAGCCGTCCTCACGCCTGGCCATGACCGCCGTCCGCTCAGGCGAGGATCGTCAGGGCGCCGGCGTCGAGGCCCAGATCGAGCTCGCCGTGCTCGCCGATGTAGTCGCCGTCGACCTCGACGGGGAAGCGCCGCCATTCGCCCTCGTCGGTTCGGGAGAGTGACTCGATCCGGGCCTCGGTGAGCCCGGCCCAGTGGTCGATCTGCCGATGCGTCGTGAGGCTCCAGGAGGGGTTGAGGACGCGGGCGCCGATCGATGGCACGTCGCGTTGGCGGGCGCGGCGCAGGACGGCGAGCGAGAGCGAGGCGGAGTCGAAGTCGACGTCCTCGCAGACGCGCACCGGCGTGTCCTGGAAGTACGTGTAGGGATCCGAGTTCTGGCAGATCGCCGTAACGCCCTCGGTGCTCCCCTCCGGCGTCTCGACCCGGAGCTGGATCGGGTTGCGGAGGTAGCGTGAGTAAAAGCCGCGCACAGCCGCGTAGGTGTAGAAGTACGGCCCCATCCGGGCCTTGAGGCGGGGGTTCGCATCGACCCGGGCGGCGGCCGTCGCGTCGAGCCCGGCGCCACAGGCGAAGACGAAACGGCGCCCGTTGGCGATGCCCAGGTCGATCGGCCGCGGCTCGAAGCGGTCGGCGACGGCCAGCAGGTGCTCGGTCGCGTCGACGACGTCGTTGGGGATGCCGAGCGAGCGGGCGACGACGTTGGTCGAGCCGCCGGGCAGCACGGAGACGGGGATGTTGGTTCCGGCGAGCCCGTTGGCGACCTCGTTGAGCGTGCCGTCGCCGCCGAAGGCGACGACGACGTCGTAGCCACCGTCGATCGCCTCGCGGCCGATCTCGGTCGCGTGGTTCTGGGCCTCGGTGGCAACGGCCTCGACGTCGTAGCGGCCCTGCAGCGCGTAGACGACGAGGTTCTTGAGCCGGTCGGAGACCGTCGTCGCGTACGGGTTGACGATGATCAGCATCCGCTTCTTCGGCGGGCGCACGCCGTCGCCGCCGGATGCCGAGGAGGGGGCCGGCGGGGGGACGATCGGGTCCGGACGCGCTGGGGCTGCGGGAGTACCCACCGACCGATCCTAACCGGCGTGCCTGCTCGGGTTACTCGCGACCGAGCGCTGAAAAACGCAACGCTACGGCGCGCAATTCATCACTCGGCCTGGGTAGGCCCCTCGTCGGTCGCATGCCCCGCGCCGTCGACCGCGGCGAAGCGGACGACGCCGTCGCTCTCGATCTCGGTGGCTTGGCCTTCGTCGATCAGCAGGTCGAGGTGGCCGATCACCTCACTCAGCGTCAAGAACGCCTGCGTCACCGCAACGTCGCCCCAGAGCTCCTGCGCGAGCTCGTGCGCGGTCCGTGGCTCGGAGGCGATCAGGCGCAGCAGCTTGTCCGCGCGCCGCCGGTGCATGCGAAAGCGCGAGTCGATCAGCTCGCGGTGCTCGGTCACGGGCTCGCCGTGGCCGGGGAGCACGATCTCTGCCGGCAGCTCGCGCGTCCGCCGCAGGCTCTCGAGGTAGGTGACCAGCGAGTGCGGCCGCTCGTCGCCGCCGTCGGACGGCCGAGCGAGGAGCGGGTTCGATGAGATGTGCTTGAGCAGGTGATCGGCGCCGATCAGGATGCGGCGCTCCGCATCCCAGAAGAGCGTGTCGGTGGGGGAGTGCCCCGGGCGCAGCTGCACCTCGAGCTTGCGGTCGCGGAGCTCGAGCGTCTCGCCGTCGCGCAGGATGCGATCCACGTGGGCGCCTGCGCCCCAGCCGCGGAAGCCGGCGGACACGGCGCGCAGAGCGACGACGACCTGCTCGGGGATCCCGTTGCGAAGCATCAGCTCGGCGGCGAAGGCGTCTTCGGCATCGGCGCGCTCGCGGTACTCCTCGAGGAACGGGACGAGCGCGTCGACGGCGGCGACCTCGGCCCCGGACCGGCGGGCGACGACATCGACGAGACCGATGTGATCGATGTGCTGGTGGCTGACGACGATCAGCCCGATCTCGTCAACGGCATGCCCCAGCGCGTCGAGCTGGCGGGCGAGCTCATCGAGTGCGGTGCCGGAGTTCGGCCCGGCATCGATCAGGGTGAGCGGCTCATCCTCGATCAGCCAGCAGTTGACGCGGCCGACCGCGAACGGCGTCGGGATCCGCATCAGCTTGATCCCGGCGCCGTCGATCCGGCGCCAGAGCTCGATCTCAGCCGCGTCGGGCTCGGGGGCCGCCGATTGAGGATCGACGAACCCGTGCCCGCCGGCCGCCGCCTCAGTCACCTTGGGCACGGATCATGGCGAGCATCTCGTCGCGCTTGGCCTCCATGTCCTCGCGCGAGACGAGCGACTCGAGGTTGAGGCGGAGCAGCGGCTCGGTGTTGGAGGGGCGCACGTTGAAGTGCCAGTCGTCGTAGTCGACGGAGACGCCGTCGAGCCACGAGATCTCAGCGTCAGGATGGGCCGCGGCGATCTCCTTCATCTTCGCCTCACCGTCGTCGACGGTCGAGTTGATCTCGCCGCTGATGAAGTACTCCGAGCGTAGATCGCCGACGAGCTCGGAGAGCGGCCGGCCCTCCTTCGAGAGCAGCTCGAGCACGAGCAGCGCCGGGATCGTGCCGCTGTCCGCGTTGTAGAACTCGCGGAAGTAGTAGTGGCCGGAGACCTCGCCGGCGAACTCGGCGCCCTGCTCGCGCATCGCCCGCTTCATGAAGGCGTGCCCGACGCGGTTGACGTGCGCGGTGCCGCCGTGAGCGCTGACCGTGTCCGGAACCGCGCGCGAGGCGCGCACGTCGTAGAGGATGTCGGCGCCCGGCACCTTCGCCAAGATCAGCTTGCCGAGCAGCGCCGTGAGGAAGTCGCCGTCGACGAACTCGCCGTTGTCGTCGATGAAGAAGCAGCGGTCCGCGTCGCCGTCCCAGGCGATGCCGACGTCGGCGCCCTCGGCCTTGACCTTCTCGATGATGAACTCGCGGTTCTCGGGCAGCAGCGGGTTCGGCTCGTGGTCGGGGAAGTTGCCGTCCGGGACCCAGTAGGTCGAGATCAGCTCGATCGGCAGCTTCTCGAGCAGCGGGCCGACCATCTTGCCCGCCATCCCGTTGCCACCGTCGACGACGACCTTCATCGGCTTGATCGAGCCCGCGTCGATGAAGCCCATCGCCGCTTCCCAGAAGTCCTCGTAGACGTCGATCTCGGAGGCCTCGCCATGCAGCGATGCCCCGGGCGCGTCGCCGAGGCCGGCGAGAATCAGGTCGCGGATCGCGGTGATGCCCGTGTCGCCGGAGAGCGCCAGGGCGCCCTCGCGGACGAGCTTGACGCCGGTGTAGGCCTTCGGGTTGTGCGAGGCGGTGATCATCGCGCCGCCGTCGAGCCCGCGGTCACCGACCGTCCAATAGAGCATCTCGGTGCCGACCATGCCGACGTCGACGACGTCGGCGCCCTCGGTCAGCAGCCCGTCGCGCATCGCGCCGGCCATCTCCGGCGCCTGCAGGCGCATGTCGCGGCCGACGCCGACGACGAGCTCGCCCGGCTCCTTGCCCCGCAGGTCGGCGAGCACGCGGGCGAAGGCGCGGCCGACGAGGAAGTTCGTCGTCGCGTCCATCTGCTCGCCGTACAGCCCACGCACGTCGTAGGCCTTGAAGATCCCCTCCTGGACCGAGCCCGGTCCACCGTTCGTCGTCTCACTCACTCGCAAAATCTCCCGTCTCGAAGCCCTTGGAGATGGCGTCGTAGCTCTCCTCCAGCGACTGCGGCATCACCTTCGTGTCCGCGATCACCGGCATGTAGTTGTTGTCGCCGGCCCAGCGTGGGACGACGTGCAGGTGGATGTGTCCTTCGACGCCGGCGCCCGCGATCCGCCCCTGGTTGATCCCGAGGTTGAAGCCCTCGGGCCCGTAGACGTCCTCGAGGATCGCCATCGAGCGCTGCGCGAGCGCGTTCATCTCGCCGACCGTCTCGGCGGCGATCTCCTGAAAGCGGCCGAGGTGCTCATAAGGGGCGACCATCAGGTGCCCGTTCGTGTACGGGAACAGGTTGAGGATCACGAAGCAGCGCTCGCCGCGATGCGCGATCAGGTTGGCGCGATCGTCCCCCTCGAGGGGTTTGGTGCAGAAGATGCACTCGTCGCTCTTGTTTGCGTCCTTCACGTACTGCAGGCGCCACGGCGCCCAGATCCGTTGGTTGGCCATCCGCGGGCCATCCTATTTGGCGGCGGCCCGGCTCCCTGTTGCGGCGGCCCTCAGCCCCGCGCGAGCCGCTCCTCGCCCCACGCGCGCGTCTCGGGCGCGAGCGCCTCGGCCTCCAGCACCTTCGGGATCAGCGAGCGATCGCCAAGCGCCGCCCGGGCGAAGAGCGCCATCGTGACGCCGTTTCCCGGTTCGGAGATGATCTCGATCGCATCCCCCGAGCCGACCTCGCCGGGCTCGACGATGCGCAGGTAGGCGCCTGGCCGGTTCGCATTCGCGAAGCGCTTGACGAAGGCCGGGTCCTCCATCTTGTAGGCGAGCTTGCTGCACGGGATGCGCGGTTCGGAGACCTCGAGCACGGCCCCGCCGACGCGCCAGCGGCTGCCGACCTCGGCGGCGCTCAGGTCGATGCCCGCGGTCGTCAGGTTCTCGCCGAAGAGGCCGGGCTCGACGTCGCGGCCGAGCTCCTGCTGCCACCACCTGTAGTCCTCGTCGGCGTAGGCGTACGCGGCCTTGTCGCGGCCGCCGTGCACCGTGTAATCGCCCTGGCGATCGGCGCCGACCTGATCATCGCGGATCTCGACGCGGCCCTCGACCGGGTACTTGTAGATCCCCGTCTTCACCGTTTCGCCGCTGAGCAGGATCAAGCGCATCGCGGCGACGTTGACGCTGATCAGGCGGGGGGAGGAGGTCGGCACCAGGCCGATCGTAGCCGTGGCGGATGCCCTGCGCCCGATTCACCGGCAGCCGCTCGGCCCGTGACTGCCGGGTGGGATGATCAACCGGTGACCGCAACCGAGCGGACGATCAGCGTCGCGCAGGCACGGCGGATCTACGATCGGATCGGCCGGGCGCAGGACACGCAGAGCTTCTACGAGCAGCCGGCACTGGAGGCGCTGTTCGGAGGCGCAGGCTTCGAGCGGGCCGGGAGCGTGCTCGAACTGGGTTGCGGCACCGGCAAGCTCGCACGCCGGCTGCTCGCAGGCCGGCTGCCCCCCGATGCTCGCTACGTCGGCCTCGATGTGAGCCCGCGGATGGTCGCGATCGCGCGCGGCAGGCTGCTCCCGTGGGCCGCCCGGGCGGAGGTCAGCGAAGCAGACGCCTTGCGTCCCCTGCCGGTCGCCGACGACAGCGTTGATCGCGTCGTCGCAACTTACGTGTTCGATCTGCTCGCGGCCGCCGACGCGGAAGCCCTGCTCGCCGAGGTCCGTCGCGTGCTGGCCCCGGGGGGGACGCTGTGTGCCGCCGGGATCACCGGGGCCGCGGGCGGGCTCGGGGCGGTCGTCGCCGGCGGCTGGCGGCTGTTGTTCAAGCTGCGGCCGGAGCTGACCGGAGGGTGCCGGCCGATCGAGCTCGCCGGTTACATGGCGGCCGACCGCTGGCGGATCGAGCGGCGGACCGTGGTCCGGGCGTGGGGCGTGAGCTCCGAGGTCGTGATCGCGGCGCCACGCACCGGCCCCTGAGCCCGGGCCGCGCTCTACATCTAGAGCCAGTTGCGGCGCTTGAAGTAGGTCAGCATCGCGACCAGGATGATGACCATCGCGCCGATCACGATGTAGAAGTCGCCGCTGTCGCCCTGGCCGGGGACGCCGACGTTCATGCCCCAGATGCTCGCGATCAGGGTCAGCGGCAGGACGATGACGCTGATCGAGGTGAGCACGCGCAGGATCTCGTTGACGCGGTGGTCGAGCAGCGACTCGTTCGTGTCCTCGAGCGCCTCGATCACCTCCTTGTAGTTCTCGAGCATGTCCCAGATGCGCTCGTGCGCGTCCACGATGTCGTCGAAGTAGATCTCGAGGTCGAGGTCGGGGGCGAGGAAGCGGCCCTTGACGTTCTCGAGGTCGCGGAGGACGGGCCGCTGCGGGCGGATCACCTTGCGGAAGTTGATGATCTCCTGCTTGACCTCGAAGGTGTCGCGGACGACCTCCTCGGAGTTGCCCTCGATGAAGATGTCGTCCTCGATCGCGTCGAGCTTGTTACCGATCTTGCGCAGCATCGGGAAGCAGTAGTCGAAGCCGTCGTCGACGATCCGGTAGAGCAGGTAGCCAGGGCCGCGATTGAAGAGCTTCTCGCGCAGCTCCTCCTCCGAGCGGCAGCGCTCAAACAGGTACTCGAGCGGCTGCAGCGGCTGGTTCGGGATCGTGACGACGAAGTCCGGCCCGACGAACATGTCGAGCTCGCCCGAGTTGAGGCGCCCGAGCTTGGCGTCGTAGACCGGGAAGTGGAGGACGATGAACAGGTAGTCGTCGTACTCGTCGATCTTCGGCCGCTGGTTGCGGCTGAGCACGTCCTCGAGGTCGAGCGCGTGGAAGTCGAAGTGCTCCTGCAGCCAGGCCCATTCGAGCTGCGTCGGGCTCTCGATGTTGACCCAGCGGAGGCCGGGGCCGTCGACGATGTCGACGTTCGGCTCGGTCGGGCGGCTCTCAGGCTGCGTGGAGGCGAGCGTGCTCGAGCGCTCCGACCGACGCAGTCTCGGCTTCGGAAGGTTCGGCATCGGTGCTTCCGTCTCTCGCTTCCATCGTGACGTCAGCTTACGCGACGTAGAACTGGAATCGGGTCGATGAGCGTTGTGCGGCTGTTATATTGCGAGCCACATAGAAGACCGCCACATCACGAGGGGTGGAGGGAAATGGCCCTTTGAAGCCCCGGCAACCATCGGCGGAACGCGAGTTCCAATGAAAGGTGCCAAATCCATCAGGTGGATGACCTGAAAGATGTGAGCAAGAGCTCCCCAAGGCCTCTGCTCACACAGACAGAGGTCTTCTTCGTTGCAAGCAAGCGAAGACAAGGAGCCAACCCAATGCCAGCCACAGGCCTTCGATGCAAGGAATGCGGCACCGAGTACCCGCTCGAGGCGCTGTTCGTCTGCGATCAGTGCTTCGGCCCACTCGAGGTCGCCTACGACCTCTGCGGACTCGACGCCTCCGAACTGCGGCGCAAGATCCAGGCGGGTCCCGCCTCGATCTGGCGCTACAGCGACTTCCTCCCGTTCTCCGGCCGTCCGGCCGACACGCTGCAGCCCGGTCTGACGCCGCTGCTGCGGGCGGACCGGCTCGCCGAGCGCCTCGGCGTCGGTGAGGTCTGGGTCAAGAACGACGCCGCCAACCCGACGCACAGCTTCAAGGACCGCGTCGTCGCGGTCGCGCTCGCCAAGGCAATCGAGCTCGGCTTCGACACCGTCGCCTGCGCCTCGACGGGCAACCTCGCGAACGCGGTCGCCGCACACGCCGCGGCCGCCGGCCTCGCCTCCTACGTCTTCGTTCCCTCCGACCTCGAGGAGCAGAAGCTGCTCGCAACGGGCGTCTATGGGACCGAGCTGGTCGGCGTCGAGGGCAACTACGACGACGTCAACCGGCTCTGCACCGAGTTGGCCGCTGAGCGCGGTTGGGCTTTCGTCAACGTCAACCTCCGTCCGTACTACGCGGAGGGCTCGAAGACGCTCGCCTACGAGACGGTCGAGCAGCTCGGCTGGCGGCTGCCGGACAAGATCGTCTCGCCGATTGCCTCCGGCTCGCTGTTCACGAAGATTGGTCGCGGCTTTCAGGAGTGGATCGACCTCGGCCTCGTCGACGGCGAGCTGCCCTCCTTCCACGGCGCCCAGGCGGCGGGCTGCGGCCCGGTTGCGCAGGCGTTCGCCGACGGGCACGACATCTGCCGCCCGGTGAAGCCGGACACGATCGCCAAGAGCCTCGCGATCGGCAACCCGGCCGACGGGCCCTACGCGCTCGAGCTCGCGCGCCGCACCGACGGCACGATCACGGCCGTCGACGACGACGAGATCCGGGCCGGGATCCGGCTGCTCGCCGAGACGACCGGGATCTTCACCGAGACCGCCGGCGGCGTCACCACGGCAACGCTGGCGAAGCTGGCCGAGGCCGGCGAGCTCGGTGCCGACGACCGCGTCGTCGTCTACATCACCGGCGAGGGCCTGAAGACGCTCGACGCCGTCCGCGAGGGCTTCGCGATGCACGTGATCGAGCCCAGCGTCGACGACTTCGCCGCCCGGGTCTCGCCCGCGGGTGCGCTCAGCGCCTGAGCCCGGACAGGCCGGGTAGCGCTAGATTTCCCGTCCACGAGCTTGCGCCGGGCCGCCCGCCCGGCATGCCACCAACGCACAGAGGAACCGATGCCAGTAACCGTGAAGATCCCCGCCCAGCTGCGACCCGCCACCGGGGGCGAGGGCGAGATCGAGGTCGAGGGCTCAACCGTCGGCGAGGCACTCGACGCCGTCTTCGACGCGCACGAGGGCCTCAAGGACCGGATCACCGAGGACGGCGACCTGCGGCGCTTCGTCAACGTCTACGTCGCGGGCGAGGACATTCGCTTCGCCGACGGTCTCGAGACGTCGGTGGCCGACGGCGCCGAGGTGACGATCCTGCCGGCCGTCGCCGGCGGCTGCTGACCACCGCGACGGGCGGCCGGGCCGACGTGGAGCACGCCGAGCCGGTCGCGATCCTCTGCGGCGGCCGCGGTACGCGGCTGCAGGAGAAGACGCACGCGATCCCCAAGCCATTGGTCGAGATCGGGGGGCGGCCGATCGCCTGGCACGTCGTCCGCATCTACGCAGCGCACGGCTTCCGTCGCTTCCACCTGCTGACCGGCTACCGAAGCGAGATGATGGCCGACTTCGCCGCTTCCGCCGAGTGGCCGGAGGGGGTCGAGGTGAGCTGTCTCGAGACTGGGCTGGAGACCCCGACCGGGGGACGCGTGGCGCTCGCCGCCGAGCGGATTCCCGGCCTCGCCGAGGGCACGTTCGCGCTCACCTACGCCGACGGCGTCTCCGACGTCGACCTCGGCGCCGCGCTCGACTTCCACCGCGCCCAGGTCGAGGCCGGCCGCGCGGCGACGGTGACGCTCGTGCAGCCGCACTCGCAGTGGGGTGTCGCCCTCGTCGACGAGGGCGGGGCCGTCGGCGGCTTCATCGAGAAGCCGCGCATGGAGCAGTGGATCAACGGCGGCTTCTTCTTCCTCGAGCCGGGAGCTCTGGCCTACCTGGACGAGGGCTCGGTGCTCGAGCGCGAGCCGCTCGAGGGGCTCGCCGGAGACGGCCGGCTCGCCGGCTACCGGCACACCGGCTTTTGGGAGTGCATGGACACCTACAAGGACGCGGTCCAGCTCAACGACATGTGGAGCTCGGGCGAGGCGCCCTGGCAGATCTGGGAGGAGGCTGCGCTGCGATGAGGCGGGCATTGGTCACCGGTGGGCGCGGCTTCGTCGGCGCCTGGCTCTGCAAGGCGCTGGTCGAGCGCGGGGTGGAAGTGACGAGCTTCGACCGGCGGACGCCGCGCGAGAAGCCCTCGACGCTGGCGATGATCGGGATCGAGGGCACCGTCGAGGAGGTCGGCGGCGATCTGCTCGACGGCGAGCTGCTCGCCCGCCTGCTCGACGAAAAGGGCATCGACTCGGTCTTCCACCTCGGCGCCGAGACGATCGTCGGCACCGTGCAGGCCGATCCGCTCGGCGGCCTCGACACCAACGTGCGCGGCACCTGGATGTTGCTGCATGCGGCGCAGACGGCCAGCGTCGAGCGCTTCGTCTTTGCCTCTTCCGACAAGGCCTACGGCGCGCACGAGAAGCTCCCCTACAAGGAGGACTTCGCCCTGCAGCCGACGGCGCCCTACGAGGCGTCGAAGTCGGCTGCGGATCTGATCGCGCGCATGTGGTGGCCGAGCTACGGGCTGCCGGTGGCGGTGACCCGCTTCGCCAACATCTACGGCGGCGGCGACCTCAACTTCTCGCGGCTCGTGCCCGAGGCGGTCTGCGCTTCGCTCGACGGCCGCGCACCGGTGCTGCGCTCCGATGGCAGCCCGATCCGCGACCTGCTCTACGTCGAGGATGCGGCGGCGGCGTATCTGGCGATCGCCGACAACCTGCACCGCGACGAGGTCCGCGGCGAGGCCTTCAACGCGGGCGGCGAGCGCCCCTACTCGGTGCTCGAGATCGTCGAGACGATCACGCGGCTTGCGGGAACCGGCGTCGAGCCCGACATCCAGGGCACGGGCAATCCGGAGGGCGAGATCGACCGCCAGTACGTCGACGCGGCGAAGATCCTCCGCCTCTGCCACTGGTCCCCGCAGATCTCGCTCGAGGAGGGCCTCGAGCGCGCGATCGGCTGGTACCGGGACCACCCGGAAGTCCGGCCGTAGGCGTCGCCGCGCCGCTCAGCCGGATCCGGACTGACTGCCGGAGTCGTCCTTGCCGGCTTTCGGCTGCGCCTTGGCGACGATCGCATCGAGCGAGGAGAGGGCGGAGTTGAGCGGGCCGAGCGGCAGCAGCTGCGATTCGGAGCCGTCCACGCTGTGGCCGTCGTAGCGGAGCGCGATTTGGAACTCGTCGGCGCCTGGCGCTCGCGGCTGCGGCGTGGCGAGGCGGCCGAAGTCGATGTCGGCGACGGCGGCTCGAGCCTGGAGGACCAGGGCCGGCGGCACGGCCGACGTGTCGGTGGGCTTGCCCGCGTAGGTGACGGTCACGCGGTTCCTCGGCGAGATGTGGACGACCTCGTCGATGCCGGCGAACCCGCCGGTCTTCTTATAGGTGATCGCCGGGGCCGGAGCGGAGGGGTCGGGCTCGTCCTTCGCGCCGCAGCCCGCCAGCGCGCCCACCACCGCGGCGGCGGTGAGGAGAAGTGCCCCGAGCGACCTGCGTCTCATGTGCGAAGCCTTTGCACCGGCCGAGCGTAGTCGGAGGCGATCCCCTGCGTGGACGATCAGCCGGACCGGCGGGCGGCACGGGCGACCGATCTCAGCAGCCGGGCATATTCGCCCGCGACCGTCATCGGGGAGAAGCGCTGCAGGGTCCGCCGGCGCAGCTCGGCACGGTCGAAGCTCCGCTCGCGGATCCTGGCGACCGCTCCTGCGATCTCCTCCGGTGTCCCCTCCCAGAGCGGCTCGCCGATATCCATCCCAATCCGCTCGCGGATCTCGTCGAAGGTCGGCCCGAAGGCGGCGATGGGCGTGCCGGACGCGAGCGCCTCGATCTGGACGAGGCCGAAGGACTCGCTGCGGCTGGGCAGGCAGACCAGCTCGCTGCCCCGCATCGACTTCGATCACGGCGCGGACGTGCCTCGGCGGGCGGCGGTAGGGGGGCGAAGTGCGACCCGCTCGTCGACCCCGAGCGCTCGACGCAGCTCCCGCAGCTCGCCGTCGAGCGGGCCGCGGCAATGCATGGTGCGGCTCGAGCCGGCCGCGGCGGCCGCCTCGAGCAGCGCCGCCGGGTTCTTGCGCGGGTTGAAGCTGCCGAGGAAAGCGACGCCGCGGCGCTCGCCGCCCGTGTCGAGTGCGCGGATCGACGAAGGCCTCCTGCAGCGGGTAGGGGATCACCTCGCAGCGTCCGGGTATCGCAGGCCGAGCTCCTCGCGGCCGTCCGGCCGTGTGCTCGGAGGGAAACGTGATCGCGGCGACCTTGTCGAGACCGGGCTGCGCGGCTCTCCAGATAGCGGCGCCGACGCTCTTCTTCGGCCTTGGCTTGGATCGCGCGCCACGCGTGGACGACCGCGACGATCGGCACGTCTGGCGCCACCCCGGCCTGCACCCTGGCGTAGCGGGCGCCGTTCGAAGGCCGCGAGGTTGTTCAGCAGGACGACGTCCGGGGACTGCTGCTCGATCAGGATCCGGGTGAACCGGCGCGGTCGCGCCTCCCTCGGGGGCATGAAGACGGGTAGCGGGGAGCTCTCGTCCGCCCGCAGCCGCCTGATCCGCTGCGGCGGCGGGATCAGGACGCCCAGCGGCTCGATCCGGTGCCGCCAGGGACGGCTGAGGAACTGCTGCAGCAGGGTGGCGTTGAAGCGGCTGACGCCGCCGCGCAGTCGTCCGCCCCATTCGGGCGGGATCGCGCCGACCGAGAGCACCCGGGTCCGGAGCCGGCTGGGGGGCGTCTCCGGCAGCAGGCGGTGGAGGAGCTTCATCCGCTCGCTTCGGCGGGTTTGCGGCAGACGACGAGCTTCGTCGACGGCCCCTGCCGTCCGTCTCTCGTCAGCGCCAACTCGAGCGGGAAGAGCGTCGCGCCGATCGGGCCGCCGAGCCAGGGGCGCGGGCGGATCAGCCGCTCGAGCCGCCCGTAGCGACGCCGCGCCTTGCTGCCGCCGGCGCTGGGGAAGTTCATCAGCACGAACATCCGCGAGCGGTAGCGCTCCTGCAGCCCTGCCGCCTCCCAGGTCCGGCGGGTGCGGCCGGCGCTGCGGGTCACCTTGATCTTGCGGCGGCGCGCGCCCGAGCCGGGTGTCATGTCCTCGCTGAATATGAACATTCCACCCGGCCGCAACAGCGTGGCGGCGTTGACGAAGGCCCTGCGATAGGCCTGTCCATCGAGCAGGTGAAAGAGCACGTCGATCGCGGAGATGTAGTCGAAGCTGGACGGCTCGAGCCCTGCCGCCTCGATCGCTCCGGCGGCGCCGATGTCGAGCCTTCGCACGTCCAGACCGGGTCTGCTGGCGGCGAGCCGTTCGACGACGACTTCGGTGAGGTCGCTGCCGACGACCTCGGCGGCGCCGAGCTTGCCCCACCGATCGATCCAAAAGCCGGTGCCCGAACCGACGTCGAGCACCCGCCGTGCGGGGCGTTCCCGCAGCGGCTCGCGGAGGGCACGGCCGAAGTTCACGGCCCGCACGTGGTAGGCCCAGCGGTTGAAGCCGGGCCCGAGGCCGGAGACGCCGACGCCGTCGAGGCCCGGCCGCTCGCGCAAGCGGTCCTCCCAGTAGTCCCCCGGCTCGAGGCCAGCCTTCGCATCCGCCGTCATCGGCGGCAGGCTAGTGGACGCGTCCGTAAGTTCGGTCAGATGCCGGCGAGTGGCCGGGCACGGCTGAGGGCGCACGGCGGCCGGCCGCATGCCGGTTGGCATGTGGGCGGTCGGCGGGTGCGCTCAGGCGGGTCCGGACGCCGCCGGGGCTGATCGTATTTGCGGACGGGTCCACTAGATGCAAAGCGAGGGCTGAGGCACGTCGCGGACAGCTGGGCGCAACACGCCCGGCAGGATTCGAACCTGCGACCTCTTCCTCCGGAGGGAAGCGCTCTATCCAGCTGAGCTACGGGCGCGAGCGCGGGGGAGGTTAGCCTGCCGCAGCTCGTGGTCGGCGCGCCCACGGACCCCCGAACGGCTTGACGGGCGTCGGTCGTGCTTTGATTCCGCGCTGTGTCTGAGGCAGGTGCGAAGAGCGGGGGTGCCCGACCGCGCTGGGATTGGCTGTCCCCTGACAGGCTCGAGGTGCTGATCGCCGTCGGGCTCGGAGTGGCCGCGATCCTCGCCGCGCTGACCGTCTACCTCGTCAAGACGGCCGACGACAAGGCCGAGGTCGCGATCAACCACGGGATCGGGCTGGTCGCCGCGGAGACCGGCGCGGCGCTCAAGGCTTCGAGCAATCAGGCTGCCGACGAGGCGCTCTTCTTCGACTACGAGACCGACCTCGCCGATCCGGACACCCGCGACGCCGCGAAGGTGCTGCTCACCCAAGCGACGGATCCGAACCTCGAGAAGGTGATCACCTGGTGGAAGCAGCACCGCGAGGATCCTGGCGCGCCGAGGACGCCCTTTAGCGAGGAGAACCCCTACTTCCGCTCGGGGGCCGCGAGCCGCTCCGAGGAGCTCGACAAGGCGGCGGAGGCCTCCTTCGACGAGGCCCATCATTACCTCGAGAAAGGTGCGAACTTCACCCTGGCCGGCGTGATCCTCGCCGTCGGCCTGTTCATGTACGGCGTCGCGGGCGTCGGTCGCAGCCGGCGGATCAAGACGGCGACGACCGCCTTCGGCTACGCGAGCATCCTCGCGGCAGTGATCGCCCTGCTGATCGCCTGAGCGCTCGCCCGTTCGGCGCCCCCGGCCACTCGCGGGAGTGCGGCCGTACTTACGGACGCGTGCAATACCGTTGCGGCGCCATGGACCTCGACGTGATCTTCCTCGGCACCGGTGGCTCGGTGCCCTCGGCGCGGCGCAACACCGCCTCGGTGCTGGTCCGGCGCGGTGGCGACCGGCTGCTCTTCGACTGCGGCGAGGGCACGCAGCGGCAGATGCAGCGCTCGACGGGACTGGTCCAGGTCAATGACATCTTCATCACCCACCTGCACGCCGACCACTACCTCGGGCTGCCCGGCCTGCTCAAGACCTGGGACATGCAGGACCGGACCGAGCCGCTCGTGATCTCCGGGCCGCCCGGCCTGCGCGACCTGCTCGCGGCGCCTGGGCAGGGTCGTCGGCCGCGTTCGCTACCCGGTCGAGATCGACGAGCTCGAGCCCGGCGCCCGTGTGCGCTTCGGCGACTATGCGGTCGAGGCGTTTCCGGTCGAGCACCGGGTCGCGGCCTTCGGCTACCTGCTTGCCGAGGAGCAGCGTCCCGGGCGGTTCGACGCCGATCGCGCCCGCGAGCTCGGCGTCGCCGAGGGTCCCGACTTCGGCCGCCTGCAGGGCGGCGAGGCGGTCGCGGGCAGCAAGGGGACCGTTGAGCCGGATCAGGTTGTCGGCGAGGTGCGCCGCGGTCGCCGGGTCGCGATCACCGGGGACACCCGCCCCTGCGACGCAACCGCGATCGCCGCCGACGGCGCCGACCTGCTGATCCACGACTCCTCGTTCGCCGACTCCGAGGCCGATCGGGCGGCGGAGACCGGCCACTCGACCGCGCGCCAGGCGGCGCGCGTTGCCGCCGAGGCCGGCGTCGGGATGCTTGCCCTCGTCCACATCTCCGCCCGCCACTTCGTGCCCGAGATCCTCGCCGAGGCACGCGAGGAGTTCCCGGCGACCGAGGCGCCAAGGGACTTCGACCTGATCGAGCTGCCGCTGCCCGAACGGGGCGGACCGGTGCTGCGACACGAGGGCGCGCTGGAGGGCGGCGGAGGAGCCAGAGCAGAGCGACCTGAGCCGTCAGTCGTCGAGCAGCGGGTTGGCGACGAGCGCCGCCAGCCAGAAGTACTGGGCCACCGTTGGCGTCGATGAAGGCGATCGGGATCGAGAGGCCGAAGACGATCGGGTTGACGAAGTTCGACGGGCGGGGGAACGGTCGCTCGTAGATCCTGCTTCCCGGCGTCAGCATCCGCCCCTTGATCGCCTGCCACTCGGAGAGGGTGAGGGCGAGCGATGCGAGGGCGACGTTGGCAGCGAAGATGATCACCGCGTCGAGGTCGCCGCCGTACTCGCCGATCAGCCCGGTCGAGAACGGCATCGCCGCGATCAGCGAGAGGAAGAGCAGGTTGCTCCACAGCAGGCTCGGGCCGTGACGCTCGACCTCGCCGAAGAAGGCGTGGTGGCTGACCCAGAAGATGCCGATCACGGCAAAGCCAAGGAAATAGCCGAAGGCGTTGTTGACCACATCGGCGAGCTCGTGATGCAGCGCGCCGGCGGAGAGATCGGGGCCGGGCACGTCGATATTCAGCACGAGCAGCGTGATCGCGATCGCGAAGACGCCGTCGCTGAAGGCCTCGAGCCGGGCGACGCCACGGCGATCGTCACGCTCCGCCTTGCTCTCGCCGTCGAACTCGTCCTCGTCGATGATCTCGGTCACGAACCGATGATCGCCAAGGGCATCACGGCCCGCCGGGCGGCTGGCCGGCGCGAGAGGCGGCTTTCAGTCGCCGCTCAGCGGAACTTGAACGAGTAGGCGCCGCGGCCAAGGCTCGCCGCGAGGATCTGCTTCGGATGCCCGGGCCACGGTTCGAGACTGAAGACCGGGGCGGCGGGCAGCGTCCGGCCGAGCATCTTGAAGTCCTTCTTCCGCTTCGCATGCTTGGACTTCGAGTAGACGCCGGCCGTCGTTGCGATGAGCAGCCTGCCGCGGTAGACCATCGCCCACAGGGCGGGGGTCTTCTTCAGGTTCGCCGAGATGTCGCGGAAGTGCTCCCCCGCGTCGTGGGAGACGTACACATGCCCACCGAGCTTGCCGATGCCGCTGTGGCCGAGGGCCTTTGGCGGCGCGTAGGGGCGGATGTCGGAGGCGCCGAGCGTCACGTAGACCGTCTTCTCATCGCGGGGATCGATCGCGACCCCGGTGATGAAGCGACGCGGCAGGCCCTTGGCCGTGGCGACGTGCCAGCCGTCCTCGGTACCGGTCTTCGCGGGCTTGTTGCCGCCGACGTTGGTCGCCAGACCGCGCGAGAACCGGACCTTGTCGCGGACCACGTCGCAGCCGCCGCAGAACCCCGCGTAGATCGCCTTGCCACGAACGGCCAAGGCGGAGACCTGGTTGTCGCTGTGCGTCTTCTCGTTCGTGCCGAGGTCGTAGGAGTACTGCCAATCCTTCGAGGAGTCCGTCGGGTCGTCCCCAGGGATCGTCGTGTTCGGGCCGTGCGTCGTCTCGGCGATCTCGCGACCGCCGACGACGATGTGCTCGGGGTCCTTCGGGTCCATGACGAGCGGCGCGTAGAAAGACGGGTTGTCGAGCAGCGGGTCGATGTCGGTCCACGAGACGCCGCCATCGGTCGTCACGTTGACGCCGGCCTCGGGCAACTCCTCGTAGGCGATGTCACTGTTCTTCGGGTCGGCGAGCGTAAAGATGCCGTCGCCGCCGTAGACGGTGTTCTGACGGCCGCCCGGCTCGATCCGCGCCTCGCCGTTGTCCTGCAGGCCTGCGTAGACGACGCCGTCGGAGGAGCCGGCGACGCCGTAGGGGAGCAGCGTGTGGAAGCCATCGTTGGCGCCGCGGCCGAAGCCCTTCTGGGTGAGCGCGCCCTTGGGGCCGACGGTCTGCGTGTAGGCACCGCCGTCGTTGCCGGCGTAGAGGGTCACGCCGCCGTCCTTGCGGGGGACGAACTCGCCGCCGTGCTGGTCGGGGTGCGTCGTGAAGCTCTGGGTGGTCTGGTGGACCGCCGAGCAGGCGTCGGTGGCGAGCACCAGGATGCAGGCGCCGCCGGTCGCGTTGTAGGGGCCGATCACCTGGAACTGCGTCGAGCCGTCCAGTGGCTGATCGAAGCGGTTCTTGTAGACCTCCTCGAGGCCGAAGACGAGGCGCGTCGGTACGCCCTTGGCGCTCTGCCGCGTCGGGTCGGGCGAGATCCACTGGTCGTACCAGGATTGGATCCCGGGCCCGTAACCGAGCGCGCTCAGCTGCGCCAGCGTCGAGCCGGTCGTCGGCAGCAGCAGGTCGGCGAAGCTCGCCATTCGCTTCCACGTGCGGCCGAAGTCCGGTGAGACGTAGATCCCGTTGAGCACGGTCGGCGTCGCCGTCAGGCCCAGGCCGAGCGGGTCGGGCACGTCGAGCCCGGTGAGCGTGCCGCGGTTGAAGAAGACCGAGTCCTGGACGACCGCGTAGACGTAGTCGTGGTTCTGGCGCGGGCCGGAGGCGATGCCCATCTCGACCCTGCCGATCCGGTTCTGCTGGGCGAAGCCGTGGGCCGAGGCGTCGAGCCGCTTGAAGCTGCCGGGCTTGCCGCTGGCCGAGGAGTACAGGCCGTTGGCGGGCGACTCAGGGACGCCGTTGAAGTTCTTGCGGGCGCCGTCGCGCCAGCCGACGGCGGCGAGCACGCCGCCGTCCTTGTTGCCGAACCGGTCCTTGCCCTGGACGACGACGTCGGTGACGATGTTGGCGAAGAAGCAGTTCTTGGTCTGCAACGACTTGCCGGCGCAGCTGCCGGTCGGCAGCTTCACGTTCTTGAAGCTGCGGCCGCCGTTGGCCGAGCGGAACAGCCCGGCCCCGGTCGCGGCGTAGACCACCTTGGGGCTGGCAGGGTCGACGGCCGCCTTGAAGCCTTGGGCGCCGCTCGGTACGCCCTTTGAGCGCTTCCACGTGTGGCCCTCGTTGGTCGAGCGGTAGACGCCGAGCCCACCGTAGGTGGCGCCGCCGAAGGCGTTGTCGCCGGTGACGGCGATGATCGTGCCACCGTGGACCGGCGAGTAGCCGACCGAGCCGACGGTCTGCGTCGGCAACGAGTCGCCGATCGAGACCCAGCTTTGCCCGCCGTCGGTCGTCCGGTAGACGCCACCGCTGGCGACGGCCGCGTAGACGGTCCCGTGCGCGCCCTGCGCGTAGTCGGCGACGCGGCCGTTGAGCTCAGCGAAACCGCTGCCGTAAGTCTCCGGGTACTTCGGGTCGTCGGAGTGCAGCGGTCCCTTGCCGATCGGGATCCAGCGTCCCTTGACGATGTCGTGCTTGCGCAGCGCGCGGGTGCGGAGCGCCGAGGTCGCCTTCGCCGCGGCGACAGAGTCGATCCCGATCCGCGGGCTCAGCGCCTGGTTGGCGGCCGACAGCTCCTGAAAGCTCTCGGGAACGTTGATCCCGCAGCGTGCCGCGAGCTCGACCTTGGCGCGCTCCTGCTGCGCCTCGTTCTCGCCCTGGCGGTCAGGCTCGGTTGCGGTCTCGCCCTCCGGCTCGGTTACGGCTTCGCCGGCACGCCCGCTTTCGCCGCGTCCGACCTCGCGGGCGTGCTCGGAGGCAACGTCGGCGCTCGCCTGCCTGCAGGCGTCGGTCAGCGCTGGGTCAGCCCGCCCTGATCCTTCTCCCGAGCCTCCGACGGCGAGCAGCGCGACTGCCGCAACCACGAGCAGCGTCACGGCTGCGAGCGTTTTCCTGATCATGTGCCTGCCTTCCGGGCTGCCCTTATGCACCTGGGCCTCCTACGACGATCGCCGCACGGTAGCGGCGCGCTCGAGCGCGCGCGCCAGTCGCAAAGAGCGGCATCTCGGATCCCTTCCGCGGTGGCCCCGGCCACCTACGCCACCGGCCCTGCTACGGTGGCCGCGTCGGTTCCTTTAAGGCGGTCCAGAGAGGCCGGGAAGGGGCGCGTTATGAGCGAGAGGATCGTTCTCGACCGAGACGACCTGCGCCGGACGCTGGTGCGCATTGCGCACGAGATCATCGAGAAGAACCCGAATAAAGACGAGGCCGGTGGCCTTGCGGTCGTTGGCATTCACACTCGCGGAGCGGTAATCGCCCGCCGCCTGCACGCGCAGATCGCCGAACTGGTCGACGAGCAAGTACCGCTCGGCGACGTCGACATCTCCTTCTATCGCGACGATCTCGAGCTCCGCGACCCGAGCCACTCGCCGGTCGTCAACGCCTCCCACCTCGACTTCGACGTGAGCGGACTGACCGTGATCCTCGTCGACGACGTCCTCTTCACCGGCCGTACGGTCCGCGCCGCGATCGATGTGCTCTTCGATTACGGCCGTCCCCGGCGCGTGCAGCTTGCCGTGCTTGCCGATCGCGGCCATCGGGAGCTGCCGATCCGACCCGACTACGTCGGCAAGAACCTGCCGACCGCATTCGGCGAGCGCGTCTACGTGCAACTCGAGGAGACCGACGGCGTCGACGAGGTGACCATCGGCGGTCCGCGGGCAGCCACGGCGGCGAGCAACGGATCAGCTGGATCGGAGGATGAATCGTGAGGGACCTGCTGTCGATCGAGGATCTGACGCGCGCCGACATCGAGCAGGTCTGCGAGCGGGCCGCGAGCTTCGCCGAGGTCGGCAAGCGCGAGATCAAGAAGGTCCCGACGCTGCGGGGCCGGACGATCGTCAGCCTCTTCTACGAGTCGAGCACGCGGACGAGCTCCTCGTTCGAGCTCGCCGCCAAGCGGCTCTCCGCCGACGTCGTCTCGGTCAAGGCACAGGGCTCGTCGGTCGACAAGGGCGAGTCGCTGAAGGACACGATCGCGACGCTCAGCGCCTACGACCCCGAGGCGATTGTGATCCGCTCCCCACGCGCGGGCGCCGCAAAGCTCGTCGCCGGCTGGACCGAGGCGGCCGTTGTCAACGCCGGCGACGGCAAGCACGAGCATCCGAGCCAGGGTCTGCTCGACGTCTACACGCTCCTGCAGCGGCTCGACTCGCTCGAGGGCACGAAGATCTGGATCGTCGGCGACGTCGCCCACAGCCGCGTCGCGCGCTCGAGCCTGCGCGCCTTCGTCGCCATGGGCGCCGAGGTCACGGTCGCGGGCCCGCCGACGCTGATCCCGCGCGGCTTCGAGGAGCTCGGCTGCGACGTCTCCTACACGCTCGACGGGCTCGGCGAGGCCGACGTCGTCTACGCGCTCCGCATGCAGCGGGAGCGGATGAACGAGGCGTTCGTGCCCTCGCTGCGTGAGTACGCGGCGACCTACCAGGTGAACGGCCGCCGTCTCGCCCCGCGGCAGCTGCTCATGCATCCGGGCCCCGTCAATCGCGGCATCGAGCTCTCGGCCGAGGTCATCGACGGCCCCAACTCGCTGATCACCGCGCAGGTTCACAGCGGGCTCTTGGTGCGGATGGCAATCCTCTACGAGATCCTCGCCGGCGGCGACCGCCCGCGGGGCGTGCGCAACGTCGAGCCGCTGCACGGCGAGGGTGCGACGATCGGGGAGCCGGCGTGAGCGAGGAAGCGCGAAGCACAGCACCGATCACCTCGCTCGACTGGCGCGGCGAGGCTGATGGCGAGCTCGTCGTCCGGGGCGCCCGCGTCTTCGATCCGCGCTCCGGCATCGACGGCGAGCGTGACCTCGTGGTCCGCGCGGGCAGGATCGCTGAGATCGCGGAGCCGGACGCCGTCGCCGCGGCCGACGGCGCCGAGGAGATCGACGCGCAGGGCCTCACGGCCTTCCCCGGGTTCTTCGACCCGCACGTCCATCTGCGGACGCCCGGGCAGGAGTACAAGGAGGACATCGAGACGGGCACCCGTGCCGCCGCCGCCGGTGGCTTCGTCGGGATCGTTGCGATGGCCAACACCTCGCCGCCGGTCGACGAGCCGGCGACGATCAGCGCCCTGCGCGAGCGCGCAGCCACCGACGCCTCCGTCCCGACCGGATTCGTTGCAACCGTGACGCGCGCGATGCAGGGCGAGGACTTGACCGAGATGGCGGCCCTGCGCGCCGCCGGCGCCGTCGGGTTCTCCGACGACGGCGTGCCGATCCGCTCCGCCCGCGTCTTCCGGCGCGCGCTCCAGTACCAGCACCTCGTCGGCGGCACGATCCTCCTGCACGAGGAGGACCCGGAGCTGAGCGGCGACGGCGTCATGGGGGAGGGGCCAGTCTCGGCCGCTCTCGGCATGGCCGGCGTGCCATCGGTCTCGGAGTCGACGATGATCGCCCGCGACGCCGAGCTGTGTCGCTTCGAGAACGCGCGCGCGCACGTCCAGCATCTCTCCGCCCGGGAGTCGGTGGAGGCGATCGAGCGAGCCAAGCAACTGGGCACCCCGATCACCGCCGAGCTCACTCCGCACCATCTCGTGCTCACCGACGAGGAGGTGCGCAGTCTCGACGCCCGTTTCAAGATGAACCCGCCGCTGCGCGGCGAGGACGACCGCCAGGCGCTCATCGAGGCGCTGCGCAGCGGCGTCGTGGACTGCATCGGCACCGACCACGCACCGCACGCGGTGACCGAGAAGGAGGTCCCCTTCGAGGAGGCGATGATGGGCGTGATCGGCCTCGAAACGGCCTTTTCCGTGCTCTACACGGAGCTCGTCGAGCCCGGCGTTGTCGATCTGGCAACGATCGTCGTGCGGATGACCGCCGGCGCCACCCTGTTCGACCTCGAAGTGCCGACGATCGCGCCCGAAGCCGAGGCGAACATCGCGCTCGTCGATCTCGAGGCCGAATGGGAGGCGGGGGCCGAGGGCTGGGAGAGTCGCTCGCAGAACTCGTGCTTCGCCGGCCGGCGCCTGCTCGCGCGGCCCGTGATGACGATCGTCGGCGGGCGCGTCGCCTACCGGCAGCGCGCGTTCAGGCTGGGGGCGGTCGCATGAGGTCGCCGAAGCTCGGCCGCAAGGACGCGACGCTGGTCGTGATCGACGTGCAGGAGGGGTTCAGGGACGCGATCGACGGCTTCGACGGCGTCGCCGCCGCGACTGCGACGCTCGTCCGCGCCGCCGGCGCCCTCGGTCTGCCGGTGCTCCTCACCGAGCAATACCCGAAGGGCCTCGGCACGACGGTTCCCGAGGTCGCCGAATACCTGCCGGAGGGCATCGAGCCGCTCGAGAAGACCGTGTTCTCCGCCGTCGGCGCCGAGGGCTTCAACCTGGCGGGCCGTCGGCAGGCGATCGTCTGCGGGATCGAGAGCCACGTGTGCGTGAGCCAGACCGTGCTCGGCCTGCTGGACCACGGCGTCGAGGTGCACGTCGTCGCCGACGCCGTCGGCTCGCGGACCGCCGCCAACTGCGAGCTGGGACTCGCCAAGGCGGAGCGCGCGGGAGCGTGGCGGACCAGCGTCGAGATGGCCCTGTTCGAGCTGCTCGGCGAGGCCGGTACACCGGAATTCAAGACCGTCCAGCGACTCGTGTTGGATTACGCGCCGTGAACGCCGCCCCCCGCACAGATTCCGAGCCGCGACCGGGATACGTCCTCCTCGAGGACGGTACGCGGCTCGAGGGCGAGCTCTGCGGCGCGGTCGACCTGGCGGGCGCCGCCGGCCTGGGCAGCGGCGAGGTCGTCTTCAACACGGCGATGACCGGCTACCAGGAGTCCGTCACCGATCCCTCCTACGCGGGCCAGATCATCACCTTCACGTATCCGATGATCGGCAACTACGGCGTCTGCGAGTCGGCGATGGAGTCAGACGCGGCCCACGCCCGCGGCGTGATCATGCGCGACGCCCGCAATGGCGAGGACTGCGCGACGGCAGAACGCGGCTGGCTCGACTGGCTCGCCGACTGCGGCGTGCCGGCGATCACCGGTGTCGACACGCGCGCCCTGGTCCGCCACATCCGCGATCGCGGGGCGATGCGCGGCGGCATCTTCAGCGCCGAGCTGCCCGAGTCGGAGGCGCGCGAGCGCGTCGCCGCCGAGCCGCCGATGAGCGGCGCCGACCTGGCTCGGACGGTGACTCCCGGAGAGCCGATCGAGATCGCCGGCGACGGCCCGCACATCGTCGCCCTGGACACCGGGATCAAGCTCTCGATCGTGCGCCAGTTCCGCGAGCGCGGCAGCCGGATGACGCTGCTGCCCTGCGGCAGCTCGGCGGAGCAGGTGCTCGAGCGCGACCCCGATCTCGTCTTCCTCGCCAACGGCCCCGGCGACCCCGCCGCCCTCGACTACGTGGTCGAGACGGTGCGCGGCGTGATCGGCCGCAAGCCCGTGTTCGGGATCTGCCTCGGCCACCAGCTCATGTGCCGCGCGATCGGGCTGGAGACCTTCAAGCTGCCCTTCGGCCACCGTGGCGCCAACCATCCGGTCAAGGAGCTCGCCAGCGGCCGGATCGACATCACCTCCCAGAACCACGGCTTTGCCGTCGCCGGCCCCGGCGGCGCGGAGCGCATCGAGGGCGACGAGCCGGTCCGCTGGGAGACCGACTTCGGCGCCGCCGAGCTCTCCCACCTGAACCTCTACGACCGCACCGTCGAGGGCCTGCGGCTGTGCGACGTCGAGGGGGGCACCGTTCAGTACCACCCCGAGGCCGGGCCCGGCCCGCACGACGCGCGCCACCTCTTCGACACGTTCATGGAGCTCGCCGCGTGATCTGGCCGCCACCCAAGCGGACCCTCGAAGGCCGGATCGTGCGCCTCGAGCCGCTGGACGCCGAGCACCGGGAGCCGCTCGCGGCGATCGCCGGCGAGCCCGAGGTGTGGGCCTGGATGGACCGGCGGGTCGCCGAGGACCGTGAGGCCTTCGACGAGTGGTTCGATACGCACCTGGCCGCCTCGGAGGCGTCCGAGTGGTGGACGTTCGTAACCCGCGCAACGGCCGACGGTGCCGTGATCGGCTCCTCCTCCTACCTCGCCGTTCGCCCCCAGCACGATGGGCTGGAGATCGGCTCGACGTGGCTGCACCCTTCGGCCTGGCGGACCGGCGCCAACCGCGAGGCGAAGCTGCTGATGCTCGGCTTCGCCTTCGACGAGCTCGGCTGCATGCGGGTCGAGTTCAAGACCGACAGCCGCAACCAACGCTCGCGGAGCGCGCTGGCCGCAATTGGCGCGCAGCCCGAGGGCATCTTCCGCAACCACATGTACGTCCCGGGCGCCGGCCGTCGCGACTCGGCCTACTTCTCGATCACCGACGAGGAGTGGCCGGCGGTGCGCAAGGAGCTCGCAGCCGGCCTCGCCGGCCGGCGAGGTGAGCGTCTGATGCCGCGCCGCGACGACATCAGCAAGATCCTGCTGATCGGCTCGGGGCCGATCGTGATCGGGCAGGCGGCGGAGTTCGACTACTCAGGGACGCAGGCCTGCAAGGTGCTGCGCGAGGAGGGCTACGAGGTCGTGCTCGTCAACTCGAACCCGGCGACGATCATGACCGATCCCGAGTACGCCGACGCGACCTACATCGAGCCCCTGCGGCCGGAGATCGTCGCCCAGATCATCGAGAAGGAGAAACCGGACGCGCTGCTGCCGACGCTGGGCGGACAGACAGCGCTCAACCTGGCCAAGGCGCTGCACGACGACGGCACGCTCGCCAAGCACGGCGTTGAGCTGATCGGTGCCGACTACGACGCGATCCATCGCGCCGAGGACCGCCAGGCCTTCCGCACGACGATGGAGGAGGCGGGACTGCGCGTGCCGCTCTCGCTGATCATCAACTCGGTCGGCGAGGCGGAGGCGGCGCTCGCCGCGGGCGGGATGAAGCTGCCGGCGATCATCCGACCGGCATTCACGATGGGGGGGCAGGGGGGAGGCGCCGCGCGCACCGAGACCGAGTTGCGCCAGATCGTCTCCGAGGGGCTCGCCGCGAGCCCGATCAACCAGGTGCTGCTCGAGGAGTCGGTGCTCGGCTGGGGCGAGTTCGAACTCGAGCTGATGCGCGACCGCAACGACAACGTCGTCGTCATCTGCTCGATCGAAAATATCGACCCGATGGGCGTCCACACGGGCGACTCGGTCACGGTTGCGCCCGCGCAGACACTCACCGACGAGCTCTACCAGGAGCTCCGCGACCAGGCGCTGAAGGTGATCCGCGCGGTCGGCGTCGAGACCGGCGGCTCGAACGTGCAGTTCGGCGTCAATCCCGCCGACGGCGAGATCGTCGTCATCGAGATGAACCCGCGCGTCTCCCGCTCCTCGGCACTCGCCTCGAAGGCGACCGGCTTCCCGATCGCGAAGATCGCGGCCCGGCTCGCCGTCGGCTACGCCCTCGAGGAGATCCCGAACGACATCACGCGGGCGACGCCCGCCTCGTTCGAGCCGACGATCGACTACGTCGTCACGAAGATGCCGCGCTTCGCCTTCGAGAAGTTCCCGGGCTCCAACGGCGAGTTGACGACCCACATGAAGTCGGTGGGCGAGGCGATGGCGATCGGCCGCACCTTCCGGGAGTCGTTCGCAAAGGCGATGCGCTCGCGCGAGCTCGATGCCGTAGCCGACCTGCCCGAGGGCGACGGGGAGTTGCTCGACCGCCTCGAGGTGCCGTCGGCCGATCGCTTCGACCTCGTCCTCGAAGCCTTCCGCCGTGGCCTCGGCGTCGAGGAGGTGCAGGCGCGGACGAAGATCGACTTCTGGTACCTCCGCGAGCTCGAGCTGCTCGCCACCGAGGGCGACGGCAGCGAGGGGCTCGTCCGCACCTACAAGGCCGTCGACACCTGCGCTGCGGAGTTCGAGGCGCTGACGCCGTACTACTACTCGGCCGCCGAGCGGGCGCCCGCCGGCGACCCGGCCCGGGACGGCGGCCGGGCGCCCGAGGGCCATGGGCTCTCGCACAGCGAGGTCCGGCGCGGAACGAACCCGAGCGTCGTCATCCTCGGCTCAGGCCCGAACCGGATCGGACAGGGGATCGAGTTCGACTACTGCTGCGTGCATGCGGCAATGACGGTGCGCGAGTCCGGCCGTGACGCGGTGATGATCAACTGCAACCCGGAGACGGTCTCGACCGACTACGACACTTCGGACCGCCTCTACTTCGAGCCGCTGACGGCCGAGGACGTGCTCGCCGTGATCGAGCAGGAGCAGCCCGAGGGCGTGATCGTCCAGTTTGGCGGCCAGACGCCGCTCCGGCTTGCCAAGGGGCTCGAGGAGGCGGGCGTGAACCTGCTCGGCACGCCGGTCGACGCCATTGACCTGGCCGAGGATCGGGGGCGTTTCGGGGCGCTGCTGCGCCGGCTCGGGATCGCGCACCCGCCCTACGGGACGGCGCTCAGCGCCGAGGAAGCGCAGGTGATCGCTGAGCAGGTCGGCTTCCCTCTGCTCGTCCGGCCCTCGTACGTGCTCGGCGGCCGGGCGATGGAGATCGTCTACTCGGCCGAGGGCCTCGGGGCCTATCTCGACCGCCACGTCAAGGCGAGCCCCGAGCATCCGCTGCTGCTCGACCGCTTCCTCGAGGACGCGATCGAGGTCGATGTCGATGCGCTCAGCGACGGCACCGACTGCGTCCTCGCCGGCGTCATGCAGCACGTCGAGGAGGCCGGGGTGCACTCCGGCGATTCGGCCTGCGTGCTGCCGCCGATGAGCCTCGGCCCCGACATGCTCGAGAGGATCGAGCAGACGACGCGCACGATCGCCCTCGAACTCGGCGTGATCGGGCTGATCAACATCCAGTACGCGATCGCGCGCTCGGAGCTGTACGTGATCGAAGCGAATCCGCGCGCCTCGCGCACCGTGCCGTTCGTGAGTAAGGCGATCGGTGCACCGCTGGCGAAGATCGCCTGCCGGCTGATGCTCGGCGAGCCGCTCGCGGACCAGCAGGTGCCGCCGATGCCGAGTGGACACGTCTCGGTCAAGGAGGCGGTGCTCCCGTTCAACCGCTTCGCCGGCGCCGACACGGTGCTCGGCCCGGAGATGAAGAGCACGGGTGAGGTGATGGGCGTCGCCGCCGACTTCCCCGCGGCCTTCGGCAAGGCCCAGTCGGCCGCCGGGGTCCGCCTGCCGACGGCGGGCACGGTCTTCATCACCGTCACCGACGTGGACAAGCCGGCGGCGACCGGCCTGGCGACGCTGCTCCACGACCAGGGCTTCCGGATCATCGCGACCGGCGGCACCGCGCAGGCCATCTCCCGGATGGGCGTGCCGGTCGAGGCGATCAACAAGATCCAGGACGGCTCGCCCCACGTCGTCGACTTCATCGAGCGTGAGGAGGTCGATCTCGTGATCAACACCCCGACCGGTTCGGGCGCCCGCTCGGACGGCTATGAGATCCGCAACGCGGCGACGCGCAAGGGGATCCCGTGCATCACGACGATGACCGGGGCCTCGGCAGCCGCCCGCGCGATCGCCGCCCAGCGCAGCGGCGCCGACCGGACCGTCGCCTCGCTGCAGGAGCTGCATGCGCGCAGCGCGGCGGTCGGCAGTGACGGGGCCGGGGCCGCTTGAGCCCTGCGGCCGGCAGGGCGAGCGAGGCCGGAGCCGACCGGACGCTTGCGCCTTTCGGCCGGCGGGCGAGCCGGGTTGTTGCGAACGAGGCGACGGGCAGCTACAGGCTGATCTCGGTCGTCGACGCGGGCGGCCCGCTGCCGGGGGCGGGCCAGTTCTACATGCTCACCGCGGGCTCCGGCTGGGGCGGCGACGGCCGCCGGCCCTGGCTGCCCCGGGCATTCTCCGCGGCCGCGGCCGAGCCACTCGGCGGGGCGGGCGGGGCGCGGCTCTCGTTCCTGCTCGAGGACGTCGGGCCGGGCACGGCGGCGCTGGCCCGGCTCGGCGAAGGCGAGGAGCTGCTGCTGACCGGGCCCCTCGGCCGGCCCTTCTCGGCGCCGCGTGAGCTCAACCCCGATGCCGCCGGGGCGATCCTCGTCGGCGGCGGGATCGGCATCGCGCCGCTCGCAGTCCTGCGCCGCTCGCTCGCCTCCGAGGGCGTCCCACAGCGCTCGCTGCTCGGCTTCCGCGATCGCGACCACGCGGGCGGCATGGACCTCTTCCGTTGCTCCGACGTCGGGCTGGCCTCAGAGGACGGCCACATCGGCCACCGGGGCCGTGTGACCGACCTGCTCGAGCGCATGCTCGAGGGCGATGAGGCGCCCAGCGCCGCCGTCTACAGCTGCGGCCCACCGGCGATGCTCGAGGCCGTACGGCTGATGTGCGAGGAGCGCAGCGTGCCCTGCGAGCTCGCCCTCGAATCGCCGATGGCCTGCGGCTTCGGCGCCTGCTTCGGCTGCGCGGTGCCGCTCGCTGCCGGCGGCTACATGCGCCTGTGCGTGGACGGCCCCGTGGTCCGCGGCGAGCAGATCGCGACGGCGATGCCGGCGGGGTCGGGCCACCGATGACGCCCGTTGACTTCTGTGGACTTCGGCTCGAGCACCCGATCATCAACGGGTCGGGGACCTTCGATGCGCTCGCGGCGCAGCGGGTCTTCGGGGCTGAGGTGGTCGAGCGCTTCCCGTTCAGCGCCTTCGTCTCGAAGACGATCACCCCGGAGCCACGGCCCGGAAATCCGCCGCCACGCCTGTGGGAGGAGGGGGCCGGGATGATCAACTCGATCGGGCTGCCGAACAAGGGCCTCGACGGCTTCCTGGAGCACGATCTGCCGGGCCTCGGCGAGCTCGGAGTGCCGCTGATCGTCTCCGTGATGGGGACGAGTGCCGAGCAGTTCAGCCGGCTCATCGAGGCGGTCGGGCCGCGCCCCGAAGTGGCGGCGATCGAACTCAACGTCTCCTGTCCGAACGTGCACTCGGGGCTGATCGTCGGCGAGCAGCCCTCCGAGACGCTTGCCTTGCTCGGGGCGATCCGGCGACTGACGGAGAAGCCGTTGATCGTCAAGCTGACGCCGAACGTGGCCGACCCCGCGCTCGTCGCGAAGGCGGCCGAGGAGGGCGGCGCGAACGCCGTCTCGCTGATCAACACGATCAAGGCCACCGCCTACGATCCCGGTGGTCGCGGGCGCTGGCTCGGCGCCGGCGCCGGCGGGCTCTCGGGGCCCGCCGTGCGCACCGTCGCCCTCAAGCAGGTCGCCGACGTCGCCGACGCCGTCGCGATCCCGATCGTCGGCATGGGCGGCGTCGAGAGCGGCGCCGATGCGCTCGATCTGATGCGGGCCGGAGCGAGCCTCATCGGCGTTGGCAGCGCAAGTTTCCGCGACCCGCTGGCGGCCGCCCGGATCGGCGCCGAGCTCGCGGGTCTGCTCGCCCGCGGCTGAGCGGAGCCAGTCAACCTATCGCCACGCAAATTCCGGGATGTTGCCGTCCTGTTGGAGCCGGCCCTCACTCGACCTCAACCTAAGGTCTAGGTGGATTCGCCCAAAACCGCCACCGATCCGTCAACAGCCACCCGATCCGTATGTATGATCGCCGCCGCGCCATGGCCCCCACGACGCCGTCGACAGCCCAGATTCCCACCCGCAGCAGAGACCAGAGGATGAGGGCCTTGGAAATGGCCAACGAGATCCGTACCCAGCGCGCGCAGCTGAAGAAGGATCTGAAGGCGGGACGGGCCAAAATCGACGTTCTGCTGCTCGATCCACCGGAGTGGCTCGGCTCGGCAAAGGTCTTCGACATCATCATCGCCGTGCCGAAGTACGGGCGCGTCAAGGCAAACCGGATCCTCAACCACTGCCGGATCTCGCCCTCCAAGACGATCGGCGGACTCTCCGAGCGCCAGCGCGCCGAGCTCGTCGCCCTGCTCCGCCGCCGTTAGCGAACGCGCCCGCCAGCCGGCGAGCGTGAGCGGAGACAGGCTCGCTCAGCAGACGCTGACCCGGCGGCTGCGTGCCCAGTTGCTCACGGGACCGCGCCCGACCGACCCCATCGGGGTCGCCCGGCACATGTTCGCGATCCAGGCCCAGGATCCGCGCGGGGCGCGGCTCGCGATCCGCTCGCGAACGAAGCCGGGCCGGGTCGTCGCCGCCGACATCGAGGCCGCCTTCGGGGCAGGAGAGCTGATCGTCAGCTGGTTCAACCGCGGGACCCTGCACCTGATCGCCGCCGAGGACTACGGGCTGCTGCAGTCCCTGACGACGCCGCAGCTCGCAACCGGCTCCCGTCGCCGGCTGGCGCAGGAGGGGGTCGACGCTGCGATGGCCGAGCGCGGGATCCGCGCCGTCCGCGAGGCGCTCGCCGCCGGGGGCCCGCTGACCGGAGCTGAGCTCCGTGGGCACCTCGACTCTGCCGGCGTCCCCACGACCGGCCAGGCGCTCGTCCACGTGCTGCTCGCGGCAACGCTTGCGGGGGTCTGCGTGCGTGGGCCGATGCGCGGTGCCCGCCAGGCGTTCGTCCTCGTCGACGACTGGCTCGGGAGCGAGGCACGACGGGCGCCGGACGAGGAGGCTGCCCTCGCTGAGCTCGCCCGGCGCTTCCTGCGGGCCCGCGGGCCGGCGACCGACCGCGACCTTGCCTGGTGGGCAGGCGTGCCCTTAGGGACCGCGCGACGGGCGCTCGCGCTGATTGCCGCCGAGCTCGACGGGGGGCCTCGCGGTGCGGCCGGCCCCCCGCTCGTCCGACTCGCCGGCGCTCCGCGCGCAGCCGGGCTCCCGGGACCCCGCCTCCTCGGCTCCTTCGAGGAGCTGCTGACCAGCTGGCGGGATCGCGAGGCGATCGTCGGCGGGCTCGGCCCGAAGATCCTGGTCGGCGGCCTGTTCAAGCCCTTCGCCCTCGTCCGCGGCCGCGCGGTCGCGACGTGGAAGCTCAAGGATGGGCAGGTCGAGCTCGAGCCCTTCGGTCGCCTTTCCGGCGAGGAGCGGGCGGCGCTGAAGCGCGACGGCGAGGACGTCGTCCGCTTCCTCGGCGCCTAGGTGGGCGACTAGATGGGAGCTCCCACCTGCTCCACCCATCCGGTCGCGGCGGCACAATCGGCGCCATGTCCCGAGTCTTCGTCATCACCGGTCCCTCCGGTGTCGGGAAGGGCACGCTGATCCGCGAGCTCTGCGAGCGCATTCCCGGGCTCGAGCTCTCGATCTCGGCAACGACCAGGCCGCCGCGGATGGGGGAGGAGGACGGCGTGGACTACCACTTCCTCGACCGTGCCGAGTTCGACCGCCGGGTCGAGGCGGGCGACTTCCTCGAGTGGGCCGAGTACTCGGGCAACCGCTACGGGACGTTGCGGTCGGAGGTCGAAAGGCGGACCGACCGGGGTGCCCCGGTGGTGCTCGAGATCGAAGTCCAGGGCGCCCGCCAGGTGCGCGAGACGATGCCCGAGGCCGTGCGGATCTTCATCGAGCCGCCGAGCCCGGAGATCCTGCGCGCGCGCCTCGTCGGCCGGGGCACCGACGACTCCGACGTGATCGAGCGGCGGCTCGAAGAGGCGGCGAAGGAGCTGCGCGCCAAGGACGAGTTCTCGCACCGCGTGACCAACGACGTGCTCGATCGGGCCGCCAGCGAGCTGGCCGGAATCGTCCTCTCGGCGCTCGATCACTGACCGTAGGGACCGCGGCGAGATCCGCGCCCGTATTCGTTCCGATGGAGGCGAAGACGGGAGGAACGATGAAGCGTATGACGATCGCCGCGATGGCCGTTGCCGGGACGCTGCTGCTGCCGGGGGTGGCACCCTCGGCGGCGGCAGACGGGGGCGGAGGCGTCTCGGTAGCGACGGCGGACATCGGCATCGCCGACCCCGACGGCGGACATCGCTACTACGCGCTGCCGGACTCGGGCGAGACGACGCTGCTGCGCGTCGACGCCAGCGCGGGCGCGGGCGAGAAGTCGCTGCAGCGCCTGCGTGTGGACGGTGACTTCGTCATTCCGCCGGTCGCCTACGACGGGACCACGTCCGGGCTCAGCCGGAACGGTCGCACGCTCGTCCTCGCCGCGCCGTGGGTCGTGCCCGGCCAGGAGGTGACGCGGATGCGGCTGATCGACACGCGGCGGATGCGCGTCGCGCAGCGGATCAAGCTCCAGGGCGCCTATTCGCTGGACGCGATCTCGCCCGACGGTGCGCGCCTGTACCTCATCGGCTATCCGGACCCGCGTGACCCGCTCGCGTACGAGGTCCGGACATGGGACGTCGCCCGCGGCAAGCTGCTGGCCGAGCCGATCGTCGATCCGCGCGAGCCTGACGAGGATATGCGGGGTCAGCCGATGACACGAGCGGTCAGCCCCGACGGGTCGTGGGACCTGACCCTCTACGACGGCGCGGGCAAGCAGCCGTTCGTACACGCACTCAACACGGCAGAGGGGAAGGCGTTCTGCATCGACCTCGAGATGCTCAAAGGGACCAACGTCTATCGCGACACGTTGCAGCCCGCCGCCGACTGGTCCTCGGTCTCGGTGCTCAACCGGAGCGGCGATGCGGTCGCCTCGATCTCGACGGGCGACTGGACCGCGGCGGCGCCGGCGGACGCGCCGGCGGGCGGGGGTGGGTCGTTCCCGTGGTGGCTGCCGGCGCTCGCCGTCGCTGTGCTCGCCGTCGCCGTGGCGGTTGCCCGGCGCCTGCACGCGGCCTCGCATCGCACGGGCGCTTCGCCGGAGGTCGGGTCGAATCCCTAAGATGCCCGGCTGATGGTCAAGCCAAGAGTCGACAAGCTCATGCAGCGGACCGATTCGCACTACGCGGCGGTAATCGTCGCGGCGAAGCGCGCCCGCCAGCTCAACAGCTACTACCGCGCGCTCGGCGAGGGCACCTACGAGGAGCACACGCCGCCGATGGTCGAGACCGACACGGGCAACTACCTGACGATCGCCCTCGAGGAACTCGCGCAGGGCAAAATCAAGTACGAGTACCGGCACTAGCCGGCTCGGCTGACCCCCGTGAGGAGGGGGAGATGGCGCGGATTTTGTTGGGAGTCAGCGGCGGAATCGCCGCTTACAAGGCGATCGAGATCGCCCGCCTCGCGACGCGTGGGGGACACGGCGTACGCGTCCTGATGACTCCCACGGCGACGAACTTCGTCGGCCCAGCAACGTTCGAGGGCATCGTCGGCGCTCCCGTGCTGATCGATGAGTTCGACCGCGATCCGGCCCGCGGCGCGTTTCCCGGCGACCCGGTGCCCGAGCACGACCCGATCTCACACCTCGAGCTCGTCGCGAACGCCGACGCCTTCCTCGTCGCTCCCGCTTCGGCGAACACGATCGCCAAGCTCGCCGCCGGGATCTGCGACTCGATGCTGACTACGAGCTTTCTCGCCTGCACGGCGCCGCGGCTCGTCGCCCCGGCGATGAACGACCGCATGTACGCGGCCGACGCGACGCAGGCGAACCTGACGACGCTGCGCGAGCGCGGCGTTGCCGTGATCGAGCCCGACACGGGCCCGCTGGCCTCACGGGGCGAGTTCGGCACCGGCCGCCTGCCGGCGCCCGAGCGCCTCCTCGCCGAGCTCGAGGCGGCCCTCCCCGGCCCATCCGGTCCGTGGGACGGGCTTCGCGTCCTGATCACAGCCGGCGGCACGCGTGAGGCGATCGATCCCGTGCGCTTCATCGGCAACCGATCGAGCGGGCGGATGGGCGTTGCCCTTGCCGGCGCCGCGGCCCGGCGTGGGGCCGACGTGATCTTGATCGCCGCCAACGTCTCGCTGCCGACTCCCCCGGGCGTCGAGCGCGTCGACGTGACCAGTGCTGCCGAGCTCGCCGCCGCCTGCTCGGCTGCGTTCGACTCCTGCCACGTCCTGCTGATGGCTGCCGCCGTCGCCGACTTCCGCCCGGCTGAGGCGGCGGAGGGGAAGATCGTGCGCGAAGGCTCGGGTGGCATGGAGCTTCAGCTCGAGGCAACCGAGGACGTGCTCGCCTCGCTGGCCGGCCGCCGCCGGCCGGGCCAGACGCTCGTTGGCTTCGCCGCCGAGCACGGCGGCGACTTCATCGAGCGTGCTCGCGGCAAGCTCGAGCGCAAGGGCCTCGACGCGATCGTCGCCAATGATGTCTCCGACCCGGCGATCGGCTTCGAGTCGGCGGAGAACGCCGTGACGATCGTCGAGCGCGAGGACCGACGCGAGGTTGGCCGGGCGGGCAAGGACGAGATCGCCGACGCGATCCTCGACCGGATCGGCGAGCTGCGGGAGACGGCGACGGCGTAAGTCCTCGGCCGGCGTTCCCGCCGAGGGTCCTCGGCCCGCGGGTCCTGTCGGGCGGGAGCCCGTGCCCCCGCAGATCCGCTTGGTTCACTTGGCCTGCGGGGGCACGGGCGCCCACCCGCCGGCCACCCGCGGGAGGGAGCGCTGGGCGGGCGGTCGCCGGCGAGGGCGCTTGGCCTGGGGTTAGCTGGGACGAGGGGTGGGCGGTTGACGCCTTTGGGCAGTGAGGGAGGTGGGCTTGCGGAGGGGCTTGGCTGGGGCCAGTGGTTACGAAGCACCGCAAGTTGCGGTGGAACGTGACCAGTCGTCCGTCGTGGGCTGCCGTTTACCGCTCCCTCGCTGCTCTTCGCCGGCCGGTGGTCACGAAACACCGCAAGTTGCGGTGGAACGTGACCAGTCGTCTGCGGTGGGCTGCTTTGAGCTCTCCTTCGGTGCTCTCGCCTGCCAGTGGTCACAAAACCTCTCAAGTTGAGAGGTTTCGTGACCAGTCGTCTCCCTTGGGCTGCCGTTTACCGCTCCCTCACTGCTCTCGCCGGCGGTAGGTCAGCTTGGTCCGGCAGGGGTGGTCCAACGTGACCGGTGGGGTCCAACCGGAGGCGTTTTGCCGCTGGACAGCCTCCGTAGACTCGAGCCGATGAGCGACGAGACCACCTACGAGCTATATCGGAAGGGCATGAGCCTGCTCGAGTCCGGCGATTATGCGGCGGCTACCGTGCCGCTGGGGAAGGTCGCTGCGCGGGAGCCGGAGAAGACATCGGTCCGCGAGGCGCTCGGCCGGGCGTTGTTTCAGGCGCACCGCTACGACGAGGCGGCGGGCGAGTTCGAGGCAGTCGTCGAACGCCATCCGGTCGACGACTACGCGCACTTTTGCCTGGGTCGGTCGCTGACCCTCTGCGGGAACTCGGATCGTGCCCGCCGGCACCTCGCGATTGCCGCCAACCTGCGTCCTGACCGCCGCGACTACCGGATCTTCCGCGAGCGGCTCGCGGGCTCGTAGGCCGAGCTCCACCCGTGCGAGCGCTCGTCCAGAGGGTGAGCTCGGCGTCCGTCACGGTTGCGGGCGAGCGCGTCGCGGCGATCGGGCCGGGACTGCTCGTCCTACTCGGCGTCGCGGCCGGCGACACGCCGGAGCAGGCGGATCGGATCGCGGCCAAGATCCGTGCGCTGCGCGTTTTCGACGACGCCGGCGGCAGGCCGAACGAGCCGCTCGGCGAGCGCCGGGTGCTCTGCGTCTCGCAGTTCACGCTGTACGGGGATACACGCAAGGGCAACCGGCCGAGCTTCATCGCCGCCGCCCGGCCGGAGGAAGCGGAGCCTCTGTACGAGCGGGTTTGTGAGGCGCTTGAGGCGGAGAGGGGCGTCTTCGGGGCCAACATGGACGTCGAGCTCACGAACGACGGCCCCTACACGCTGATGCTCGAGGTGTAGGCAGCCATTGGGCGCGCGGCGCTGTTGAAGCCTGCCTGCGGGCGTGTCTATACTCAGCGTTCACCTTTGCAGCCGATCTGTCGCGAGAGGTGGGCCGCCGGCCCGCCTTTTTTATCGCCTCCGACCGGATGCGGAGGAGGAATCAGATTGGACGCACTACAGGAGACAATCGAGCAGCGCCTCGCCGCCCTTGACGGCGATATCGAGGTGATCGCGGTCGAGCAGTTCGGCCCCGAAGGCCTGCGGATCTTCATCGACCACCCCGGCGGGGTGGATCTCGGCCTGTGCGAGCGCGTTACCCACCAACTTCGCGACCTGAGCGCTGACTGGGCGCTCGAGGTCTCCTCGCCCGGACTCGACAGGCCGTTGACCAAGCCCGAGCACTACGAGCGCTTCATCGGCTCCCGCGTACGCGTACGGACGACCGAGCAGCTCGATGGTCGCAAGAGCTTCACCGGAGTGATCACCGCGGCGTCGCCGGAAACGGTCAGCGTCGAGGATGAGTCCGGGGTGCACGAGATCCCGCTCAGCGCGGTGCACCGATCGAACGTAGTTCCCGAGTTTTCGGAGGTAAATCAGTGAGTCGTGAGATCGTCGACGCGATCAAGGTTCTCGAGCAGGAGAAGGGCCTCGATGCCGAGACGCTTATGGCGGCGCTCGAGGATGCGCTGCTCTCGGCCTACAAGAAGACGCCCGGCGCCGCCAAGTATGCGCGCGTCGACCTCGATCGCGAGACCGCGGACTTCCGCGTCTTCGAGCTGATCCTGCCCGCGGAGCTCGAGGAGAAGCTGCTCGCGCAGGTCGTCGAGGAGCAGGAGCCGAAGGTGAATCCGGAGACGGGTGAGCTCGAGGAGCCCGAGGACCCGGAGCTCGATCCGGAGATGCTCGCGCCCTATGCGGACCAGATCACGAGCCGCGACGTGACGCCCGACGACTTCGGCCGCATCGCCGCGCAGACTGCCAAGCAGGTCGTCCTGCAGCGGATCCGCGAGGCCGAGCGGATGATGATGTTCGAGGAGTTCCAGGACCGCGTCGGCGAGCTGATCACCGGGATCATCCAGCAGTCCGACAACCGCTACACGCTGGTCCAGCTGCGGGACCGCGTCGAGGCGCTGCTGCCGCGCTCCGAGCAGGTCTACAGCGAGCGCTACGACCACGGCGCCCGGATCAAGGCCGTGATCACCGATGTCTCTGCAGAGGGCAAGGGCCCGAGCGTCGTCGTCTCGCGCAAGAGCCCGGAGCTGATCAAGAAGCTGTTCGCGCTCGAGGTGCCGGAGATTGCCGACGGGCTGGTCGAGGTGGTGGGCGTCGCCCGCGAGCCCGGCTTCCGGTCGAAGATCGCAGTCATCTCGCATGCCGACGGGGTCGACCCGGTCGGTGCCTGCGTCGGCCCGCGCGGCTCGCGTGTACGCATGGTCGTCTCCGAGCTCCGCGGCGAGAAGATCGACATCATTCCTTACAACGAGGAGCCCGCCCGCTTCGTCGCCAAGGCGCTCAGCCCGGCTCGCGTCCGCGAGGTCCTCGTCGACGACGACGATCGGCAGGCCACGGTGATCGTGCCGGACGACCAGCTCTCGCTGGCGATCGGCCGCGAGGGCCAGAACGCCCGTCTGGCCGCGAAGCTCACCGGTTGGCGCGTCGACATCGTCGGCGAGTCCGAGTTCGCCGAGCGCGGCGACGAGGAAGGCTTCGAGGAGGAGGGCGAGGAGGCCGCCGACGGCCGCTGTGCCGCCGTCCTCTCCGCCGGCCGCCGCTGCCCGAACGCGTCGCTCGCAGGCTCGCGGTTCTGCGGGCTGCCCCAGCATCAGGCGCTCGTCCGCTTCGAGACCAACCAGGTCACCGTGCTGAGCTCGCTCAGCGACGACGACGTCTCGGTCCTCGCCGACCCCGAGTCCGGCGACGACGAGGTGGGTGCGATCGTTAGCCGCGCCGAGGCCGCCTTCGCCGAAGCGGCGGAGGAGGCCGGAGAGGCCGTCGAGGAGCAGGCCGTCGAGGAGTCTGCGGAGAGTGAGGAGGCCGCGGCCGACGAGTTGCCGGCCGATGAGGAGCTCTCCGAGGAGCCCGACGCCGTCGAGGAGGCGACTGAGGCCGAGCCCGAGGCGGTCGCTGAGGCGCAGGCCGAGGAGGCAGCCGAAAGCGGCCCCATCGTCGAGGCGGATCCCGAGCCCGAGGTCGTCCCTGAGGCGAGCGAGGAGGAGGGCGAGGCCGCGATCGCCGATGCCGATCCCGAGGCAGCCGAGGAGGCATCCTCCGGCAAGGAGGAGGTTCCGATCGCCGAGGAGGACGACGCCGCGGCGGAGGCCGGCGAGGGCTCAGCCCCCGAGACCGAGCAGGCGGAGGCTTAGGACTGGATGGCGAAGCAGCGCGTCCACGAGATCGCAAAGACGCTTGGGCTCGATTCCAAGCAGGTCGTTTCTGCCCTGAAGTCGGCCGGGGTCGACGTCAAGACGGCGTCTTCCTCGGTTGAGCAGCAGGTCGCCCTGAAGGCGCTTGCCGAGTCCGGCGCGCTGCCGAAGAAGCCTGCAGCGGCGGCAGCTGACGCCAACGGCGGCGACGCCAAGTCGGCCAAGCCCGCGCAGAAGCCGCAGCGACCCGCCGCGCCCGGCGCTTCCAGCACGGGCTCGTCATCGGGCGCCGCCGGCAAGAAGCGTCGCCGCGTGGTTATCGACTCGCAAGCTGCCCGCCGCGATCAGATGGGCGGCCCGCCCCCGCAACGCCCGCCGCGTCGCCGCGGTCGTCGCCGTCGCCCCGTGTTCGAGGAGCCGGCGCCCAAGCCGGAGTCGACGGAGCCCCACGAGGAACAGTCACTGCGGATCAACTCCGGCGCGACCGTCCGTGAGGTCGCCGAGACCTTCGGCGTCTCCTCGGCCGACGTGATCAAGACCCTGATGCAGCTCGGCGAGATGGCGACGCTGACGCAGACGCTTCCGGACGAAACGGTTGTCGTGCTGGCCGAGAAGCTCGACCGCAAGGTCGACATCGTCCACGCCGAGGACGAGGTTGCCGACGAGCCCACGTACGACGACGCAGAGGGCGACCTCGTCGACCGTCCGCCGGTCGTCACCGTGATGGGCCACGTCGACCACGGCAAGACGTCGCTGCTCGACGCGATCCGCTCGACCGAGGTCGCCGCGGGCGAGGCAGGCGGCATCACCCAGCACATCGGCGCCTACCAGGTGCACCACGACGGCCACACGATCACCTTCCTGGACACGCCGGGCCACGAGGCGTTCACCGCGATGCGCGCGCGTGGGGCCAAGGTGACAGACGTCGCGATCATCGTCGTGGCCGCCGACGACGGCGTGATGCCGCAGACCGTCGAGGCCATCGACCACGCGAAGGCTGCCGGCGTGCCGGTGATGATCGCCGTCAACAAGATCGACAAGGAGGGCGCGCAGCCCGACAAGGTTCGCGGCGAGCTCGCCGCGATGGGCCTGAACCCCGAGGACTGGGGTGGCGAGACCGTTTACTCGGACGTCTCGGCGAAGACGCACGAAGGTCTCGACGACCTGCTCAACATGGTGATGCTTGTCACCGAGCTCGAGGAGCTCAAGGCCAACCCCGATGCCGAGGCGTCCGGGATCGTGATCGAGTCGCACCTCGATGCCGGGCGTGGGCCCGTCGTCACGGTGCTCGTTCAGCGCGGCACGCTCCGCGTTGGCGACTCGCTCGTCGCCGGCTCGCAATGGGGCCGGGTGCGGGCGATGCACGACTACAACGGCAACCGCGTCGAGGAGGCCAAGCCGGGCGATCCGGTTGAGGTACTCGGCTTCGACGGCGTCTGCGAGGCCGGCGAGCGTGCCCAGGTCGTCGAGAACGATCGCCAGGCCCGCCAGCTCGCGGCCGAGCGTGCGAACCGCCTCAAGACCGAGGCCCTGGCCCGCCGCTCGGCACGCCGCGTGACGCTCGAGGAGGTCTTCGCGAAGGCCACCGCCGGCGAGATCAAGCAACTCAACCTCTTGCTGAAGGCCGACGTGTCAGGCTCGCTCGGTGCGCTTCAGGACGAGATCGCGAAGCTGCCTCAGGACCAGGTCGCGATCGACGTCATCCGTGCCGCGCCCGGCGGCATCAACGAGTCCGACGTGATGCTCGCGGCGGCCTCCGACGCGATCATCATCGGCTTCAACGTGAGGCCGCTCGCGGACGCGCGTCGCGCGGCGGAGGCCGAGGGCGTCGAGATCCGCACCTACTCGGTCATCTACAAGATCACCGAGGAGCTGCGCGCCGCAATGGAGGGCATGCTCGAGCCCGAGGAGGTCGAGGAGACGATCGGCGAGCTTGAAGTGCTCGAGCTGTTCAAGGCCTCGCGCGTCGGCACGATCGCCGGCTCACGCGTCAACGAGGGCCGCATCGCCCGCGACGCCGATGTCCGCCTCGTTCGCGACGGCACCGTGATCTGGACCGGCAAGGTCGGATCGCTGCGGCGCTTCAAGGATGACGTCCGTGAGGTCGAGAACGGCCAGGAGTGCGGCGTCGTTCTCGACGGCTTCGCCGACGTCAAGGTCGGCGACATCCTCGAGGTCTTCCAGACCAAGCAGGTCGAGAAGACGCTCGACTGAGGCGGCCGTGTACGTCCGCGACGCGGTGCCGAGCGACGGCGAGCGGGCGATGGAGGTGCTCGCAGGCGTCGCCGAGGAGGATCTCGTCGTGACCGAGCCGCCGGTCGACGTTGCTGCGAGGGCGGCGAAGTTCCGCGAGGGCCTGGCATCCGGCGGGGCTCGCTACTGGATCCTCTGCGAGGACGACGGGGCCATCGTCGGCTTGCTCGGCCTGCATCAGACGATGGCCGCGGGGGTCAGGCGGCTGGGGATAGTGATCGCTGCGGGACGTCGCGGCCTCGGCGGCGGGCGCCTTCTGATGGAGCGGGCGCTGCGGTGGGCACGGGCAGAGCCTGCGGTGCACAAGGTCGAGCTCGAGGTCTGGCCCGAGAACGAGCGGGCGATCGCCCTCTACGAGGGGCTCGGCTTCGAGCACGAGGGCCTGCGCCGCAACCACTACCGCCGCCGCGATGGCAGCCTGCGCTCCGCCGTGCTGATGGCGATCGCCGTCGGCGACTGAGCGTGAGCGCGCCGGAGCCCGCATTCGTCTGCGTGATCGAGGCCCGGCTGCTGGTCGAGGCCTCCGACAGCCTCAAGTCGAAGCGCAAGGTCGTGCGCTCGCTCAAGGATGCCGTCCGCGCCCGCTTCGGCGCCGCGGTCGCCGAGGTCGGTGGTCACGACACGTGGCAGCGCGCGACGCTGTTGATCGCGCTCACCGGCGGCGAGGAGGTGGCCGGACGGGCGGCCGAGGTCGAGGGCTTCATCGCCGCCAGGGTCGGCGACGGGGTGGTCTTCGAGCGCCATCTGCGCAGCCTCGAGGAGCTGCGCGGCTGAACCGGCCGGCGCGCTCGGGCCCGCGGTCACCCGCACTCCGTAGACTGCCGCTGACCGATGTCAGGATCGCGCATGCGGCGCGTGAACGAGGTGATGCGGGAGGTGATCGGCAGCGCGATCAGCTCCGACCTTCAGGATCCCCGCATCGGCTTCGTCACCGTGACCGCCGTAGATACAAGCCCAGACCTTCGCCATGCAGTCGTCCACGTCAGCGTGCTCGGCTCCGAGGACGAGCGCGAGCGCACGCTCGAGGCGCTGCGGTCGGCGCATGGAGTGCTGCAGGCGGAGATCAACGCCGAGCTGCGGCTGAAGCGCACGCCCGAGCTCCGCTTCTCCTATGACGACAGCATCGAGCGCGCCGACCGGATCACGCGAATGCTCGATGGCGGGGAGGAGGAGTAGTGGCGACGCCTGACCTCGAGCCGCTTCACGACGCCCCGGCGGCGGAGACCCTGCGCGCTGTCGCCGACCGCCTGCGCAGCGACGAGCGCTTCCTGCTGACCACCCACGAAGGGCCTGACGGCGACGCGCTCGGCTCGCTTCTCGGTCTGCACGGGATCCTCACGCAGCTCGGCAAGGACTCGGTCATGTTCTTAGGCGCGAAGGAGTTCCCGCTGCCGGTCGAGTATCGCTTCATGCCACTGCAGGAGGTCTTCCACGAGCCGCCCGCCGATCTGGCCGACCGCACGGTCGTCTTCCTCGACTGCGGGAACATCGACCGGATGCCGGTCGAGTGGCTGCGTGAGGGCGCCGACATCCTCAACATCGACCACCATCACGACAACACCCGGTTCGGCTCGCTCAACCTCGTCGACGACGAGGCTGCCTGTACGGCCGAAATCATCTTCGAGCTTGCCGGCCTGCTCGGCGCCGAGATCACCGCAGAGATCGCGACGGCCCTGTACGTCGGCCTTGATCACCGACACGGGCATGTTCATGTACGAGAACACCGATGCGCGCTCACACCGGGTCGCGGCGGCGCTGATCGAGGCAGGGCGTAGAGGTCAACGAGATCTACCGCCGCCTCTACGAGCGCGTGCCGACGGAGAAGCTGCTGCTGCTCGCGCGGGCGCTCAACCGGGTCGAGCGTCGCCTCGAAGGCAGCCTTTCGACCGCTTACATCTCCGCCGACGACTACGAGGCAACGGGCGCCGACGAGATGCTCACCGAGGGGATCATCGACTACGTGCGGGCGCTCGAGGGCACCGCGGTGGCTGCGGTGATCCGCGACAAGCCGAACTCCGGCGGACCCGCCCGCAAGGCGAGCCTGCGCTCGACCGACGGTGCCGTCGACGTCTCAGCGATCGCCCGCAAGATGGGCGGTGGCGGGCACCGGCGCGCCGCCGGCTTCTCCAGCGATCTGAGCTACGACGAGCTGATCGACTTCCTGCAGGCGGAGACAGTCGCTCAGCTTGGCTGAGCTGCCTCCCGAGCCGCCTGCCGGGTATCTGCTCGTCGACAAGCCGGCCGGGGTCACCTCGCACAGCGTGATCGCCGGGATCAGGCGCGAGCTGGGCGGCGAGCTGCGAGTCGGCCACGCCGGCACGCTCGACCCGTTCGCGACTGGGCTGCTCGTCGTCCTCGTCGGCCGTGCGACCCGCCTGCAGCGCTGGGTGCTGGGTCGCCCGAAGGGCTATCTCGCTCGCGCCCGGCTCGGCTGGCGCTCGAGCACCGGCGACCCGGAGGGCGAGCTCACCGAGACCGGCGCGATCCCCGAGCGCCTCGAGCTGCCGACGGGGCGGATCGCGCAGCGGGTGCCGCTGACCTCGGCCGTGCGCGTCGACGGCGAGCGCCTCTACAAGCGGGCGCATCGGGGGGAGCAGCCCGGTGAGGCGGAGCGGCCCGTGCGCGAGGTCCTCGTTGAGCGCGCGGAGCTCGTTGGCTCGAGCGAGGGCTGGGCGGACTTCGAGATCGTCTGCTCGGCCGGCACCTACGTGCGGGCCCTGATCGAGGAGCTCGGCGACGCCTACTGCGAGAGCTTGCGGCGGGTGTCGGTTGGGCACCTCCGGATCGAGGACGCCGGCGAGCGGCTGCGGCCGGCCGGCGAGCTGGTCTCGCACCTGCCCGCCCGCGAGCTCGACGAAGCCGAGGCATTGCGCGTCGTCCACGGCCTGCGCCTGCCTGCGGAGCGGCACGAGGGCGGGGAGGAGGGCGACCTGCGCCTGATGTTCGGCGAGCGCCTGCTCGCGATCGCACGCCCGCAGGACGGCGAGCTGGTGACCGAGGTCGTGCTGGCGTGAGAGAGTTCGGTGCCCAATGAGCATCGAGGTGACCAACCTGCCCGACGCCCGGACGCGGCCCCGCCGGATCGCGATCGGCAGCTTCGACGGCGTCCACGTCGGCCATCGCGCCGTGATCGGCGACGCCGATACCGTGCTGACGTTCGATCCGCACCCGCTCAGCGTCATCCATCCGGAGGCGGAGCCGAAGCTGCTGATGCCGTTCTCGGTCAAGCGCGATGTGATCGAGGGCCTCGGCGTCGACGAGCTCGTAGTGATCCCGTTCGACCGCGGTTTCGCGTCGATCGATCCGGTCGAGTTCATCGAGCGGATCCTGATCGGCCAGCTCGGCGCCACGCACGTCTCGGTCGGCGAGAACTTCCGCTTCGGCGCCCGCGCGAAGGGGACTCCGGAGATGCTCCGGGAGCGCCCCGAGTTCGAGACGTCGGTCGTGCCGCTCGTCGAGGTTGGCGGCGAGACCGTCTCCTCGACGCGGATCCGGGCGCTCGTCTCCGCCGGCGAGGTCGAGGAGGCGGCGGACTGCCTGGGTGCCCCGTTCATGGTCGAGGGCACGGTCGTCAGCGGTGACGGGCGTGGGCGCACGCTCGGTTTCCCGACTGCGAATCTGGTCCCCGAGGATGCGCTCGTCTGCCCGGGGCATGGCGTGTACGCCGCCTTCGCCAGCGGCCGGCCCGCTGCGGTCAACGTTGGCGTCAGGCCCACCTTTGAGTCCGGGCGCGGTGTGCTGATCGAGACTTACATCATCGATCACGACGAGGACCTGTACGGAAAGACATTGCGCGTCGCCTTCGCCAAGCGCCTGCGAGGCGAGAAGCGGTTCGATGGCGCCGAAGCGCTGGTCGCGCAGATGAACCGGGACGTAGAGGAGGCGCGGGAGGTCTGCGCCTCCTACGCGGCTCGCTCCTGACTCAGCCCTCGTCCGCGAAGGACGCGATCGCCGCGATCACCCGGTCCTGATCCGTCTCGGAGAGGCCGGGGAAGAGCGGCAGGGAGAGCAACTCGGCGGCCGCGCGATCGCTCTCCGGCAGCTCGCCGAAGACCGAGACTGCCGCGTAGGCGGGCTGGCGGTGCAGCGGCGCCCGGTAGTGGACGCCCGTGCGGACCCCGCGGCTTGCGAGATGCTCGGCGAGTTCGTCGCGCTGCTTCACACGGATGGCGTACAGGTGGAAGGAGTGGCGCGCTCCGGACATGATCGCGGGCGTTTCGACAGCCCCTGCGAGCGCTGCGGAATAGCGAGCGGCGAGTTGGCGTCGCTCCTCGATCAGGGGCGCCAAGCGGCGGAGCTTCTCGCGCAGGACTGCGGCCTGGATCTCGTCGAGCCTCGAGTTCCAGCCCAGGCTCTCGCTGTGTTGCGGGGTGCGCCACCCGTACTGGCGCAACTCGCGGACGCGGTCGGCGATGCCGGCGGAGGCCGTGACGACGGCGCCACCGTCCCCGAGCGCGCCGAGGTTCTTCGTGGGGTAGAAGCTGAAGGCACCCGCGGAGGCGCCGACGTGCCGACCGGCGAGCGTCGTGCCGACGGCCTGGGCGCAGTCCTCGATCAGCAGCAGACCGTGCGCGTCGGCGAGGGCGCGCAGAGCAACGAGATCCGCGGCGCCGCCGAACAGGTGCACGGCGACAACCGCTCGCGTTGCTTCCGAGACCGCCGCAGCGGCGGCCCCAGGATCGAGCGTGAGCGTCGCCGGGTCGACGTCGACCAAGACCGGCGTGGCTCCGGCATGCACGATTGCCGCGGCCGTCGCGCCGGCCGTCAATGCCGGCACGATGACCTCGTCGCCGCCGCCGACGCCGTGGGCCGCGAGCGCCAGCGTGAGTGCATCCGTGCCGGAGGCCGTCCCGACCGCATGCTCAGCGCCGATCGCCTCCGCGAACTCCCGTTCGAAGGCCTCGACTTCGGCTCCCAGAAGGTAGACGCCACTCGCGAGCACCCGTTCGAGCGCGGCGCCCAGGGCCTCCGCTTCGCGGGCGTTCTCCGTCCCCGGCGAGGCGAGTGGAATCTGCCGGCCGGCGTCCGTGCTCACGTGAAGTACTCGGTGCTGCGCTCGCGGTAGTACTCGACGGTCCGCCCCAAGCCCGGCCTCCAGGGCCACCCGCGGCGCCCATCCGAGCAGCTTGCGTGCGGCGCGATCGTCCGAGTAGTAGTCGCCGATGTCGATGGAGCGCAGGTCCTCTGGGAAGGGGATGGTCTCGACCTTGCCACTGCCGTTGACCCGCACGAGCAGGTGGGCGAGGTCGAGCAACGAGACCGGGGGCCCGCCACCGATGTTGAGGGCGGTCCCGACGGCACTCTCGTTCAGCGCCGAGAGGAGGAAGGCGTCGACGGCATCATCGACGTGGCAGAGATCACGGAGCTGCTGACCGTCACCGAAGACCGTGATCGGCGCGCCGGTGAGGACGTTCTTGATCCAGATGCCGACGAACGTCTGACGGGCGTCCTTGACGCGCATTCCCGGGCCGTAGGTGTTGGTCAGGCGGAGGACGCTCGCGCGCATTCCGTGGGCCGTGTGGTAGAGGAGGTGGAAGCTCTCGCCGGCGACCTTGTTGATGCCGTTGACATCGACGGGCACGATCGGATGCCGCTCGTCGACCGGGAGGTAACGGGGGCGACCGTAGATCTGCCTGGTGCTGGCGAAGACGATGCGTGCTGTTGGTGCGTGTTCGCGACAGTCTTCGAGCAGTGCCGCCTGGGCCCGCGCGTTGATCTCGAGGTCGGTGAACGGGTCCTTCATCGAGTCGAGGTGGCTCGTCTGTCCTGCGAGGTTGAAGAGGAAGTCGATGCCCCGGACCAGGTACGGCATCGAGTGCCGATCGCGGATGTCGGTGACGTTGAAGCGGGCGTATGGCTCGAAGTCAACGATGTTGGCGAGGTTGCCGCCGTATTCGGGAATCATGCTGTCGACGAGGATCACGTCGGCCCCGGCATAGGTGAGCCGCCGTCCGAGGTTCGAGCCGATGAACCCGGCGCCGCCGGTGATCAGAACTCTCGCGCCGGCGAACGCAGCGCTGAGCCGGTCGGTCAAGACAACTCCGCGGATTCCCGCTTCGGCGCCGGCGCTGCGGCTTCGACCTGCGGCAGGGCCTCGCTCGAGGTGCGGCGCCGGTGTCCCGGCCGGTTTGGCGGCGACGGCCGGCCGCTGCGGCTCGCGAGTGGACTTGGCGACGGCGTCGGGGTCAGCTTCATAACCCCGGGGGACGTAGGCGCCGGCGAGATACGGACCTACGTTGAACCGAGGTGCGAGCCGGACCCGGGCCCGCGCGAGCGCGCCAATCGCCGCTGAAACGGGCGCCTGCAGACGCCATCGCAAAGGCTCGGTGGGCTGCAGCAGGTCCCCGAACCCGGGCTCGATCGTTGCCACGCGCGCCTCGAGCCCACGGAGCTGGGCGATATAGGGCTCGTAGATGGCGCGTCGTTGCTCGCCGGTGATCCGGAAGCGTCCGGCACTCATCCGGAAGTCGCCGTTGCCGTACATGCGTAGGCCCATGAAGTGGTAGAGCACAAGTGGTTGACCGTCGACGGTGACGCCGCGGGGGCCGGTGCCGACGTCACGCGACTCGATGTTCCAGGGGCCGAGCAATCCCGGGTGCGCGAGGTTCCGCACGCCATCAAAGCGCAGGGTCCAGTCGTCGAGGTACTTCTGATCGCCCATCTTGCCGTCGCTGGGGTTGGCGCTGCACCACTCCAGGCATCGTTCCCGCCACCAGTCGAGGGCGTCCACGCCGCCCTGGTCGGCGCGGAAGGTCATGAACTGAACCACGTACAGACCCGCGCGGCGTGCCAGACGACGCGAGTAGTGCTGCGGGGAGGAGGAGGCCGGCGTGATCAGCACCGAGCCATCCCCGAGCTCCTCGAAGAAGGGCTCGGGCGACGAGAACAGGCATGTGTCGGCATCCACGTAGGTGATCTCGTCGAGGCCGTCTCGGTCGAGTAGCCAGCGCGGCAGGCACGGCGTCGCCGTCCACAGATATTCGAGATCGCTGCGGCGCGGCCGAGTATCCCGGAAGCCGGGATCCGCCGCCTCGAGCTCCGCGAGGGGGATCGGCTCGAGGCCCGGCAGATCGAGGCGCGCGAGCACGCGGAACGTGACGTCGTCGAAGCAGACGGCACGCAACCGGAAGTCGCCGCCATGCGCACGCAGTGATTCGTGCAGCGCCAAGGCGCGGGTCAGGTAGTGCACGTTCAGATATGTGCAGTACTCGCGGCGCATGGTCACCACTCAGCTCCCGGGATCCCCAAACCACTATTGCGGGGGATCGGAAGTCGCTGCCGCGGGCGGGCGACGCGGGACACGGTCGTGGCCTGCAGAACGGCTGGAAGGCCCCCTTACGCGGGCAATACTACCTGCACCTGGCCGATTTGCTGGGCGCGCCCTTGCGCCTGAACAAGGGAACCTGAATCCCGGACCGGATGAAGTCCGGCGCCGGCACTGTGCTACCTTCACGCGCCGCTCGGTCGAGCCCACCCGCAGACCGTTACGAGCTCACCCCCAGACCCCTATCCTGTTCGCGAATGTCTTTGACCAAGGAAAAGAAAGCCGAGCTGTCCGAAAAGTTCGGGCGCGGCGAGAATGACACCGGATCGACCGAGGTCCAAGTCGCGCTGCTCACCGAGCGCATCAACGAGCTCACCGACCACCTGCGCGAGCACACGAAGGATCATCACAGCCGCCGCGGCCTGCTGATGCTCGTCGGCCGCCGCCGCCGGCTGCTGCGCTACCTCGAGCACACGGACCTCGAGCGCTATCGCGCGCTCGTCGGCGATCTCGGTCTGCGCCGGTGATCGAGGTCGGCGCGAAGGCACCGGCCTTCACGCTTCCCGACCAGGACGGCAACGAGGTATCGCTCTCCGACTTCGCGGGGAGCAGGCTCGTGCTCGCGTTCTACCCGCTCGACTTCAGCCCCGTCTGCACGGATCAGCTCTCGATCTACCAGGAGGTCCTGGAGGAGATCGAAGCCCGCGGGGCGAAGCTCGTCGGCGTCAGCGTCGACTCCTTCTTCGCGCATAAGGCGTTCGCCGACAAGCTCGGGCTCTCGATCCCGCTGCTCGCGGACTTCCATCCGAAGGGCGAGGTTGCCCGCGCCTACGGTGCGCTGATCGAAGAGCGCGGGCACGCGAACCGCTCGCTGGTGCTCGTCGACGAGGATGGGGTCGTCGCCTTCTCGATGGCGACGCCGACGCCCCTCGAGATCCCGGGTGCCAACGTGATCTTCGACGCGCTCGAAGCCGTCGCCTGAACGTCGCCGTTGAGCGGAAGCCTCGGTAGTGCTGCGCCGGCCCCGATCGGGCCGGGCGATCACGTCCGCGGTCCGGCCAAAGCACCTGGCGCGATCCTCTACCTCGATCTGGCATGCCCCCATTGCGCCGCGGACTGGCTGCGGATCCGGGAGCTGCCGCTGCGGCTCTGCGTTCGCCACTTCCCGATCGCCAGTAAGCGGCCGCGCTCGCCGGCGTTGCACGCTGCCGCGGAGGCCGCCGCGGCGCTCGGCGGCGAGGCTGCCTTCTGGGCGATGTTCGACTCGCTGCTCATCGACCGGGCTCACCAGGACGACCCGCACCTGTGGGAGCGGGCCGCTGAGCTGGCGCTGGATCTCGATTCGTTCGAGCGGCTCCGGCGCTCGGAGGAGGTTGCGGCGCGCGTCCGAGCCGACTTCCGGAGCGGCATCCGCGCAGGTGTCGTCGGCACCCCGAGCGTCTTCTGTGAGGGTGAGCTGGTGGGCGAGGACGTCGCCGCGCGGCTCGAGGAGCTCGCCACCCGCTGAGCCGGGAGCGCCAGGGGCCGGCCGGGCACGTGAAGACCGGGCCTGGCGCGCTTATCCTTCCGGGTGGATGAACCGTGTCGTAGGCAGCGGCGCTCCGGCGTCGCCCGCGGGATCGATCCGCTGAAGCAGCAGGTCGGACTCGAGCGTCGGGAGGCGGACGTCGAGGGGGATCGCGATGCTGTGATGCGGGGCGCGGCGCGGTCGCCGCGGCGCTTCTATGACGGTCGCTACCGCGCCGGTTATCAGGGGGCGATCCTCGAGTCGGGCTACGACGCCTGCGTCCTGGCCGCGCTGCGGTGGGCGCTGCGGTCCGACCGTGGGCTCCGGGGGCGGGTGCTCGACTTCGGCTGTGGGCAGGGCCGCTACCTGCCGGTCCTGGCGCGGCTGCTCCCCGAGGCGGAGCTCCACGGCGCCGACGTCTCGACCGTCGCGCTCGAGCTCGCAGCGCGCCGGGGCGTCAGGGCGAAACTGCAGCTCGCCGAGCCAGACGGGCTCCCCGAGACTGCCGATGAGAGCATCGACCTGGCGGTGCTCATCGACGTGATCGAGCACGTCGCAGCGGCAGGGCCGACGATGGCCGAGCTGCGGCGTGTGCTGCGCCCAGGCGGTCGTGTTGTCCTCACAACTCCTTGCGCGAACCCCGGGTCGGTTGCCTGGGCGTACAACAGGCTGACCGTCGGGTTCGAGGAGACACCCGACGGCATCGGCCGCTTCGCCACCGACGAGCCCGCGCATCTGCGGAGGTTGCACAGCGGCGAGATGCGCGGCCTGCTCGCCGCCGAGGACCTGCGCACCGAGGCGATCCGCTGGTGGGGTCACGCTGTGACCCCGATCGCCGACCGGTTCGAGGGCCTGCCGCTCGGTCTGCGCCGGCAGGCGGCACTGCTCGACTGGCGCCTGTTCAGGAAGCTGCCGAACGGCGGCGCGATGGTCGTCCTCGCGCGCCGCCCGGTCGCGAGCGATTCGGGGGCGGGCGTGTGAACCACGGCGACGGAGACCCGCGTGCGGCGCAGCCTCCGGACGCGGAGCTCGATCCGCACGAGCGCGAGCTGTTCGAAGAGGGCGACTCCGTGCTCGATGCGATCGAGCCGGCCCGGCCGCGCCGCGGGCTACTTCGATCAGGAGCCATCGCCGGGGCTGCTGTGCTCGGAACCAACCTCCTCAACGTCGCCTTCCAACTGTCGACCGCACGTCTCCTCCCACCGCCGGAGTACTCGCTGCTGGTCACGCTGTTCTCGGTCCTGCTCATCACGAACGTCCCGATCCTCTCGTTGCAGGCGCGGGTCGCCCGAGATGTCGCCCGCCTCGACGAGGCGGGCGATCGCGACGCGATCGGCGCCGAGCTCGTGGACAGCCTGCGACCGTTGGCGCGCTGGGGGGCGGGCGTGATGGTCCTGCTCGCGCTCGCCTCGATCCCGCTGTCGATCGCGTTCGAGGTCAACCGCGAGCTGCCCTTCCTGGCGCTCGCCGTCGCGGTTATCGCGACCCTGCCTCTGCCGATCTCCTGGGGTGGGCTGCAGGGGCTCGAGCGGTTTCCGACGCTGGCGGGCCTGCAGCTGCTCTATGGGATGCTGAAGCTCGCCGTCGGAGTCGGCCTCGCGGCGGCGGGGTTCGGCGCGGCGGCGATCGTCCTCGGCGTGGCGGCCGCCACCATCGCCAGCTTTCTGGTCTCGCTACTGCCGCTGCGCTCGCTGCTCGAGGCGGGGGCCCGTCATGCGCGGGGCACGCTGAAGCTCCTCGATGGCTACACGGCGCGGGCGGCGCTGATGCTGGCGCTGATCGCGGCGCTGACCAACCTCGACCTGATCGCGTCGCGGATCTTCCTCGGCGACGAGCAGGCCGGCCTCTACGCGGCCGCCGGCGTGGCGACGCGGGCGCTGCTGCTGCTGCCGACGATCGCGACGACCGTCCTCTTCCCGCGGGTGGCGACGCTGCGCGAGCGCAGTGCCGAGCGCGATCACCTCGTTGGCGGGTTGGTTGCCGTCCTCCTGCTTGGGATCGTGCCGGTCGTCCTCTTTCTGGCCATCCCTGAGCCGCTGCTGCGGATCGGCTTCGGCGCCGATTACGAGGGTGCCTCCTCGTTCATGGGGATCCTCGGCGTCGCGATGCTGATCTTTGCCCTCGTCGAGGTCTACACGTTCCACTTCCTGGCGCTCGGTCGGCTCAGCTACGCCCGCGTCCTCGCGGTGGGAGTGGTTCTGCAGGCGATTCTCTTCCCGCTCATGCACAGCACTGCGCAGCAGCTCGTCTACGTGCAGATCATCGTCGCCGTGGTCCTGATCGTGCTCAGCGAGGGTTTCGATCGCTATTACGCACGCGTCGCCCGCTCGCACGCTGCCGGCGATGCGCAAAAGGCGCCGCTCGGAGTCTCCCCGTGAGTTCGCGGCAAGAGCCTTCGGTCAGCGTCGTGCTGCCGACCTTCAACAACGAGGCGACGCTGCCCGCCGCCCTGGCAAGCGTCGCCGCGCAGAACTACGAGGGGGAGGTCCGTGTGATCTGCGTCGACGGCGGCTCGAACGACCGCACTCGTGCAATCGCGGGAGCCACCGGTGCCCGTCTGATCGAAAATCCCGAGCGCAACGAGGAAGAGGGCCGGGCGCTCGGAGTCGAGGCCGCCGACGGCGACCTCGTGCTGCTGCTCGACGCCGACAACGAGTTGGTCGGGGAGGACTGGCTCGCCCGCCTCGTCACGGCGCTCGAGAGCGGCGAAGACGTCGTCTCCGCCGACTGCCTGTTCCACGCCTGGCGCCCGCAGGACCCCCCGGTCACTCGACTTTGCGCGCTGCTCGGCGGCACGGATCCGCTAGCCATCGATCTCGGCTGGGCCGACCGCTGGGCCTACCACCGGGGGCGCTGGACCGGCTGCGACTTCGACGCCACTGAGCGGGGCGGCGTCCTGATCGTTGGCATCGACCCCGACCAGCCGCCGCCGATGGGCTCCAACGGGTTCCTCGTCCGCCGCACGCCGCTGCTCGAGACCCATTACCGGCCCTTCGTGCACTCGGACGTGGTCGGCGACCTCGCGGCGGCCGGCTGGCGCTTCGCGCGTGTCCGGGCGGGGGTCGTCCACCACTACGCGCCGACGCTCCGCATCTACGCGCGCAAGGCGATGCGGCGCGCCCGCCGCACGGTTTCCGGCATCCCGCCCCAGCGACGCGGGCTGCGGGTCTCACGGGCGGCGCTCGCCGGCCGGGTGCTGTACTCGATCAGCGTGGTCGGGCCGCTGACCGCCGCCTTCCGTGGCTATCGGGCTCGCCCAGATCGAGCTTGGTTGCTGCTGCCCGCGCTTTACATGATCACCGTCGGCGCCTACGCGCTGGCGACCCTCCGCGCGGCGCTTGGGAAGTATTTGCGGCGATGAGCGTCGAGGAAACACCACTGACGATCAACCACCCGGGCCTGATCTCGGTGGTCATCCCCGCCTACAACGAGGCGTCGCGCATCGGTCGCTGCGTGCACGAGACCCACGAGACGATGGCGGCGCTCGGCGCCCGCTTCGAGATCATCGTCGTCGACGACGGCTCCTACGACGACACGATCTCGCTCGCTCGGCTTGCGGCCGAGGGCCTCGAGGGGGTCCGCGTGATCGGCTATCCGGAGAACCTCGGCAAGGGATACGCGCTGGTGGAGGGGGCGATCGAGGCGCGCGGCGATCTGGTCCTCTTCGTCGACGCAGATCTCGAGGTCCACCCGCGTCAGCTCGGGCTTCTCTACGCGGTCATGGCCGGCCTGGAGGCCGACGTGGTCATCGGCTCGAAGATGCACCCCTCTTCGACGATCGACTACCCGCTCAAGCGCCGCATCCTCTCCGTCGGGTACTTCGCGCTGGTCTGGGCGCTGTTCAGGCTGCCCGTCCGCGACACGCAGACGGGGCTGAAGCTCTACCGCTCGGAGCCCCTGCGACGCGTCGCAGGCCGGCTGCTCGTGAAGAGCTATGCCTTCGACCTCGAGGCCCTCGCCAACGTGCACCGGCTGGGGTACCGGATTGCCGAGGCGCCCGTCGTCGTCACGCGCGAGCGCGACTACCCGCGCGTTGGCGGTGCCGCTGCACTGGTCGTCGCCAGGGACACCGTTGCGATCTGGTACCGGATGTACGTGCGGCGCTGGTACGACCGCATCGGCCCTGAGGCCGACCGGCGGGCGGCGAAGGGGGAGGTGGCGCACGTGCGGGAGGGGGTTGCCCTCGAGGCGCCGGAGCGGCTGCCCGCTCCCGCGTCCCCGGCAGGCGAGGGCGGCGAGTAACGATGAGGGTCGTCCTTGCGGCAAATGCCCTTGGGCTCGGCGGGACCGAGAAGGCGGTTCAGACGCACGCGCTCGCCTTCGACCGCTCGCTGGTCGACGTGTCCGTTGCGGCTGCGCGCGAGGATGGCGTCCGCCGGGCGACGCTCGAGGCTGCCGGCATCGAGGTCAACTGCGCCGCCGGCGATGCGCGCCGGCTGCGGGATCTGTTTGCCGGCGCCGACGTCGTCCACGTGACCAGGGCCGGAGTCGCCGAGCCGCTCATCCCCGAGGCTGCCAAGGCGGCCGGGGTCGGAGTGCTCGTCGAGTCGAATGTCTTCGGCGCCGTCGACGCCTCTGCCGACGAGCGGCTCTTCGACGCACACTTGTTCTGCAGCAAGATGTGCGCGCTGCGCTACCGGCGCCGGCTCGGCCTTGACAGCCCTGAGTTCCATCGGCGCCACCGGGTCTCGTACTGGCCCGTCGATATCGAGCGCCTGCGCGGCCTGGCGCCGACGCCCCGCGAGGCGCGCGAGCGGCTGGGTCTCGATCCCGATCGCCCGACCGTGATCCGGGTGGGCCGCGACAACGACCGCAAGTGGCGTGAGCTCCTCGTCGAGATGGTCCCGCCGCTGCTCGAGCTCGTTCCCGATGTGCAGGTCGTGATCGTCGGCGCGACGCCAGCCAAGCTGCGCAGCCTCGATCGCCTCGGCGTGCTCGACCGCGTCGACCTCGTCCCGCCGAGCGCCGAGGAGGCTGAGCTTGCCTGTTTCTACGCCGCCGCCGACGTCTTCGTCACGGCGGCGGAAATCGGCGAGTCGCACAGCTACTCGATCGAGGAGGCGATGACGCTCGGCGTACCCGTCGTCACCTGCTCCACGCCCTGGGTCGACAACGCCCAGATCGAGCAGGTCGACAACGGCGAGACGGGCTGGATCGCCGATCACCCGGTCGCCTTCGCCGAGGCGGTCGCCTCCCTGCTCACCGACGAGCAGCTGCGCGCCCGCTTCACCGCCACGAGCCGGGCGAAGGCCGACCGGCTCTACGAGGCCGGCCGCCTGACCCGTGGCCTCGAGCGGCTTTACGGGGCACTGCTCGGCGAGCGCGGCGACGCCGGTGGGTGGATCGTCGAGCCCGACGAACTAGACGCCTTTGGTGCCGAGTACGACCGCCGCCTCGAGGCGACCTTCCGGCCGCTGAGCGAGCGCGAACGTACCGAGGTCGCCGCCGCGCGCGCCCGGGAGCGGCGGCGCTGGGCGCTGCGCGCCGCGCGCGCTTCGCTCAACGCCGAGGGGCTTCGCTACGCCGCCGCGGCCGCCCGGGCTCGCCTGCCGAAGGTCGGCTCATGAGCGATCCATCCGGGCTCGGTCCCAAGCTGAGCGTGATCGTGGTCGCCCCTGAGCTCAACGACTACGGCCGCCGCTGCCTCGCGGGCCTACTCGAGCTGCGCGAGCGGCCGCAGATCGTCTTCGTGCCGGACGAGGCGCCGCCGGCAGGGGAGATCGATGAGCGAATCGACGTTGTGCCCTCCGGGGCCGGCGTGACGACCGGCGCCAAGCGCCAGCTCGGCCTCGAGCGCGGGACCGGCGAGCTACTGGCGCTGATCGACGACGACGCCTACCCGCACCGCAGCTGGCTCCGCAACGCGGTCGCGATCCTCGACTCCGACGCCGGCGTCGCCGCTGTCGCCGGGCCGACGCTGACGCCACCAGACGACTCTGAGCTCGAGCGCCTCGGCGGCCGCGTCTACGCGTCGCCCTTGGTCTCCGGGCCGGCCTGGTGGCGCTACGCGCCGGCGGAGCCCGCCGACGTGGAGGACGCCCCAAGCGTCAACCTGGTCGTCCGCCGCAAAGAGGCGGCGGCGGTGGGGCTCGACTCGGCCGACCGCTGGGGCGAGGACACGCTGTTCTGCGAGGGGCTGCGGCGACGCGGCGGCCGGATTCGCTACGACCCTGCGGCGATCGTTTACCACTCGCGACGGCCACTGTGGCGACCGCACCTGCGCCAGCTCTATCGGTGGTCGCGCCATCGCAGCGCCTACGCGCGCTCGGTCGGCGGCAACTCGCGCCGGCCCGCCTACTTCGCGCCCTCGGCGCTGCTCCTCTTCCTCCTCTCCCGGGTCCTGCTGCGCGGACCGCTGGCGCGCCTGCGGCGTCCCTGGGCGGCGGGTGCGAGCGTTTACGCGCTCGCCTGCGTGGCTGCCGGCGCCGATCGCTCGCCGTCCCGCTGGTGGCGGCTGAGCGCCGCCATCGCGGCCACGCACGTCGTCTACGGGCTCGGCTTCTTGACGGGGCTGGCCGGAGCGAGGCCGGTGCGGCGCTGATGGCCGCGCTGCCCCCGAGTCCCTCAGCGCCGGCGGCGGAGCCATCGCCTGAGCTGGCCCCGCTCGAGCCGGCGCCTCGCCGGCAGGCCGGCAGGCGCCGGCGCCCGTCCGCCCGTTTCGTCGAGGGCCTCTTCGCCTTCCTGCTCTTCGGCGGCGTCTACTTCGTCATCGGCTACCGCGTGGTCGTCGACCAGCACGTCGTCAACTTCGACTCGCTGTCGCGCATGGCCCACGCCTACTTCGTCTGGTACAACGACCCGCCGAAGCTGGCTGCCGTCGGCTTCGTCTGGCCGCCCGTACAGACGCTGATCTACCTGCCGTTCGTGCTGATCAAGCCGGTCGCGACCTCGCTGGCGGCACTGCCGGCGTCCTCGGCGACGTTCATGGCGGCGACGATGGTCGTGATCAACCATGCGCTGCGGGCCTCGGGTATGCGCGTGATCCTGCGGTGGCCGTTGCTGATCGCCTTCGGCTTCAACCCGATGATCGTCTACTACGGCGCGAACGGAATGGCCGAGGCCGTCTACCTGTTCTTCCTCACGTTCGGCGTCTACTTCCTGATCCGCTGGCGGCAGACCCACCACAACCACCTGCTCGCCTTCGTCGGCTTCGGCATGGCGCTGGCGATGCTGAGCCGGTACGAGGTCGTGCCGTTCGCCGCCGTCGTCGCCGGCGGCATCGGGCTCGTCATTCTCACCACCTGGGAGCGCAGCGAACGCGCCCGCTCGCTGGAGTCGGGTCTCGTCCTGTACCTGGCGCCGGTCGTCTATTTCGGGATGGCGTGGCTGTTCTTCAACTGGCTGATCCTCGGCGACCCGCTCTACTTCCTCAAGTTCGGGGCAACGACCGCAGACGTCTCGACCTCGCAACAGGACATCGGCGGCGTCGCCGCCGGCGATCTGTCGACGGGCGGCGTGGTCGTGTTCCTGATCAAGCTCAACATGGCGCTCTTCCCGCTTGCCGTGGCGGTCGTGCCGGCGCTGATCGTGACGGGAATCGTGCGCCGGGCGCCGCTTTCGTTCGTGCTCGCAGCCCTGGTCGCGACGAATGCCGCAGTCACGGCTCTGCTCTTCCTCCACAACAAGGACCCGAACCTGCTGCAGCTCCGCTACAACATGCGCGCGATGCCACTCGCCCTGCTTGGTGCGGGCTGGCTCTATTACGCGTGGCGCCCGGATCGCAGCGGCGGTTCGCGCGGCGTTCAGCTCGGCGTCTGGGCCGCGACGCTCGTGCTCTTGGTCGGAGGCCTGCCGCTCGTCTACAGGACGATGAGCACCTACGCCTACCAGTACGAGGAGAACGTCTTCCTGAGGGCGTTGGCCACGGGCCAGGACCAAGAAGGCAATGCCGGCGTCGGCGGCTATCCGATCGGCATCTCCGACGAACGCCAGATGGCCGACTACATCAACGGCCAGCTCCCCGAGGACGCCCGCATCCTCACGGACGACGCCCAGTCGCTCGGCGTGATGGTCCTCACCGGCCGCCCGGACCGCTTCCTCGACCGCATCGACCGCGGCGACACCTACTGGAATTCGGTCCTCGACGATCCCTGGGGCCGGGTCGACTACTTCCTCGTCTCCACCAACGAGCGCTGCCGCGCGCCCTGCGTCGATCTCGTCCGTGCCCGCTACCCGGGCTTGCTCCGCAACAACGCTCCCGGACTGAAGGTCGTTTACTCGACCGACCGAACGGCCCTGGTGAAGGTTGCGCCGCGGCCGCCGACGCAGGGGCGCAACGGCGTCGCGGACAATGGCCCGGCAGCTGCGGCCGGTGCGGATCCGGCGCGACGGAGGGGAGCGGCTGATGACCTTCCGGTCCCTGCTGGCCGCACCGCTCGCAGCGCTCGCGATCGGCGCCGGTGGCTGCGCGCTTAGCCCCTGGGACCCGGAGACCCATCCGCCGATCGAGGGCATGGCGACGCGGATCACGGAGGGCGCCGGCTCCACAGTCGGCTATCACGACTCGATCACCGCCGCAGCCCGGCTCGAAGGTACAGATCAAGACGTTGATCGGCGACGGGCAGACGGTCAATTTCCGGATTCCGACAGGGCCGGCCCCTGAGTTGACGGTCACAGTCGAGCCCGTCGGCGGCGGCGATCCGGAGACCGTGCGGATCGACGGCGCGGGGGGAAGTCCGATCACCCTCTCGGACCCGATCACCTTCGACCCGGGCTACCTCGGCATCGAGAAGAGCTTCGAGGGCGGCACGACGACGATGCGCGTCACCGCGCCGCAACTCACCGGCACACCACAGGGCCAGGTCCACTTCACCTTCAAGCTCGCCGTTGGAGCGTGAGCCGGCCGACCCAGGCCAAGGCGCACTCTGACCAAGCATGGCCGCGCACGTGGCGGGCGCGGTGTAGCGGAGCTACATGAGCCCGCCACGGGCGCGGTCAGGCGCCGCGTCAGAGGGCGCCGCCGCGAAGCGGCCGTGCTGGGTCTTCTCCCAGTAGAAGGGCTTGAAGAAGAGCTGCAGTAGGCCCTTCCAGGCGGCGATCGACATCAACAGCCAGTAGACCGGGACGAAGAGCGCGTACTTGACGAGGTCGTGGTAGCCGCGGCGGGCGGTGCCGGCGGCGAACATGTAGGCGAGCACGAAGTTGCCGAAGTAGAAGCCGAGCCCGCCCGCGTAGTAGAGGAAGCTCGGGAAGGCCGACTCGATCACGCCCGCCTCGGTGAGCAGCCAAGCGGTGGTCAGCAGCCAGTAGATCGGGTTCAGCAGGAAGACGAAGAATGTGCCGCCCACGGTGAGCTGGAAGGAGAGCCAGCCCTTTGGCCCGATCTCGCGCAACAGCCGCAGTGGGCGTCGCATCTGCACGAGCCAGGTCTGGATGTAGCCCTTGACCCAGCGCGAGCGCTGGCGGACCCAGTTGGCGACCTCGGACGTCGCCTCCTCGTAGGTGGTCGAGTCGAGGATCTCGGTGCGTAGACCGCGCTTGTGCAGGCGGACGCCGAGGTCGGCGTCCTCGGTGACGTTGAACGGATCCCAGGCGCCGACGTCGACGAGCGCGTCGAGCCGGAAGTGGTTCGACGTGCCGCCGAGCGGGATCGGCACGCCCGCCGCGTCGAGACCGGGGAGCATCAGGTCGAACCACATCGAGTACTCGCTCGTGAACCAGCGGGTGAGCAACGACTGGTGCTGGTTGAAGTAGTTGAGCTGGCACTGCAGGCAGCCGACGTCGGCCGGCGCCTTGCGGAAGGCGACGATCGCCTTCTTCAGCTGGTCGGGCTCGGGCTGGTCCTCGGCGTCGTAGATGACGACGAAGTCGCCGCGGGCCTGCAGGAGGCCGTAGTTGCAGGCCTTCGGCTTCGTCTTCGGGACGGAATCGGGGACGATCACGATCTGGAAGTGGGGCGGGGGGTCGAGCGCCCGCGCCACCGCCGGCGTCTCCTCGTCGTCGGCCTCGAGCAGGAGCTTGATGTCGAGCTTCGTCTTCGGGTAGTCGAGCTTCGACAGGCCATCGATCAGGTCGGCCACAAGCTCGGGCTCCCGGTAGAGCGGCACGAGGATCGTGTAGACGGGGAGCGTGCTCTCGTCGAGCGCCTCGATCTCGGCGCGATCGACGGGTAGTTGCAGCTCGTGGCCGAGGCTGTAGGTGACGAGCCGGAAGCGGTACACGATCACCGCCGTGTAGACGATGATCGCGAAGACGTTGAAGGCGACGACCGTGTCGAGCGGCCTCAGTACGAGGCCGATCGCGACCAGCACTAGCAGGGCAATGAAGAACACCTTCTGGCCGCGGGAGAGCACGACCGAGGCGGAGTCGCCCGGGCGCTCCCGCATCAGCTCCAGCGAGGCCGTCTCGATCGAGCGGTCCGCGTGCAGGCGGGTGAGCAGCGAGTCGACGGTGCTCGCGGGCGCCAGGAAGGTGCGCACCGGGATTCCGGCGTGTTCGCTCAGGATCGCGATCTGGGCGTCGCCGAGCGGGTTGACGGAGGCCACGATCAGCGTCCCGTCGACGAGCGCGAGCGGCGCGACCCGCAGCCTCCGGGCAACGCGCTCGTCGAGGAGCGCGACGGCTGCCGGGTCGATCTCCAGGCCGGTCGGGTCGGTAAAGGTAAGCCGGCGCTGATCCGCCAGTGCACGGGCAACGCGCCGCTCGTCCGCCAGGCCGTTGTGGGTCAGGATCTCGCCGATCGGGCCGCCGTAGCTGTGCTGCATCGCGAGCGCTTGCTCGAGTGTTTCCGCATCGATCGCGCCGCGTTCGAGCAGCAGCTGGCCAAGTGCGGTGGCATCCTCCCGCCCGCCTGGGGCCGGCAGATCCTCAGGGGGCACCGCGCGCGCACGCCGTGCCTCCTCGGCGGCTGCTGCGGCTGCGGCTGCAGTCAGCGGCTCGGCCACGGGCGGCCCGAAGATGCGGTCGATCGCCGCCTCGATGTCCGCCGGGGCGGCCACCACGATCCACGCCCTCCGACCCGCGAGGGCGGCCGCCGCCCGCAGGTCCTCCTCCGCCTCGGGCCGCGATGTGGCGAGCGCGATGCTGGATCCGGAGGCGGTTACCGGGATGACCCCGAGCGCTCGGCAGGCGCGCCCATCGAGCAGGCTCGCGGTCGCGCGATCCACCGGATCGACGTGCCCCTCCTGGGCGGCGCCGGGCTCTAACGAGACGAACGGCAGATCATGGCGTCGTGCAACCTCGCGGTATCGGCGGCGGTCGAGCTCAGAGGCCGGGGCCGGCGGCGGGGCAAGGGCTGGGGCGGACGCTGGCTCCGCCGGCGCGGGCAGGCTCTCGCCGTACATATCGAGCTGGGCACGCTCGATCGCCGCCGGATCGGCGTCGACGATCCGCGTCGGCCGACCGACGAGCAGCTGCAGGGTGCGGACCAGGGCCGGGCCCTCGGCGGCGGGGCCGGCGACGAGCAGGCCATCCTCGTCGAGTCGCAGCGGGGCAATCCCCAGGGCCCGTGCGACGGTGGCATCGATCGCCTCCGCGGCGGCAGCCTCGGCGAGCGCCGTTCCTCCCTCGGAGGAACCGTTCATCGGCGTCTGAACAGCTCGATCGCGAGCACTACCGCCAGCGCGACGGCGACGGTCGGGCCTGGGGCGAGGAAAAAGCAGATGAAGAAGACGACCATCAGCCCCAGCGCGATCGTCGCCTTGATCAAGCCCGCCGAGGCAATCCGGATGCCGTTGCGGCTGTCTCCGCTCACGAGGCCTTCGACTCCGAGCTCGGCGTGAGGCGGACACGGAGCACGCCCTCGCCGCTCCATTCGCACTCGGCGGTGTCGAGCCGAGCTGCGATCGCCGCGTCGAGATCGCTGCCGTCGATGCCGGTGACAAGGAGATGGGCGACATCACCCTCCACCGAGCGCAGGTGGGCGTCGACGCCCTCCAGGCTGCCGAGTTCGCGCTCGAGCCGGCTCGCGTCGAGCACGCCGCCGATCGGGCCCACCTCGACGTCGACGGTGGGTCCGCCTGATGCGGGCGATGCGGCATCGGCGCCCGAGCCGGCGCCCTCGCCGGGCTCGGCGAGCGGCGGGCGCTCGAGTGCACTGAGCTCGCGCCCGAAGCCGTCGAGCGCGCTGCCGATGTTGAGCAGGATGGCCTCACGGAGGTGGAGCAGGTCGGCGATCTCACCGCGGACCTGCCCGGCCTCGCCCGCGTCGGAGCTGCCGGCCGCGGCCGCTGCGGCGAGCCCGGCCTCCTCTTCGATTCGCCCGACCTCCGCCTCCACGGTCTCGATCAGCTGCTGCGCCTGCGCCCGGGCCCGCTGCTCGATCTCGTCGGCCCTGATCCGGGCCCGCTCGGTCACGGCCCGGGCGTTCGCCTCGGCGTCGTGAAGCTGCTGTTGTGCGACTTCGGAGTCGGTGGTCGCCGGGGTGGCGGAGCCCGCGGCCTCGCGCCGGCGGTTGCGCTGGGTCATTTCGGCGAGCTTGGCGTCGAGCGACCGCACCGTTTGGCTCATCGCGCGCAGCTGGGCCTCGAGTCCGCGGACGTACGTCGACTCGTCGTCGCCCGCCCGGCGCGGCGTGGCCATGCTCGGCGGCATGGTGGGGGCGCCGGCTGCGGGCGGCCCGGGCTGAACCGTGCGCCAACGTGCGGAAGGGACAGCGCCCGTCGAGGGCTGCGCGGAGGACTGCGGCAGCTGCCCGGGCCCGGCCTCGCGACGCTGATAGCGCCGGGGTGATCCGGCCCGTTGGCGCGGCTCCCGTGGCGTCGCGGGCGTCATCGGCTCACCGCGCGGGCGGTGCGCGCTGGAGGCGTAAAATCCCCCTCGGTAGGCCTACGAACAGGCACCTGACACCTCGGTTTCACTGGACTGCATGCGGCGTCCTCAGGGGCTGATCGCCGACCCCTGACCGCGACGATCACGACAGAGGATAACCCGTTGAGCGGGGCGGGATCGCCAACTGCGGCCGTGTGCGGCCACATCTCTGCGTCCTGAATCAGGTTTCGTCCGCATTTGCCCATCGGCCCCCCCGGGGACGCTCGAGACGCTCTGCGACGCGGCGCCGCATCCGCATCGTACCCGCCACGTCCCGGGAAAAGCCGCAAGTTGCACGTTTTGGCTGCCCGCTTGCCGCCGGCGCCCCTAAGCCCGCCGGAAACTTCGATCAGGGCGGTCGAGCGGTCGTTGCCGGGGGTGACGTGTAACCTTCGCGACAAGCAGAGCAATCTGAAACGAGCGGGGCTCGTCATCGGCCGGGAAACCGTTTCCCGTAGCCAGGCGCGACTTGCCCCCAATGGAAGGAAAACGAAATACACATGAGCATGTTTGACGTGAGTCGAGTCTCCGTCGAGATCGGCGGCGAGGAGATCTCGTTCGAGACCGGCAAGATGGCTCGCCAGGCGAGCGGCGCCGTCGTCGTCCGCAGCGGCGACACGATGGTCCTCGGCACCGCGACGATGGGCAACCTCCGCGATGTCGACTTCCTGCCCCTGACCGTCGACGTCGAGGAGCGCCACTACGCAGTTGGCCGCATCCCCGGCTCCTACTTCCGGCGCGAGGCGCGCGCCGGCGAGAAGGCCACCCTTACCGCCCGTATGATCGACCGGCCGATCCGGCCGTTGTTCCCGAAGGGATGGCACTTCGAGACGCAGCTCGTCTCGATGCCGCTCTCGGTCGATCACGTGCACCCCTACGACATCCTCGCGATGAACGGCGCCTCGGCCGCGCTGGCGATCTCGCCGGTGCCGGTCCAGGAGCTGGTCGGCGCGGTCCGGGTCGGCAAGCTGGACGGCGACTTCGTCGTCAACCCGCCGGAGGACCGCCACGAGGAGCTCGAGATGGATCTGATCGTCTCCGGTTCCAAGGACGCGATCCTGATGGTCGAGTGTGGCGCCGACGGCGTCACCGAGGCCGAGGTCCTGGACGCCCTCGACATCGCCCACAGCGAGATCAAGAAGCTGGTCGCGGCGATGGAGGAGCTGGCCGCCAAGGCCGGCAAGGAGAAGCTCTCCGTCGAGGCTCCGGCCACCGACGAGGCGCTCCTCGGCCAGATCACCGATCAGTTCGGCAGCAAGCTCGACGAGGCCACCCAGGTCAAGGACAAGCTCGCCCGCCAGGACGCGATCGGCGCCGTCAAGGACGAGGTGCTCGAGGCGCTCGCCCCCGACACCGGCGACGAGGACGCGGACGCCGAGCGCAAGAGCGAGGTCGCCCGCCACTTCGGCATGTTCGAGAAGGACATGATCCGCAAGCGCATCGCGGTCGACAAGAAGCGTCCCGACGGTCGCGGCCAGGACGAGATCCGTCCGATCGAGACCGAGGTCGACATCTCCCCCCGCGTGCACGGCTCGGCGCTGTTCACCCGCGGTGAGACGCAGATCCTCTCCAACGTCGCGCTGGGCACGACCCGGATGGACATGAAGCTCGACAACCTCGGGCTGAAGGAGAAGAAGACCTTCTTCCACCACTACAACTTCCCGCCGTTCTCGGTGGGCGAGGCCGGCTTCATGCGCGGCCCCAAGCGCCGTGACATCGGCCACGGGGCGCTCGCCGAGCGGGCCCTCGAGCCGACGATCCCGAACCAGGACGACTTCCCGTACGTGGTCCGGGTCGTCTCGGAGACGCTGGAGTCGAATGGCTCCTCGTCGATGGGTTCGGTCTGCGCCTCCTCGATGGCCCTGCAGGCAGCTGGTGTCCCGGTCTCCGCACCGGTCGCCGGCGTCGCCATGGGCCTGATCAAGGAGGGCGACGACTACATCGTCCTCACCGACATCGCCGGCGTCGAGGATCACCTCGGCGACATGGACTTCAAGGTCGCCGGCACGGCGGACGGGATCACCGCCCTGCAGATGGACATCAAGATCACGGGCGTCACGTTCGAGATCCTCAAGGACGCGCTGGATCAGGCCAACGAGGGCCGCCAGTTCATCCTCGGGAAGATGGCCGAGTCGGTCGATGGGCCGCGCGAGCAGCTCAGCGCCACGGCGCCGCGGATCGAGACGATCAAGATCGATCCGGAGAAGATCGGCACGGTCATCGGCAAGGGCGGCGAGACGATTCGCAGCCTCTGTGAGACCTACGAGGCCGAGATCGACGTCGAGGATGACGGTTCGGTCCGCGTCTACGCCGCCAACGGCGAGCTGGTCGAGGCCTGCATCGCGCAGATCGAGCAGATGACGCGCGAGGCCGAGGTCGGCGATCGGTTCACCGGCAAGGTCGTGAAGACGACCACGTTCGGCGCCTTCGTCGAGATCGTCAAGGGCACCGACGGCCTGCTTCACATCTCCAACGTGAAGCCCGGCGAGCGGGTGGAGACGGTCGACGACGTCCTCAGCCAGGGCGATGAGATCGACGTCACGGTGGTCGAGGTCGACCGCGAGCGCGGCCGCATCGGCCTACGCCTCTCCGAGGACCCGGCGATCGCCGGCAAGTCGGCCGAGGAGTTGTCCGGCGTCGGCACCGGCGACCCCGCCTTCGGCGGCGGCGGTCGTCGCGGCGGTGGTGGCGACCGTGGCGGTCGAGGCCGCGATCGGGACCGTGGCCGCGGTGGCCGCGATCGGGACCGGCGGCGCCGCGACTGAGCACGCCGGCCGACCCGCATCCAGATGAGCACGAGTTGAGCGCGCTCCCGGAAGGAATCGAGCTGACCGAGACGCCCGCAGGTATGCGGGTCGTCACCGAGCGGGTCCCAGCGGTCCGCTCGGTCACGCTCGGGCTCTGGGTGCGCACGGGTTCGAGGGACGAGACGCCGGCTCAGGCCGGCGTCTCGCACTTCCTCGAGCACCTGCTCTTCAAGGGCACGGCACGGCACTCGGCAATCGAGATCTCCGAGTACTTCGACGGGCTCGGCGCGGCGACCAACGCCGCAACCGGCAAGGAGACCACGCACCTGTACTCGCGCTTCGTCGACGAGCACACCGAGGCGGCATTCGACGTGCTCGCCGAGATGTTCCTGAAGCCGACCTTCCCAGACATCGACTCCGAGCGCCAAGTCGTGATCGAGGAGATCGCGATGTACGAGGACGAGCCCTCCGACCGGGTCCATGACGTCCTCGCCGACGCAATCTTCGGCGAGCACCCGCTCGGCCGCAGGGTGCTTGGCCGCGCGGAGGTGATCGGCTCGATCCCGATCCCGGACATCTCCGCCTATCACCAGGCCCGGTACGTCGGGCCGAACATCGTCGTCTCGGCGGCGGGCAGCCTCGAGCACGACCGCATCGTCGAGCTCGCCGAGCGCTTCTTGGCGCCAGGCATCAGCGAGGCCGCCGCTCCGGACACGAGCGATCCCGAGGCCGATGCGAGGATGCTCTTCTACCCGAAGGAGACCGAGCAGTACCACATTTGCTTCGGTGCCCCGGGCATCTCGCGGAGCGACGATCGACGTTTCACCCTCGGCGTCCTTGACGCGATCTTCGGCGGCTCCACCTCATCGCGGCTGTTCCGCGAGATCCGCGAGAAGCGCGGACTCGCCTACTCAGTCGGCACCTACGCCGACCAGTACGTCGACCGCGGCATGGTCGCGATGTACGTTGGCACGCGCCCCGACAACGTCACCGAGGCCTGCGAGATCATCGGCCGCGAGCTCGAGCTGCTGCGCAGCGAAGGGGTTTCAGCCGAGGAGCTCAGCCGAGCCAAGGAGCACGTGAAGGGCCGGACGGTGCTGGCGCTGGAGTCGACCCCCGGGCGGATGGGCCGCAACGCCCGCTCGGCGCTCTTCGATATGCCCTTCCTCAGCCTCGACGAGATCATCGCCAGGGTCGATGCGATCACCGGTGACGATGTCGCCGAGCTCGCCCGCGAGCTGTACGCACCGGAGCGGCTTTCAGCCGCCTGCATCGGTGCTGACGAGGCGTGCTTCCGCGAGGCCGTGGCGCCCGTTAGCGCCGCGCTCGCCGCCTGAAGCATCCGGCATCGGCCCCCGGGTAACGTTCTCGGGGTGGAGGAGCCGGGCGCAGCGCAGGGTGATTGGGAGCAGCAACTGGCAAAGCTATGGGAGCGGCGTCGGCCGCGGATCATCGAGCGCGTCGCGGTGCTCGAGGCGCTGGCGGCCGCGGAGGAGCCCGGGGTGGGGGAGATCGAGGAGGGTCGCGTCGAGGCGCACAAGCTGCGGGGCCTACTCGGCACGATCGGCCTGCCGGCGGGCTCCGAGGCGGCGGGGGAGATCGAGGACCGGCTCGCCGACGGGAACGTCGAGATCGCCGAACCGCTGGCGGAGTTGAGCGAGCTCGTCCGCACCCACGAGCCGGGCTAGCGCTTACGCCTCGGGCTGGAGCCGGCGAGGCCGGCCGGATGCCCACGTGGCCGGGTTGCGTGGATCCGGCGTCAGACAGGCGTGGGGCAGAGCCGCGGCGTCCGACCGGAAGAGGCGGTGGGACCGAGCACGCGCCGGCCGGTCTGGGTAGTCGTCCACTTTTGCCCCCTATAGGGGGGTCAACTGGACGGTCACGACTCGCCGGAACGATGTTGGTTGGCCCGAGGGGCACGTTTGCCTCGAAGAGAAACCGCGCTTCGCCGGCGTTTCTGACCGGGACGCGAGGACCTCAGCCGCTGGTTCTCCGGACTTTGCCACCGCATACGTAGTGAACTCCGGAGCACGCGTCAGTTTCTCTTTGCGCGAGTTCGGCCTCAAATAGAAAGCGGGGCGGCCGTCCTACTTCTTGTTCGATGCGATCGATGGCAGCGAAAAGCGGCCGTCGTCGTGCTTGCCGAATCTCTTGTCGAGCTTGCCCGACTTCGATTTGACGCTCGCAGCGATCCCTGCCTGGCAGGGCTTGGGCGCTACGCCCTTCTTCTGCTTGCACGCGTCTGCATCAGTGGAGCCCGTCACCAGGGCCGTGCCGTCGCCCAGCCGCACACTGTCGGCTTGGGTTTCGGTGCCAGGAAAGCGGACCGTCGCCACGCCGTTGTCGCCGAAAGCCTTGGTCAGCGAACCCCCAGAGCTCAGTCTCGCGATGGCTGCCTTCGGGCTCCCCGTGTAGTCATCGGAGGCAGCCGAGAGGAAAATTCGCCCCTTCGCGCCGAGCTGAGCGTCGGTCGCCGTGTAGCAGCCCGGGAGCACCCTGAAGAAGGTCCCGTCGGCGGCGAAGCTGCTGTCTGGCGCGCCGTCGGCATCGAGACGGCTGACGCGGGTCTGGCTGCATGAGTGTTCTGTGCCATCACTCTGGCTCGCCACGACGATGAGATGCCCGGTGCCGTCCGCGAGCAGGTTGGTGGCGCCGAGGGCGACCGGCTCCGGGTCTGTCTGCGGCAGCACCTCGATTCCCTGATCGCCGAAGCTCATGCCAGGGGTGCCGTCCTCGTTGAGGGCGGCAACCATGAGGTTGAAGTAGGGGTCCGTCTCGATCGAACCGGCGAGCCGAAGGCTGTCGCCCGCGGCAACGACAATGCTGCCGCCCTGACTCACGACGTTCGGGCCGGCGGGGGCCGCTGCGACCCCGTGGTCGCCGAAGCTCTCGTCGAGCTGGCCAGTCGCTAGGTAACGGACGACTGTCGCCTCCGTCGTCAGCATCGTCCCCGCGACGACGATCCGGCCGTGGCTGTCGATAGCGAGGTCGGAGGCGTCGAAGTCAGTGGGGCCGGTGACGATCCCGTTTACGCCGAAGCTCGGATCGGGCGCGCCCCGCTTGGTGAGCTTGACCAGCACTGAAGCCGGTACACCAAGACCGCGATCGCCAGCGTATGCGAGCAGATAGCCGCCGTCGGCAGTCGGCTCGGCATCGCTCACGGTGGCCCGGTGAAGTGCAAGCTTGACCTTGACGAGGCCACCCGCGCCGAAGTTCTTGGAGATCGCGCCCTTCTGGTTTAGCCGGATTGCCACCAGGGTTCCGGGGATGCATGAACCGGCGTCACTGCACTTCTGTGTGACGCCCCCCAAGACGGTCTTGCCCTTTGGCGCATCGGTCGACGCCGTGAACGCGGTCGTGTTAGCGAGGCGTTCGGAGACCGGCTTGGCCTGCGCGCCGGACGCGAGCACAAGGGTGACCGCGGCGACAACCGCGGCAGTTCCGCTTGCAAGCTTTGTTCCCCTGATGACCTTGAGCCTCCGAGAGTGCAACCCGCCACTGCGAAGAAGGTAGCGACCTTCGGGGGTGGCGAACGGGGTCAGCTTCTGTTTGCGCGGGGGCTCGAACGCACGCCCGGCTACAGCAGCTCCGAGCGGAGGATGACCACGGCGATCACGAAGAGCAGGATGATCATGCCGCGGAGGAAGATCCAGGTTTCGACCCGGCGCAGCACGCCCCGCTCCTCGTCCAGATCGAGGCTGCGCTCGAGTTCCGCCGCTGCGGGGTCACGCGGTTGCTCCGGGCCTGGTACGGACTCGCTCACATCAGCTCCCCGACGCGGCCGGTCTTCTCGGTCTTGTCCCACTTCATCTCGGCGCCGCGCAGCTCCTTGATGTAGGCGGCGGCCGTCATCGCGGTCAGCAGCGGCCCGTAGCCGACGATGTAGAGCAGGGGCGGCACCAGCCTGCCGAGGTGCCCGCTGAGCTCGAGGCGGCGGACGAGCCAGGCGGCGAGCATCGAAAGCGCGAGCCACGAGTAGATGAAGAGCAGGAAGATCGTCAGCCCCGTGTTCGACTGATCCAGCCCGGTCCCGGAGAGGATCGGCGGATAGGCGGCCCAGATGATGATCGAGAGTGAGATCGCGCCGGGGAACAGCAACCCCTCGCGCCAGCTGTCGCGGGCCGTCTCGGGGTCGACGGAGAAGCTCGACAGGGTGATGAACAGGTAGGTGAAGACGTTGATCGCCCACAGGACGCGGAAGACCTCGTTGGAGAACTCGCGGTCGATCAGAAAGAGGCTGACGAGCCCGGTCGAGGCGCAGATCATGAAGATCGGCATCAGCGTCACCGTGAACCAGATCGCCGCGAAGCTGAGCCCGCCCAGGCGACCGGCGTTCCAGCGCTGGAACCAGACGTCACGGAAGCGCAGCGTCACCTGCACGTTGCCCCGGCCCCAGCGCAGCCGCTGCTTCCACAGGCCTTCCAGCGTGCGCGGCTCCTCGGCCCAGACGATGGCCGCGGGCTCGAAGATCACCCGCCGTCCGTCGAGCTGGATCTTGAAGGTCGTCACCGTGTCCTCGGCGAGCGTCCCGGTGTCGATCTCGCCGCCGATCGCCTCGAGGCTCTCGCGGCGGACGAGCTGCGAGCCGCCCGCGAGGCACGCCTGGGCGCCGAGCACGTTCTGCGCCCGGCGGGCGGCAGCCTGCGCGGTGACGTACTCGAAGGCGACGAAGCGGTTCAGGTAGCTGGCCGGCCGGCTGCCCTCCTTGATGTAGGCGGTGACGGCGCCGACGGTGGGGTCTGCGAGGTGGCGGGTCATCCGCCGCAAGCGCCGGCGGCGTCAGGATCACGTCCGCGTCGATAATCAGCACCGCCTCGTACCAGCCCTCGGCGACGATCTCGCGAAGGCCGTGGTTGATCGTGTGGGCCTTGCCCTCGCCGCCCTTCTCGCGGCGCAGATGGGAGACGAGACCCGGATATTCGAGCTGCTTCGCCGCGAGGATCGCGGGCGTGTCGTCGGTCGAGGCATCGTCGACGACATAGATCCGCAGCCGGCCCTCCGGGTATTCGAGGCGCGCGAGGCGATCGATCGTGCGCCCGACCACCAGCGCCTCGTTCCATGACGGGATCACGAGCGCGACGCGCGGCCAGTAGGCAAGCGCGTCGTTGTCGCCGCGGCGGAAGCGGTGCAGCGTGGCGAGCGCGAACTGGTAACAGCCGACCAGCGGTGGGATGGCGCCCGCGAAAACAAGCCCTGCGAGCGCCCACAGCAGGATGTCCCTCACGTCATCAGGATCGCACCGCTCAGGCTCCGAGCGGCTCGATGCCGAGCTCCGCGAGCGTCTCCCTGCAGCTCTCGTAGCGCCCGAGCCGCGAGCACATATGCGCGTCGGTGCTGATCAGGACCTCGACGCCGTGGTTGAGGAACGGCCGCAGACTGCGGGCACTCGGGCAGCGCCAGCGCTCGGAGATCTCGACCCGTCCGCCGCCGCCGGCGGTTCCCGCGGCCAGTCGCTCGAGCTGCTCGTCACTAACGTCGTTCTCGCTCAGGCCGATCTTCGGCACGATGCTGAACAAGTGTGCGACGACGACGTTCTCGTGGTTTTGGACAGCGCCGACGGTCGCGTCGACGAGCCCGTCGATGACGCTCACCGCCTCGAGCTCGCCCATCTCCAGGCCGGCCTTGACGTCGCGCGGGTGGTGCGGGCCGTCGGCGAACGGGACCTGGTGATCGGCGGCGTAGATCCGATCGATCCCCGGTGGCCGCTCGGCGGGCATATCGAGGGTGCCCGCGGTGTCCATCAGCTTCGCCTCGATCCCGCAGAGCAGGACCAGCCCGGTCGTGGGGCGGAGCCGCTCGATCTCGGCGACGTAGTCGGGCAGGTAGTCGGTGTCGGCACGGACGTGATCGACGCAGGTGAGCTGCTCGAGCCCGAGCGACTCCGCTTCGGCGATGTTCTCGGCGATCGTGCTCTTGCCGTCGGAGAAGGTCGAGTGGACGTGCATGTCCTGACGCAGCGACGGGGTGGGGGAGGGCGGCATCGCGGTCGCCTCAGCCGTCGCCGTCCGCGTCACCCACGGCCGCGGCCGTCTCGGCACGCCGAACCCGCATCCGCTCGATCTCGGCGAAGTCCAGATAGCGCTCGCCCATCAGCCGCACCATCGCCGTCGGCTCGAAGTCGAGGGTGCCCTGCCGGCATTGGCTCGCCCAGCGCCTCGAGCACGCAGAGCGCCGGCATGTCGATGCCGCTGGCGACGGTCAGCGGCATCGTCCCCGGGAACCGTGCGTTGACCTCGAGCAGCGCCGCCTCACCGTCCGCCGCCTGCTTCGCCTGCACGTTCGCGACGCCGCTCAGTCCGATCCGCTCCGCGACGGTGCGCCCGAACTCCTCGAGCGCCTCGTCGTGGACCGTGCGCGCCGTGACCGCGATGCCCGAGTCGACCTTCATCCGCTCGCGCGGGACGACGGCAAGTACCCGGCCGTCGCGGTCGGCGAGCACGTCGAGCGAGTACTCGGGGCCGGGCAGGTTCTCCTGGACGAGCATCGTGCCGTCACGAGGCAGCCGCTCGAGTCCCGCCTGCTCGGAGATCAGCGCGATCCCGCGCGAGCCGGAGCCGCTCCGCGGCTTGACGAACGCGGGAAGCTCGATCGTGGCCGGATCGAAGCCGGCGTCCGCAACGATGCAGCGGGGGACTCGGACGTGCCCCTCGCACGCCTCCTGCAGGCGCCACTTGTCGAGGCAGGTCTCGAGCGTCTCAGTGCTGGCGAGGACGAGCTTGGTGCCGGCTGCTTCGAACTCCGCCCGCAGGCGCGCGATCGGCAGCAGCTCACTGTCGACGGTCGGAATCAGCACGTCGATCGAGCGCTCGGCACAGAGCTCGAGCAGGAAGCCGGCGAAACCGGGGTGATCGCCGCGCGGCACGATCGCGCGCTGCGCATCCGCGACGACGTAGAGGCCGGCGGCGTTCGGGTCGATGTCCGCTGCGTGCAGCTCCCACGGCCGGCCGGCGCGCTGGAAGCCGACGAGCAGCGAGTAGCCGGATGGGCCGCCGGCACCGGTGATCAAGACCTTTGCTTCGGCGGTCATGGTCAGGTCGCGTCCTCCGTTGCGGGCAGCGGCAGGCCGGGTGCGACCGGGATCGCCGGTGCAGTTGCCTCGGCCTCTCGCACGACCTCGAGCGGCTCGACGTAGCGCGACTGGGCGAAGCGCGACCAGTAGCGAGCCGTCGCCCGCAGCAGCTCGTGGTCCAGGTAGGCACGAATCGCCGTCTGCGAGGCGAAGGCGTCGATCGCCACGATCTTGCGGTCGATCACTTCGTCGATGCCGACGAACCGGGTCGGCCGGAAGTCGACCGTCGTCGAGGGCGCCTGGTAGCAGTAAACGCGCGGCAGCCCGCGGGCGGCGACGAGCGTCGCGTTGTGGACGTTGCGGTGGTCCTGGTGGACGTCCTTGGAGGTGTGCGTGTAGATCGTCGTCGCGTCGACCTCGTCGATCACGCGCTTGATGGCGCCGATCGTCTCGCCGCGATCGCCGACCTCGGTGTCCTGCAGCGTCTCGTGGAAGAGCCGAGCGCCGAGCAGCTCCGCTGCCCGCCGCGACTCGTCGGCACGCTCGAGCGCATCGCCGCCGTGCTCGCCGCCGGTCAGGGTGAGCACGTTGACGTCGTGGCCCGCGTCAGCGTGGCGCAGCAGGATGCCGCCGACGCCGATCTCCACGTCGTCGGGATGGGCGCCGATCGCAAGTACGACCTGATGGTCGGCGGCCCGGCTGGCGCGCGCCTGCTCGATCAGCTCGGTTGCCTTCTCGAGCAGGGCCTCGGGCTCGAGCGGCTTCGTCATGTAGTCGTCGGCGCCCGCTCGGATCGCCTCGATCGCGTAGTCGAAGCTGGCGCGGCCGGAGACGATCAGCGTCGAGGCGTGCGGGTCGTCCTCCTTGTGCCGCTCGATCATCTCGATCCCGTTCATCCCGGGGAGCTCGATGTCGGCGACGATCAGGTCCCAGTTCGAGGAGGGGAGCAGCCGTAGGGCCTCCTCGGCGTTGTCGGTCCAGCGCACCCCGCCGAGTGGCGCGAGCAGCCCGACGAGCACCTCGGCGAGCAGCTCATCGTCCTCGACGAGCAGGATCCGCTCGTCCGCCGACGCGGCCTCCCCGCCCCCTTGCTGGTCGAACCCCTGCAACCTCTCCTCCATCTGGGCAGCTGATTTGCGTACCCGCACCGTAGGATTTCGCCGAGGGTACTAACTGTGTCCGCCGTGGCGATGGGCGCCCGGAGCCGGCATGGGGGCCCGAGAGGAGCACAGGACGTGCGCTCAGTAGAGAGCTCCGCAAGCAATGAGGTGCCGGTCGGCTTCGAAACCGGCCTGTCGCTGAGCCCAGCCGAACGCAGTCGCGATCGCGCCCGGGGCCGGAGCGAGCGACATCCGTTCCTCGCCTCTGATCAGCTCGCGACAGCCTTGCCGTTCGCGCTCGTGGCGATCGGCGCCTTCGCGCTCATTGCGCTCGAGGGCGGCGATGGCCTCGACCTGCTGGCCCTCGGGCTCGCCGGCGCGGTCATCGTGATGCTCTTTGCCGCCGCCTTCCTCGGCCCGTGGCAGCGGCTCCCGCCCTGGGTCAGGATGCTGCCGCCGCTCGCCTTCCTCCTCGCCGTTGCCCTGCTTCGCGAGGCCGGAGGAGAGGGCGACTCCGGGCTCTCGGCACTCGTCTTGATCGTGCCGGTCTGGGCCGCCCTCTACGAGGGGCGGCGATCGCTGCTCGTCGCGGTCTTCGCGGTGGCGCTGACGCTCGTCGCGCCCGTGGTGATCGTCGGCGCACCCGACTACGTCCCGACCGAGCAGCTGCGCCAGGCCGAGGTGCTGGTCGCGATCTCGATCTTCCTCGGCTTCGGCATCCAGCAGCTCGTCCAGGATGCGCACGATCGAGCGGGGGAGGCGCGGCGCAGCCGCCACTTCCTGCTCGCCGCGATGAACGCCGCCCTCGAGGGCGTGGTCGCGCTCGACGGCGAGGGGCGGATCGTTTTTGCCAACCCGAGCGCCGGCCGGATGCTCGGCTTCCCGCCCGAGGAGATGAGCGGCGCCGTCTTTCACGGGCTCGCGCAGCACTCGACGGCTGACGGAGAGTCCTATCCGCGCCACGACTCGCCGCTGCAGGAGACGCTGCGGACCGGGGTCGCCAACGAGGTCCGCGGTGAGGTCTTCTGGCGCAAGGACGGCTCGTCGTTCCCGGTCGTCTACCGCTGCGCCCCGCTCGCCGACTCCGACAGCGACCTCGAAGGCGCCGTGCTCAGCTTCGTCGACTACTCCGATCAGCATCACGCCGAGCAGGTCAAGGACGAGCTGCTGTCGGTCGTCGGGCACGAGCTGCGCACGCCGCTGACCTCGATCCGGGGCTCGCTCGGACTGATCGAGGGTGGCGCTGCCGGTGAGGTCAGCCCGGAGGCCGAGCGGATGCTCGCGATCGCGATCTCGAACACGGACCGGCTCGCGCGGCTGATCAACGACATCCTCGACATCGAGCGGATCGAGTCGGGCCGGGTGCAGCTCACGCGCCAGCTCTGCGAGGTCTCGAAGCTGATCGCAACGTCGCTGCAGACGCTCAACGCGCAGGCTGCGGCGGCCGGGGTCCAGCTCGAGTCCGATCCGATCGAGGCGACTCTGTGGGCGGACCCGGACCGGATCCTGCAGGCGCTGATGAATCTGCTCTCGAATGCGATCAAGTTCTCGCCGGCGGGCTCGACGGTGACCGTTTCGGCTCGCCGTCAGGGCAATGAGGTGCTCTTCGAGGTCGCCGACCATGGCCGCGGCATTCCTGCCGACAAGCTCGAGTCGGTCTTCGAGCGCTTCGGCCAGGTCGACGCCTCGGATTCGCGCGAGAAGGGCGGCACGGGTCTCGGCCTGCCAATCTCGCGCAGCATCGTCCACCAGCACGGCGGCCGGATCTGGATCGAGAGCGAGGTCGGGATGGGGACGAAGATCTCGTTCACGATCCCGGCGCTGTCGGCGTCGACGGAGAACGGGAGCGAGGAGCAGAGCGGCCCGGTCGCCCTCGTGATCGAGGATGACGCGGACCTCTCCGACGTGCTCGAGGCGATGCTGAGCAGGGGTGGCCTCGGGGTCTGGGCGGCCACCGACGCCGCCGAGGCGGTTCGCCTCCTCGGCCGCCGCCGCCCGGATCTGATCGTGCTCGATTTGGTCCTTCCCGACGCGGACGGGTCCGAGCTCGTCCGCTGGATGCGCTCCCAGCCGGAGCTCGTCGACGTGCCGCTCGCCGTCTACACGGACAAGGACCTGACCGACGAGATGCGCGCCGAGCTGCGGCTCGGGCCGACAATCCACTTCACGAAGTCGCGGCTGCAGCCCGAGAGCTTCTCGGAGGCCGCTCTGGCCCTCGTCCGCGAGCGCCCGCCCGCGGCGCCGGAGCCTGCCGGATGAGTCGTACCGCTCTGATCGTCGACGACGAGCCCGACATCCGCGAGGTCGCGAAGATGAGCCTCGAGGCCGTCGCCGGCTGGACCGTGCTCAGCGCGGCCTCGGGCGCCGAGGCGATCGAGCTGGCGCTCGGCGAACGCCCCGACGTCGTCCTGCTCGACGCGATGATGCCCGAGCTCGACGGCCCGGCGACGCTCGCTCGCCTGCGCGAGCGTGAGCACGCCGAGGGCCTGGAGGGGCTGCCCGTGATCATGCTCACCGCAAAGACCCAGGGCTTCGGTCCTGCCCGCGTCGCCGAGATCGGCGCCCAGGGGCTGATCGCCAAACCCTTCGACCCGATGAAGCTCGGCCGGCAGGTCGCGGCGACGCTGGGCTGGGAGTAACGGCTCAGCCCGCGAACGAGACGACGCGGTTGCGCCGGGTACTGAGCCTGTGGACCGCGCCGTCCGCGGTGCGGACGCTGACGCGCGCCCGCTTCGCGCCGGGGGGCAGCGTGAAATAGGCGCGGCTGTGACCTTGGCTGTAGCGGCTCGTCTCGGCCTCGCCCGCCCAGCCGATCCTGCGCCGGCCGCGGTTCGGGGCGACGACGATCTTGGCGGCGAGCCAGTTGCCGGGCGTCGCAACCTCGAGCCAGGGGCGGCGTGCGTGCCGGCGCAGTGGGTGGAGCCCGTACCACCAGGCGCGGGCCTTGATCGTGAACTCGCCGTCGGTCTGGGCGAAGACCGGCTCCCGCAGGCCGTTGTTGTCGAAGTCGGCCCAGCTGATGTGCGCGTAGCGACCGCCGCTTGCGAGCTCGCCGGTTCGGCGGAAGCGTTTGCCGTGCCGCGTGTAGAGGCCGCCGGGGACGGCATGCAGGTCGAGGCTGCCGTTGCCGTCGGCATCGACCCAGCTCGCCGCATCGGTGCGCGTCGGCAGGCCGAGCCGGCCCGGCTTCTGTGCGCGGATCGAGTGCGCGCCGATGCGCAGCAGCGTGCTCCCGCGGAGGCTGCTCACGTAGACGTCGGGCTGCCCGTCGGCGTCGAAGTCCCCGAGCGTCGTCTGGCTCGGGCGCCCGTGCAGCCTCGCTCCGTCGACGCGTCGCCAGCGGCCGCCGGCGTACTTCCACAACGTCGCGCCGCGATCAAGCACGAGCAGTTCGGGGAGGCGGCCGGTGGGGGAGGGCACCCAGCGGTAGACGTCGCCGTGGACGGGGACGAGTTGGCGCTCGAAGCCGCCGCCCGGTTGGGCGAACTCGACGACCGGTCGCGCGGCCCTGCTCCGCTTGTGGCCGGCACAGCTTTCGAAGACGTCGGTGAGCCCATCGCCGTCGACGTCGAGCGCCGCCGCCTGCCGGCCACGGCAGTCGTCCTTGTTGAGGCCCAGCTCAGCGTCCCGGTAGGCGCCTGCCGACCACATTCGCGTCACGTCCTTGACCTGCCCGCGAAGACGGGGCTTGGCGATGCCACCACCGAGGCCGCCGACGACGCGCAGCAGATCGTCGCTGCCGTTGCCGTCGAGGTCGGCGAAGACGTCGGCGTGTGAGTCCGCGAGCCGCAGCGAGAAGTCCGGATGGTCCGAGCGCACCGCGTTGGAGCCGACATACGTCCGGCCCTCCGAGTGGAAGCCGATCGGCAGGTCGAGGTTGACCTTGATCCGAGCTGAGCCGCCTCGGTGGAGCTCGATGCGCGCGCTTGAGCTGTTGTGGCCGCCGTGGTCGGCCTCGACCTTGCCGTGCTTGACCCGGATGTGCTTGACGTCCCGCTTCGGTGCGAGCGTCAGGTCCAGCACCGCCGGCCGGCGATGAGCGTCGATCCGCAGATAGAGGTCCTTCTCGGCCGCATCGACGCGGTGCACGTAGACGTAGGTACCGGCCTTGTGTTCGGCCGGTGGGCGGTCGGTGTTGCCGAGTCCGGGGAAGTGGCGATCCTCACCGAAGCCGAGCCCGGCGGGCGCCGCCCGGAAGCCGTTGCCATGGCTGAGCAGGCCGCGGGCGGCGTTCTCGTGGGCGGTCGCGAAGACGTCGAGGCGGCCGTCGTGGTCGATGTCGGCAACCCCGAAGTCGTACAGGCGCGAGCCGATCGGCAGTGGCTTGCGTCCAGAGCCGGCATGCGCCGCGGCCGGCGGTACGGCGACGATTGCGATCAGCACGGCGAGGAGAACGAGGTGGGTCCGGCAGCGGCGTGGCTTGGCGCTGGTGTGCATAGCCGGACCTTGGTGGAAGCCCGGGGGGCTGCCAACCCGCCCCAGGGTCAGATCCGCCTAACCCGACCCAGCGGGTCGGCGGCGGTCAGGGTCCGACGGAGACGACCCGGTTGACCCGCGTCCGGAGCTTGTGGATGACGCCGTCGGTTGTCCGCACGCGGACGGTCGCCCGGCGTGCCTTGCGAGGCAGCGAGAAGTAGGTGCGGTTGTGCCCCTGGCTGAAGCGGCTCGTCTCGGCCTCGCCGGCCCAATCGACGACGGACTTACCCCGGTTTGGCTTGACCGTGATCTTCGCCGTCAGCCAGTTGCCCGGTGCGCTCACCTCGAGCCACGGATGCTTCGGGCGCTTCCGTAGCGGATGGAGGCCGTACCACCAGGCGTGGTCGGTGATCGTGAACTCGCCGTCGGAGCGCGCCAGGACCGGCTCGCGCAGGCCGTTGTTGTCGAAGTCGGCCCAGCTCAGGTGCGCGTAGCGGCCGCCGGTGCGGAGCCTATTGGACTGGTGGAAGCGCCTGCCGTTGTTCTTGAAGAGCCCGTCGGGGACCGAGTGCAGATCGAGATTGCCGTCCCCGTCTGCGTCCACCCAGCTGGCGGCGGAGCTGCGACCCGGCAGGCCCAGGTGCTTGGGGTTGCGAGGTCGCATCGAATGCGGCGAGATCTCGAGCAGGGTGCTGCCACGGAGGCTGCTCGCGTAGACGTCTGGGCGGCCATCCCGGTCGAAGTCCCCGACCGTCATCTGGCCCGCATCGCCGCGGAGCCGGGCGGCCGCGATCTGCTGCCAGCCTTGGCCCGCCTGACCCCAGAGCGTCGCGCGCTTGCCGAGGATGAGCAGCCCAGGCAACCGTGAACCGGGCACCGGCACCCAGCGGTAGACGCCACCCGGCAGCGGAAGTACCTGACGGTCGTAGCCGCCGCCCGGCTTGCCGTAGTCGACGAAGGGCTCGCCGTGGGCGCCGCTGTTCGGGTCGGCGCAGGTCTCGAAGAGGTCCGTGAGGCCGTCGCCGTTGACATCGAGCGCGCCGCCCTGGCGACCGCGGCAGTCGTCCTTCTGCAGACCCAGGTCCGCGTCGCGGAAGCCGGCGCCGCGCCACAGGCGCGTAACGTCCCGGACCCGGCCGCGCAGCCGTGGCTTGGCGATGCCGCCGCCGAGGCCACCGACGACGCGGAACATGTCGTCGGTGCCGTCTCCGTCGAGGTCCGCGAAGACGTCGGAGTGAACGTCGGCGAGGCGCAAAGCGAAGTCCGGCGATTTCGCCGGCACGGCGTCGGCGCCGACGAACGTCGGGCCTGGTGAGTGGAAGCGGACGGGCACGTCGGTGTTGACCTTCATCCGCGCAGCGCCGCCCGCGGCCAGGTGGATGTGGGCGCCGGTTGCGTTGTCGCCCTTGCCGTCGACGTCGATGGTTCCGCCGTGGATCTTGACGTTCCTGACCTTGCGCGAGGGATTGAAGGAGAGGTCGACCTCGGCCGGCCCGTCGAAGGCGTCGATCCGCAGGAACAGCGTCTTGCTCTTCTTCTTTGTCCGGTTCACGTAGATGTAGGTGCCCGGCTCGGTGAGCTTTGGGGTGTGCTCGACGTCCTCGATCCCGGGGAAGGCGAGGTTCTGGCCGAAGCCGAGCGAAGCGGGTGCAGGCCGGAAGCGGTTGTGTCCGGTTGCGAGCAGCGCCGATGCGTCGTTGTTGTGGGCCGTCGTGAAGACGTCGAGCTTGCCGTCATGGTTGAGGTCGGCGACGCCCATGTCGAAGAGCCGCGGGCCGATCGGCAGCGATCGTCTGTGCACGGCGGACGCCGCCGTCGGCAGAGCGCAGGCAAGCAGCGCGAGCACGGCGACGACGCCGGAGCCGATCCGGCTCACCGGCACGCGGCACCTCTCGCCGCAGGCCCGCGTGGGCCCCCGTTGCTTCCCGCCCGTCAAAGCGGGACCCATGATAGGTGTCGGGCGGGGCGCTGCCCGCTTTGTGGGCGGCCGGTTGCGCTCCTGCTCGACGGCTACTTGACGGTCAGGGTCCCGTGCATGCCGGCTGCCTCGTGGCTGTCGACCGAGCAGTAGAACGTGTATGTACCCGGCTTCAGGTCGACGGTGACGTCGGCGGTGCCGCCGGAGACCGTGTCGCTGCAGCCGAGCTCGTCGCCTGACGAGCTGCGCACGCAGACGTCGTGGGTGGTCGACGAGGGGTTGTTGAAGTGCATGTCAACGTTCCCTGCCTTCGCCTTCAGGGAAGACTCCTGGAACGCGAGGCTGCCGTCGGAGGCGGCATCGACGTCCACGGTTTCTCCACCTGAGCCGCCTGAGCCACTCGAGGAGGATGTGGACGTGGCGGACGAGGCGGACGTCGTGCTCGTGTCGCTGCTGCTGCTGCCGCAGGCCGCGAGCCCGAGAGCGAGAGCGAGGACGGCGAGCGGTGCGAGCATGAGGGTGGATCGCTTGTTCATGGCTTCTTCCCATTCGTGGGTGTCGGATTGGGACGGCGACCTCACACTACCCCTACCGCCACGAGCCCGCTTACGATCGAGGGGGTGAACCCTCCCGGCGCCCCAGAAGCCCCCTTGCCCGGAACGATCCTTGCCGGTCACCGGATCGAGGCGGAGCTCGGGCATGGCGGCATGGGCGTCGTCTACAGGGCTCGGCACATCGCGCTCGACCAGCCACGCGCGCTGAAGCTGATCGACCCGCGGCTCGCCGGGGACGACGAGGCGGGCGGCCGCTTCCGCCGCGAGGCCCGGCTCGCCGCCGCGATCGAGCACCCGGCGGTCGTCCTCGTCCACGACGCCGGCGAAGAGGGCGGACGGCTCTACATCTCGATGCAGCTGATCGACGGGGTCGACCTCGGTGCCCTGCTCGAGTCCGGTTCGATCTCGCCGGCGCGAAGCGTCGCCATCCTCGCCCAGGTCGCCGGCGCGCTCGATGCCGCGCACGCGGCCGGCCTGGTGCACCGCGACGTCAAGCCGGAGAACGTGCTGATCGCCGACGGCGGCGGCGCCGAGCGCGCCTACCTGACCGACTTCGGCATCGGGCTGCTGCTCGCAGGCGGTCGCGATACGCGGCTGACAGCCGAAAGCCAGGTGATCGGCACGAGCGACTACATGGCCCCCGAGCAGATCGAGGCGGCTGCCGTCGACGGCCGTGCGGACGTCTACGCCCTTGCCTGCCTCGCCTTCCGGATGCTGACGGGAAGCGTCCCGTTCCCGGCCTCCAGCGGCGTCGCGACCCTCGTCGCCCACCGCACGGCGCCGCGCCCGTCCGCCTGCGCGCTCGCGCCGCCGCTGCCCGCGGAGGTTGACGCCGTCCTCGCCCTGGGCATGGCTGTCGATCCGGCCGACCGCTTCCCGACTGCCGCCGCGCTGATCGCTGCGCTCCGCAGCGCCCTCGGCGCTGCCTCGGCCAGCGCTGCTGCACCCACTCGCCGGATGCCCGCGCAGCGCCTGCCACGGCCGGGTCGGCGCGCCGCCGTCGTGGCGGCGACGGCCCTTGCGGTGGCGGTCGTCGCTGCGATCTTGATCCTGGCGATGGGCGACTCGGACTCCGCGAGCGCGCCGGCGCCTGCGTCGATCTCGTTCAAGGTCCGCCGCGCCCCGGTCGCGGTCGCAGCCGGGGCCCGCTACGTGTGGACCCTGTCGCGGCGGACGAAAACGATCACCGCCTACGACGCGGTGAGCGGCGAGCGGGCCGGGATCGGCTACGGGGCCGATGAGCCGCGGGCGGCGGCGCTCGCGCCCGGCTACCTGTGGGTCGTGACCGCGCACGATCTGCTCCGGCTGGCGACCGACGGCAGCGAGGCGCGGGCCGCCCACCTGGACCTCGCCGACGCGACCGACGTCGCGGTCGACCGCAGTGGCATCTGGGTGCTCGACCGCGGGGGCGAGCCGCGTGCGATCCGCGTCGATCCGCGTTCGCTTGAGGTCACGGGCGGCCCCGCGTTCGTCGGGAACGACCCCCAGGCGATTGCCGCGGGAGCCGGCGCGATCTGGGTCGCGAACACGGGCGACGGCTCGGTCTCGGAGATTGCGCCGAAGTCCGCGCGCGTCGTCAACAACCCGATCCTGGTCGGCGGGCGGCCGACGGACATCGCCGCGGCCGGCGGACAGGTCTGGACCGTCGACAACTTCGGCGGCAAGCTCGTGCCGATCGACCCCGCGGCGTCGCCGCCGCGAGCCGGTGAGCCGGTCGAGCACGAGGCCGCGCCCGCGCGGGCTGGCGCTCGGGTTCGGCTCGGTCTGGGTCGCGAGCGAGCAGGACGGCGTCCTGCAGCGCTTTGCGACGGGCGGTGCTCACGACCTGCAGGGCTCCTATGAGGTCGGCGCCGGGCCGGCGGATGCGACGGCCGGCACGGGCCGGATCTGGACGGCGGACCGCCTCGGCAATTCCGTCAGCGGGGTCGAGGACCCGGGTCAGGGCTGATCGAGCTCGCCCGGCAGCACGGCACCCGTGTTCAGGGCGCGCTCGGCGAGCGCCGCGCGCTTGCGGTTCTGCGGCTCGTCCTCGACGCCGAACTTCGCGAAGAGGACGCGCAGGTTGGCCTTCACGGCGCCGACCGTGATGACGAGCTCGTCGGCGATCTGGCGATTCGACGCCGGGGTCGCCGCGAACGACCGCTCCGCGCCGAGCGGCCGGCAGAGGGCCACCAGCACGCGCCGCTGGGTCTCGCCGAGCGGCGGGGCGGTGGCGCCGCCCCCGACCCCGACGGTGGCGTCGGCCGGCGCCTTGCCGGCCGGATCGCGGAAGAGCACGCCGCTACCGCCGACGAGAATCAGGTCACGATCGGAGAGCCTGCGGCGGGATGCGAGCCGCTCGCCGTTGACGAAGGTGCCGTTGCGGGAGAGCCCGTCGTCGGCGACCACCCAGGCGCCGCTGAGGAGCGTCAGCTCGGCGTGGACGCGGGAGACCGCATCGTCGCCTTCGATCCGCACGTCCGCGTCCTCGTCCCGACCGACGCTGACCCGTTCGCGGCCGGCGAGCGGGGTGAGCCGCTGGGTACCGTCGCCGTTGCGGTGCACGAGGAACGGGTCGGCACGGCGCTCGAGCTCGATCTGGCTCTTCAATTCGGCCACGGACTGGTCGGCTGTGGGTGCTGGGAAGGGCACGCTCGGACTGTACGTGCAGCGGCCCCGAGCAGTCGCCGTCCGGCGCCCCGCCGGGCATCGCAGGGCCTAAGCTGAGGCAATGTCAGAGTCGACCAGAGTCGCCGTCGCCGGTGCAGCCGGCCGCATGGGGGCGACCGTCTGCGAGGCGGTCGAATCCGCCGAGGGACTGGAGCTCGGCGGCCGCGTCGATCCCGAACTTGGCGTGGAGCTCGGCGACGTCCTCGACGGGGTCGACGTCGTCGTCGACTTCACGATCCCTGACCAGGCGCTGCCGAACGCGCACCAGTGCCTGCACGCCGGCGTCAGCATCGTGATCGGGACGACCGGCTTCGACCTCGAGAAGCTACGTCGCTGCGCGACCGACCACTGGGACGGCGGCGCCGGCGGCCGCGCATTCGTCGCCCCCAACTTCGCGATCGGCGCCGTGCTGATGATGCAGGCTGCCCAGGCGATCGCCCCCCACATGCCGGAGGCCGAGATCATCGAGCTGCATCACGACCGCAAGCTCGACAAGCCATCGGGTACCGCGGCGCGTACCGCCGAACTGATCGAGGCGGCCGGCGGCCACGTGCACGAGCCGATCCACTCCGTCCGGCTACCGGGGCTCGTCGCCCATCAGGAGGTCGTCTTCGGTGGCCCCGGTCAGACGCTCTCGATCCGCCATGACTCGATCGACCGCAGCTCGTTCATGCCCGGGGTGGTCCTCGCCTGCCGCCGCGTCCGCGAGCTGCCGGAGCCGCTGACCATCGGGCTCGAGGCGTTGCTCGCGGGGTGAGCGCCGACGTACGGCGGCTTTGGACCTTCGCGGCGGTCGCCTTTGCGACGTTCGGGGTCGTCTACCTGATCGCCGTCCAGACCCACCTGGGTCAGCACCTCGACACGGCCGCCTTCGCCGGCGGCGAGCGGGCGCCCCAGCGCGCCCAAGACGCGGCCGGCCGCCTGCTCCGCACCGTCAGCGTCGGCGGCCTGGTGATCGCGATCCTGCTGCTCGGCATCGTCGCTGCGGCGCGGCGGCGGCCGGCCCTCGTCTTCGTTCCGGCGGCGGTGATCGGGTCGACGATGATCGCGGTCGAGCTGTTCAAGCACGTGCTCTTCGACCGTCCGCAGTTGCTCGTCGTCGAGGCTTTCGCGGGCAACAGCTACCCGTCAGGGCATACGGCGACGGCGATCAGCGTCGGCCTCGCCGCGGTGATCGTCGCACCGCCGCGGCTGCGCCCCGCGGCCGCCGCGCTCGCCTTCGCCGGCGCGGCCGGATTCGGCATCTTCGTCGTCACCGCCGGTTGGCATCTGCCGAGCGATGCAATCGGCGCCTACGCGCTCGCCCTCGCGGTCTCCTGCGCGGTGATGGCACTGCTCTATTCGATCGACCCGCCGAGCCTGCTGCGCGAGCACCGGACGCCGGCGACGGTCGGCTCGGACCGGCTCGCCTCGGGCCTCGAACTGGCCGGCTTCGCCGCCGCCGCGTGTTTTTTCGTCGGCGTCGTGCTCTTCGCTTCGCTCCGTTACGGGCCCGATATCAACTGGACCCGGATCGACGCCGCCTACCTGGCTGCGATGGCGGCGATCGTCGTCGCCGCAGCACTCACCGTGAGCTTTCTGCTCCGCGCCCTGCCGGCGCCTGCGGGCGGCGCGGTGGGACGGCGCGATAGCGTCCCGGCTCCACCCGGCTGAGCCCCCGCATCAGGGTCGGCGCAGCGCGACGCGAGGAGAGCACCGTGAGCGACGACCTTTCGACGATGGACGCAACCGCGATGGCCGAGCTCGTCAGCTCCGGGGAGGCGAGCCCGCTCGAGCTCGTCGATGCCGCGATCGAGCGCGTCGAGGCCGTCAACGACGAGATCAACGCCGTCATCCACCCGCTCTTCGATGAGGCCCGCGAGGCCGCTGCCGGTGACGTCCCCGACGGGCCGTTCAGGGGCGTCCCATTCGTGCTCAAGGACCTCGGCGCCGCCTTCGCGGGCCAGCCCCTGCACATGGGCATGAAGGTGCTCAAGGAGGCCGGCTTCAGGGCGCCGGTCGACTCGTACCTGGCCGAGCGGTTTCGCGGCGCCGGGCTGATCACGATCGGCAAGACGAACACGCCCGAGCTCGGCATCCTGCCGACGACAGAGCCCGACGCCTACGGTGCCACCCGGAACCCGTGGGACACCTCCCGGACGCCGGGTGGCTCCTCCGGCGGCTCCGGCGCGGCGGTCGCCTCGGGGATGATCCCGATGGCCCACGCCAACGACGGCGGCGGCTCGATCCGGATCCCGGCGTCGAACAACGGTCTCGTCGGGCTGAAGCCGAGCCGGCAGCGGATCACCGAAGGACCGCTCGTCGGCGACAACCTCTCCGGTCTCACCTGCGAGCTGGTCGTCTCGCGCTCAGTCCGCGATACCGCCCGCATCCTCGAGGCGGTCCACGGGGGCGCGCCCGGCGATCCCTACGCCTGCCCGGATCCCCTGCGCCCGTTCACGGACGAGCTCACGGACGAGTCGGCGGGCTTGCGAATCGGCCAGATGACGGCCCCAGCCGTCGAGTCCGAGGTCGACCCCGAGTGCATACAGGCGGTCGAGCATGCCGCGAAGCTGCTCGAGGGCCTCGGCCACGAGATCACCGGTTCCTCACCGATGGACGCTGTCCCTGGCGGCGCCGACGGCGTCGGCGTTGACATCCAAGACAGCTTCCTGACCCGCTGGGCGGCGGGCCAGGCGGCCGTCCTCGGTCAGATCGAGATGCTCCTCGGCCGCGAGCTGGGCGCCGGCGACGTCGAGCCGCTGACCTGGACGCTGGCGGAGATCGGTCGCGAACGGGACTCGGGCCGTTACCTGCGCGACGTCGCAGTCCATCAGGGGATCAGCCGGCTGATCGCGGGCTGGTTCGAGGGCGGCCACGACCTGCTGCTGACGCCGACGATGGCCGAAGTGGCGCCGAAGCTCGGCAGCTTCGACGACTCCGGGGAGGACCCGATGGACGCCTTCCACCGGGCTTTCCCTTCGGGCGCATTCACGGCGCTCTTCAACGTCACGGGCCAGCCGGCGATCTCACTGCCGCTGCACATGAGCGCCGCGGGGGTACCCGTCGGGGTGCAGCTCGTCGCGCCGCTCGGCCGTGAGGATCTGCTGATCCGCGTCGCCGCGCAGCTCGAGCGGGCTGAGCCGTGGGCGGACCGCAGGGCGCCTGTCTACGCCGGGTGAGCGTGGCCGTACTTCCGGACCCTTGCACTAGATTCAATGCCCGTGGCCACCTTCAAGGGAGTCATCACCGCGATGGTCACCCCGTTCGACGAGAGCGGGGAGGTCGACCTGCCCGCTTGCCGGCGCGTCGCCCGGTTCCTCGTCGAGACAGGGTCTGACGGTCTCGTGCTCGCCGGCACCACGGGTGAGTCGCCGACCCTGGACGACGCCGAGAAGCTGGCGCTGCTGCGAGCCGTCCGCGAGGAGCTCGGCGACGAGGCGCAGCTGATCGTCGGTACGGGCTCGAACGACACGCGCCATTCGGTTGCGGCGACGCGGGCAGCTGCCGAGGCCGGCGCCGACGCCGTGCTGATCGTGACGCCGTACTACAACAAGCCCAACCCGGCCGGCATCAGGGCGCACTTCGAGGCATGCTGCGCGGCCACCGAGCTGCCGGTCGTCGCCTACAACATCCCGTCGCGCTGCGTGGTCAACATCGAGCCCGCCCAGCTCGAGGAGATGGCTGCGTCTTTCCCAAACCTCGTCGGCGTCAAGCAGGCGAACGACGACCAGTTGGGGCCGCTCGAAGGGCTTGAGGTTCTGGCGGGCAACGACAACGTCTTCCTGCGCTGCCTGCGCGCCGGCGGGACCGGTGGGGTCCTCGTCGCAAGTCACATCGTCGGTCCGCAGATGCGAGAGCTCGCCGACATGATCGAGCGCGGCGAGCATCAGCGAGCGGAGCGGCTCGACGCAGAGCTGGCGCCGATCTACGAGGCGATGTCCGTGACGAGCAACCCGATCCCCGTGAAGACCGCGCTGGAGCTGCTTGGCATCTGCTCGGCGACGATGCGTCTACCGATGGTTCCCGCGACCGACCCCGAGCGCGATGCGATCCGGACGGCGCTCGAGCGTCGTGGCCTGACGGTGCGGGCATGAGCGGGCCAAACCTGCGGATCCTGCCGCTCGGCGGGCTCGGCGAGATCGGCAAGAACATGACGGTCGTCGAGCTCGACGGCCGGATCGTGGTCGTCGACACCGGGCTCATGTTCCCGACGGCCGAGATGCTCGGCATCGACCTCGTCCTTCCGGATTTCGGCTATCTGCGGGAGCGGGCAGAGGACATCGAGGCGATCGTGCTCACCCACGGCCACGAGGACCACGTCGGCGCCCTGCCCTACGTCCTGCGCGAGATCGGCATGCCGCCGGCGATCTATGGCGGCCGGCTGACGATCGGCCTGGTTCGCTCGAAGCTCGAGGAGCACAAGCTGCGCAGTGCGCCACTCATCGACATCGAGGCGGGCGAGCGCATCGCCCTCGGTCCGTTCGAGCTGGAGACGGTGCACATGTCGCACTCGATCCCCGACGCTCGCTCGGTCGCCCTGCACACCGAGCTCGGCACCGTGCTGATCACCGGCGACTACAAGTTCGACCAGACGCCGGTCGACGGCCGGCCGGCCGACGTCTCCCGCCTGGCGGCGATGGGGGCGGAGGGCGTGCTCTGCCTGTGTGGCGACTCGACCAATGCCGATCGCCCCGGCGTCGCGCCCTCGGAGTCGAGCATCGGCCCGGCGCTGCTCGAGACCTTCTTCCACTGCGACGGGCGGATCGTCGTCACGTCATTCGCCTCGAACCTGCACCGCGTCCAGCAGGTGATCGACGCCGCAGTGGAGCTCGACCGCAAGGTCGCCCTCGTCGGCCGTTCGATGCGCAAGAACTTCAACATCGCCCGCAACCTTGGAATTACGAGCGCGCCGGACGACGTGCTGATCCAGCCGCGCGAGATCGAGGACTACCCGGACGAGAAGGTGATCGCGATCTCGACCGGCTCCCAGGGTGAGCCACTCTCGGCGCTCCGCAGGATGGCCTGGGGCGAGCATCGCGACGTCGAGCTGCACTCGGGTGACACGATCGTCTTCAGCGCGACACCGATCCCCGGCAACGAACGCTCCGTCAACGAGACGATCGACCGCATCTTCGAGATCGGCGCCCGCGTGATCACCGCGGCCGACGCGCCGATCCACGCCTCCGGGCATGGCTGGCAGGAGGAGCTCAAGCTGATGCTCAACCTGACCCGGCCGAAGTACGTGATGCCCTTCCACGGCGACCATAAGCGGATTCGCCTGCACGCCGAGCTCGCCGCCTCGGTCGGTGTACCGCCGCAGAACATCTTCAAGGCCCGCAACGGGACGCCGCTCGAGATCGACGCCGATGGGGCGGAGCTCGGACCGGACATCGGGGCCGGCGTGATCTTCGTCGACGGCGTCGACATCGGCGACCCCGACGACATCGCCCTACGCGACCGGCGGGCGCTGTCGGCCGACGGCCTGTTCATCGTCGTCGCGACGGTCTCGCGCGAGCATGGAGATCCCGTCTCCGACCCGGAGGTGATCTTCCGCGGCGTTCCCTTCCTCGACGCCGAGGAGTCTGCGCAGCTGATCGAGGACATCCGCGACGTCGTCGACAGCTCGCTCGAGGAGGCCGCCGATCCCGAGCGCGACGTCGCCCTGATCCAGCAGGACCTGCACGACGATGTCGCGGCCTTCGTCTACGAGCGCCTGCGCCGGCGCCCGATGGTCCTGCCGGTCGTCGTCGAGGTCTGAGGCCGGGCAGACGTGGCCCTCAGCGACCGTACCCACGGTCGCTGGCCCTGGCTCGCCGCCGCCGCGGCCGGACCGGCGACGGCGCTCGCCTGGCGTCAGCGCGAACGGCTCCGCTCCGACGGTTCCTGGGTCGAGTGGCTGCCACTCGTCGCGCTGTTCTGGCATCAGACGGAGGAGTGGGTTTGGCCGGGCGGCTTCATGCCGTTCGCGAACCGGACGATGATCGGCTCGGGCGAGGACGAGTTCCCGCTCGATCGGCGGGTCGGGCTGATCGTCAACGCCGGCCTCGGCTGGGGCGTCGGTCTGCTCGCCGGCTGGCGCCGCGACCCCGGTGTTTCCTCGCTGCAGCTGGCGCTGCTCGCCGGCAACGTTGCCCTCCATGGCTCCACGGGGATCCGCAGGCGCCGCTGGAACCCGGGGCTGATTACGGCCGCCGGCCTGTTCGCGCCGCTCGTCGCGGCTGGCTATCCGGCGCTGCTGCGCCGGGCGCCACGGCGTCCGGTTGCTGCCGGCCTGCTCGGTGGCGTGCTCGGCTCGGTCGGCCTGATGGCGGCGATGCGGGCGCGGCTACGCGCTGCGACCGTACTTACGGACGCGCGTACTAGCCCGCGGGCTTGGCGAGCAGCGTGATCAGCAGCATCACCGCGGCGAGCAGTCCGTAGGCGATCCGGCGCGGGGCCGAACGACTGGTCCGCATCGCGATCAGCGCCTGCAGGCAGTAGTAGGCGGCGAAGGCCCGCGACGCGATCGCGACGAGTTGCGGCGTGCCGACGGTCCAGCAGAGCAGCATCGCGGCGACGCCGCTGAGCAGGTACGCGCGCCGTCCGGCGAAGGCGCCGACGCGGAAGCCGTGCAGGTTGCCGGCCGCCGCTGCCGTGTCGGCCGTGGCCGCGCTGAACTGGCTCAGCACGGCGCAGATCACGAGCGGCAGCGAGAGGGCGGGGAGGACCCGGTCCGTGATGTCGAGCAGGGTCGAGTCCGGCCCGGCGCCTGAGCCGAGCCCCATCAGCGGCGTCGCCAAAGCGATGAAGCCGATGTAGACCGAGGTGGACACGATCTGCGAGATCCGCGAGGCGGAGATGCGGGTCGGCGCGTCGTACTCCTCGCCCAGGTAGCGAACCGTCTCGAAGCCCTGGACGGTGATCACGATGCCGCCGAGCACGAGCAACGTGTCCAGCAGGCCGTCGTGGGGAGAGGGAGGAAGGTCGACGCCGGCGCCGAGCAGGTCACCGAAGTCGGTGAAGAAGAGTCCCGCGCCGAGCACGGTGGTCAGCACGAGCACCGAGCCGAGCGAGACGAGGTCGAGGCGCTCGAGCCCGCCGAAGCCGCGGACGAGGCCGACGACGACGATCAGCGCAACGCCGCCGGCGGCGATCGCGTGCTCGGCGAAAGGCGAGGGCCCGGAGCCGTACTGGACGAGGTACGCGGACATGATCCGCAGGTAGAGGGCAACGGAGATCACGTAGGCGACGACGATCACCGCGTCGGCAACGCGGTCGATGCGGATCGTGCCCGTGCCCGCGCTGCCGTCCTCGAGCCTCGGCTCGACCTCGCTGATGATGTGGCGGATAGCGGTGCCGACCCCATAGGCGAGCGCGCAGACCGCCGTCGCGCCAACGATCGCGAGCGGCCCCAGCGTCCGCTCGAGGATCGGCACGATGATCAGAAAGCCCGATCCGAAGATCGAGGCCAGCGGCGTCACCGTGGCCCGCAGGGTCGTCCTGTTCAAACCCCCGGTCACCGCATCGAACCGCACCGACCGATCCTCTCACCTTCGCCAGATACGCCGGGAATCAACCGGAGGCGCCGGGAATCAACCGAGAGGCGCCAGCGACACCCGGAGGCGTCGGGAGTCGACCGGAGGCGTTCCCTGACCAAGCCTGAGCGCGCGTTCGAGCGGCGCGGTGTGGCGGAGCCACATAAGCCGCGAAGACGTGCGCTCAGGCGCAGCGTCAGGGGACGCCGGGGCGCACAAAAGAGACCCGCCGGACCAGGGAGGGGAGTCCGGCGGGTCATATTGGCTCAGGCTGGCCAATGTATGTTCCCGCTGCGCCAGCGTTCAGGGAGGGAGGCGCAGTGGGTGTGTGTCTCGTCCTGAACGGGATGATCGGCCCGGCGAATAAACCGTTGCTTAAGCGTGAGCAATTGTTTGCTCAATCTTCAGACGGCGCTCTCAGGCTCTTCGGTGAGCGGCAGCGTCACCTCGAAGAGCGCCCCTCCCGAGGGGCTCGTGCCCGCGCGCGCGTCGCCACCGTGGGCGACGGCCACCGCCTTCACGATCGCCAGGCCGAGTCCAGTGCCCTCTCCGTTGCGTCGCTGGCTGTCGGCGGGACCGGGGCCGCGCACGAAGCGGCCGAACAGCGTCTCCTCCTGACCCTCGGGCAGGCCCGGCCCGTCGTCGCTGACGACGAGCACGGCGCGCCCGCCGTCGCGGTGCAGCGCGAGCTCGACTCGCGTGCCCTGGGGCGTGTGGCGGATCGAGTTCTCGAGCAGGTTGAGCACCAGCCGGTGGAGCTCATCCGGGTTGCCGAGCACCTCGGCCGCGGGGTCGAGCTCCGCCTCGAGCTCGTGGCCGTCGGCGACGGGATCGACCTCCTCGAACGCCTCCTCGGCGATCCGCGACAGATCACAGCGGACCGGCTCGTCGCGACGACCCGCATCGGCGCGGGCGAGGATCAGCAGATCGCCGACGAGGCGGCTCATCCGCCGCGAGCTGCGTAGCGCCGAGCGCGTCGCCGTGAGCTCCTCCTCGTCGCCCGTCGTCCATCGCCGCCTCGAGCAGCTCGAGGTTGGCGAGGATGCTGGTCAGCGGGGTGCGCAGCTCGTGCGAGGCGTCGGCGACGAACTCGCGCTGGCGCTGGATCGTCGACTCGGTCTCGGTGCGGGCTGCGTCGAGCTCGCGCAGCATCTCGTCCAGCGTGCGGGCGAGCTCGGCTACCTCGTCGTCGTTCTCGGGCTCGGGAATCCGCAGCGAGGGGTCGCGGGTCCGGGCGATCGTCCGGGCCGTGCCGGTCAGGTCGGCGATCGGCCGCATCGCCCGGGCAGCGACGCTCATCCCGGCGAAGCCGGCGAGCAGCGTGCCGACGAGCACGCCGCCGCCGAGGAAGAGCCACAGCCGGGCGATCGTCCGGTTGGTGCGGATCGGTGCTGCGCGCGTACTGGACGTAGACGCTCGGCAGCGTCAGGTCGCCCGAGAAGCTGTAGATCGCGCGCGTCGGCGACCGTCGAAGTCGCCGACCTCGCGCACGTTGGCGCTCGAGCTGGGCGCGCCGAGCGGAATGTTGTCGCTCTGCACGATCGGGTTGCCGTTGACGTCGACGATCGCGGATCACCGCGTCGCTGGCGATTGCGAACTCGTCGAGGTGCGAGCGCGCCGCTGACGGCGGGCTGGCCGAGCGGGTTGACACCGACGTGGAAGTCGAGCGCGAGCGCGTTTGCGTTCCCGACCAACTCATCCCGGAAGTCGTCCCGCAGCCGGTTCGTGACGAGTCGGCCGACGACGAGCGCGAAGGCGATCAGGATGACCGCCGTCATTCCTCCCGAGAGGATCGCGATCCGGACTCGCACCGGGCGGCGCCGCAGGTTGGCCAGCGCGCCGCGCAGCGGGTTCACGGCCGGACCACGTACCCGGCCCCGCGCTTGGTGTGCAGGACACGGCTCTCGCCACCCTCTTCGAGCTTGCGGCGGAGGTTGCTGATGAAGACGTCGATCGTGTTCGTCAGCGAGGTCGGGTCGTAGCCCCAGACCTCCTCGAGCAGCCGCTCACGCGAGATCACGATCTTCTGGTTGCGCATCAGGTACTCGAGCAGCTCGAACTCGCGGGCGGTGAGGTCGAGCTGACGGTCGCCGCGTGAGACCTCCCGCGTATCGGGGTTGAGGACGAGGTCGCCGACGCGCAGCGAGGCGCTGCCGCGCGGCGGGCGGCGCCGCATCAGGGCCCGCAGGCGGGCGAGCAGCTCCGCCCGCTCGAAGGGCTTCGCGAGGTAGTCGTCGGCGCCGGCGTCGAGGCCGCGCACGCGGTCCTCGGTGTCGGTGCGGGCGGTCAGGATCAGGATCGGGACGTCGCCGTCGGCACGCAGCCGGCGGCAGACCTCGACGCCGTCGAGCTTCGGCAGGCCGAGGTCGAGGACGACGAGATCGGGGGCGAAGTCGTGGGCCGCCTGCAGCGCCTCCTCGCCGTCGACGGCGGTGCGTACGTCGTGGCCCTCCTGGCGCAGGGAGCGGCGCAGCACGTCGGCGATCTCGTCGTCGTCCTCGACGACGAGCACGCGCCCTGTCAGCAGCTCACCTTCCACAGGCGCGATCTTAGGCATCCGGCTTTCGTTTTCCTAAGCCGGCGGCCCGTCTGCCGAGCCTCGTGCAGCGCCCGAGGCGGGCCACGCAGGGACGGCGCGGCGGGCGTCGAAGTGGTGCTGACCGATGTCCTTGATCCCGTCCTGGCGCCCGCAGACGAGCAGCGGGTCACGATCCGGCTCCCAAAAGCGCGCGGGAAGGCGCAAGCCTGCCGCTTCGTCGAAGGCGAAGAGCGCCAAGGCGAAGGCGACGACGAAGGCGGTGCCCAAGCGCGAGGCGCGCGGAGTTCGAGCAGCGCCATCTCGACCTGATCGGCCTCGGCCTGATGGCGCTCGCCCTGTATCTGGGTTTCGTTCTCTACGGGAGCTCGGACGCGGGCCGCCTCGGCGAATGGCTGCAGACCGGCCTCGAGTGGATGATGGGAGCGGGCGCCTACGTCGTGCCGATGCTGCTCGCCGGCGTCGGCGCAGCGCTGGTCCTGCGGCCCTTCGTCCGCTATCCCGGTGCCCTCAACGGCGGCGCCGTGCTGCTCGTCGCCGGCATCCTGCTCGCGCTCGCCGCCGAGACCGGCGGGCTTGGACCTGACACGCCGGTGCGCCACGGCTACTTCGAATCGCACTACTTCACCGCCCACGGCGGGGCCTTCGGCGAGATCCTCTACTGGTCCTCGGCGACGCTCCTGCAGCGCGCCGGCGCCCACATCCTCGCGGTGCTCATGATCGTCAGCGGCGCCCTGCTGCTCAGCGGCCGGCCGATCGCCGGCCTGATGCGCTCCGGCGGCGGAGGCCACCCGCCGCGCCGCGGAGGCGACCGGTGAGCTCGCCCGCACCGCGATCGGCGGTCGCGCCGGTGAGCTCGCCGATCGCCTCGGCGACGGGCGCCGCACCGAGCGACTCCCGGCGGATGGCGAGGACGCGGCCGAGACGCTGCCCGTATTCGAGGACGACGCCGAGCGGATGACGCTCGAGGAGGCCGCGCGGATCACCGACGAGGACTGCCTCGGTCGACGGCGCCGACGGCTGCCGACCAGGCGGCCGACGACCTCGATCCGCAGAGCGACGCTTATGAGATCGAGGGCGACGCCGAGGCCGCCCCCGCCGTCCCGGACGAGGATCGAGGACGCCGAGATCGCGATCTCGCGGACGCCGATGGGCGCCCGCCGCACCGAGCACGGGATCACGGAGTCCGACGAGCGTGACTTCAAGCTGCCGCCCTCGAAGCTGCTCGAGCACGGTCCCGCGAACGACCGCGGCCCCGACAAGCGCGACATGGACAGGACTTCCCAGGCGCTGCTCGAGGCGCTCGGCCACTTCGGCGTCGAGGCGAAGCTGATCGGCACGGTCTCCGGCCCGCACGTGAGCCGCTTCGAGCTGCAGCTCGCGCCGGGCACCAAGGTCGGCAAGGTCGCGCAGCTCAAGGACGACCTCGCCTACGCGCTCGCCTCGACCGACATCCGCATCCTCGCGCCGATCCCCGGCAAGCGGGCGGTCGGCGTCGAGGTCCCGAACGCGCAGCGCAAGATGGTCCGCCTCGGCGACATCTACAGGGGCCGGCCGAAGGACTCGAGCCCGCTCACCTGCTGGCTCGGCAAGGACATCTCCGGACAGTCGGTGTGGACGGACCTGGCGAAGATGCCGCACATCCTGATCGCCGGTACGACCGGCTCCGGCAAGTCCGGCTGCGTCAACGCCGTGCTCAGCTCGATGCTCCTGCACAGCTCTCCGAACGAGCTCCGGCTGGTGCTCGTCGACCCGAAGCAGGTCGAGCTCAACCACTACGACTCGGTCCCGCACCTGCTGACGCCGGTCGTCACCTCGCCGCGGATCGCCGCCAACGTGCTCGAGAACCTGATCGGCGAGATGGAGTCGCGCTACTCGGTGATGGGCGAGGCCCGTGCCCGCGGGCTCGAGGAGCTGAACAAGATCCGTCGTGCCAAGGGCGAGGCACCGCTGCCCTACATCCTCTGCGTGATCGACGAGCTCGCCGACCTGATGATGGTCGCCCCGGGCGAGGTCGAGGACTCGATCATCCGCCTCGCGCAGAAGTCGCGCGCCGTCGGCATCCACCTGATCCTCGCCACGCAGCGACCCTCAACGGACATCATCACCGGCACGATCAAGGTCAACATCCCGGCCCGGATCGCGTTCGCCGTCGCCTCGCAGATCGACTCCCGCGTGATCCTCGACCAGGGCGGCGCCGAGTCGCTGCTCGGCCAGGGCGACATGCTCTTCCGGCCGGTCGGCAGCTCGAAGCTGCAGCGCGTCCAGGGCGCCTTCATCACCGAGGACGAGATCGCCAAGATCGTCTCCTGCTGGAACCGCCAGGGCACGCCGAGCTTCGATGTCGACCTGCTCGAGGCGCCGCCCGAGCCCGATCCCGATCCGAGCGACTCGGGCGAGTTCTCCCCCGACGAGGACGATCTGCTCGAGGACGCGGTCCGGATCTGCGTCGAGACCGATACCGCGTCCGTCTCGATGATCCAGCGGCGGCTCCGGGTCGGATACACGCGCGCCGGGCCGCCTCATCGACATGCTCGAGCGCCGCGGCGTGATCAGCGGCTACGAGGGCTCCAAGCCCCGCCAGGTCCTGATCGGGCCGGCCGATGTGCCCGCGGATCCTCGCCGGCGGAGGTGGCGGCGCCGGCCCCGCCGAGGACGGACCGCCGACCTCCGACTCGGAGGTCGGCACGGTCGCCGGCTGAGCGTCGCAATACTGCGGCGTGCCGATGAGTCCCGACGTACCTCCATCGAGCACCGCGATCGGCGCGACGCTGCGCGACGCGCGGCGCCGCCTCGGCCTCGAGGTGCGCGAGGTGGAGGAGCGGACGAAGATCCGCGCGCGCTACATCCGCGCGCTCGAGAACGAGGACTGGGAGACGCTGCCGGCGCCCGCTTACATCCGCGGCTTCCTGCGCACCTACGGCCAGCTCCTCGGCCTCGACGGCGAGATGCTTGCCGACGAGTTCCGGCGCCGCTACGGGGACGGGCCGGGGACGACGTCGGGCTCGCCCGAGCCGGTCCTGACCGAGCGCCGCCGTCCTTCGATCGGACGATCGCCGTCACCGGCGATGTGGATCGTCGGCGTCATCGTCGGCATCGTCGTACTGCTGCTGCGTGCTCCACTGGGTCGGCGGCGGCGACCAATCGCCGAGCAGCTCGGGAACGCACGCTGCGAAGGGCAAGAAGGCCGGCAAGAAGGGGAAGCAGGGCAAGCGGCAAGGGCGGCGGCAAGCACGGGGGCAACGGCAAGCTCGAGCCGACGCGGGCCGTGGTCGCGGCGAAGACCGACACGGAGGTCTGCCTCGTCGCCGGCGGCAAGCGAGGCGCTGATCGACTCGCAGACGCTGCAGGCGGGCGCTCGCGAGGTCTACACCGACCACAAGCGCTACCGGCTCGACGTCGGGCCCGGCAAGCTCAAGTTCATCGTCGGCGACAACACGGAGCGGATCGACTCCGGGAAGCCGAGCGGCTACGAGGCGGATTCCCAGGGCATCACGCCGAGGCGAGTACCAGGGCCCTGATTGCCCGTGAGCGTTCGCGCCGGCATCGTCGTCACCGGGACCGAGGTGCTGACCGGCCGCACGGCCGACCGCAACGGTCCCTGGGTCTCCGAGCGGCTGGGCGGGCTCGGCATCGAGGTCGCCCACATCCTCGATCGTCGGGGATCGACCCGAGGACCTGCTCGAGGCGCTCCGCTTCTTCGCGCGAGCGGGGCCTGGACCTGATCGTCACGACCGGCGGTCTCGGACCGACTGCCGACGACCTGACGACGCAGATCGTCGCCGACTTCGCCGGCCGCGAGATGCGGGTCGACTCCGAGATGGAGGAGAAGATCACGCGGATCATCGAGGGCTTCGCCCGGCGGATGCGCTTCGATCCCGAGGGGATGCGGATGGGGACGCGCAAGCAGGCGACCCTGCCCGAGGGCGGCACGCCGCTGGACCCCGTCGGTACCGCGCCGGGGGTCGTGGTTGAGGCGGGCGCGGCACTGATCGTCGTCCTGCCTGGGCCACCACGCGAGCTGCAGGGAATGTGGCCCGCGGCGCTCGAGACGCCCGAGATGAAGGCCCTGATCGCGCGCACGCCGGACATGGAGACCGCGGCGATGAAGATGTTCGGCATTCCCGAGTCGACCCTGGCCAAGAGCCTGCTCGAGATCGAGCGCGACGACGGCGTGCCGCTCGGGCGGATCGAGATCACGACATGCCTGCGGCGCGGTGCCGAGCTCGAGATCGACGTGAGCTACCCGGCCGAGGAGGCCGCGGTCGTCGACGGGCTGTTCGCCGGCCTACGGGCTCGCCACGCTGACTTCATCTACACGGAGACCGGGGAGACGATCGACGCCATCGTCTCCCGCCTGCTCGCCGACGGCGGCCAGACCCTGGCCACGGGCGAGTCATGCACGGCGGGGCTGCTCGCGGCGCGGATCACCGACACGCCAGGCGCCTCCGCCTACTTCTCCGGCGGCGTCGTCGCCTACTCAAACGAGGCGAAGGCGGCCCAGCTCGGCGTGGACGCGGCGCTGATCGAGGCGCATGGAGCCGTCTCGCCGGAGGTCGCCGAGGCGATGGCCGACGGCGCGCTCGAGCGCTTCGGCGCGACGATCGGAGTTGGCATCACCGGGGTTGCCGGTCCCGACGGCGGTACGGAGGAGAAGCCGGTCGGTTACGTCTGCTTCTGCGTCAAGCAGTCGCCGGCGGCGGGCGGGCTGGCAATGAGCCGCGATCCGAAGCTCCCGGCGGCCGCAGCGACGTTCGCGACCGCTCGGTCTCCGTCGCCCTGCACATGCTGCGCCGCGTCCTCCTCGGCGAGGTCGAGGGCGGCCCGCTGTAGAGATCGGGCCGGGGCGGGGGGGGGGCTCTTGGCACGCAGTCGGCACAGCACCGGCACGATCAGTTGCCGATCCGCGCCGCCGCGCCGTCTACCGTCGCAGGCGTGAGCGATGAACCGCACTGGCGGATGTTCTGCGCGCTCGAGCTGCCTGCCGAGACCGTGCGACGGATCGAGAATTGGCAGCGCCGGGCGGTTGGCGACGACGGGCGATGGCGCGCCGTGCCGGCCTCCTCCCTGCACGTGACCCTCGCCTTCCTGGGCGAGCGTCCTCGCGCCGCGGCGGAGGGGGTCGCGGAGATCCTCAACGGCCTCGACGTGGATGAGCCGATCGAAGGGCTGATCGAGCCCGACCCGGTACCACTGCCGCGGCGCGCCCCCAGGCTGCTCGCGCTGGGCGTTGCCGGCGCGTCGATTCCGGCGCTGCAGGCGCCGCTTGCGGCGGAGTTGGCGCGGGCGGGGTTCTACGAGTCCGAACGCCGCCCGTTCTGGGCGCACATCACCGCCATGCGGAGGCGCGGGCGGGGTTTCAAAGGCGGCCGCGTGCCGCCTTTTGAAGCCGTTTCGGAGGGCGGAAGCGGACATGCGTTCGGTGCCGTCCGGATCGCTCTCTACCGTTCAGAAATCCGGCCCGATGGTTCGAAGTACACGTGCCTGGCCGCACGAGATCTGCCGCCCCCGAGCGGCCGACAGAAGAGGTGATGAGAAAGATGGCAGCAAGCAAGCCCACCCCGATCGAGGCCGGCACCAAGGACGCCAAGGCCAAGGACGCCGCGTTGAAGGCGGCCGTGACCCAGATCGAGCGCGAGTTCGGAGCCGGCTCGGTGATGAAGCTCGGCAGCGATTCGACGATCAACGTCGAGGCGATCCCCACCGGCGCTGTGTCGCTCGATCTTGCGCTCGGCGTCGGCGGCGTTCCGCGCGGCCGGATCGTCGAGATCTTCGGCCCGGAGTCGTCGGGCAAGACGACGCTCGTCTACCACATCATCGCCCAGGCTCAGGCGCGCGGGGGCGTCTGCGCCTTCGTCGACGCCGAGCATGCGATCGATCCCATCTATGCGCGCCGGATCGGCGTCGACACCGACGAGCTGCTCGTCTCGCAGCCCGACTACGGCGAGCAGGCGCTCGAGATCGTCGACGTGCTGGTCCGCTCCGGTGCCGTCGACGTGGTCGCGATCGACTCGGTCGCGGCACTGACTCCGCGGGTCGAGCTCGAGGGCCAGATGGGCGATCAGACGGTCGGCCTGCAGGCGCGGCTCATGTCGCAGGCCCTGCGCAAGCTCGCCGGCAACCTGAACCGGGCGAACACCGTCTGCTTGTTCACCAACCAGATGCGCGAGAAGATCGGCGTCAGCTTCGGCAACCCGGAGACCCAGCCGGGCGGCCGGGCGATGAAGTTCTACGCCTCCCAGCGCCTCGACCTGCGCCGCATCGAGACCCTCAAGGAGGGCACCGAGGCGGTCGGTAACCGGGTCCGTGTCAAGGTCGTCAAGAACAAGGTCGCGGCACCTTTCCGGCAGGCCGAGTTCGACATCGAGTACGGCGTCGGCATCTCGAACGAGAGCTGCCTGCTCGACCTTGGCGTCGAGCACGACATCGTCACCAAGTCGGGCTCGTTCTTCTCCTACGGGGATCAGCGCCTCGGGCAGGGCAAGAACAACTGCAAGGCGTTCCTGCGGGAGAACCCGGAGGTCGCCGACGAGATCGAGGACAAGATCTACGCGGCGCTCGACGTGACCCGGGTCAAGGGGCCGAAGCCGGTTCCCTTCGTGCCCGAGTCGGAGGCAGCGGAGGCCGTCGAGGCCGACGCCGCAGCCAGAGGCCGAGGCCGATCCAGGCCCCGAGGAGGAGAAGGCTGCCTGAGCCGCTCGAAGTCGCGCTGCGGGCGCTGAACCGCCGCGAGCACTCGATCGCCGAGATCGAGGCGAAGCTGGCGGAGCGCGACTTTCGCAGCGAGCAGATCGAGGAAACGGTCGCCGAGCTCGTCGAGGGCGGCGCGCTCGACGACCGTCGCTTTGCGCTTGCCTTCAGCACCGACAAGCGCGAGCTCGGCGGCTGGGGGCCGGAGCGGATCGCCGGGGCCCTCGCAGAGCGGGGAGTCCCGGCGGCGCTGATCGAGGAGTGCTGCGCGGTCGAGAGCCGCGAGGAGCTCGTCGAGCGGGCTCAGGGCCTGCTTGCAGAGCGCGGGGAGACGCTCGACGACGACGGCTCGCGGGCGCGGGCGCTCGGCTTTCTGACGCGTCGCGGCTACGACTACGAGCTCGCCTACGACGCGATCCGGGCCGCCGCGCGCGCGGCCTGAGGGCGGCCAGCCGTGATCGAGGCCGTCCTCTTCGACATCGACGGCACCCTGCTCGACCACGACGCCGCGAGCGCCGGCTCGCTGCAGAACGCACTGGAGCGCGAGCGGCGGCTTCATGGGCTCGAGCCCTTCGACTGGGCGGCGGCGCTCGCCGAGTGGCGACGGCTCGAAGAGCTGCACTATGCCGACTACCTGAGCGGTGCGATTCCCGTCGAGGAGCACCGCCGCAGGCGCTCGGCGGGCATCCTCGAGTGGCTCGGCGCGCCCGGCCGCAGCGCCGGTGATCTCGACGAGTGGTTCGGCGCCTTCCTCGGCGGCTACAGGGAGCGCTGGAGCGTCTTCGCCGACGTGCTGCCCGTCGTCACGGCGCTCGAGGCCCGCGAGACGGCGCTCGGGGTCGTTACGAACGCGGACGGCGGCTTTCAGCGCCGCAAGCTCGATGCCTTCGGTCTGCTCGAGCGGCTGCCGGCATTCGTCGCTTCCTCGGAGCTCGGCGTGCCGAAGCCGGAGGCGGCGATCTTCGAGCGTGCTTGCGAGCTGGTCCGGATGGCTCCGGAGCGTGTCGCCTACGTGGGGGATCGCCTGGACACGGACGCCCGCGGCGCTCGCGATGCGGGTCTGCTTGGGATCTGGCTCGACCGCACCGGGGCGGCGGTGGCGCTGCCGGATGGCGAGCAGCCCGGCGTGCCGGTGATCGAGACGCTGGCAGAGCTCGCCGGGGTCATCGACGGCTGACGCGCCGGCGTCTGGACGAGAGTTCGATGCCCGCGCCGGACGAGTGGCCAGCGTCAGGGCGGAGGGCGAAGGGATGCGCCGCGACTGCCGATGGAGGCCGCGGAATGACGGGGTTGGGGATCGCACTCGCACTGCTTTGCGCGCTGGCGACGAACGTCGCGCTTCCTCTGCAAGCACCGCGGCGCCGTCGCTGCGCCGGAGGTCACCGCCCGGCATCCCTGGCGCAGCTTGCGGGGGCTGTTCGCCTCGCGCTGGTGGTCGATCGGTTTCGGCGTCGGCTTCGTCGCCTGGGGTCTGCACGTCGGGGCGCTGGCGATCGCTCCGCTTTCGCTCGTGCAGGCGGTGATCGCGGGCGGGCTCGTCCTCCTCGCCCTGCCGGCCGAGCGGTGGTTCGGGATCGCGCTCGGGCGGCGCGAGTGGGCGGGTCTGCTCCTGAGCGCTGCGGGGCTCACCTTTCTCGTCGTGACCGCTAGTCGCGACGCGAGCGTCGCGACGGGCTACTCGGAGTCGGCGATGATCGCCTTCGAGGGAGCGGCGCTCGGGATCGGGGTGGCGATGCTCTTCTCCGGGCGCGGCCCAGCGGCAGCGGCCCGCAGCGGCTCGATCCTCGCGCTCGCCGCGGGTCTTCTGATCGGCGTCTCCGACGTGGCCGTCAAGGCGCTCAGCGAGAGCGTCCCAGGCGATCCCCAGTCGATCGTCAGCCCGTGGACGGCGATCGCGCTGGTCGCCTCGCTGGCGGCGCTCTACGCGCTCGCCCGGGCGCTGCAGACGGGCGGTCCGATCCAGACGATCGCGCTCTCGTCCGTCGCCGCCAACCTCGCGGCGATCAGCGGCGGGATCGTCGTCTTCGGCGATCCGGTCGGGACCGATCCGCTCGGCGTCCTCGCCCGCGGTGCCGCGTTTGCGACGGTGATCGTCGCGGCGGGGCTGGTCCAGGGCCGGCAGGCCGCTGCAGGCACCGCTGCCGCCGCTTGAGTTGGGGGTCCCGGCGGACTACCATCGTCGCAGCGGTGCGTTTGCGAGAAGCGAGCGCCTGCTGACCGAGATTCGAGAACAAGAGACCTTTGAAACACCTGCAAACCACCGAAGTCCGATTGACCACGAGGCACCGGACCCGAACCCTGAACAGCATCCCTCGCCGGCGGCTTGCCGCCGTGCTCGGACAGCGGGCGTAGCGACGCCCTCCACCGCCGAAAAGGGGCACTACGTTGCCCGGAGTAGACCGAGCCCACCGGGGGGTCCCCGGGCGGAAGGTGGCTGGCGATGGATCGCAGGAGCAGGCGGATCTTTCAGACGAGATCGGAGCAGGCGGGGGTCCACCGCAGCGCCGAGGTCGAGGCCGAGCCGGAACCACAGGCGCCGCGCCCCGAGGCCGTGCCCGATCCCCGGGCCCGCGACGCCGCGGTCGGTGAGGAGCTCGCCGCCCGCCGGGAGGAGATCGCCCGCCTCGAGGAGCGTGCTCTGCACGAGTCCGAGCAGCAGCGCCTGCGGCTGGCCGAGGTCGAGCGCCGGGAACGGGCGCTCGACGACCGCGAGCGCAACCTCGACCAGCAGGCGGAGGAGCTGAAGCGACAGAAGGCGGTGCAGCGCAAGGAGCTCGAGCGCCTCTCGGGGCTGACCGCCACGCAGGCCAAGCAGCTGCTCATCGCCGACGTCGAGCACGACGCCCGTCACCGCGCCGGCCGCGCCCTGCTGCAGATCGAGGAGGAGACCAAGCGCGAGGCCGATCGCAAGGCGCGCAACATCCTCTCGATCGCGATGAGCCGGCTCGCCGGCTCGCACGCGAGCGAGACGACGACGCGGCTGATCGAGCTTCCCGGCGAGGAGATGAAGGGCCGGATCATCGGGCGCGAGGGCCGCAACATCAGGGCGCTCGAGGCGCTCACCGGCGTCGACGTGATCATCGACGAGACGCCGAGCGCCGTCGTCGTCTCGAGCTTCGACGGCGTCCGCCGCGAGGTGGCGCGGTTGACGATCGAGAAGCTCGTCGCCGACGGGCGGATCCAGCCGGCCACGATCGAGGAGGTGTACGGCAAGGCCCGCGAGGAGGTCAGCCGGCGCATCGCCGAGGAGGGCGAGAAGGCCGAGCTCGAGGCCGGCGTCCATGGCGTCGACCGCGAGCTGCTCGAGGTGCTCGGCAGACTCCGCTTCCGGACGAGCTACGGCCAGAACGTGCTCGATCACCTGGTCGAGTGCGCGAAGCTCGCCGGCGTGATCGCGGTCGAGCTCGGCGCGTCAGTCGAGACCGCGAAGCGGGCGGCTCTGCTGCACGACATCGGCAAGGCAGTCAGCCACGAGGTCGAGGGCTCCCATGCCCAGGTTGGGGCGACGCTGGCCCGCCGCCACGGCGAGACGGAGGCCGTCGCGCACGCGATCGAGGCACACCACAACGAGGTCGAGCCGCGCACCGTCGAGGCCGTCATCGTGCAGATCGTCGACGCGCTCTCGGGCGCCCGGCCGGGCGCCCGCGGCGAGGCGCTCGAGGAGTACGTGACCCGCCTGCGAGATCTCGAGGAGATCGCGGCGCGCCACCCGGGGGTCGACCGCGTCTTCGCGGTTCGCGCCGGCCGCGAGGTCCGCGTGATGGTCGATCCGGGTGCCGTCGACGACGAGGAGGCCGCCGTGATCGCCGAGCGCACCGCCAAGACGATCGCCAAGGAGCTCGACTTCCCGGGCCGGATCAAGGTGACGGTGATCCGCGAGAGCCGGAGGACCGCGTGGGCCGACTGAGCTGGCGAGCCGACCGCCCGACGCCTTCCGCCGCGCTCCCTCGATAGGATCGCGCACCTGATGGCGACCCTCACGAGCGCGCTAGTCCTCCTCGGGCAGGAGGAGACCTTCGTCGACAAGGACCTGCTGTACGTCTGCGGCGGGCTCCTCGTCCTGCTCGCCCTCGTCCTCTCCTTCGCCGGCATGCGGATCAAGGACTTCCCCTCCCGGCGCGTGTTGCCGCTGATCCTCGGGGTCACCGCCGCCGTCGTCGTGCTCACCGGGTTCGCCGCCTACAAGAGCGCGACGCTTCGAGCAGGCGCAGCGCCGGGCCAACAACGAGCAGGCCGGCGTCCAGGCCGAGGGGCAGAACGTCGCCAACCAGCAGTCCGAAAGCAACGCCGCGACCGGTCAGGCCGGCGACACGGCCTCGGGCACGGGCGCCACACCCGGCAGCTCGGACCCGGGTCTGGCTGTCTTCGCCAACAACGGCTGCGGCAGCTGCCACACCTTCAAGGCGGCCGGCGCGACCGGAACCTCGGGTCCCAACCTCGACGAGTTCCTCGCGTCAGACGACGACAAAGCCGGGATCAAGGAGATGATCGTCGACCCGAACGCCGAGATCGCGAAGGGTTATTCAGCCAACGTCATGCCACAGGACTTGGGGACGACGCTCTCCCCGACGGAGATCAACCAGCTGGTCGACTTTCTCTACGACAACTCCCCGGCTGGGTCAGGGTCCCAAGCGGCCGCGTCGACCGGCTCTCAGGGGACCGCCAAGCCCAGCCGAAGGTCGACGTCGCCGACGGCAAGAAGATGTTCGCCTCCAACGGCTGCAGCAGCTGCCACACGCTCGCCGCCGCGAACGCGTCGGGCACGATCGGCCCGAACCTCGACGACGTGATCCCCGACCTCAGCACCAGCCGACATCAAGACCTCGATCGTCGATCCGAACGCGAAGATCACGCCCGGCTTCCCCGCCGGAACGATGCCGCAGAACTTCGGCGACACGATGAGCGACCAGCAGGTCAACGACCTCGTCGCCTACCTGCAGTCCGTCGCCGGCAAGGGCTGAGCCCGCACGCTTCGAGGCCCCGCGCCGGGGCGCTGGGCGCCGATCCGGGCCCCGGCGAGCGCGCCGCTACCCTCTGCGCCGTGAACGGCGCCGCCGCCAAGAGCTTCCATGTGACCACCTTCGGGTGCCAGATGAACGAGCACGACTCGGAGCGGATGAAGGGGATGCTTGCCGGGCTCGGCTACCGCGAAGTCGGTGAGCGGGGGGATGCCGATCTGATCCTCTTCAACACCTGCTCGATCCGCGAGTCCGCGGACAGCCGCTTCACCGCCCACCTCGGCGAGGCGAAGCGGCTCAAGTCGGAAGATCCGGAGCGGATCGTCGGCGTCGGCGGCTGCTGGGCGCAGTCGGTGAAGGAGGAGGTCTTCGAGCGCTTCCCGTTCGTCGACGTCGCCTTCGGGCCGGGTCAGATCCACAAGCTCGCCGAGTTCCTCACCTCCGATTCGCTGACCGCCCAGGGCTACTTCGAGTTCGAGGACTTCGCCGGCCACCTGCCGACGCAGCGCCAGCGACCCTTCCAGGCCTGGCTGCAGATCTCGCAGGGCTGCAACTGCGCCTGCTCGTACTGCATCGTGCCCTCGACGCGCGGCCGCGAGGTCAGCCGCCCGGCCGACGAGCTGCTCGCCGAGGTCGCGCGGCCTCGCCGCCGACGGCGTCCGCGAGGTCACGCTGCTCGGCCAGAACGTGAACAGCTACGGCCGCGACCTCGGCCGCCGCGGGCACGAGCGCTGGAGCTTCGCCGAGCTGCTGCGGGCCGTCGACGCGGTCGAGGGCATCGAGCGGATCCGCTACACGAGCCCGCACCCGAAGGACATGAAGGAGGACGTGCTGCTCGCGCACGCCGAATGCGCCGCCGTCTGCGAGCACATCCACCTGCCGCTGCAATCGGGCTCGAGCCGGATCCTGAAGGCGATGCGCCGCACCTACGACCGCGGGCGCTACCTCGACCGGGTCGCGCTGATCCGTGAGCACGTGCCCGACGCGGCGATCACCACCGACATCATCGTCGGCTTCCCGGGCGAGACCGAGGCCGACTTCGCCGAGACGCTCGAGGTCGCCGAGGAGGTCGGCTACGACTCGGCCTTCACCTTCGTCTTCAGCCCCCGCCGCGGCACCGAGGCGGCCGGGCTCGACGAGATGGTTCCGCACCCGGTCAAGGTGGAGCGCATGGAGCGCCTCGTCGAGGTCGTCCAGCGCCGCGCCCGCGAACGATCCCAGCGCTTCGTCGGGCGCACCGAGGAAGTGCTCGTCGAGGGCACGAGCCGCACCGACCCCACGCGGCTGCGCGGCCGCATCCGCCACAACAAGGCGGTCAACTTCGAGGGCACGGCCGCCGCGGGCGAGATCGTCGAAGTCGAGATCGACGTCGGCGACCTCGCAGACGCTCGCCGGGCGCGAGCGGCTGCTCAGCAGGGCCGGCTGAGCCGAGCCGATGCCGGTCGCCGGCGCCGAGCTCGTCGCGATCTTCGGGCCGACGGGCGTCGGCAAGACCGGCGTCGCGATCGAGCTCGCCGAGCTGCTGCGGCGGGAGCGGGGCGTCGAGTCCGTCGCGATCTCCTGCGACTCGATCCAGATCTACCGCGGTCTCGAGCTGATCAGCGGCGCGGCCGACGCCGCCGAGCAGGCACGGCTCGAGCATCGGCTGATCGGCATCGCGGGCCTCGACGAGGAGTTCAGCGCCGGCCGCTTCGCGGCCCGCGCCCGCGCTGAGATCGATGCTGCGATCGAGGCTCGGGCGGCTGCCGATCGTCGTCGGCGGCACCGGCCTGTACATGCGCGCGGCGCTCGCTGAGCTCGACCTGCTGCCGCCCGTCGAGCCGGAGATCCGGGCCGCGATCGAGGCGGAGATCGCCGAGCGGGGGCCCGAGGCGATGCACGCCGAGCTGCCCGCCGACGTCGCCGAGCGGGTCCACCCTCGTGACCGCAAGCGGATCGGACGCTCGCTCGAGCTGCTGCGCAGCGGCCTCGATCCACCCGAGCGCCACGGCGAGCTGTGGACGGCGCGGCTGCGCCGGCCGACGCTGCTCGCCGGGATCGTCTGCGATCGCGAGCTGCTCGACGCGCGGATCGAGGCGCGGGTGGCGGCGATGGCGGCGGCCGGAGCCGAGGCCGAGGCACTGAGCGGCGCTCGCTGGGCCGATCTCGCGGACGGCAGGCGGCGGCGATCGGGCTCGAGGCGTTCGCAGCAGGGGGATCTCGAGCGCGCGTGCGAGCCGAGCACCGGCGCCTCGCGCGGCGGCAGATCACCTGGATGCGGAAGATGGACGGGGTCGAGCTGCTTCGATAGCGGCGACGGCTCGCCGGCGGCGATCGCTGCCGCCGCGGCGCCTGATCGCCGCGACGGCTGGGGGATACTGCGGCCCGATGAAGTTCGAGAAGTGGCAGGCGCTGGGCAACGACTACCTCGTGATCGAGGCGGAGCGGCTCGCCGTTCGAGCTCACGCCGGCGCGGATCGAGGCGCTCTGCGCACCGCACTTCGGGATCCACTCCGACGGCATCCTGCTGCTCGCGCCGAGCAGCGACGATGCGCTTCGTCGCCGAGCTGCGGATCTTCAATCCGGACGGCTCGGAGGCCGAGCTCTCCGGCAACGGCGTGCGCGAGGCGGTCCTCTACCTGACGGCGTTCGGGCTGGACGGACCGCGACCGCTTCTCGATCCGCACCGCCGCCGGCGAGATCAGCCCCGACGCTGACCGGCCCCGGCTCGGCCCGGGTCGCGATGGGCACGGCGGCGACGGCCTCGGCCGACTTTCCCGGCGGCCCCGAGGACGGCCGCGGCAGCTTCGCCCTCGAGGGCCTCGGCGAGCGCGAGTTCCAGCACGTCTCGATCGGCAACCCGCAGTGCGCGATCGAGGTGGGCGAGGGCCTCGAGGAGCTCGACCTCGGTGCGATCGGCCCGTGGATCGAGGCCGGCGCCGACGGCCGCTTCCCGAACCGCACCAACGTCAGCTTCTGGCGCGTCGAGGACGCCGACGCCCGCCGGATCCGGGCGCGGATCTTCGAGCGCGGGGTGGGGGAGACGCTCTCCTCCGGCACGGGCGCGACTCGGCGCCGCGGTCGCGGCCCATCCTCCGCGGCCTGCCGAGCCCCGTCACGGTCGAGCTCGACGGCGGCGAGCTCGAGGTCGAGATCGGCCCGGAGCTCGAGATCCACCTGACCGGCACCGCCGAGCCGGTCTTCAGCGGCGAGCTCTCAGCCGAGCTGATCGACCGCCTGGCGGCGATCGACACGGCGGCGGGCGTCTGAGCGCAAGGGCCTGCGGCCAGGCGTGCGTCTGGCTCGAAGGCGACCTGGCCATCTGGCGCTGCTCCTGGAGACTTAGGGGGCTATGGCGCCCGTGAGTCGCCAGCTACGCGAACCCGCCGTCTGACGGGAGGAACGCTAGTCGCGCAAACGCGACAGAACGAGTCAGCCAGTGCAGTACCCGTGCGAGAGGGTCGAAACGTGACGAGCAGCCGGGTGAGCGCAGTTTGCCTTCAGGCCGAGCGTCCCTCGCGCGAACGAGCAGGGTTCCGGCGAGTCGTCACGCGGACAGTCGACGCCCCTATGGGGAGCGGAGGTGGACGACTCTGCCGAGACCGTGCATGGCGCGACCTCCTCAGTGCCTCTTTCGGTCGGGAGAGCCACAGTCCTGCCCGGCTTGCCTTTGACGCAGAAGCGCGAGTCAGCGTCGCTGGCCCCGCCGCGCTCAGCCCAGCGCCGCGTAGTCGACGCCCGTGAGCTCGACGGAGACGTCCCAGAGGCGGCGGGCGTCTTCGGTGTTGCGGGCCTCGGAGCTGCAGCCGACCTGGGTCGGGTTGCCGCGCGCCTGGCCGATGCCGTCGGGGCCGATGAAGTCGCTGCCCTCGACGTCGGGCGAGGTCGCTGCGTAGAGGGTGGGGCGGGCGCCGGCCTCGTCGCTCTGGGCGAGGATCAGGTTGCCGATCATGCCGAGCGGCTTGAGCACGATGCCCCAGATGCCCTCTCCGGGCCCGCTGGTCTGCAAGCCGGTCGCCGCGTAGCCCGGGTGACAGGCAAGGGCGATCGCGCTGCGCGTCGGCCTCGCGCAGGCGGCGATCGAGCTCGAAGGTGAAGAGCAGGTTGGCGAGCTTCGAGCGCCCGTAGGCGGGCCAGCGTGAGTAGCTCTGCTCCCAGTTGAGGTCGTCGAAGTCCATCGATGCCCTGCCGGTGGGCGATGCTGGAGACGTTGACGATCCGCGCCGCGTCCGCCGCGAGCAGCTTTGGCATCAGCAAGCCCGGTGAGCGCGAAGTGGCCGAGGTGGTTGGTGCCGAGCTGCAACTCGAAGCCCTGCTCGGTCTCCATCCGCGGCGGCGCCATCACGCCGGCGTTGTTGATCAGCAGATCGAGCGGCCGCCTGCGGCCGAGTACGTGCTCGGCGGCGACGGCGATCATGTCGAGGTCGGCGAGGTCGAGCGGCAGCGGCTGGACGTCGGCGTCGGGGTGCTCATCGAGGATGTCCGACGTCGCGACGGCGGCCTTCTTCGGGTCGCGGCAGCCGAGCAGGACCGTGGCGCCGGCACCGGCGAGGGCCATCGCCGCCTGCTTGCCGATGCCGCTGTTCGCGCCGGTGACGAGCGCCGTCTTGCCGGTCAGATCCGGCATGCTCTCCGTGCGTCCACCGCTCGCTCATCGATCCGAAACCTACCCCCTCCGGGCGGCGGGCGAACGGCGCTCGGGCGGCTCATCTTCTAGGCTCGGCGCCGCCGGCAGCCCGGCGGAACGGCAAACGAGGCTCGAAAGGACCCGATGGCCCGCACAGATCCGTCCCAGCGCCTGGAGGCGATGCCTCCGTACATGTTCGCCGAGCTCGAGCGACGGGTCGCCGACAAGCGCAAGGCAGGCATCGACGTGATCAGCCTCGGGATCGGCGATCCCGACCAGCCGACCTTCCCCTACATCGTCGAGGCGATGCAGGCGGCCGTGGCCGACTCCGGCAACCAGAGCTACCCCTCGAACCGCGGCCGCGAGGAGTTCCGCGCGGCGCTGGCCGGCTTCTACGCGCGGAGATTCGGGGTCGAGATCGATCCCGAGACCGAGGTGATGCCGGCGATCGGCGCCAAGGAGTGCATCTACAACCTCTGCTTCGCCTTCCTCGACGCCGGTGACGTCGCACTCTCCTCCGACCCCGGCTACCCCGTCTACACGGGCGGCCCGATCCTCGCCGGCGCCGACGTCGTCCTGCTGCCGCTCGTGCCCGAGCTCGGCTTCACGCCCGACCTCGACGCGATCGACGAGATGGCGCTCTCGAAGGCGCGGCTGATGTTCCTCAACTATCCGAACAACCCGACCGGTGCCGTCGTCCCCGACGGCTTCTTCGAGCGCGTCGTCGAGCTCGCCCAGCGGCACGAGTTCCTCGTCGTCCACGACAACGCCTACTCGGAGACGACCTTCGACGGCTACGTCGCGCCGAGCTTCCTCGCGACGCCCGGCGCGAAGGAGGTGGGCGTCGAGGTCTTCAGCCTCTCGAAGGGCTTCAACATGACCGGCTGGCGCTGTGCCGCGATCCTCGGCAACGCCGACGCGCTCTCGACCTACTGGCGCTTGAAGACGAACGTCGATTCGGGCCTGTTCGAAGCCGTGCAGATGGCCGGCGCGGCGGCGCTTGACGGCGCCGCCCGGCCCGATCGGCGAGATGAACGAGATCTACGCCCGCCGCCGCGACCTCGTCGTCGACGCGCTCGCCGAGATCGGCGTCGACGTCGCCGCGCCGAAGGGCACGATCTACGTCTGGGCGCCGGTGCCCGAGGGGCACACCTCGACGACCTTCGCCGAGCTCGTGCTCGAGGAGGCGGCGGTCGTCGTCTCGCCCGGCTCGATGTACGGGCCGAGCGGCGAGGGCTTCTTCCGGATCTCGCTCACGACCCCCGACGAGCGCATCACCGAGGCCGTCGAGCGGATGCGCGAGCACCTGAGCTGAGCGCGCGGACGCCGGCAGGCGTTGCGGCTGGGAGGGTGTCCGCTCTTGCCGGGGCCGCCGGGTCTATATGTTGGCCGCAGTGAGCGAAGGCCAACACCTGCCGGCGTACTACGGGTCCCGCTTCTTCGTCGAGGGCGTGCCGGACGCGACCTTCCCGGACGAGGGGATGAGCGCCAGCGACGCGTATGAGCTGGTCACCGAGGAGCTGCACCTCGACGGCGACCCATCGCGCAACCTCGCCACGTTCGTGACGACTTGGATGGAGCCCGCGGCGACCAAGCTCGCCGCCGAGAACCTGCACCGGAACTTCATCGACCACGCCGAGTACCCGCGTACGGCGGAGATCGAGCAGCGCTGCATCCGCATGCTCGGCGATCTCTTCAACGCCCCCGGCGAGGTCCGCGGCGCTCGCTGTCAGGGGTCCTCGGAAGCGATCATGCTCGGCGGCCTGGCGGCCAAGTGGCGTTGGCGCAAGCGCAACGGCGTCGGCGTCGACGAGCCCGACAAGGTGCGGCCGAATCTCGTCTACGGGCGCGACGTCCACGTCGTCTGGGACAAGCTCTGTCGCTACTTCGACATCGAGCCGCGCCCGGTGCCGCTGCACCCCGACGACTACGTGGTGACGCCGGACGAGGTCGAGCCGCTCGTCGACGAAAACACGATCGCCGTCGTCGCGGTGCTCGGCACGACCTTCACCGGCCATGCGGACGACGTCGTCGGCATCGACGAGCTTCTCCGCAAGCTCAACGACGAGAACGGCTGGGATGTGCCGATCCACGTCGATGCCGCCAGCGGCGGCTTCGTCTGGCCGTTCATGCACCCGAACGAGATCTGGGATTTCCGGCTGGAGACGGTGCGCTCGATCAATGTCTCCGGGCACAAGTTCGGGATGGTCTACCCGGGCATCGGCTGGCTCGTCTTCCGCGAGCCGGACGATCTCCCCGAGGACCTGATCTTCTACGAGAACTACCTCGGCGAGACCGACGCAACGTTCACCCTCAACTTCTCGACCGGCTCGGCGATGGTCCTCGCCCAGTACTACAACTTCTGCCGCTTCGGGCGCGAGGGCTACGCCGACATCATCGGCGCGATGGCAACGAACGCTTCCTTCCTCGCCTCGCAGATCCGCGACCTCGGCGAGTTCGAGCTGATCGGCGAGGACCGCCCGCAACTGCCGCTCGTCTGCTTCCGCCTGCAGGGCGAGCACAACTACGACGAGTTCGACGTCGCCGGCCAGCTCGCCGCCAAGCGCGGCTGGATGGTGCCCGCCTACACGCTGCCCCCGGACGCGGAGTCGGTGACCGTGCTGCGGGCGCTGGTCCGCGAGAACGCCGGCCATGCGGCTGCGGCCACGCTCGTCGAGGACCTGGCCCACTCGTGCGAGCTGCTCGAGAAGAAGGGCGGCCTGCATCCGGCGGAGCGCAAGCGCGTCCATCGTGGTCAGGGCTTCTAGCCGCGGCCCGTTGCCGGTTGCGGTCGGCGCGCTCGCTGTCCTGGTGGTGGCAGCGACGGTTGCCTTTGCGGCGTCGCCCGCCGCCTCGACCGGCGCGTCAAACCCGCTCGCCACGGCACGCACCTGGGGCTTCGCGATCGGCAACCACACGCTTCGGCGGCGATCTCGCCAAGCGCTACGCCGGCTACGACCTGCTCGTCGTCGACGCGCAGGAGGCGACGAAGAAGGAGATCGCGACCCTCAAGGCGCAGGGAACGACCGTGCTCGGCTACCTGAGCGTCGGCACGATCGAGAACTACAGGCCCTGGTACAAGCAGCTGAAGCCGTACCGGATCGCCCCCGACCGCAACTGGCACGGCGAGTACTACGCGCAGGTGCGGAAGCGGGGTTACCGGCGCAAGGTCACCCGCAGGATCGCGCCGAAGCTCTACGCGAAGGGCTTCGACGGGCTCTTCCTCGACAACGTGGACATGATCGAGGTCTACAAACGCCAGACGCGCGGCATGCGAAAGCTCGTCGCGGCGCTCGGCCGGCTCGTGCACGGTGACGGCGGTTACCTGTTCGCCCAGAACGGCTTCTCGATCATCGGCCCGATGCTCGCCGACCTCGACGGCTGGAACCGTGAGGACGTGACCAGCACCTACCGGTTCGGCAAGCGCGCATATGCCGAGCGCAAGCCGAAGCAGATCGCGGCGACCCAGCGCGAGCTGCGCAAGGTGGGCGCCGCCGGGCTGCTCGTGACCGCGACCGACTACACGGCGAAGGCGGGCTCGCCGGCTGCCCGCCGCGCCGTCGCCAACGCCTGTGCGGCCGGCGCGCTGCCCTACGTCAGCGACATCTACCTGCGCCGCACGCCGAGGCCGCCGCTGCGGTGTCCCGCCTGAGGCCCGCGGGCCGTCGAGGCGGTTGCAGGCCCTGTCCTAGACTGGCGCCGATGGGATCGGAGATCGACGAGATCGACCGGCGGGCACCCGACGGCACCGTTGCGGGCGTGGTCAATCCACGCGCGCGCCAGCGTGCGCTGGCGATCGGGATCAGCGATTCCGAGCCCGACGAGCGGACGCTCGCCGAGCTCCGCGAGCTGCTCCGGACCGCCGGCGTCGCGACCGCGGGCGAGCTCGTCCAGCGCCGCCCCGAGCCCGATCCCGACCGCTACTTCGGCCGCGGCAAGCTGGCCGAGCTCAAGCAGGCGGCCCAGGCTGCCGACGCCAACCTGATCGCCTGCGACGACGAGCTGCTGCCGCGCCAGGAGCGCAACCTCGAGAAGGAGCTCGGACTGCCGGTGATCGACCGGACCGCCGTGATCCTCGACATCTTCGCCGACCACGCCCACTCGTCGCGAGGGCAAGCTCCAGGTCGAGCTCGCCCAGCTCGAGTACAACCTCGCCCGCATGCGGGGCCTGTGGACCCACCTCGAGCGGCTCGGCGCCGGCCGCATGGACGGGGGCATCGGCACCCGCGGCCCCGGCGAGTCGCAGATCGAGACCGACCGCCGCCTCGCGCGGGCGCGGATCAGCGCCCTGCGGCGGCGCCTCGACGAGGTCCACAAGGTGCGCGGGACGATGCGCGCCGCCGCGCAGCCGCTCGGAGCTGCCGACGGTCGCCCTCGCCGGGTACACGAACGCCGGCAAGTCGACGCTGCTGAACGCGATCACCGGCGCCGGCGTCGGCGTGGGGGACAGGCTCTTCCACACGCTCGACCCGACCACGCGCGCCTACGAGCACGAGGGCCGCCGCTACCTGCTCACCGACACGGTGGGCTTCATCCGCAAGCTTCCGCACGCGCTGGTCGACGCCTTCAAGGCGACGCTCGACGAGACGACGCTCGCCGACCTGATCGTGATGGTCGTCGACGCCTCCGACAGCGCCGAGGATCGCGCGTCCGCGACCGCTGCCGTCGAGTCGGTGCTCGACGAGATCGGCGCCGGCGAGGCGCCGCGATTGACGGTCTTCAACAAGATCGATCTGCTCGACGAGGCCGAGCGCGCGCCGCGTGCTCGTCGGGACGAAGGGCGCGATCGGCGTCTCCGCCGTGACCGGCGAGGGCATCGAGGAGCTGCTCGCCGCGATCGAGAAGGCCTTCGAGGAGACGCTGCGGCCGATGCGGCTGCTCTTCCCCTACGACGCCGGTGGCGCGCTCAGCGACCTGCACGCGCTCGCCGGGCGGATCGAGCGCGAGGACACGCCGGACGGGGTCCTGGTCGAGCGCCCGCGTTCCCGCTGCGCTCGCCCATCGCTTCGGGCCATACGAGCTCGAGCCGGCCTCGCGCTCGGGGAACGGCGCCGGCGGCGAGGACTCTCCCGGCAGCGCCGCCGCCTGATGGGCGGCGGCGAGCTCAGCTTCCGCCTGCTCAGCGATCGCGGCGCGACTGCCCAGCCGGGCGCACCACGACGACGCCGGCCTCGACCTCTACGCGGCCGAGCCCGCGACGATCGGGCCTGGCGAGCGCGCCGCGGTCGGCTGCGGCGTTGCCGTCGCGATCCCCGCGGGCCACGCCGGCCTCGTGCTGCCCCGCAGCGGCAACGCGGCACGGCACGGGATCGCGCTCGTCAACGCTCCCGGGCTGATCGACGCCGGCTACCGGGGCGAGATCCGCGTGCTGCTGCTCAACACCGACCGGACGAGCCCTTCAAAGTCGAGCCCGGCGACCGGATCGCGCAGTTGCTCGTCACGCCGTTCGCGGCCTCGAGCCGCGTCGCGGCCGAGGAACTGGGCGAGCAGTCGCGGCGAGGCGGCTTCGGGTCCAGCGGCCGCTGAGCGACGCCCGGTAGGCGGCGCCGCGCTCATCCGCGCGGGCGGTCTGCCGCAGAGGTTGGCAGTGAGCCGATTGCCGGCGCGGTAGAGAAGCAGTCCGGCGCGGTCGCCAACGCCGAGCTCGAGCCCGCAGCTCGCCCCGATGCCGAGGCGCAGCTGCACCGTGCGCCTTTCGGAGTCTGGCGGCGGCGCTTGAAGACGTTGCGGATGCGGACGTGAAGCGCCTCGGCGTTCGGGTCCTGCTCGGGCGGACTTCTCGACCCGACGCGCCGATGATCGCCCCGTCGGACGCTTGATCGCCTTCGCATAGAACGCGCCACCTCCTTGGCCGACCCGGCCCGATGCAGGAACACGCCTCGCGCTGCCGGGACAGCGAGAGCGCGAACAGCACGGAGGCGAACAGGAGCGAGTGTGGTGCGGTTCATGCCCTGACTACGGGGCCGGCGTGGTCTCATCACGGCCTTCCGGCGGATTCCGGTTCGGCGACGTGGAAGAGCGCGTCGCCCTGGTTGGCGCGGGGATGGTGGGCCTGGCCGATGACGAGGCCGTCGACGGGGCTGCGGACGGCGAGGTTGGCGCGCCCCCAGATGTCGGTGATCTGCCCGAGTACCTGACGCGACTCGACGCTGTCGCCGAGGCGAACCTCGCTGCGCAGCAGCCCGCCGCGCGGTGCCCTCACCCAGCGGCTGGCGCGGCTCGTCACGGTCGGGATCGAGCTCCCGGGCGCGCCCTCGATCATGCCCATCCAGGCGAGCACGCGGAGCACGCCGGCCTCCGCGCAGTCGATCGCGTAGTCGTCGAAGCGGTCGTCCTCGCCGCCCTCGAAGAGCAGCATCGTCATCCCGTGCCTGCGTCGCAGCCTCGCGCAGCGAGCCGTCGCGGGTACGCGAGTGCAGGCTCGACCGGCGCGGCGAATGCCAGCGCCGCCTCGCGCGTGACCGCATCGTCGAGGTCGGCGCGGATCTGCGGCAGGTTGGCGCGGCCGTCGGAGCCGGAGTGCAGGTCGATGCCGAGCTCGCAGCGGGAGATCACCTCCGTCATGAACAGGTGCGCGAGGCGGCCGGCGAGCGAGCCGCGCATCGAACCGGGGAACGAGCGATTCAGGTCGCGGCGGTCCGGGAGGTAGCGCTGGCGCGGCCATGAAGCCGAGCTGGTTGACGACGGGAACGAGGATCAGCGTTCCTGCCAGCTCCTCGGGGCGGATCGTGCCGACCAGCCGGCGGACGACCTCGACGCCGTTGATCTCGTCGCCGTGGACGGCGGCGGAGATCGAAACCGACGGCCCCTCGCGGCGGCCGTGCAGGACGATCACGGGAATCGAGATCCAGGGACCGCTGGCGAGCCGCTCGACGTGGATCTCGATGTCCTCGCGGGTGCCGGCTGCGACCTCGGTGCCGCCGATCTCGATCGCCTCGCGCTCGGCCTCCACGGCTCTCGGGCCTCGTCAGCCCTTGCGGGTCGGCGTGGCGGCCGCCGGCCGGCGTGCCGGTCCCTTGACGCGGCTGCTCGAGGAACTCGATCACCTTGCCGGCGACGTCGATCGCCGGTCGCCTCCTCGATGCCCTCGAGGCCCGGCGAGCTGTTGACCTCGAGCACGACGGGGCCGTGGTTGGAGCGCATCATGTCGACGCCGGCGACGGCGAGCCCGATGGTCTTCGCGGCCCGCTTCGCCGTCGTCCGCTCCTCGGGGGTCAGCTTGACCCGCTCGGCCGTGCCGCCGCGGTGGATGTTCGAGCGGAACTCGCCCGGGCGCCGCGTGGCGCTCCATCGCCGCGATCACGCGGTCGCCGACGACGAAGGCGCGGATGTCGGAGCCCTTCGACTCCTTGATGAACTCCTGGACGAGGATGTTGGCGTCGAGCTCGCGGAAGGCGCCGATCACCGATTCGGCCGCCTTGCGGGTCTCGGCGAGGACGACGCCTTTGCCCTGCGTGCCGTCGAGCAGCTTGACGACGACGGGAGCGCCGCCGACGGTCTCGAGGATCCCGTCGATGTCCTGGACGTCGTTGGCGAAGCCCGTGACGGGCAGGCCGATGCCGGCGCGGGCGAGCAGCTGCAGCTGGCGCAGCTTGTCGTGCGCGCGGTTGATCGCCTGCGACTCGTTCGTCGAGAAGACGCCCATCATCTCGAACTGGCGCACCACGGAGGCGCCGTAGAAGGCGTGGCTGGCGCCGACCCGCGGGATCACCGCGTCGAAGCCGGAGACCGGCTCGCCGCGGAACATCACCTGCGGCTTGTGCGAGGTGATGTCCATGTAGCAGCGCAGGTAGTTGATCACGTGGATCTCGTGCTCGCGCTCGCGGCCGGCCTCGACGAGCCGCCTCGTCGAGTACAGCGATGCGCGCCTGCTCAGTACTGCGATCTTCATCTCACTGCGCTCCGTTCCCGCTTCGCCCGCTTCCGAACCTGCTTCGACTCGGCGGTCCGGAAGGAGCGCTTCGGATCGACGACGAAGCGGCCGCGCAGCGCGCGACGGCCGAGCAGCATCCGGAAGCCCATCGCGTCGCGCCGCGTCGAGCGTCAGCTCGATCGGCATCGACTCTCCGTCGATCACCGCCTCGGTCTCGACCACGTAGCGAAGCTCGCTCTGGCCGTTGGAGGCCGTGACCGTGCGCCGGCCGACGAGCGGCGCCTCGGCGGTCACCGTCGGTCTCCTCGTCGCGCTGGACGGGGTGGAAGCTGAACCGGACCCGGGACTCGCCGTCGCGCTCGAGCTCGGTCACGTCGTAGGCGTGCAGGGTCGAGGTCCGCGCGCCGGTGTCGACCTTCGCCTTGATCGTGGCCTCGCCGAGCTCCGGGAGCCGGATCCACTCGCGCCAGCCGATCGTCTTGCGCTCGTCTGCCATCGGCCGCGCAGCCTACGGAAGCGTCGCGGGCGGCACGCTCAGCCGCCCGCAGCTGCTCTGGCGCCGGCGTGGGCGGCGTCCTCGAGCGCGTCGTCGAGCGGCTCGAGCTCGGGCCGCGTCCCGGTCCGGCGCTCGAGCGCGAGCGCGATCAGGTGGTCCGCCAGCCAGGCGTTCTTCGGCAGCAGCGGCCCGTGCAGGTAGGTGCCGAAGGCGTTGCCGACGCGGACCCCCTCGAGCCCGTCGCTGCCGTTGTTGCCGTGGCCGTCGAGGACGCGGCCGAGCGGCGTCGCCGAGGACCCGAGGTAGGTCCGGCCGCCGTGGTTCTCGAAGCCGGCGAGCACGTGCTTCGAGCCGTCGACTTCGACCTCGATCGCGACGTTGCCGATCAGGCGCGGTCCCGCCTCGCGCACGGTCCGCAGATCGGCGAGCCCGAGTCCCTCGATCGTCTCCTCGCCGAGCTCGTAGCTGTCGCCGAGCAGCTGGTAGCCGCCGCAGACGGCGAGCAGCGCGGCGCCGTCGCCGACGGCCGCGGCGATCGGCTCGCGCTTGCCGGCGACGAGGTCGGCGGCGACGGCGCGCTGGTCGCGGTCCTGACCGCCGCCGATGTAGATCAGGTCGTGGGCGGCGGGATCGAAGCTCTCGCCCGGCCCGACGCCCGCGTACTCGAAGCCGATCCCGCGCCAGCGGCAGCGGCGCTCGAGGAAGATCACGTTGCCGCGGTCGGCGTAGATGTTCATCTGCTCGGGGTAGAGCGCGAGCAGCCGCAGCGTGGGGGAGGGGGCGCCGTTCATGCCGGCGCCTCGAGGCTGACGATCACCGAGCCGACGTGCTCTGCCGTGAGCGCGACGTCGATCCGCTCGCAGACGATCCAGCCGAGCGCCGCGGCCTCCTGCTCGAGCTCGTCCGCGCTCAGGTAGTCGAGCGTGATCACGTGCTCGGCAGCCTGCAGCTCGCCGGCGGGGGAGACGAGCTCGCGGCGGCGGTGGACCTCGATGCCCTCAGACCCGAACACGACCGCGACCGGCAGGCTCGAGTGGACCCAGCCGTCGCGCTCGCGCACGTCGGGCAGTGGCGCCGGCGTGCCCTCGTCGCCGAGCTCCCGCTCGGCATTCTCGGTGAGCAGCGCGAGATGGAAGCGGCCGCCGGGCGGCAGCATCTCGAGCGCACCCGCGAGCAGCCGGCGCCGGCCCTCGCGGCCGCCCATCAGGTGGGCGAGCTGCATCGGCGCGATGACGACGCCCGCGCGCAGCCGGGTCGCCGCCCAGCTCGCGGACGTCGACCGCGCAGGTGCGGACCTCGAGGCCCGCCTGTCCGGCGCCGGAAGCGCGAGCGCCTCGAGCAGCTCGGGCGCGCTGTCGACGGCGATCACGTCGAAGCCCCGCCGGGCGAGGTGGAGGCTGACGCGCCCGCGTGCCGGCGCCGAGGTCGAGGACCGGCCCGTCGGCGCCCGTCGCGAGCCGCTCCCAGAGCGCGCAGGTCGGCGCTGTAGGCGCCGTTCTCGGCGTCGTGCCAGACGATCGGGTTGCCCATCGACGGTTGGCGTCTCCATCCCTACTCCCAGTAGTCCCGGGCGAGCCCGCGGCGGGTGAGCAGGGTGCGCAGCTCGATCAGCGCGGTGTAGGTCGGCAGCGCGAACAGGCGGCCCTCGGCGCGATCGAGGGCGCGGTCGAGCGAGTCGGCGATGGGCGCCACGACCTCGATCCGCTCGATCGGCCAGCCCGCGTACTTGAGCCGCAGCGCCATCTCCGGCGCGCGCGTGCCGGCGCAGGTGATCGTCCCGCCCGCTCGGCGAGCAGCTCGAAGTCCGCGTCCCAGATCCAGGAGACGTCGCGCCCGTCAGCGATCCGGTCGTTCAGCGCCAGCCAGAGGTCGAGCGGCCGGCTCTCGCGATCGGCCTCCTGGGCGAGCGTGCGCAGCACCTCGTTCGCACCGGCGGGGTTCTTGATCAGCAGGATCGAGAGCGGCTTGCCGGCGACGTCGATCGTCTCGACGCGGCCGAAGACGGCCTCGATCGCACCGAGGGAAGCGACGATCGCCCCGCCGTCGATGCCGAGCCCGCGTGCGGCTGCCAGCGCCGCGAGAGCGTTGTAGACGTTGTAGAGGCCGGGCAGCGGCAGCTCGATCCGCAGCTCGCCGTCGGGCGTGCGGGCCGTGAAGCGAGAGCCCTCCATGCCGCGCAGCTCGATCTCGGTGGCGGCATAGTCGGGCGCCGGGCGGTCGGCGCCGCAGTTCGTGCAGCGGTAGTGGCCGAGGTGGCCGACGAAGGCGCGGTCGTAGACGTAGGGCGCCCCGCAGCGGCGGCAGTGCTTGGCGTCGAAGGCGTGCTGGAGCTCGTCTAGGGCCTGCGAGGCGTCCTCGATGCCGAAGTAGCTGACGCCCTCGCGGCGGCGCAGGTCCGTATCGCGGCCGAGATCGGCGACGAGCGGGTCGTCGGCGTTGAGCACGATCTGCAGCGCCGTCGCGTTCGAGGCCCGCGACGAGGTCAGCCCACTCGTCGGCGAGCCGTTCGAGCTCGCCATAGCGGTCGAGCTGATCGCGGAAGAGGTTGCCGAGCAGCAGCAGGCGCGGATGCAGGGCTGCGCTGACCCGGGGCAGCCACGCTTCGTCGACCTCGAAGAGCCCCTCGTCACCGTGGCCCTCGAGCAGCGCCGTGGCGACGCCCCACGCCATGTTCGACCCCGCACGGTTGTGGACGATGCGGCGTCCGTCGGCGGCGAGCGCGGCCGCGATCATCCCCGCTGTCGTCGTCTTGCCGTTCGTCGCGCTGACGATCGCCGAGCCACCCGCCAGGCCGCGCGCCGAGCCGCTCGATCGCGTCAGGGGCAGTACGCAGCAGCACGCGCCCGGGCAGCGTCGTGCCGCCGCCGCGGCCGCTGATCCGGCTGAGGCCGCCGACGGCGCGGGCGAGCGCCCGCTTGCCGGCGAATGTCGCCGATCGCCGCGGAGCCCCACCCGCGGGTCGAACGGCGCTCATGCGCCCGCCCCGTCCGCCTGCGGAGGCGTCTCCGGTGCGATCACGGAGAGCGCCCGCGGCAGCAGGCGGATCCGGACGGGCAGCTGGGTGATCGCCTCGCCGTCGGCGTACACGTCGAAGGGGCGGTCGGCGCGGATCTCGAGCTCCGGACAGCGGAAGACGTCGACCTCCGGCCGCTCGACGTGCTTGCCCTCGAAGACGTCCGGCAGACCGCGCAGGAAGCTCAGCCGGGAGACGTCGGCGGTGGTGACGACATCGAGCTCGGCATCGTCGATCTCGGCTTCTGGGGCGAGGAACATGCCGCCGCCGTAGGCCTGCGAGTTGGCGGCGGCGACCGAGTACCCGGTGAAGGTGCGCTCGCCGCCGGGCCAGCTCAGCGTGAAGGTCGCGGGCTTCCAGGCGGCGAGCGCGCGCAGCGCCGCGTAGGCGTAGACGAGCGGTCCGCGGATGAAGCGGGCCTCGTTCGCGATCCGGTTGGCATCGGAGTCGAAGCCGCAGGAGGCGATGCAGAGGAAGCGCACGCCGTTTGCCTCGCCGACGTCGATCCGCCGCCGCTCCCCGGCGAGCAGCACGGCGACCGCCTCCGCCGGCTCGGTCGGGATCCCGAGCACGCGGGCGAGGTCGTTGCCGCGACCGCCCGGCAGGATGCCCGAGCGGCACCTCGCCGCCCGCGAGGCGGCCGCCGACGGCGCCGATCATGCCGTCGCCGCTCATCACGACGGGCACGGTCCCGGCCGCAGCGGCTTCATCGGCGAGCCGGCAGGCGTGCTGCAGGCTCTCGGTCATGACGAGCTCGAACTCGGCACCGGCGGCACGCAGCGCCGCCTCGGCAGCCGGCAGCCGGCCGCGCGCTCGGCCGCCGCCGGCCGAGGGGTTGACGAGGAGCAGGTAGCGATGGGTGTCCACTAGCGGCCCTTGCGGGCGACGAAGTAGGAGCCGCTGCCGATCCGGCCCGTCTTCACGGTCTCGAACCCATAGCGCGAGAAGCCGCGCTCGAGCACGGCATCGGGCGTGTAGAACGGCGTGCGGTCGCCGGCGCTGGCGGCGACGATCACGTGGCCGCCGTGGCGCAGCACGCGCGCGGTCTCGGCGAAGAAGGGCGGCATGTTGAGCTGTGCGACGAGATCGAAGTGGCCCTCGTCCCAGGGCAGGCGGGAGGCGTCGGCGACGCGGAACGCGACGCGGCCGTCGGGATCGAGGCCGACCTTCGCCTTCGCCTGCTGGATCATCTCCTCGGAGACGTCGACGCCTCGAATCGAGGCGTTCGGGAACTCGCGGGCGAGGAAGAGCGCGGCGACGCCGGTCCCGGTGCCGATGTCGAGGGCTCGCTCGGGCCGGCGGTCGATCTTCGTCACGGCGACGGCGAGGGGCGCGAGGTGGGCGGCGCCTGGCGCCCCGTTGCGATCGTCCCAGCCGACGGCGAGGTCATCGAAGTAGGAGGCGACCGGCCGCTTGAGCAGCGGCCACAGCCACGGCGCGTGCGCGATCGTCGCCGTCACCGCCCGGCCGACGCAGGCGGATCCGCGCCGGCGGGCCGCTGCGCGGCTCAGGCTCGGTGATCGGAGGCTCGGGATCGGCGCTGCTCACGGGCGCATGTTCTCAACCCGTTACGCTCAGCGCCGCTAAGGCGACCGCAACCGATGGCCTTCCCCCGCGCCCAGCTCCCGACGCAGCCTCATCGCGATCGCCGCGATCGTCGCCGTCGGCTGCGGCGGCGGCGACTCCTCTTCGACCTCGACCAGCGCCAATTCGTGCGCGGATGTGGCGGCGCCGGCGCCGACGAACGTCAAGCTGAAGAAGCCGACGGCGAAGGCGCCGAGCGCCTCGAGCGTCGTCTTCGACACGAGCTGCGGCAGCTTCACCGTCGCGCTCGACGCGAAGACGGACCCCGCGACCGCGGCCTCGCTCCAGTACCTCGCCGATCAGGGCGCCTACGACAACACCTCGATCAACCGCGTTGCGCCAGGCTTCGTGATCCAGGGTGGCGATCCGACCGAAACACGGGCTGGAGATGCCGGCTACTCGATCACGCGAGAAGGTTCCCGTCCGAACGTCGTCTACCGCAAGGGCATCGTCGCGATGGCGAAGTCGCAGGCGCAGCCGCCGGGCACGTCCGGCAGCCAGTTCTTCGTCGTCACCGCGCCCGCCGACGCCGGGCTGCCGCCCGACTACGCGGTCGCCGGCAAGGTCAGCGACGGGTTCGACACGATCGACCGGATCGAGGCCGTCGGGACGCCGAACGGCACCGACGGGGCCCCGAGCAGGCCGATCGTTATCAACAGCGCGAAATCGGAGGGATGAGATGGCAAAGCTGAAGGTTGGAGACATGGCGCCGGACTTCACGAAGCCGTGGACCGGCGAGGGCGACTTCACGCTCTCCGCGCAGCGCGGCAAGTGGGTCGTGCTCGCCTTCTACCCGGGCGACGAGACGAGCGTCTGCACGAAGCAGTTCTGCGAGTACCGCGACAACCGCCAGCGGATCGACGGCCTCGACGCCGAGATGATCGGGATCAGCCCGCAGTCGGTGGCCAGCCATGAGGGCTTCATCGCCAACCACGACCTGACCGTGCCGCTCGTCGCTGACGAGGGGCTCGAGGTCGCCGACGCCTACGGGATCAAGATGGGCCCGGCGTTGCGGCGCTCGGTCTTCATCGTCGATCCCGAGGGCCGGATCGCCTGGCGCGACGTCAAGCTGGTCGGCCTGAGCTACACCGACAGCGCCACGGTCAAGTCCGCGCTCGACGAGGCGAAGGCCGCAGCGGCCGCCTAGCCATGAGGTGGCGGGCCCGCCGCGCCGAGAGCTCGAAGCCGAGGGAGTCGGCGGCGTCATCCTGCGCGGCTGGGTCGCGGGGCGAGGGCACTCCCGTGCTGCTCGCCCACGGCATCACCGCCCACCGCGACCTCGTCCTGCACGGCTCCTCGCACCTGCCGCGGCACGGCTTCGCGGTCGCCTCCTACGACGCCCGCGCGCACGGCGAGAGCGATCCGGCGAGCCCCGGGGGAGTACGGGTACGGGACGCTCGTCGGCGACTTGCGAGCCGTTGCCGCCGGGGCCTTCGGTGAGGGGGCACGGCCGCTGCTCGTCGGGCACTCGATGGGCGCCCACACGATCCTCGCCGCGGCGATCGACGATCCCGAGGCCTTCGCGGGCCTTGTCGTGATCGGCCCCGCGAGCATCGGCGAGCCGCAGAGCGACGCATCGCTCGCCGATTGGGACGCGCTCGCCGACGGGCTCGAGCGGGGTGGGGTGGAGGGCTGGCTCGAGGCATACGACGATGGCCTCGATCCGCAGTGGCGCGAGACGCTGCTGCGCATCGCCCGCGACAGGATGGAGCGCCACCTGCACCCG
>CAWKLZ010000003.1:0-87801 GCA_963850625.1 uncultured Solirubrobacterales bacterium
CGGCACGATCTTGACGGCGGCGGCGAGCGAGATCAGCACGAAGATCGCGATCGCGGCGAGCGCAATCGCGACCGCATTGACGGCCGCCAGCGGCACGGTTGCGAGGAACGGGGTCATCTGTTCACTCCTCCCCGCCGGCCGCGGCCGGCCTCGGTCGGTTGCATGGGCATCGGCTCGACGTATGCGTAGACGCCGCGGACGTCGACGACCTCGACCCTGGTTCCCTCATCGATCACGAGGCCCTCTGATGGCGTCCGTGCCGACCAGACGTCATCGCCGAGCTTGACCGTACCCGAGTCGACGTCGACCCGCTCCAGGGTCAGCGCTCCGCGTGCCGAGCAGCCGCTGGGTGTTCGAAGCCTTTTCGGGGGCCGGCGGCAGCAGGTGCTGGCGGACGAGTGGGCGCAGGAAGGCGAGCGAGAGCAGCGAGCCGATGATGAAAGCGACGAGCTGAACCTCAGATCACCGCCGGCCGCGGCGACGATCGAGGCGGCGAAAGCGCCGAGCGCGATCGGCGCCGCATAGAAGGTGAACGCGATCGCCACCTCGATGATCAGCAGGCCCATCCCGATCAGGAACCAGCCGAGCCATGCGTCAAGTCCAAAGATTTCCACGTCGACCAGCGTAACCGAGAATCCTGAGAGGTATACCGGCGGCGAGTTCGGGGGCCGCTGAGCCAAGGATCGCAGGAGACGAAAGCGTGCGCCAGCACGTGAGCCGACGAGGACACCGCGCAGCGGACCCTGGCACCGCCGTCAGGGCAGGGCCGAGCGACGGCGTGCCGTTCCCACGCCGCCGTACTCGAGCCCTCTCCTGGTCTTAGGAGTCTGGTGCGCTCTCGTCCGCTGGATCCAGCGAGAGAGCGGCAGAATTGATGCAGAAGCGCTGCCCGGTCGGCTTCGGGCCGTCATCGAAGACGTGCCCGAGGTGGGCGTCGCAGCGGCTGCAGAGCACCTCTGTGCGGCGCATGAAGAGACTGTTGTCGGACTTGGTCTCGACCGCACTCGTCGGCCGGGCCTCGTAGAAGCTCGGCCAACCGGTGCCGGAATCGAACTTGGTCTCGGAGTCGAAGAGTGCCTGGCCGCAGCAGACGCAGGCGTAGGTCCCATCGGTCTTCTCGTCCCAGTAGCGACCCGTGAACGCGCGCTCCGTGCCCGCCTTGCGGGCAACCTCGAACTGCTCGTCGGTGAGCTGCTCGCGCCATTCCTGGTCTGTTTTCTGAACCTTTTCCATGGTTCCCTCCTGTGGCGGTTTGCCACTGAAACTTAGGCTTGGAGCCTTACTGACGCATGAACGCCAGCACGCAGGAAGGTGCGGAACCAACCCGACGGCGAAACGGACTACGGCGAGACCGGTTGATGGGACACAACCGATCCTGCGGAGCAGAATACCCTGCCGGCCTTGATGTCAATGACTCGTTCTTTCGTCCGACCCTCACGCATGAGCGCGCCCACCGTCCGGCCGCTTCTACGAGCCGCTCGAGCCTGGCGGCGCGGGGCTCTACTCCTCGACCGAATTGACTCGGGGGCCCTGGGACCCCGCGAGCCAGCATGCCGGCCCGCCGGCGGCCCTGATCGCACGCGAGATCGAGCATCTGGCAGGCATCGGCGACGGCCCCCGGGACCGCTCGGTCGGGACGAATCACCTTCGAGATCCTGCGTCCGGTGCCGATCGCGCAGCTGCGGGTGGAGGCGACCGTCGTTCGCCCCGGTCGCCGCGTCGAGATGATCGAGGCGACGCTTTCGGCGCCGGTGACGCCGGCGAGCCGGGCCGCGAGCTGATCCGGGCGCGGGGCTGGCGGATCGCGGCCGGCGCCGCCATCCCCGCGGGCCTGGCGGGCGCCGAGCCCGGCGGGGCGCCGTTCGCGGCGGGGCGGCCGAGCGGCGCCGCGGGCCCGCCGCCGCCCCCCTCGAGCTCGAGCGCGAAGCGAGGTCTTCTTCCCGACCGGCCATGACGTCGGCTACCACACGGGCGATGGAGTACCGGTTTGCCTCGCGGCGGCTTCATGGAGCCGGGCCCCGCGGTCTGCTGGATGCGGATGCGCCACCCGCTGCTCGCCGGCGAGGAGCCGACGCCGCTGCAGCGGGTCCTCGTCGCGGCCGACTCCGGCAACGGGATCAGCTCGACGCTCGACTTCCGTCGTTTCGTCTTCATCAACGTCGACCTGACGGTCCACCTGCACCGGCTCCCCGCCGGCGAGTGGGTCTGCCTCGACTCGCTGACGATCCCCGAGCCGAACGGCCAGGGGATGTCGGACACGCTGCTGCTTCGACGAGCGCGGCCCGATCGGCCGCGCCTGTCAGACGCTTCTGGTCAGCGAGCGCTGAGCGACCCGGACCCGGTCGCGGCCGCTCCGCTTCGCCTCGTACAGCGGCGCATCGGCTCGCGCGAGCAGCGCATCCGGGCTCTCGCTCCGTCCCGTTCGGCGACGCCCGCGGAAACGGTGACGCCCGCGGGCGTGTGCCGCCGGAGGCGCTCGACGACTATCCGCGCACCCTCTGCCCGGCCCCCGGAAGCAGCACGGCGAACTCCTCGCCACCGTGTCGGGCGATCAGATCGACCTCGCGGATCTGGGCAGCCCAGCGCGAGGCGGCCTCCTTCAGCAGCCGGTCACCGGCCGCGTGACCGTTGCCGTCGTTGTAGTCCTTGAACCTGTCGAGATCGACGAGGGCGACCGAGAGCGGCGTGTCATTGCGCCGGGCGCGGGCGATCTCGCGGCGCAGCAATTCTTGCCAGCCGCGACGGTTCGCGAGGCCGGTCAGCACATCCGTACGGGCCAGCTCGGCGACATCCTCGATCAGTCGCTCGCGCTGACGGATCAGCCGGGAGGTCGCGTAGCCCGCGATCCCGAGCACCGCGACCCAGACGCCGCAGCCGGTTCGAGCGAGCGCCGCGGATCGACGGGTCGGGCGCGGCGATGACGGGGCCGGCGAGCCGATCGCGACGGCCAGGCCGGTCCGCGATGCCGTAGAGCGCGAACCAGACCACCGGCAGAGCGAGCAGTGGGGTGAACGTCGCGAACGGCTACACCCTCAGCGTCGCGGACGGCGCGACGAGTGGCCAGGAAAGCGAGCGCCGGCAGCGCCTGCGCTGCCGGCGGCAGGCGCCGCGACGGCATCGAGCGCGAGCAGCGCCGCCGAGCAGGACGATCGTCGCGGCCAGGAGCGCGCCGGCGGAGCCGGCGGGAGCGCTCGCCGCCGTCAGCGCCAGCGCTGCGAGGGCCGCGGCGAGGAACGGTGCGCAGCGGCGGCGGCCCGGTTGCCGGAGGGGACGCCCGGCAGCCCGCCCGGGCGCGGTGCTCTGGTCGGTGGTTATGTCGGGACGGGATCGGCTGCCCTACCTGGACTCCTGCTGCCATGCGTTTGATAAGGCTCGAGCGCCCCATGTGACCCCCGCATCAACGTCATCGGCGCCGGCCGTCGCCTGGACCAGCCGGCGACATCCGGCTGGACGTGTGTCCGATGCTCAGGTCGGCGAGCAGGACCCGAGCGAGCTCGGCCGCCGCCGGCGGTCGCGGCCAGGAACAGGTTCGGCTCGATCAATTCGAGCTCGATCACGCGCAGCTCGCCGCGATCGTCGCGAAGCATGTCGGCGCGCGCGTAGGTCGGCGTCTCGCCCGGGGCGGCAGCGATCGCGGTGGCGGCGATGGCGCGCGCCCGCTCCGGCGCGTCGACGAGATCGACCCGGCCCCCGTACTGGGACTGAACCCGGAAGTCGCCCGGCGCGGGCAGCTTGCGGATCGTGTGGCGTCAGCTCGCCGCCGATGAAGACCAGGCTGAGCTCGCCCTCGGTCTGCACGGACGCCATGAACGGCTGCGCCATGCCGGCGCCGCAAGCGACCGCAGGATGCCGCCCGACCATCGGCGTCTCGACCCGGGCCAGCCGCTGGGCGCCGAGGTCGACGACCGGCTTGAGGATGATGTCGCTCCAGCCGAGCTCGGCGACGGTCGCCTCGATTTCGTCCTCGGAGCCGGGCTCGGTCCAGATCGTCGGGATCGTCGGGGACGCCGGCCGCTCTCGAGCTCGCGCAGGTAGCGCTTGTCCATGTTCCAGCTCACGGTCGCCGACGGGTTCCGCAGCCGGGTCGCCTTCTCGGTCCTCTTCAGCCACTTGACGGAAGTCCGCCGGTTGCGAGTCGTAGTCCCAGGTCGAGCTGATCAGGACCAGGTCGAACGGCTCCAGTCGATCTTCGGATCCTCCAGGCCGGCGTCTCGGCCTCGAGCCCCGGCGGCGCAGCGCCGGAAGCAGGAAGTCGAGGTCGTCGTCCCGCGCCGGCGGGTGCACGCAGGTTGCGATCCCGATCCGCACGCGGCCGCAGGCTACTAGTGAGCCGTCCGTCGACTTCCAACGCAATCGGGCGACGGTCGGCGGAGGTGCTCCGGACTTTGCCGCGCCGGAGGTGGTGAAGTCCGGAATACCCATCGTCACGCCCCCTCCGTTCGGTCGCTACCGCCCAGGCCGCGCAGAGGCCCGCCGGGATCCACGCAGCGCCGCCGATCAGCCGGGCCTGCCACACGGTCGCAATCCTAGGCGGGGGTTGCGCAGCGGGCACACGTCGTAGAGACTCAACGGGTGAGCACTGACGCCGACCCGTGGGGAGCGGGGCAGCTCGGAGCAGGACACGATGGGGCCTTCGCGGCTGGCGAGGCAGCGGTGCTGGCGCGGCTGCGGGCACTCGGCGTGGCGCTGATTCGCTTCAGCGGCGAGCCGCGGGTGATCAGCGGATGGGGCGGGGCGGCCGAGGAGATGTTCGGCTACTCCGCGGCCGAGGCGATCGGCCGGCTGCCCGAGGAGTTGCCGATCGCGCCGGCGGATGTCACCCAGCTGCTCCGCGAGGCCTTGCTGCGGATCCCCGAGACGCCGCTCGAGTACGACCTGCGCCTGCTGCGCAAGGACGGCACGACCTTCCCGGCGCGCGTCCGCTCGGGCTTCGACTTCCGCGCCGACGGCTCGGTCGCGGGCACCTGTTCGCTCGTCCTCGACACCTCGGCGGCCCGGGCCCCTGGAGAGCACCTGCCGGCGACCAGCAGCCTCGGCCCGGTGGCCGCACTGGGCACGCTGGCGATCGGCGGGATCGAGCGCGCCGAGCTCGTCGCGCGGGCCACGAAGATCGTCGCCGAATCGCTGGCAATCGAGCTCGTCGCCGTCTTCGCCGTCGATGCCGAGAACGGCGTGCTGCGCTTCGAGGGCGGTCGCGGCTGGGCCGGCGAGGAGCGGCCGGCGGATCGCATGCCGCTGGCGGGCACCGACGCGGCTGCGCTGCTGCGCACCGGGACCGGCGTCGTCGTCACCGACACGGCTCCAAGCTGGACGCCAGGGGGGCTCTTCGCGCGCAGCGGCGCCCGAGACGGGATCAGCGTCGCGATCGGCGACCCCTTCCGGCCGACTGGCGTACTCGTCGCCTTCGCCAAGGGTGAGCGGCAGTTCTCGGTGGCCGAGGTCGGCTTCCTGCAGGCGACCTCGTACGTCCTCGCGGCGGCGCACGAGCGCGAGCGGGCCCGCCAGACCTCGATACGCGCTTCCAGCGCCTCAGCAGGATCGAGGCGATGGGCCAGCTCACCGGCGGAATCGCCCACGACTTCAACAACCTGCTCAGCGTCATCCTCAACCACGCGGCCTTCGCTCGCGAGCAGTCCAGGGGGCCGCTTCCGAGGGGTCGATCGACGAGATCGAGGCGGCGGCGACCCGCGCCGCCGAGCTCACCCGGCAGCTGCTCGTCTTCTCCCGGCAGGATGTGGTTGCGACCGAGGCGATCGATGTCGCCGAGGCGGTCGCGGGTGCCGAGCGCATGCTGGGCCGAATGCTCGGCGAGGGTTATTCGATCGAGACCACGCTGCGGAGTGACCTGCGCGCGATCGAAGCGGGCGCGGGCCAGATCGAGCAGATCGTCGTCAACCTCGCGGTCAACGCCCGCGACGCGATGCCGAAGGGCGGCACGGTCCGGATCAGCGTCGAGCGCGCCGGCCGCAGCGACGCCGAGCATCGCTGGGTGCGGCTGACGGTCAGCGACGACGGCGTCGGGATGAGCGGGGCCGTGCAGGAGAAGGCATTCGAGCCGTTCTTCACGACGAAGCCGATCGGCGAGGGCTCAGGGCTCGGCCTGGCGACCGTCTACGGGATCGTCTCCGGCCTCGGCGGCTCGATCGAGCTCGCCTCCGAGCCGGGCGCCGGCACCGACGTCGACATCCTGCTGCCGGTCGCCGGCGAGGCGGCTGCGGCCGGCCTCGATGAAGCGGTGCCGGCGGCGTCCGCCGCCGGGAGCGATGCGGCGGCCCGTCGGGTGCTGCTCGTCGAGGACGACGCGATGGTTCGTCGGTTGACCGAGCGGGTCCTCGTCGAGGCCGGCTACGATGTCGAGGTCGCGGCCGGGCCCGAGCTGGCGCTCGAGCTGCTCGTCGCCGCCGAGGCGCGCTTCGCCGTGCTGCTGACCGACATCGTCATGCCGGGGATGTCCGGCGTCGAGCTCGCCCGCCACGTGCGGGAGCTCGATCCGGGGATCGGGATCGTCTTCATGTCCGGGCTACACGGGGGACACGATCTCGCGCGAGCGGTCCGTGGCCTCGAGGCCGGGTTCGTCGAGAAGCCGTTCACGCCCGAGACGCTGCTCGAAGGCGTCGCGGCTGCCTTCGAGGCGAGCGTCGCCCGGCGGCTGAGCGCCGTCAGTCGCTGACGGCGCCGGCCGGCGTCGGCTGCGCCCGGCCGACGTTGTCGGACGATCAGCTCACAGACCCGCTCCCACAGGGCCGGCGGCAGATCGTGGCCCATGCCCTCGATCAGCTCGAGCTTCGCGCGCTGGATCGCGGCGGCCGTGTTGCGGCCGGCGCGGGCCGGGATCAGCCGGTCGTCGCGGCCGTGGATCACCTGCGTCGGCGCGGTGATCTTCGCCAGCTCGCGTCGTGCGGTCGCCCGAGGCCATCACCGCCATCAGCTGACGGGCGACGCCGCTCGGGCAAAAGCAGCGGTCCCAGGCGCGTGCCGGCGCGCTCGCGCAGCTGCTCGGGGTCGGGCGGGTAGGCGGGCGAGGAGATGACGCCGAACATCGTCGCCACGGACTCGATGTAGGCCTCACGCGTGCGCGGCCGGCTTCTGCATCAGCAGCCGCAGGGCGTCGAGCCGGGGCGCCGTCCCGATCCGGCGGCGCCCGGAGCTCGACATGATCGAGCAGAGGCTGGCGACGCGGTCGGGGTAGCTGCAGGCGACCTTCTGACTGATCATGCCGCCCATCGAAGACGCCGACCAGATGGACTCGCTCGAGCTCGAGGTGGTCGACCAGTCCAAGCGTGTCCGCGGCCATGTCGTCGAGCGTGTAGACGGCGGAACCGGTCAGCCCGATCATCCCCGCCGGAATGTTGACGCGGCCCCCGAGCTTGGTCGACAGCCCGACGTCACGATTGTCGAAGCGGACGACGTGGAAGCCCCGCTGGGCGAGCATCCCGCAGAACTCCGGGTCCCAGGCGAGCATCTGCATGCCGAGGCCCATGACGAGGAGGATCGTCTCCGCCTCCGGATCGCCGAAGTCGTCGTAGCAGAGCTCGATCCCGTTGACCCGGGCGAGCTGCGAGCCCTCCTCCGCGATCTTGATGGCCTCGGAGACCATCTTCGCAAGCTACCAGCAGCCCTCGCTCGGACGGCTGATTGCGGCTCGGGTCGCCGAAGCGAAGCACCTGGTTCCTCAGCCTGACGGCGGTCGTGTTGCAGCGGATCCGCCAGTTCTCCATCAGCCCGGAGTCGTACTTCGTCGTCGCGTCGGTCGCGCTCGGCGCGCTCGTCCTGATCGTGCTCACGGGCGCCGCCGTGCGCCTGACCGGCTCCGGCCTCGGGTGCCCGGACTGGCCCAAGTGCTACGGCGGCGCCGTCCCGCCCGCGGACCTCCACGCGATGATCGAGTACGGCAACCGGCTGCTCACCGGCTTCGTCGGCTTCGCCGTGATCGCCGCCTCGCTGCTCGCCTGGCTTCCGCCGGCCCGTTCCGCTGGCATCTCGGCGGTGATCGGCGCGCTGCTGCCGCTCGGCGTCATCGCCCAGGCCGTGCTCGGCGCGCTGGTCGTCAAGTTCGATCTCGCGCCCGGGCTCGTCATGCTCCACTACATCCTCTCGATGATGCTGCTCGACGCCGCCTTCGCGCTCGTCTGGCTGCTCCCGTTACGAGCCCGACGACCGGCGTCGCTCCTCCGACCGGCTCGGCGTCTGGGCGGTCCGCGGGCTGATCCCGCTCGGCCAGCTGACGATCCTGATCGGGACGATGAGCACCGCTGCGGGCCCGCACGCCGGCGCGCACGAGGGCGAGCTCGTCCATCGCTTCACTTCGAGGGCTCCGACACGCTGCAGTGGCTCGTCGCCCGCCATTCGCTCGATCGCCGCGCTCTTCGGCATCGGCGCGTCGCCGTCTGGTTCCTGCTGCGGCCGCCGCGGTGCCGACGACCGGGCCCGCCGGCCGCTCACCTTCGTGCTCGGCCTGCTCGTCCTCCAGGGGGTGGTCGGCGGCATCCAGTGGTGGCTGAAGCTGCCCGCCGAGATCGTCTGGGTCCACGTCGGCGTCGCGACGCTGACCTGGGTCGCGACGCTGTGGACGGTCGCCACCGCCGGCCGGCTCGAGCCGCGCCGGCAGCCGGCGGGGGAGAGCGTCGAGCCCGTCGGGCGCCCGCAGGCGCAGCCTCCCGCCGAGATCGCGGGCGTCTGAGCGTCAGCCGGCGGCTCAGCCGAACAGGCCGGCGAGCGCCTTCAGCGACTTGCGCGCCTCGCGGTGGCCGGCCGTGGCGTTGACGGCGCGCTTCGCGGCCTGGCCCAGCAGGCCGCCCGGCGGGTCGAAGTCGTTCTCGTATTCGAAGCGCGTGCCGCCGTCCCCGTCGCCGGCGAGCCGGTAGCTGACCTTCGCGGTCGAGCCGCCCGGGCCCTCGCCCCGCCAGCGCGCGAGCGACGGCGGTCGGCCTCGACGATCTCCCACTCGACCCAGAAGCCGACCGGGCCGACGCCGAGCCGCTGGCGGAACCGGTCACCGGCGGCGAGCGGCAGGTCGGGGACGTCCTCGACCTTGCGGTGGGCGCTGACCCACTCGCCGAGCTCGGCCGGGATCCATCAGGACCTCCCACACGTCCTCCGGCGGGGCGGCGATCTCGCAGGTCTCGTTGACTGACTCGGGCATGGTTCCTTTCGGCTTGCCGGCGGTTGCTTATCAGCGGTGCGCGGCCGCTGCCTCGCGTTCGGCCTCGATCAGGCAGCGCTGGAAGATGACCGGCAGCGGCTCCGGCCGGATCCCGAAGGGGGCGGCGCCGGACGGATCGGTGACGATCGTCTCCTCCTGCAGCCCGAGGGCGAGCTCCGCGGCGACGGCGGGATCGCCGCGGGTCAGCGACGCCGCGCCGGCGGCCATCACCTCGGGCTTCGCGATCCGCTCCGAGACCGGCAGCCAGCGCGGACCGCGCCTGCCCATCTGCGCCGCGAGCACGTCGATCACCTCGCGGTGGCTGAGCACGTCGGGGCCGCCGATCTGCACCTCGCGGCCCGCCGATTCCTGCACGTCGGGAGCGGCGGCGAGGTAGGCGATCACGTCCCGCACCCCGATCGGCTGCGTCCGGTTCTCGAGCCAGCTCGGGGCGGGCGCGACCGGCAGGAGCTCGACGATCGAGCGGAGCAGCTCGTAGGACTCGCTCCCGGGCCCGACGATCATCGCCGCGCGAAAGTAGGTGAGCGGCGGGCCATGCTCGATCAGCGCCTCGGCCGTCTCCCGGCGTGAGGTCAGATGCGGCGAGTTGCCGCCGAGCCCGCCGAGGTAGGAGATCCGCTCGACGCCGGCCTCTGTGGCGGCGGCGGCGAACCGGGCGGCGCTCTCGCGCTCCCGCTCGGTGTAGCCGGCGTTGGCGCCGGCCATCAGGTGGACGAGGAAGTAGGCGTGCTCGCAGCCGGCGAGCGCTTCGACGAGGCCCTCGCCGCTCTCGACGTCCGCGATCGCCAGCTCGACGTCGCCCGGCAGCACGGCGGCGGCCCGCTCGGGGCTGCGCGCCAGCGCCCGCACGGAGCGGCCGCGCCGGTGCAGCGCCGCCACCAGCCGCCGGCCGATGAAGCCGTTCGCGCCGGCGACGAGCACGCGGCCCGCCGCCCCCTTGGCTGCGCTCACAGGGTTGCTCCGGCCCGCGCGAGCGGCAGCTCGCGCACGGGGTCGGGCGCCGGCGGCGCCTCGGGCAGAACCTCGCCCTCCTGCACCGACCGCGCTGCCCCGGTTGGAGGGACGGAGCCCTGCGAGCGATCCCGCTTTCTTCGGGTTGCGAGGCGAAGCACGCGGCAAAGGTACCCGGGGAGGCGCCGTTGGGAACCCACCGGGCACGGCCCTGCGAGGGCAGTGAGGGAGCTCGACCGGCGAGAGTCATCGGCCCCCCACGGCGCCAGACACCAGATGTGGAGCAACAACAGCAGCCACGTCGCGCGAGCCCCGACGTGCCTGCTGAGAGTGGTCCCCAGGACCAATATCCGCAGCCACGTCGGCCCACTCTGTACGTGTCCGCTGCTATCGCGCCGGATTCGGGCCTCGCCGATCTGCACGCTCCGCCTCCCTCCCTCGGTGCCCAAAGGCGGTCAACCGGACGCCGGCGAGGGGGTGGCGGCAGATCCAGCCCTCACGCCGCGCGGACCGGCGCTGCCGGCGGAGGGCGTGGCGGCGCGAGGGCACTGAGGGAGGTGGCTTGGCGTGGGGGCTGGGCCTGGGGCGCTTCCTTGTCGACTTTCCCATCTCTATGGCGGGAAAGTCGATGAGGTTGGGGCGGTGTCTGCCCGCACGAAGCGGCGTCGCCGGCGTGCGGCAACGGCTTGCGGGGGCAGCGAGGAGGGGATGGACGGGAAGCCTCGCCCGGGGCCGAGGCGAAGGACTGCGCCGGACGTCCCGCGTGCGCGGAGGTAAGGCGCGTAGCTTCACTCAGCGCGCAAGAACGCGCCACACGTCGCCCAAGATCGGACGTCCGGCGTGTTTCTTCGCCCCGCTTGTTCCCCTCGGTGCCCAAAGGCGGTCAACCTGCCGCCGGCGACGGGGCGCGGCACGGCGAGCCCTCCCGCCGCGGCCGGTCCCTGAAACGAGAAACGCCGCCGGATCGCTGGGACCCGGCGGCGTCTCGGTAAGCGGTGCGCTGCTCGCTAGAAGCCGCGCGGGTGGCGCTTCGTGTAGCTCTCGGGGGTGGAGCGCATCTTCTTGCTCCATCCGGGGCCGTCGCCCGGCGTCATCGACGTATCGAAGCGCAGGCCGGCGACGACCATGTAGGCGTGGCTCGAGGAGCCGTACACGGTGATCCAGCTGCCGTGCTTCTTCGCGCCGTAGCGCTCGAAGCCGACCGAGTCGAGCGGCTTGTTGAGCAGGTGCCCGCCGTGCAGCGCGTAGCTGACGGAGCCGGAGCAGTCGTAGCCGGAGTCCTTCCACTTGCCGTGACCGCCGCCCCACTTGTAGGGCTTGTTGCGGATCTTGTTCGCGGCGGCGATGACGGCCTTGACCTCGTCGGGGGCGCTGGCGGGGGCGACCGCGCGTCCGTGGACGAGCTTTGCCTTGTTGCCGGGGACGGTGTCCTGGCTCGAGCCGACGCCAACCCCGCCGCCGCCGGCCGACGCTGCGGCGGGCGCGATGAGGGCAACCAGACCGACGGTTGCGGCGACACTCAGAAGCCAAGCCTTGGCGGGCCATCGCTTCAGGGTCTCTGTGGGCACTTGAACTCCTTTTGTGCGCCTACGGGGTTAGCTGACGGGCTGGCGACAAAAGGATTTCGCCCCCACCAATTGCGGCTGGTGGGTTAGCCCCTGGGAACTGTGGTTCCCCCGCTCTCCCCAATTGGGGAGATTCGGCATGGGTTTCAGGTTTCGCGGAAAGATACACAAAACGCCGCGCTAACGCAACGCTCATACGCTGCGGTGCGCGCCCACCCCACCTGGGCGCTGATTTGCAGGGATTTCGCCGAGGCGGCGCCGAGCTCAGTGCCGGCGGCGCGGCTTGACCTTGAGCTCCGCGGTCGCCGGCGACGCGTCGGTCAGGCCGTTTGCCGTGGCTCTGACGCTGAACGTCCAGCTGCCTCTGCGCAGCTTCCGGTACTTCGCGGGACTCGCGCATGAGGTGAACTTCGCCAGCTTCTTCTCGCTCCCTCTGCGCTTGTGGTGGCGCCGCAGCGCGCATTCGAAGCTCGCCGCGGCGGCCGGCGTCGCCGTGAAGTCGAAGCTGGCCTTGGCGCCGTGCTTACCGGCATGGACGCGTTTGGTCGCCCTGGTGATCGTCGTCTCGGGCGCCTTCTTCGGCGGCGCCGGCTTGCTCACGCCGGTCACGCGGGCGACCTGGTGGGAGGTCTCGAGACCGACCCACAGCGTGTTGTTCGGCCCCGTGGTCAGATACCTGGGACCTGAGGCGGCCGGCAGCCCGGATAGCGTCGTGTAGGCGCCGGAGGGGGTCAGCCGGCCGAGGGTGTTGACCGCGAACTGCGCGAACCAGTAGGCGCCGTCGGCGCCGAACGTGACGCCGAACGGGTCGGTCATGGACGGCAGGTTCCGCGTCAGCGCGTTGTTGGGAGGGTTGATCCGACCGATCTGCTGCGGCGTCGCCGTTGGATCGCCGAAGGCGACCTGCTGGCCAGGCCCCGCGGCAACCTCCTGCGGCCCGCCCGCCGCCGCATAGGCCTTGGCGACAGACCCGTCGGTCTTCATGCTGATGATCCGCTTGCCGCCGAAGTCGGCGATCCAGAGCAGGCTTGGCCCGGCGCTGATCCCGCGGGCACCCATGCCGGTCACCGCGAACTGCTGAAAGCCCGCCGGGTTCGCGGGCGGGACCTTGTAGACCTGGTCGCCGCTCGCCGTCCACAGGTTGCCGTCGGGGCCCGGGGTGATCGCGCGCGGGTCCGCCAGCGACGCGATCGGTGTCGCCGTCGCGTTCGTCGGATCCGCGGGCGAGAAGGAGGCGACGCCGCCGGATTGCGTCACCCAGAGGTTGCCGTCGGGGCCGGCCGCGATCCCGACCGGGTTGCTGATGTTCGCCGCGTCGAACTCCTTGACGACGCCGGCGGGCGTCACCCGGGCGACGTCGTTGGCGCCGCCCGAGAGCGTCAGCCAGATGTTCCCGTCCGGCCCCTCGGTCAGGTACTTGGGCGAGTCGGATCGAGGTCGTAGACGCCGTTGACCTTCGGCACCGCCTGCGCGGCGCCGGCGGCGAACAGCGCCGCGGTCGCGGCGGCGAGCACCGCCGCACAGATCCGAGCGGGCCGTGCGCAGCTTGACGCCCTTTGCATGTGACGAAACGTACCGCGGGGCTAGTCACCGCGCAAGGCGGCCGGCGCTCGAGCCTCCACGGGCCGGCATCCGGAGCGGGGGACATGAGCCCGTGTATCACCGCTGGCTGAACAGCCAACCAAATCGATGTGTCATCAGTTGGTGTAACGATCTGCTATCAAGGGGTAAGTGGAAGGCATGTACGCAGATATCGGATACGGTCGCGGTGGAAGGAGAGTTCATGGCTGAGCGCGGCGCCAAGCCCGTCGTCCACCCCGTGCGTGCCCGGATCCTGGAGGCGATCAGCGCCTTCACCTCGCCCCTGCTGCCGGACGACTACCTGGAGCTGATCAATCCGCTCTGGTCGACCCGTGAGCTGCGCGGCAGGGTCGAGGAGCTGATCCCCGAGAACGGCAACGCGACGACGGTGCTGATCCGGCCGGGGCACGCATGGCCTGGGCACGAGCCGGGCCAGTACCTGCGGATCGGCTTCGACATCGACGGCATCCGCCACTGGCGCGCCTACTCGATCACCTCCGACCCAGGTCGCGAGGACGGCTTCCTCTCGATCACGCCGAAGCTCGTCGAGGAGGGCAAGGTCTCGCCCTACGTCAACCGTGAGCTGCGCCCGGGCGCGATCGTCTCCCTCTCCGACGTCGAGGGCCAGTTCGTGCTCCCCGACCCGCGTCCCGACCGCATCCTCTTCATCTCCGCCGGCAGCGGGATCACGCCGATCATGGCGATGCTGCGCTGCCTCGATCGCGAGGACGCGCTCGCCGACGTCGTCCACCTGCACTCGGCGCCGCGTTCCGACGACGTCATCTTCGGCGCCCGCCTGCGCGAGCTCGCGGGGCGCAACGAGGGGCTGCGCATGCACGAGCAGCACACCCAGGAGGGCGACGGGCGGATCCGCCCCGCCGACCTCGATGAGCTCTGCCCTGACTGGCGCGAGCGCGACACGTTCCTCTGCGGGCCGGCCGACCTGATCGAGGAGTTCGAGGCGCGCTGGGAAGAGGACGGGATCACCGACCGCCTCCATCTCGAGCGCTTCCAGCCGGTGATCGGCGGCGCAGGCGCCGCGGCGGGTGAGGGCGGCAAGATCACCTTCACCAAGAGCGGCATCGAGGCTCACAGCGACGGCAGCACGCCGATCCTCGACGCCGGCGAGGAAGCCGGGGCCGAGCTCGAGTTCGGCTGCCGGATGGGCATCTGCCACACCTGCGTCGGCACGCTCTGCTCGGGCCGCTTGCGAGACCTGCGTTCGGGCGAGGTGCACGGCGAGGAGGGGACGAAGGTCCGCATCTGCGTGAACGCCCCCGAAGGCCCCGTCGAGATTGCGCTTTGAGCGTCCGGGTAGGAGCGCCCGCGCGGATTACCTAGAAGAGATTGACCCCCAAGCCAGGAGGACAAGACCCGATGACAGACACAGCTACAGCTCCCCCGCCCGACCTGACCGATCCCGAGGGCATCGAAAGCCCGCTCTCGAAGCTCAGCCAGGAGCAGATCGACGCGCTCGGCAAGGAGTTCGACGCGATCCACGACGAGGTGTTCAACGACCTCGGCGAGCGCGACGCGAAGTACATCCGCTCGATGATCGAGATGCACCGGCGGCTGGCGCTGATGGGCCGGGCGCTGCTGGTCGCCTCCCGCTCCAAGCCCGCGTGGCTCGCCGGGACGACCGCCCTTTCGCTGGCCAAGATCCTCGAGAACATGGAGATCGGCCACAACGTCATGCACGGCCAGTGGGACTGGATGAACAACCCAGAGATCCACTCCTCGACCTGGGACTGGGACACGGCCTCGACCGCCGAGGCGTGGAAGCACTCTCACAACTACATCCACCACACATACACGAACGTGCGCGGCAAGGACAAGGACCTCGGCTACGAGATCATGCGCATCGACCCGACCCAGAAGTGGCATCCCGTCTACCTCGCGCAGCCCTTCTACAACGTGCTGCTGATGGCGCTCTTCGAGTGGGGCGTCGCCTTCCACGACATGGACCTCGAGGCCATCCGCCGCGGCGAGAAGTCGCACAAGGAGGCGCTCGAGGACCTGAAGGGGATCGCCGGCAAGGCCAAGGACCAGGTCGTCAAGGACTACGTCGCCTTCCCGGTGCTCTCGGGCATGATCGCGGGCGGCGTCGTTGCCGGTCGCGCGGCGCTGAAGAAGCGCAAGGCGCGCCGCAACGCCGGCGTCGTCGGCGTTGGGGCCAGCGCCAAGCGCGGGCTGCGCAAGCGGCTCGCCGGCCCGAGTCGCAGGCGCAAGGCGAAGGCCGCAGTCGGCGGCGATCTCGCGACCGAGCTCGGCGCCGCCTTCGGCGCGGAGTTCGTGCGCACCTTCCGGGCCACCGTCTGGGCCGACGTGACCGCGAACATCGTCCGCAACGTGTGGTCGAACGCGATCATCTTCTGCGGCCACTTCCCCGATCAGACCTACACCTACACCGAGGAGGAGGCGGAGAACGAGAGCAAGGGCGGCTGGTACGTGCGCCAGCTCTGCGGCTCCGCGAACATCGAGGGCTCGCCGCTCTTCCACGTCGCGAGCGGCAACCTCGGCTACCAGGTCGAGCACCACCTGTTCCCGGACATGCCCTCGACCCGCTACGCGGAGATCGCGCCCAAGGTCAAGGACATCTGCAAGCGCTACGGGCTGCCGTACAACAGCGGCCCGTTCGGCCAGCAGTGGCTCATGGTCCAGCGCACGATCCTGCGCCTCGCCTTCCCCGGCGGCAAGGCGCGCCCGAAGCCCGGCGCCTACACGGGCGAGGACATCGCTCCCGCCCCGGGCGCGAACGGCAACGGCGCGGCGGCCGCGGCGCTCAGCAACGGCAAGCGGCAACGGCGAGCTCCCCGGCGCCGACCGAGCACGCCGACGCGGAGAAGCCCGGCGACTGAGTCGGGCTCCCGCGTCGCGACTGGGGTTCAGCTCGGCTGGCGGACCTTGCGGATGTAGGGGACGGGGCGCTCGGTGAACTCGCCGAAGCGCTCCGCGGCGTCCTCGTCGTTCACCGCAGGCGTGACGATCACGTCGTCGCCCTGCTGCCACTGGGCCGGCGTCGCCACCTGGTGGTTGGCGGTCAGCTGCAGCGAGTCGATCACGCGCAGGACCTCGTCGAAGTTGCGGCCGGCCGTCATCGGGTAGACGAGGATCAGCTTGATCTTCTTGTCCGGGCCGATCACGAACACGTTGCGGACCGTCGCGTTGTCGGCCGGCGTGCGCTCGGTCGCCTCGCCCTCGACGTCGGCCGGCAGCATGTCGAACGCCTTCGCGACCTTGAAGTCGGGGTCGGCGATCAGCGGGATAGTTGGGCGCCGTACCCGTCGCCGTCTCGATGTCGGCGGCCCACTTGCCGTGGTTGTCGAGCGGGTCGACTGAGATGCCGAGGATCTTGACGCCGCGCTTGTCGAACTCGGGCTTGATCGAAGCCATGTAGCCGAGCTCGGTGGTGCAGACGGGGGTGAAGTTGCGGGGGTGCGAGAACAGGACGGCCCAGGAGTCGCCGATCCAGTCGTGGAAGCTGATCGGGCCCTCGGTGGTCTCGGCCTCGAAGTCGGGGGCGGTGTCGTTGATCTTCAGGCTCATCGGGTCTCCTTCGCGTGGGATGCGGGGTGCTTGGGTGCTCTATGGGAACTTAGCACCCGATACCTGATCCGGATTAGGGGATTTGACCGTGAGCCCGCTCCGGCGGGCGCCGTGCCGCCCGCTCAGGCGATCGCGGCAGCGGAGCCGAGCACTCGCAGTGGGTCAGGCCCGAGCCGCCCGGGGAAGGCGAGCACGGGGCATTCCGCCTTGGCGAGCAGGCGCGCCGAGACGCTGCCGAGCATCGCCCGGCCGAGGGGTCCGCGCCCGTGCGAGCCGGTGATCAGCAGGTCGTCGTTGCATGCCGCCTCCGCAATCTCCTCCGCCGGGCCGAGCAGCAGCCGGGCATCGACGGGGAGCTCAGCCGGGACCCGCTCGAGCGCGAGATCGAGGATGTGCCGCATCGCTTCGCGGTGGACCTCGACCGTCTGGGCGGCGCCCATCATCGAAAACGGCCCGGAAAGGCCGCTGCCTACAGCGTCGATCGCAGTCAGCACGCTGAGTCGCGCGCGGGTCCGATCAGCGAGCTCGATCGCCGTCCGCAGCGCGATGCCGCTCTCGGGGCCGCCGTCGAAGGCGACGGCGATCCGGAGCGGCGGGCCGGGATCGGCGGCCGCATAACCGGTGGGCGCCACCGCGATCGCGCAGGGGGCCTCGTGAAGAAGCCTCGTCGCCACGTCGCCGAGGACGACGCGCCCGATCCCCAGGCGGGAAGAGGAGCCGAGCACGAGCACCTGCGCATGCTCGTCGCCGCTCACGCCGGCGAGCTCCGCTGCAACCGAGCGGCCCGAGCCGCGCTCGCAGGTATGCGGCCGGCTCTCGGTCCCGAGCACGCCGCTGAGTACGCTGCCGAGGGCGAGGGCGTCCTCGCCGGAGCTCCCGGCCCTGTAACCGATCGTGATCACGGCGCTCACGCTACGCCGGCGCCGCGCCCCGCTCATCGGGGCGTGCTGCGGGACGCAGCCGGTGATTTCTACCGACCGCTCGCCGCCGGCTCCTCGCCCGGCGGCACCGTTGACCGTGCCGGCGGGCAGGCGTAGACTCAGGATCTAGGTTTCGCCTATTGAGGGGGATCATGGAACGACCGGCCGGCCGCACGGGTGGCCCGATGGGAGTCGCGCTTGCCGCGGTGATCGGGTGGCTGCTGATCGTCTCACCCGCGGTCGCAGCCGCGGACCCGCAGACACTCGCGGGTGAGGACCTCGAGGCGAGCGCTGTAACGAACTTCGTCGCCCACTGTGATGCGACTCCGGCTCACGTCGGGTTCGATCTGAGCGGCGCGGCGACGGGTCCCTACCCCGGCACCTTCGCTGCGCACGTCGATGTCGATCTCGACCCGACCGCGGACGAACACCACGTCGCGACCTCGATCACGATCGACTCCGCCGCCGGCGATGTCGACCTCCAGGCGAGCCACTCGGGCTCGCCGGCCGCCGTGGCAAGCTGCGACGATTCAGGAGGGACGGTGGGATCCGTTGCCGCCGGGTTCAGCGCTCCGTACAACGCGCGGCTCGCGCTTCCCACCCCGGCCGTCGACAGGGGGGACGCGACCATCTCGTGGGACGTCAGCGAGCCGTCGGGCGGAGATCCCGTGCTCGCCGGCGGCGCCGGGGCGAACAGCTTCTCGCTCGCCTCAAGCCTTACGGCTCCCCTGACAGATGGAGACGGCGACGGCGTTCCCGATGCGGAGGACAACTGCCCGAGCCAGCCGAACGCCGACCAGATCGACCACGACCATGACGGAAGCGGCGACGTCTGCGATCCCGACGACGACAACGACGGCGTTCCGGATGCGAGCGACAACTGCCCCTTCAACGGGAACCCCGATCAGGTCGACACGGATCACGACGGCATCGGCACGGCCTGCGATCCGGACGCCTACAACCGGATCGCGGGCGTCGTCACCCCCCTCACCGGCAAGAGCGACGTCTTCGGGGCCACGGACGGCGGCCTCGACGACGCCACCTTCTGGGATATCCGCTCGATCGCCGCCTCCGGCGACAGCCTCTACCTCGCTGTCTCGCACGACCGCGGGAACGTGAGCGCGGACACCGTCAACGAAACGTGGCTGCGCCGGGTCGACCTCCAGACGGGCCAGGTCGAGACACTCCTCTCACCGGAGAAGCTCGACGCGATCACGGCGGGCTGGAGCGACACGCGCCGCGTCCTCTTCCAGTCGATCGTCTACGAGGACGGCGCGATCTACGCGGCCGGCTTCCAGTGCGGGGTGGATCCACCTGGCGGCTTCGCCTGCGCGAGCCGGCTCTTCCGCTACGACGTTGCCACCGACACGCTCGAGCGCCTGCCGACCGGCGTTGCCGCCGACGACATGCTCGAGGCGGTCGCGACCGATGGCACTTCGCTCTACGTGACCCAGGACACGTGCACCCCGGATCGCCCGGCCCGCATCCTCCGGATCCCGTTCGATGGGGGCGCCACCGATACGGTGACTACGCTGCCGCCGGCGGAGTCGGGGTGTTCGGCGCACTACACGCTCGACTACTTCGACGGTGACCTCTACACGACGGACCGGGATCACCTCTATGTGATCGATGCCGCGACCGGGGCACAAGACGTGCTGGTCGGCCCTCAGGTCGTGACGGATGATCCGGCCGGTGTCTCGCTGAACTATCCCCAGGGCTTGGTGGTGACCGCCGGCGTCATCTACCTGACGCCCGACCAGCTCTCGAATTGCAGGGTGCTCGCGATTGATCGGGTCACGGGTCATGCCGCCTCGCTGGCCGGCCCGATCGATCAGTCGAACGCCAACTGCACGGCCAACCCAAGCGATCCGAACGTGCTCGGCACTGGTCTCGGCGTCCGCTGGCACCCCGGCAGGATGATCGCCTACCGCGGCAAGCTCTACGTGACCGACCGCCAACTCTGCCTGTCTCCGTGCGAACAGCCGAACTGGAACAACAGCGTGCTGCGGCAGGTCGAGATCCTCCCTGATGCAGTGGCGCCACAAGGCAGCGCCGTCGTGCCCCAGGGGATCAGTGCGCCGCGCGCAGCGCGACGCTCCGGCTTTCCATTGACCCTTGCGGCGACTGATTCCGGGGAGGGCCGGGTCCCCAGCGGCGTCGCCTCGTTCCAGGTCCGTTGCGCGTCGCAATGCGAGCCGGGTTCGTCGACTACCGGCTGGCTGGATTACCAGGCGGGGCGCGTGACGCTCCCGGTCGCGAGCGCTCCGACACAGGTCCGCTTCCGCGATGGCGCCAAGAACATCTCGGGCTGGAAGCCCGTGACGGCCACGAAGGCGGACCGGGATGGGGACGGCGTCGCCGACAGCGTCGACAACTGTCCCTCTGTGGCCAACCCCTCGCAGGCGAACGCCGACGGCGATGCACAGGGCGATGCGTGCGATCCCGACGATGACAACGACGGTCGCCCCGACGTCTCCGACAAGTGCCCGACCAAAGCCGGTCCCGGGCGCCCCAGTGGTTGCCCCCTGGTCGCGCGCAAGCTCTCAGCCTCCTTCAAGGCATCGAAGAAGCGGTTCCAGGGCGTCCTCGGCGCCGGCTCCGTGGCAGCGTGCGCCTCACGACAAAAGGTGACGCTTCTCAGGCGACGTCGCGGCCAGGATCCAACTATCGCGCAGACGCAGACCGCCGGCGACGGGAGTTGGTCGGTCAAGGTGGCCAAGCCGCGGCACGGCAGCTACTACGCGGCGGTCGGCGCGATCACCGCCGCCGGTGTGGCGGACTGCGGCGCGGTGAGTTCGAAGGCTGTGAAGGTCGGCTGAGCGCCGCTCAGCCGGCGACCCAGCTCTTCGCCTCCTCGAGTTGCTCCAGCGCGTAGGTCTTGACCTCGCCGGGCGTCATCCAGCCGAAGCCGTGCATCGCCTTGACGATCCAGTCGACGTCGGTGACCACGGCGACGCGCTTGAACGCATGCGGATGGGAGAAGCCGAGGCTGACTCCGGTCTTCGCGTCCTCCGCGAGCTGCTCCGGCCTCGAACTTCTCGAACCCGGGCCCGATCGCGTAGACCATCCGTACCTCGCCGGACTCGGCCGCCGCCCGCATGGCCGGCTCGAGAACCTCTCGGTAGTCATCGCGGCTGACGTGCCCGGTCGCGCGGTAGCCGATCGTGCCCTCGGGCATGTCCTCGATTGCTTCGACCACTGTGCTCCTCCTCGTTTGGTTGTGGCCCTGAGTTTTCCAGTCGCGAGCCCGAGCCGATTACAGACCTGCCGACGGGTTGTCGATGATGGTGGGGTGAGGTGTCAAACCTCCGGCAGGGTTGAGGCGTTCGTTGTCGCGGCCGCAATGGTCGCGTGTAAGTACCGGCCCTCGAAGTGGGTCGAGATCTTCCGCTGAGCCCCGGCCCTGGGGCTCAGTCCGGCTCGACCGGCCGGCTCAGCAGGACGTAGAAGTCGTCGAAGCCCTCGCGTCGATAGAAGCGCAGCGCATCCTCGTTCGAGTGGGCCGCCGCGACGAGGACACTCCCGGCGCCGCCCTCGCGAGCGAACTCGACCGCCGCCGCGGTCAGCGCCGCGCCGACGCCGGCCCCGCGCTCGCGGCCGAGCACGCTGAGGCTCTCGATCTCCGCCGTGACCTCGCCCAGATCACCCCAGGTCGCTGCCCCGGGCCCGATCGAGACCATCGCGTAGCCCAGTAGCTCCCCATCCCGCTCAGCGAGCAGCAGCCCGAACCGGTCAGCATTCCCGCCCCCGAGCCACTCCTCGTACTCGGCCTGCCTGAACGCCCACGAGTCGTCCGCGGTCCGCACCCCGGGCATGTCCGGCAGCGAGGAGTGCGTCGACCACATGGCCCGCCAAAGCGGCTCCAGCAGCCCGACGTCCTCAGCCCCGCCACGCCGAATCGAAAATTCCACGGGACGATCGTGGCACTTCTGCACGACTTGGCTATCCGTCCCCGTTGAGCAGGCCGGCTTGCCGAGCGAAATGGACCGCCGCCTTCCTCGATTGGACACCGGAATTCCGGCATATCGAGCGGCTCTCGGCTCTTACGGTGTTCTTGGAGACGTAGAGCCTCCCGGCTATCTCGCTGCCCACGTAGAGCCCCGCGGCGGAGTACGATGTTCTGAATAGGTCAGCATGAATCGTTGGAGGCCGCTGTACAAAGAGGCCCTGCGGGGGGAAGGACGATCGGGTGTGGCGCACTCGTAAGTTGACGCCGCTCCCGCTCGCGACGCTGCTTGGGATCTGTTGTGCCGCCGCGACGCTTCTGCTCGCCGGGCACGCGGCCGCGGGCAAGGTCCCGGCCGCAGGGCAGAAGACCCGGGTCGTGGTCATCAACGAGGCCCACAGCCCCGTCTTGCGCGCGCTGCGGCGGCGGCTCGGCAACAGCCTCCAGATTCGCAAGGCCGCATCCATCTCGCGCCGGGCCGAGCAACGACAAGACCTGCTGATCGTCGATGGCGACGCGCTCTCGCCGCGCAGGATGGCGCGCGCGGCGCGGCTCCGGCGGCTGGTTGCGGCAGGCAAGTGGGTGCTCGCGCTCAACCTCGGCCGTGCCCATCACAGACGCGCGATCGCCCGAGAGACGGGCTTCCAGCCCGGGTCCGGCCACCCGAGCGCCGCGTTTCTCTTCCGCCGCACCACCGTCGGCGGCGAGCCGCGGGTCGAGATGGTCGACGTGCCGACCCTGCGACCGCACGGCGCAAGCCACCAGGGGAAGAGGCGGCGCAAGCAGGCGCGGGCACGGCTCGCCCGCCGCACCGCGCGGATCGTCGATCAGAGCATCGCCACCGGCCAGCTCTCGGCGCCCGGAGCGCCGAAGCCGCCAGCTCCGGGGGACAGTCAGGTGCCGCCCGAGCTTCAGCACGTCGGCTGGACCTACTCCGTGATCGGCCAGGCCACGCCGAAGGACGGGTACTGGACTGCGCACAAGGGCGACTCGGGCCTGATCTTCTATCCGCAGCCGGGCAAGCAGACGGTCAGCTGGACGATGAACCACTCCTTCGACGTCTACCTCGACAACGGGGAGGGGCACCCGCAGGGCAACCGGCAGATCGTCACCTACGCCCTCGATGGTCAGGTCAGCCCCAAGCTCCCCTCGGAGAACTTCTTCCACATGAACGACGACTTCGAGGTCGGCACCAACAAGGGCTACCACCTCGAGAAGGCGTGGTGGACGGGTGGCGTCGCCTCGGACGTCAGCCCCACCCCCGCCACCGATCAGCGGCTCACCTGGCAGGCGAGCGAGCCGCAGACCCCCAACGCCGACACCCAGTACACCTCCGGGCAGGCCTTCGAGGTCGGCTTCTCCGGCAGCAAAGAGGGCGCCGAGGTGAGTGGCAGCTACACGGTCAGCAATGAAAAGTCCTATTCCGTGCCGGACTGGGGCGTGCAGAACAACACGACCGGCAACGAACTCAACTGGATATTCACCGCGCGCAATCCCTGCGATCCCCGCCAGGGCCACTACGACGTCGACAAGTGCTTCAAGTCGCAGGCGTTCACCGACCGGACGCCGGAGCAGCCGAACGAGCTCTCGCTCGGCCAGCTGCAGATCCACACGAACGGCCGTTGGGTGAGCAAGGGCCTGCTCGAGGGCGGCAACTCGACGCTCACCTTCCAGGTCAACACGCCCATCGGCCTCGTCGACACCTACTGCGACGACTTCCAGTTCTTCGCGTGTCCGCCGCCGCACCGCCTCAAGCAGGAGACCGTCGTCGGGCCGAAGACGCAGACCTACAGCTTCGACGCCGACGTGGTCAATCCGATCACGATCGCGTCACTGAAGCTGGCGCCGAACCCGGCGAATGGGACAGACCTGGAGAAGGTGACCGGCACGGTCCAGCTGGAGAGCAAGGCGCTGATGGACACCTCGGTAGTGATCTATTCGGACAGCAAGAACGCCGTCGTCGGTGGCCCGAGCGGCGGCGGCAGCCAGCGCACGATCACCATCCCCCAGGGTCAGAAGAGCGCCGATTTTCAGATCCGCACGAACGACAACAACCTCAGCCCCGGGGGCCACACGACGGCCGCCATCACCGCCTTCTACGCCGAGCCGACAACCGAGCAACTTCAGATCAAGGCTCGCTGACGGCCTGGCGCCGGCTTTCAGGCGGGCGCGCGTCTGGCTCACGCGGCTGCGGTTGACGTCCGGGCGAACCCGCCGCGACCACGAGGCCGCCGGCGCGATCCTCTCACGCCCGGCCGCGATCCGCATTGACCGGCCCGCGTGCCGGGGCTATGCTCGGTTGGCGTCGATCGGCTCCTCGGAAGGAGGCCTCGTATGGCAGGTCGTGCTCGATCTTCGGATGCCCATGGGAGGCGCTCGCAGCGGCTCGCACTGCTTCTGGTCGCTGCCGCGCTGTCGCTTGCACTCACGGCCGGAGCGGCGCCCGCGGGAGCGGATCCCGGCGCCCTTGCCGCGAGCAGCGTGCACAAGCAGGTTCGCAAGCTCAGCAAGAAGGTGAAGCGGACGAGCAAGCGGCTGACGAAGCTCGGGAAGCGGGTCAGTGCGCTCGAGGCCCAGCAGGGTGGCAGCGAACTCGCCGACTACGCCGCGGCGGCGTTCACGCCGGTTGACGAGTCCACGCACAACAACAACGCTGACTCGGTCTGCGGTGCTTTCGTGCCCTCGCAGAAGGGGTCGGAGAACAAGGGCGATCTGAATGCGAAGGTCGGCAGCTTCCTGACGCCCGTCGTGCTTCCCGACGGGGCGACGATCAATCGGCTGACGATGTTCGCCAACGACTTCTCCGACGCCGATGCGCACGCCTTCCTGGTTCGTAAGCAGATCCAGGACGGGCTCGATCCGCAATTCGACGGCTACGAAGTCCTGGGGCAGGTCAACACCGACGGCGCCGAGAACGGCGTCATGCGCGAGTTCGCGACGCCGATCACGAACGGTCTGGTCAACAACGCGACGGACTATCTGTACATCGAGCTCGTCGTCTGTGACGCGATCGAGCCCTTCGCGATCCAGGTCCGCTACACGCGATAACACTCCACGGCGAGGCTGAGGGCGTGCTGATCAAGGAAGAGGCCCGCCCGGTATAGCAGCGCTATCCGGGCGGGCCGATGACGCCGAGCAGCGCGTCCTCAGTCCGCCGTCAACCGCAGCCGGTGTTGTTGCCGCATTGTGTGCACGTGTAGCAGGAGCCCGTCCGCTGCATCATGCCTCCGCACTGCTCGCAGGCGGGGCCGAGCTCGAGGCTCTTGCTCATCTTCGCCGGGCACGACCGGCGGCGTGTCGGTCATTGCTTCGGCGGCGGCGACCGTCTTGCCCGGCTGGGTCTTGACCTCGGCATCGTGCGAGCCGTTGCCGTTCCATTCCGTTCCCGTTGGTCGGGCCGGCGGTGTCCGGGTTGAAGAGCGCCTGCTGCGCCTCCTTGCGGGCCCTCACCTCGCTGGTCAGGATGCCGAGGTCCTCGTGGACGTCGGCGTCCTCGATGAACCGCGAGGCGAGCCAGCGCAGGATGTAGTCGGGCATCGACTTGGCGAAGGGGATCTCCGGGTTCTTCGTCATCCCCTCCGGGTCGAAGCGCATGTAGGAGAACTTGTCGACGAGGACCTCGAGCGGCACGCCGTACTGCAGGCCGATCGAGACGGCCGTCGCGAACGCGTTCATCATGCCGCGCAGCGTCGAGCCCTCCTTGCCGATGTCGGTGAGGAAGATCTCGCCGACGGTGCCGTCCTCGTACTTGCCGGCGGTGATGTAGCCCTCCTGGCCGGCGATCGAGAACTTGTGCGTGATCGACTGCCGCTCGGGGGGCATCCGGCGCCGGACGGGGACGGGGTCGGCGGCCGGGGAGTCGGCCTCCTTCTCCTGCTGCGGCGTCGGTGCGCAGCGCCTGCGCGGCTGGTAACCAAGCAGCCCACTCCTCTGTCCCCGTCTCCTAAAGGCTCAATTCTGAAGGGGCTCGACAGCGAGGCTTACCTTCTCGCCTGTCCGTCGGCCCCGAGCAGGCCAGACGCACGTCTTGGTGCTCGTCTGATCGGGCCCGGACCGGGCGATGTCCGACGTCCTTCCGCGACAGCGAATCTCTGCCGACCTCCCATCTTGGTCCCACTTAGAAGGCACAGCCTCCGGAGCTACAGCGCCGCGTGAATGGCATCGACGAGCTCACGCAGAAATTGGATGTCATCAAGAACCTCTGCCGAGCTGACGTGGTTAAGCCCAGCGTTTTGCGGGCGGTCGAGGCGGCGATAGTCGCCCTCGTGGGCGATCTGGTTTCGGCGCAGCACGATCGGGTTGAGTCGCGCGGCGATCTGTTTGGTGGTCAGGCCGAGGTGTTTGCCTATCGCGCCCCATCTCCCACTGGCGCCGGCCATGGTTAGTGCGTCTTCGATCTGTCTCTGGGTCTGAAACGTCTTCAGAAGGAGCTGGTTCCGGAGCACGTTCTTGATGCGAGTTCCTGGCCGACTCGGGAACGGCTTGCGCCGGGCCGCCGAGTAGGACTCCTGAGCTTCGGCAACGAGCTGGTCGAGACGGACCTCGGTCTCGGCGAGCTTGGGCGGGAGCTTGTCCCACATGTCTGCTCGATCGACGATCAGCCGATGCATATAGGTGTCGACAGCAGCAACAGCGAGCACGAGAGCCGAGCGGCGCATGTCATCGGCGACAGCAGCAGCGATACCGGAGGTATCCGCGGCACGCAGGAGCGCTTCGGCGCGAGCGAGCGCGTCGGTGGCGGCGTCGTAGGGGCGAAAAGGCATAGATGAAGAAACCTGGTTACCTGCTTGTACGCGTCGGGGATGCGCGGTGTTTCACTTCATCGCTGAGACCTCGTGCCCAGCGCGTGCGGAGCCTTGTAGACGCCGGCCCGCCTCTGCTCAAGGAAGGCCGAGCTCTCCTCCACCGCCTGCCGAATCCCGGCGACGGTCAGGTCTTCCTCCGGGGTCCGTGTGGCTTTGTTGCGTAGCGGGGACGTGTTTGAAACAGAACGGTCGCCAGGTGGCGTATAGGCGCTGAGGGTGTGGACCGTGACCGACGAGACCGATCCAGACGGCGACAGTCCCAAGGAGCCGAGCGACGGTGTGGCGGAGCTGCGTGCCGGTCGCGCCCTGCGCTGGCTCTGGCTGTCCCCCCTCGTGCCCATCCTGGCAGTCCTAGCGTTCGCTTTCGCCGATCATTTCACGGCGGGCTCGACCCTCCTGTCAGTCGCTGCAGCGGGCGTGATGACGGCTGCAGCAGCCCTTGCAGTCGGCATCTTTCTCGGCTTCCTCTTTGCACTGCCGCGGACTCTGGACCGGGACAATCCATCGGCGCTGTTAGCCACCAATAGCAATCTTGACCAGGTCTCGGACTGGATCACCAAGATTCTGGTGGGGATCGGCCTGGTGGAACTCGGATCGATCTCACAAGGGGTGGGTGACATTGCCGACGACGTAGCTACGGCACTGGGTGCTGCGCCTGCGGCGGAGCCCTTCGCTGTCGCCTTGCTCATCTATTCGGCCGTTGACGGCTTTCTGCTCGGCTACCTTTGGACCAGGACGGTCCTCAGCATCCACCTGAAGGCGGCGGCTGAGAACCTTGCCCGGGCGACTGAGATCACAGACGCCATTACGACCACGCCACCGCCCAAGCAGCCACCCGCGGTTCTGCCGCCTCCGCCACCGTCACCCTGAGAACCAACTGCGATAGCGAAAAACTGGACCCGATCAAGACCGAGGAGTAGGATCTGTCTATGCCTTCTGCTGCTGTTCAAAGCTATACCGACCTGCAGGCCGAGTACGACCGTGCGCTCGAGGACTACCACGACCTCGAAACGCGGTATCGGCACTCGCTCGACCGGGGTGAGGCAGATGCACGTCTCTATGGCCAGCTTGAAGAGAAGCAGCGTCAACTCTCGAGCCTCTACGATCAGGTCCGGGAGATGCGCACGACGCTCGTGCAGGAACGGGACCAGGCACTCGTCCGGGCCCACTTCTAGGCGCCGATCTCCTTTCGGTTCTAGCTAGTGCCGCCTACGATCGCGGGCGCGAAGGAATTCGCGGACATGGCGTCCATATAGAGCTTCGCTGCTGGCCCCGCGCCGGATGAAGAAGGTCGAATTGCCGGTGGCGCCGTCCTTCGAAAGATAGAATTCGTCGTCCGGTTCCGGTCCCTCTACGAGGATTAGAGCGAGCAGCTGCTCCCGAATGTACTCGGGGTAGACGGAGACCCGGCCCGCCCACTCGCCGTCGATGTAATCGCGGAGCTGCTGATTGAGCCTCGAACTCCAGCCGTCCCAGCCGCTCTTGTGGAAGATCGGGTCCTGGAGCCCCGCGAGTCTCAGGCGGCCCTCCTTCGGGAACTCCTTGAGCCGAAGCTGTTCGAGGTCGGAGGAAACACGGTAAACGTCCTCTTGCAGGGCACCGATCAGCAGGATTCCACCCTTCGTGTTCAAGAAGGCGACCACCGTCTTGGCGACCGACTTGGCGAAGAACCCCCTCGACTCTGCGAGCCCCTCATCGCCGGCCGCCTCAGCTGGGCGACTGAGCCAAGGCTTCAGTGGGGCAAAGGCCGAACCTTTGATTTCGAAGGCCTCATCCTCGTCCCGCTCGAGGAGTTGATGGACGCTTGGCGGGGTTGCCGTTACCGCTCCGACGCCTCGGCTGACGGCTCCTCCCGGCGCTCCCTCCCCTTCAAGGAGAAGAACCTCGCGGAACTCGTGGAAGTCGGCCGACGTGGCGACGTTGGTGGAAGTGTGTTCGATGCCAGGGAGTCTTGAAATCGGTGTGATCACCCCATCGCGCAGGTTGTGGAAGTCTGCGAATGGCAGCCGGCCTAGGAGAATCAAGGAGCCATCAACGCATCGATAGGCGGAGGCCTCCTCCAGCGTTTTCGGCCGCTGAGAATTCCAGTCCGCAAGCCGGTCCAGTTCTTCGCCCACCTGTCCGTGAACCCGCCGTTGGTCCTCATCGTCAAGGTCCGGATTCAACGTCAGCCGCATGATGAACCTAATGCCCGCGGTCCGTGGGACCTCGCGGAAGAGTGCGGATCGAGCAAACAGCGAAAGAGGATCGCTTTCGAGTTGGACGTCGACGCCACGACCGTGCACAGACGCGTCGTTGACCAACCGCACCATGTCTCGAATTGTCCGAATGTCGAGGGATGAGGCGATGCCGTTCAGAGATGCACGAGTGGGCTGCCCTGCTTCGTCCTGCCACACCCACTGGCGGATCACCTCGCGCACCGAGTAGTTGCGGCACTTGCGCGGCTCGAAGCGCTCGTCCAGTGCCTCTTGAAAGCGGGCGACTTCGAGAGGGGGCATCCACGTGCGTGCGACTATGTCCGAATCGCCAATCACCTCGTACAAGGCGTAGGCTTGGCATCCAACCTCATCCAGCAACGAGAGAAGTTGATCGACCCGAACGCTGGGGTCATAGCGACGGCGGAAGCGGATGAACCAGTAGTGGAGGGTCCGGCCACCCCAGAGACGATGTGCGTCGAAATGCCATTGGATTCGGGAGGCCAGTTCGCTGCGGAGGTTCACATCAATGTTGGCCACAAGCCGCCTCCTTAGTTCATAGCGCACGTCACACGTCTTCGATATACGCAGGACGTGCGTCGTCCTGTTTCAATCGCTTCGAATAGGCGTCCCGCGGCGTCTATCCCTGTCTCGAGTGGTCACGAGGATCGCTGGCCCCGAAGCTCGCACCGGCGCGGGGGCTGGTGATTGCTTAGGCGAGGGGCGAGGGGGGTTCGCCGTCGTTGTAGGCCACCGACGGCGACCCGTCGTCGCGAAGGTTTCGAGATGGATCCCGTCAACGTTTGCGCCGGCCCCACGGCTTTGGCGGAAGCAAAGGTAAGCTCATTGGTCGTCTGCGCCAACTGCACGAATCGCAGCTTTCCGGCGACGGGGACCTGTTGAGGACGACAACCTGCCCAGTGTCAAACGCCCGCCTGGGGTGACGTGGAAATGCGACACTATCGGCTGCGTTCGTCTTGAGGACGGAGTCCGTGGAGTCAGCGCCAGAGCTTGCTGCGCCACCCCATGAAGCAATTGTTGGGGTGTTGTGGGTGGGCGATCACCAGCAGCTCTGCACAAGAAGTGCTCGTCACGGATGCCGAAGCGCCACGCGGCCTCGCCGATCAGGGGTCGCCGGAGCGCAATTCGTCACCGTTCCCGTGGCCGAGCCCCTGACTGGGGCCGTGATGGACTCATCCGCGCCGGACGAGCCCCGGCTGCTTCAGCGAGACCTTCTTGACACAGAGGCCCTAGGCTCCGTCCCCGCCTTGGGCTGAGCGATGTCGGGGCTGCCATCAAATAGCGAGACGACGGGTAGGGGGCGCGGCCTTAGAAGGGTGCTGCCTCGTCGAGCGCTTGATGTGACGCAGGCGAGCGATGGGCAGCTGGTCGACGCTGTGCGTGCGCGGCAGGAGGCCGCGGCTGAAGAGATCGTCCGTCGGCACTGGCATGCCCTGGTGCACATTGCCGATCTCATCTTGCGGGACCTCCCCGCCGCTGAGGACGTAGCCCAGGAGGCCATGCTCTCGGGCCTGAAAGCACTCGACCGCTTCGACTCGGACCGGCCGCTACGTCCATGGCTGGCGAGGATCGCCGCCAACGCCGCGGTGTCGCAGGCGCGAAAGCGAGCCCGTCGCCCCGAAGCGGTCCTGGAATCGGAAGCGGCGGCTGGCTCCGGGGCCGGCGGCGGCGACTCAGACCCGTTCGTGGCCGAGCGTGAAGACCTCGCGCACGCTCTCGCCGAGCTCGATCCGGAGGTTCGGGCGATGGTGGTCTATCGCTACGTCTTGGACTATCAGTCGCAAGAGATCGCTGAGGAGCTCGGGCTGCCCGCCGCCACGGTCCGGACGAAATTGAAACGGGCGCTGGACCGCATGCGTATAGAGCTACGGGAGGTCGAAGATGCCGACTGAGCACGATCTCCGTAGAGCGCTTGCTGACCTGGGGCGTCAGGGCAGCCAGCAGACATTGGAGATGACGGTGGAGCTGGCGCGGGCCGAGGTCTCGACCCGTCGCCAGCGGCACCGCCGCAAGATCACAGCCCTGCTGGCCCTCGTCGTGGCCTCGATCGTGGCGGCCTTCGCCACGCCGGTCGGCCCTGCTGTCGCCGAAGGCGTGTCGCGGGCAGCAGACTTCGCAGCCGATGTCGCGGGCCTCGAGCCAGCGCCGCCGCCAGGCCACGGAAAGGAAGCCGACTATGCGATCGATGGCCAGCCATCAGACCGCCAAGTCACTCTCTGCCAACGGAACCTGGGGGCGTTCGGCGATCCCAACCTATGCAGGTTGATCATCGGGGTCTCCGAGGGTCGCCTGCCGCCGGGGGAGTACTCCGAGGAGCAGCTCGACCAAGCGCTCGGTCGCTGAGCGGCTCCTCCAACGCGCAACGTCCTTGTTCAGATCTCACGGGCCGGCCCTGCGGGATCGGCTGAAAGTACGAGGGGCTGGTCGCGTCCTCGTAGCGCGTTAGGCCCTCCAGGCCCGAGCGCTCTTGAAACAGCGCTCGCCTCCCTCGCGTATCAGTAGCGAAGCGTTGTCGAGCTGCGCGCGCCGCGGTGAGGGGGACAAGGGTGAGACCAAGACTGCTGATCTTGCTGCTAGCGATGTTCTGCAGCATCCCGGTCGGATACGCAATGGGTGAGGGCACATCGGATCCACAAGACCCGTTCTACGAGGAGGTTGCGGGGCTGACGCCTGCACCGCCGCCGGGAAATGGCAAAGAGGTCGACTATGCGATCGAGGGGCCGATGGATCAATCCGTCGTCGATCGCTGTCGTGCCGACGAGCAGGCCTACGACGATCCGCTCATCTGCGACATGATCGTCGCCGTCGATGAGGGCAGGCTCGAGCCTGGATCCTACGATGAGGCGCAGCTACGCCAGCTGCTCGGCCAATGAGTGCGCCCACCAGTCGTCCCGGGTGGGCCCTGTTGGTGACGATCGCCGTTGGACTGTGTGTGGGCCTGGGTGTCGGGGCGGCGCTGGCAGCCGCGACCGCGTGCGGCGGTGGCACCTGCAACGGCACCAACGGTGACGACGTCCTGATTGGTACCTCCCAAGTCGATGACATCGACGCCAAGGACGGTGACGACAAGGTCGACGCGAAGGCCTCACGCGACACAGTCAAGGGGGGCCAGGGGGCCGATTACGTAGACGCTGGCGACGGCTGGGACACGATCCAAGGGGGATCGGGGTTTGACAGCTTCAACAACTGCCCAAACGCTGACCCATGCGGCCTTCAAGGCGAGGACGGCAACGACGACATCACCGGCGGTGACGGCGGCGACGTTCTCAGGGGCGGCCCCGGGGACGATGTCCTTGACGGAGGCACCGACGGCCATCACGACGACTGTTGGGGCGGGACTGGAAATGACGTCTACAGCCATTGCCAGGTTCACTGACGCAACGAGACCTGGAGCGCTGAGGTGTAGATAACGGAACCGACGGCCTCGCGTTCGCCGGGATGCGACCGGTTAGGTGCCCACACCAGCTCCTCCCCCAAACGTGAAACAGAGCCGGAGCGCAGCGCGCATAGAGATAGGGCCGTCTATCTGAGAAGCACTTTGAGAGCGGAAACATCCTCGATACCGGGCCGCTTCGGGCCGGAGGGACAGAGAACTCGGTCGCGAAAGGCGTTCGGCCCGCCGTCGCCGTCCTTTGGCGCCGACGACTCAGCAACTCGACCACCAAGAGGGGAAGTTGAGCGTAGCTAAGTCCTTCAGGACGGAGATCTCGGGGAGTCTTGCTACATACCGCGCGGGCCAGTGGGGGTGATCACAGCCCAGGAGGAGGTGCTCGGCGAATACTTGCGGCGGGATGAAGAGCTGGCCAAGGGACTTGAGCGCGAGGCGGAGCAGATCTTTGGCAGTCAGTTCACCGCCCGCGTGGTCGGTGTGGAACGAGGCAGCGTCAGCCTGATCATCGTTCTCTATGCGGACGAGCAGGTGACGGTCGTCGCCAGCGAGTTTTCATCACGAGCCACGATCGTGTTCGGCGAGCGCGTCCGACTCCGCATCCGGGACGCGTGTGAGTCGCGTGGGTTTGGAGTTCTCGTGGATGTCGATGTCTCGGGCGACCTGGTCGAGGAACGGGTCACGCCGGGCGGTGGGCCCACTCGGCGGCCTTGGGAGCAGATTGCGCCAGTGCTGGCGGCCGTGGCAACCGGAATCGGGATACTTGGCTTTGTCGCCTTCGTCGGCGGTGCGATCGAATTCGGCCGACTGCACAAAGCCGGACTTCCAGCTGAGGAGGCGCTTGCGGTTCTGCCCAGAGCGAACCTGATCAGCACGGGCGCAGTCGCTCTGGTGCCCGCTTTGATCTTCGCCTTGGGTGCGGCCCTGCTTGTATCTTTGCTCCAACTGGGCGCCGAGGCACGCTACCGAAAGCTTGGCCGCGCATCGGCAGGCGGGGGGGCGATTTATGCCGGCTCAACCATAGGAAGGCTCTGGAGATTGCTGGTGGAGCCGGGCGCCCGGGGAGCGCTCGTGGCGCTCGCTTTCACCGTCGTGGCAGTACTCGCGGTCGGCGACCCCGGGAAACTGAGCTTCGCCTGGGCTGTCGTAGTTTACGGGCTTATTGGTACCGCTGCCGCAGGTCTCTACGCAATGGTGAGACGCAACGTCGGCTACATCTGGATCGGGGTCGCCGCCTTTTTCGCTGCCTCGTTTGTGGCGGGCACTGTCCGCTACGGCGAGACCAAGACCGATCTCGAGGTCCGGCCCGCCGCCGTGCTCCGCAACGGTAATCCCATAACCGGCTACTTTGTGGCTGAGAGTTCCTCCGAGATCTACGCGCGGGGCCCTTGCGGTCCTCGTCTCCGACCCCCTCGACCCATCGTTACGAACCTACCTCGTCGCCAAGACTGACCTCGAAGCTCTGGCCTCGCACTCGACGTGCCTCGCCGAGCGCCCTCGACCAGCCGATGCGCTTGGTGATCGTGTCGAGCGAGGGTCGTTCGGGATGCCCGGTGGCCCATGACAGGTAGGAGCGGGCACTCGCGTTCTCGCCCGCGGGCAGCTGCTCGAGGTAGGCGACCACGCCGGCGATCCGCTCCTCGCCGGAGTGGTAGTTCAATGAAGAGCTGATTCAGCAGCTTCGGAGGCTTCGCCAGGCCCTCAGACCGAGGCCCGGGCGATTACCGAAACTCTTGACCAAGCTGGCCGGCAGCGGATACCGGCGGCACGGCGTCGGGGTCGCCCCCGGCGTCTAGGTGGGCGCGGAGCATGAGCAATCTAGGAATCTCATCCGCTTCCGTCGGACGGCTCACATCCGCCTGGTTGCTCAAGCGCGGACGGCGCCGCATGACTTTGAAACAGATCCCGGTGCGGAGCCGTATAGAGGGGAAAGGCAATTTTTCGGCGGCTTTCTCGGGACGCGACGGTAGCGGCGCCCGCTCAGCCAAGGGGGATCAAGATGAGCAGTGGAGGACGGACGCGAGTGGGCGTTTCGACGGGGTCGAGGCGAGGCGGGCCGAGCGCGGGGAAGCCACGGCTCGCGCGCCTTCTGGTCTTCGCCGCCATGTCTGTGCTGGCCGCGTCTTTGGTCGCGCTCGGCGCTCTCACGCAGGCTTCAGCTGCGGATGAGGACTCGCCGCCTCAGCCGCCCGTCGCCGGCATCAGCTATTGCGACTTCGTGAGTGCACGCCCCGCGGATTCGCGCACTCCTGCCGGGTGCCGTGCCGCGCTGTTGGACCCGCCCGGGGCCCGGGTCGTAGACAAGCTAGATGCTGCCCCCAGCCCTGCCACGCTGGCCGCCGCGTCGGCTGAGTCTGCGCCGCCGCCCTCCGCCTCCAGCGAGGCCGAGCCGGCAGCGCCCGGTTCGACGGATCGAGATCTGACAGATCTCGATCCCAGTGCGGCCGCGGCCGTGTTCGATGAGACCGCAAGGCCGGTCGTCAAGAGTGAGGCGCCCCCCAAGCTGCCCGACGGCGCTGATGTACTTGCTGGCTCAGGGAGCGGGGCTGTTGTCCGTCTTCCGGGCGAGGATCCGTCACTGATCGACTCCACGGCCCCGGTCGTCGATGCCACCGGCAGGCCGATCGACCTGCAGCTCCACGAAACCGACTCGGGACTGAAGCCCGATAACGCAACCGCGTCGCTGCGGCTGCCGGCGGCGGGCGACGGGTCAGCGAGGCTGGCTGACGCGGGCGTATCCATCAGCTATTCGCCGGCCGGCCGAGGCGCCGCCGCGGACGCCGACGCCCACCTCGTCGGCGAGCTCGGCGCCCTCTACCCGACCGTCGACACCGACACCGACCTATTCCTCGCCCCGCGCGCCGCAGGCTTTGAGGTGTTCGCTCAGCTTCGTTCTGCCGAGAGTCCTGACGAGCTCCGCTTCGCAGTCGATATGCCGAACGGCGACAGCCTCGAGCCGGCGCCCGGCCCGATCAACGGCGCCCAGATCGTCGATGCCGACGGCAAGCCGGTGGTGACGGTCACGCCACCGGTGGCCATGGACGCGAATGGGGACTCGGTTGCGGCGCACCTGGCGATCGAGGGCAACTCGATCGCTGTCCACGTCCCGCACGGGGCTGCCGATGCTTACCCGATCCTCGTCGACCCCGACGTCAACGACGTCTACGCCTGGTCAAGCGGCGCCGGCTTCACCGGCTGGTACGCCGGCAGCGGCACCGTGACCGAGCCCGACTACCAGCAGTTCCAGAACCTCTACCCGAACACGGGCCTATGGAACTACGTGCCCTCCGGCAAGACCCTTACAGCGGGCTCGCTACGAGATTGGTACTACCTGATCCCGCACTACGGCTCGACGAGCTCGACCTACATCTCGAACCTGTGGATGAAGGCAGCATTCTCGGTCGGCGGCACAAGCCAGGGCCGTCCGAAGGTTGCGATGGGCGAGTTCAGAGCCCCCGGAGGTGGCTGGGTCCGCTGGAAGAGCCTCAGCGGCGAGACGCCTCTGACCGGCGGCTGGTTCAGCAACCCAGCGACCGAGGCTGGAGCTCTCACTCCCTCCTGGAACACGCCGCTTGAGACGGGCATGTCGCAGACGCAGGCGACCCGCGCCGACTTCCAGCTCTACACCACCGATACCGGCATCACCACCGACAGCAACCGGGCCGCGAGGCTCGACACGGCCTGGGTGCAGCTCAACGACACCGATAACCCCATAGGTGGACTCACCGGCCTCAGCGGTTGGGTAGACGGAGCCGACAGCAGCTACACCATCACGGCTCATCCTGCGGACGCCGGTCTCGGGGTGAAGTCAGTCAGCCTCATCCCCGGACAGGACGAAAACGGCGACTATCTGCCCAGCTCGTCGCAGACCTCGAGCTGCACTGGAGCTGCGGGTAGTCCCTGTCCGCAATCCGGATGGGCTCCGAGCTTCACCGTCGATCCAGACGACCTCCGCGACGGCCTTCAGGCTTCCTGGGCCAGTCTCACGGACGTGGTTGGGCACACGACGCTGACTGGCAGCTGGTTTGGCGTCGACCGAACCAACCCCGTGGTCACCGGCGCATATTTCGACCCGGTTTCGGGGGATCCGGATCACGTGGAGCTGCACGCTACCGCGTCGGATGGCGACCCTGGAAGTCGGAATATCTCGAACCCAGCCGACCTTGCAGGCGCGGGCTCCGGCGTCACTTCCCTCAAGGTCGTAAAGGACGGCGTCACCCTCGCGGAGGCCGACCAGACCTGCGAGGGCGATGGAATCGACGGCAATGGCGATCCGCAGCAGGAGGTCCCATGGGGAAGCTGCGATATGAGTTGGGATACCCAGCTCGACGCCACCGACCTTCAGGGCGGCGGCGTCGTGGAGGTCGTCGCGACCGACGCCGCCGGCAATGAGTCGACTCTGTGGAACGTCCCGTCGACGTGTTCTTCGCAGGAGGCGGGCTCCGGCAGCGACGTCCAGCTCTATGCCGGGCCTCACACACTGAGTACGAGCCCCGACGGCTCGACAGGAGCTGTGCTGTTCCTTGGCCAAGATTCATCTCCGGTCGTGATCACGCCGCCCCCCAGCGCGAGCAGCGCCGAGATCAACGACACGGCAGCCGGGATCACCCTGACTGCCAATGGCCAAGACCAAGATGACGGCTGGAACGTCACGACCACCGATCCCGCCTTGGACATGCAGGCCACGGGACAGGGTGTCGCTGTAACGGGCGACGGCGAGACGCTGGCGACGATCGCGGGAACGAGTAACGAGACGCTCGCGAATGCTCCAGGTTTCAACGAGACCGCCAAGGAGGTTGCAGCCGATCAGGAGTCACACGTTGAGGGCGATCCGGGCTATGCGCAGTTTGCGGCCTCGGGAGATCCATCTGGCGACTACTCCTACACGTCCGGCCCGCAGGTCGTCGATCAGCAGAGTGGGGCGGAAGCACAGCTAAGCGGCGGCGATGGAACGATCACCGACGCGCACGCGAATGCTCCTGAGCCGAGCGTCCTGTGCCGTCCACCCGACCCGGTCGACTCTGACTTCCCAGACACTCTCTCTCGAACGTTCGAGCGTCAGGTAGACATACCGGTGGTGATCCAGCACAACTGCACCTTTGACGTGGCGATCGAGCACCCAACCTTCAGCGCACGCGGCTATGCCTACCTCAAGTGCACGGATGGACCGATCGTCCTTCAGCATGCTCAAGACGAACTCGGCCTCTACAACAGCCACGGTGACTACGCCAAACGCGACTTCGACGCTGGCTGGGAGAAAGGAAGAGGCAAAGCGAAAGCCGGTACCAGAGCGAAGTGTAAGCGGAACTCCAACAAGATCCGCTACTGGCTCAGCCAGGGCTTGGTCTCGCTGATCTATTCTGGTGCTTACGGCGGCGGCTTGGGAACGGCAGTCGCCGGAGCGACGGAAGGACGCTTTTACAACTGCTGAGGCAGGACCGACACTGCCGGGAGCGCAGCCGCCCGCGGCAACCGCGCGGGAGTCAGGACGGGATGGATGGTCAAGCAGTCCGTAGGCACGGGAACCGCATGTTTTCTCTGCATCTGTTTATTGCTGGCGCAGGGCTGCGGGGGCGCTACGGAGGGGAGTTCGGATGCTCCTAACCGGCCGCCGCTCCATTCGCGCGTGCAGGCGGCGCTGATTCTCCTCGGCGCCTCAAAGCAGCAGGCGGCGGCAGCCGCTTCGTGTGTATTCCGTCGTCTCAGCCCGCGGGCTCGCCGCCGTCTGGATCGTGCGTCCAACCAAGATCATCCTGCGCGGCGCCTCATCGAGGCAGCTGATCACCTGGCTCCGGCCTGCCTCGATCTAACTCACGCTTTCACGATTGAGCGGGCGGACGGCTCCTCGTGACGCCGCCAGTTCGATCGGGCAGGTCTGTCATCGGCCGGGTCAGGGCCGGAGACGTGACGATGGGACGGCGCGCCCCTTTACGACAGGCTTGCTGGGTGGGGGGCGTCGCGCTCTTGGCGGTTCTTGCGTTGTGGGCGTCAGCTGGAGCGGGGGAGTCGAGCGCTCGTTCGCCAGGGCGGGCCAGCGTGCAGTACCGGAAACCCCAGAGGTTCTTGCCTCCGGGGTTTCTCGAGTTTCGTGTCGTCGCACGGACACGGGATGGAATGAGCTTTACGGCAGCTGCAGCCGGCGCGTCAGCAGCCCGTCAGCTTGGAGCGTTTCAGGCATCCTTGGCGACGGGCGGACGCAGGCACTCCCGGCTTACCTCCTATTTCGCTCCTGCGGGCGCCATCGGCGCCCATTTTGTCCGCTACGAGCTCGGAGGGCTGGGAGAGGTGAGCCTCCACTTCGATGCGAAGAGCCAGCGTGCTCGCCGGGTAGCGGGCTGTCGCGGCCTCTACTTGGAGCGAACAGGGGTCTTTCACGGAAGGCTGCGGTTCCGCGCAGAGGACGGCACCGGTTCGGTGCGACTGCAGCGGGTCGTCGGTTCGCTGAGTCGCAACCGACTCTACAATTGCCACGGAACGTCGCATGTGCCGCGCAATCCAGCCATGGCTGAGGCCTGCACTGCCCAGGGAGTACGTGTCTTGCTGCGTAGGTCGGCTGCTCGCACCGACGCGCGGCTCACCGCGACGCAGGTAATCAACAGGCGTCGTCTCTCTGTCACGCGCGTTGCTCTTGCCCGCAGTGAGGTCGGCGGGAGCCCCTCGCGTCTTTCGATCGAGCCCGGCCAGCCCTTCGCGGGCACAGGGATTCTGTCCCCTGCGGACGGCGCTTTGTCCGGCGACTTGTCCGTGGGCTTCATCGGGCGAGCAAAGCGCATGAAGCTGGTGGCGCCGCCGGGTTCCAGCGGGGACTGCGGGTAGGGCTTGCCGACAGCGCCGAGGGCTTGGCCTCGGGCGCGAAGCCCGCCTCTACAACGCTCCGGCGCGGCCGGGGAGTCGGAGCCACTTGACGAGATAGCTCCCGACGCTTCCTACCGAATGAGCTCATCCTTGATGAAGCTGCTCCGCAGCCGCTACGGCCTCCTCGTCCGTGGCGGCGGAGTCGACCGCCGAGCGCCGGCCTGCCCCCGCCGCCTGAGCGCGCCGAGCCTGCCTCAGCGAGCTTTTAGCCGCGACCGCCCTTACGGACACGCTTTCCGCTAGTGCTCGGCGCAACAGAGCACCGGCCGCTGAAGGCGAGACGCCGATGCCTGCAGCGACCTCGCTCGTGCGGGCGCCGGGATGATCGCCGAGGTAGTCGAGCGCCCGATCGAGGCGGCTGCTGTTCGCGGCCCGCGAGCTCCGGCGTTCGCCGCGACGAGGGGCCTTCGGCAGCGGCGCGGTCCTGCCCGCCGACTATGGAAGTTGTCCGGCCCCCCGTATTTCGGTCCACTTCGAATGTCGTAATGCAACGAAGTGAGAGTCGAAATGGAGGGCCGAGATGGCGCGGAAGAGGTACTCGACCGAGCAGATCGTCGCCAAGCTGAGAGAGGCGGAGAAGCTGCAGGCACAGGGGATGACGATCGCCCAGGTCTGCAAGCGGATCGGAATCTCCGATCAGACCTTCTTCCGCTGGCGGATCAAGTACGGGGCGCTGAAAGAGGACGAGGCGCATCGGCTCAAGGCCCTGGAGGCCGAGAACTCGCGCCTGAAGCGGATCGTCGCCGACCAGGCGCTCGACATCTCGATGCTCAAGGACCTCCAGAAGGGAAAATGGTGAGCCCGTCCCGGCGCCGTGACGCCGTCGCCTACCTACGGCGCCGGCACCCGGTCTCCGAGAGGCGGGCGTGCCAGCTCGTCGGCCAGCACCGCTCGACCAACCGCTACCGGGCGGCCGAGCCCGAGCTGACAACTCGCTTGGTGGGGCGCATGAATGAGCTCGCCGCCCTCCACCCCCGCTACGGCTACCGGCGGATCTGGGCCCTGCTCCGGGCCGAGGGCTTCGCCATCAACCAAAAGCGGATCGAGAGGCTCTGGTGTCTCGAAGGCCACCGCGTGCCGCCGCAGCGCAAGTCCAGCGGCCAGAAGGCCCGCGGCGACAGCCGTGGAGCACCGTGGGCGCGGCCGGCAACCGCACCGAACGACGTCTGGTCCTATGACTTCGTCCACACGAGGACCCGCCACGGCTCCCCGATCCGGATCCTCAACGTCGTCGACGAATACTCAAGGGTGGCACTCGGCTCCAGGCTCGAGCACTCGATCGGGACCGCGCAGGTCATCGAGGCGCTGGAGGGCCTGTTCGAGCGCCACGGCCGCCCAAACACGATCCGCTCAGACAACGGCCGCGAGGTCATCGCCCAGAGCCTCGCCGAGTGGCTGGCCGAGCGCGGCGTCGGCCAAACATTCATCGAGAAGGGCAACCCGCAGCAGAACTGTTACGTCGAGCGCTTCAACGGAACGATGTGCGACGAGCTGCTCAACGGCGAGAGCTTCCACTCGGTGCTCGAGGCCCGGGTCATGGTCCAGCGCTACCTCGTCGAATACAACGAGATCCGCCCCCACCGGGGCCTTGGAATGCAGACGCCGGCGGCATTTCTTGAGGCAGCTAAGGTGGTTAGGGGATGAGAGGGACTTCCCTCGATCAGGCTGGACCGGTCGGGCGGTGGCGCTCGACGGCCCCTCGGGGCCGTCGAAGAGGAAGCTGCGCGGGACCACCACGCAGAGAGTGGACCGAACGTGGGGGGGGGGGGGGCTGGTCATCGCTCTTGAGGTGCTGGAGGCTGAGGGGTGGTGAGTCAGCCCGGTCGGGCGGCGCCCCGCCCGTCGTCGGCGCTGACTACAGTCGGTTGCGATGTCGGACGGTAGTGCGATCGAGTGGACGGAGGCGACGTGGAACCCGGTGACGGGTTGCTCTAAGGTCTCGCCCGGCTGCGCTCACTGCTATGCGGAGACATTCGCCGAGCGCTGGCGCGGAACCTCCGACCACCCTTACGAGCAAGGCTTCGATCTGAAGCTGTGGCCCGAGCGCCTCGAGCAGCCGCTGAAGTGGAAGCGGTCGCGGGTGATCTTCGTCAACTCGATGAGCGACCTCTTCCACGAGGACATCCCGGACGATTACATCGGCGAGGTCTTCGACGTCATGGCCCGCGCCGATCATCACGTCTTCCAGATCCTGACCAAGCGTCATGAGCGCCTCGCCGAGCTGGCGTCGGCGCTGCCGTGGCCGGGCAACGTCTGGATGGGCGTGACGATCGAGAACCGGCGCTTCGTACACCGCGCTGACTATCTACGCCAAGTGCCGGCGGCGGTCCGCTTCATCTCCGCCGAGCCGCTGCTCGGGCCGCTCGAGGGCCTCGAGCTCGACGACATCGACTGGCTCATCGCCGGCGGCGAGTCCGGCCCGAAGCACCGTCGCGTCGACGAGGGCTGGATCACTGAGCTGCGAGATCGCTGCCTTGAGCAGGAGGTCGCCTTCTTCTTCAAGCAGTGGGGCGGTGTCCGGGCCAAGACGGGCGGTCGCCTGCTCGAGGGCCGGACTTGGGACGAGATGCCGGCTGCCGGAGCTGGCGATCGCTTAACTGGTCTGGACGAGACCTCGAAGCTCGCTGTCGGCCAGCAGTCCAAGGAACGCCTCCCAGTCTGGTAGGCCCGGGTCGACTTCTCGCATAACCGCGTATTGGGTGACTGTGAGTTCAACGCCGGGGACGTTGAACTTGTAGAAGCCGCGCACGATCTGCTCGGCTCGTCGCTGATCCCAAGGTCCGTGACGCATCACCTCGTCGCCGAGCTTGCGCTCACGCGGGTATGTGGTGCGGTCTTTTGCGGGGTCCACTAGGTCGGGGCGAAGCTGGGCGGCCCGATGAAATGAGCGGCGGGCTCAGTCGCTTCCGAGAAGACTTCGCCGGGCTCGGCGGGCTCCCACCACTCTTCGATCGAGCTGTAGAGGATCTCGAGGTGCCGCCGCGGCACAGACCCCCGATACGCCACGGTTCGATTTCGCATCGAGAAGGACACCCACTCGGTCTGGTCCACGACAGAGGAGCGTGCGTTCATCCACTCGCCCAGGTCGTCGGGTTCGGGACATCGTCCAACTTCGTCCCACCCCGGCAACGGTGACGCGGGCTCCGGTTGGCTCCCGCGCCGGAGGGCGGCCGAGACTCGATCTTCGTCGGTGGCGAGGCGCTCGAGCTCTAGATGCTCAATACGCACCCGGCATGACGGCATGACCGTGCCGGCCGCTTCCCACGCGGCTTGGATCCAGTCGGTCAGGAAGTAGATGTGACCGGGGCGCGACGGCAGCTCTGCATGCAATCCGCGCTGCTGGCTCTCCGTTTGCGGCTGAATGCCGTCGCGGAGGATCCAAGGCCAGAGCTTGAGGTTCCAGACCGCCCAGTAGAACCAGGGCCCGTTCGCTTCGATCCAGCTGTCCCGCGCGCCGGCGTCTAGCACGGATCAGATGTCGAGCGTGTATTGGCCGCCGGGGCCGCGCTTCTTGGCCTCGCGGAAGAACTTGATCGCGCGCGGGTTGCGGCTGGCGATCATCAGGTCGTAGAGCGGGGACTGGGTCGGCTCGTAGCGGATCACCGTGCTGTCGAACTCGGTGTAGCCGAGCCCGGAAAGCTGCCCGGCGAACCAGTCCCGCATCGACTGGCGGCTGCGGGATGAGCCCGGGCCGATGAGCTCGATCGGCGCGGGGTGGTTAAGGACCCGGCTGGCCTTGGCTTGCTGATTGGCGCTGAGGGCTCGATGGAGGCCGGGCACCGGGAAGTTGATCAGCAAATCAAGGTGGTCGTAGCGGCGGGCGAAGAACTTGAGCGTGTCGAAGTCGAGATCAAGCCCCTCGGGGTCGGCGTAGAGGACGACGAGGGAGCGCCGCGGCACCAGCTGGACGATCCTGTCGAGGACGGCGGGGTCGTTGGCGCTACCCTCGAAGCACTGGACCCGGTCGCTGCCGTCGACCCTTGCCTTCAGGGCCGCCACGCAGCGAGGGTCGAGGTCGACGAACACGTACTTGTCGAACGGAGATTCGATATTGACCGCCTCGACCGGCGAGCCGGGCTTGAACTGCTCGAGCCCCTCGACGTAGAGCTCGCCGGGGCCGGCGAAGAGCTCGATCCAGGCGAGCAGGCCCGGATAGGCCTTTCGCATGGCACGGCCAACGATGTCGGCGTAGTAGCGCGCGTAGTGCGCCTTGTCGAGCGAGTGCAAACAGACCCGACGAGCAGGCAATCCCGGCTCAGTGCCGTCGACAAGCGTCGCCTTGCGATCGAGACGCACGCCTGAGACGACCGCCGGCGGGAGATCGACGCCGGGCTCGCCGGCCGCATCCTCGGCCAGGTCGAAGAGATGCTCTGCCGGCTCCGCCCCCATTGCTATCGCCGCCGCTGCGCGAGATCAGATGCAGCTGCTCGCTTCGCGCCCTTCGATGCGGTCTTCGAGCGCAACGTCTTCCCGGCCGCACTGCCCGCGCGCTTGCCCGTGACCTTGCTGTTGCCGACTTGGGCGAGATCAGAGGCTGCCGCACGCTTCGCGGTCTTCGAGCGGAGGGTTCGCCCGGCTGCGCTAGCGGCACGTGCCCCGGTTTTTCGTGACTTTGCCATCTGCTCAGAAGCGTTCGCAACATCTACTGGCTAGGCAGCTACTGACAACTTGATGCCCTGAGGCACTGTCAAATTCGTGTCCGCCCACTGTCAAGTCGTGTCCGAACCACTGCCATCTGCTGACCGATCCACTGTCATCCAAATGTCGCTTTACATCAACCGCAGCCGGTGTTGTTGCCGCATTGTGTGCACGTGTAACAGGAGCCCGTCCGCTGCATCATGCCTCCGCACTGCTCGCAGGCGGGGCCGAGCTCGAGGCTCTTGCTCATCTTCGCCGGGACGACCGGCGGCGTGTCGGTCATCGCTTCGGCGGCGGCGACCGTCTTGCCCGGCTGGGTCTTGACCTCGGCATCGTGCGAGCCGTTGCCGTTGCCGTTCCCGTTGGTCGGGCCGGCGGTGTCCGGGTTGAAGAGCGCCTGCTGCGCCTCCTTGCGGGCCCTCACCTCGCTGGTCAGGATGCCGAGGTCCTCGTGGACGTCGGCGTCCTCGATGAACCGCGAGGCGAGCCAGCGCAGGATGTAGTCGGGCATCGACTTGGCGAAGGGGATCTCCGGGTTCTTCGTCATCCCCTCCGGGTCGAAGCGCATGTAGGAGAACTTGTCGACGAGGACCTCGAGCGGCACGCCGTACTGCAGGCCGATCGAGACGGCCGTCGCGAACGCGTTCATCATGCCGCGCAGCGTCGAGCCCTCCTTGCCGATGTCGGTGAGGAAGATCTCGCCGACGGTGCCGTCCTCGTACTTGCCGGCGGTGATGTAGCCCTCCTGGCCGGCGATCGAGAACTTGTGCGTGATCGACTGCCGCTCGGGGGGCATCCGGCGCCGGACGGGGACGGGGTCGGCGGCCGGGGAGTCGGCCTCCGCCTCCTTGGAGTCCTGGGCGTCGGTGCGTAGCGCCTGCGCGGTCTTCGAGCCGTCGCGGTAGATCGCGAGCGCCTTCAGGCCGCCCTTCCAACCCTCGAGGTAGGCCTCGGCGATGTCGCCGACGCTCGCCGTCTCCGGCAGGTTGACCGTCTTAGAGATCGCGCCCGAGAGGAACGGTTGCGTGGCCGACATCATCTGGATGTGGCCCATGTGGCTGATCGCGCGCTCGCCGACGGCCACGTCGAAGACGCTCAGGTGCTCTTCGTCGAGCTCCGGCGCGCCGATGATCGTGCCGTTCTCGTTGATGAAGGCCTCGATCTGCGAGATCTGCGCCTCCGAGTAGCCGAGCGTCCGCAGCGCCAGCGGCACCGAGCGGTTGACGATCGTCATCTGGCCGCCGCCGACCAGCTCCTTGTACTTGATCAGCGAGAAGTCGGGCTCGATCCCGGTCGTGTCGCAGTCCATCAGGAAGCTGATCGTCCCGGTGGGGGCGAGCACCGTCGCCTGCGCGTTGCGGTAGCCGTGCTCGTCGCCGAGCGCGACCGCCTCGTCCCACGAGCGGCGGGCGGCCGCGAGCAGCTCCGGATCGGCGATCTCGTCGCTGATCTCATAGGAGGCGTCGCGGTGCATCCGCATCACGTTGTTGTGCGGCTCCCGGTTCTTCTCGTACTCGTCGTAGGTGCCGACGGCGGCGGCGACCTCCGCCGACTTCCGGTAGCCGCGGCCGGTCATCAGCGCCGTGATCGCGGCGGCGATGTGGCGGCCCTCGTCGGAGTCGTAGGCCATCCCGTTCGACATCAGATAGGCGCCGAGGTTCGCGTAGCCGAGCCCGAGCTGGCGGAACTTGCGGGCGTTGTCGCCGATCTCTCCCGTCGGGTAGCTCGACGGTGAGACGACGATCTCCTGCGCGAGGAAGACCGTGTCGACGACGTGCTCGAACTCCGCCGTGTCGAAGCTGCCGTCGGGGCGGCGGAACTTCATCAGGTTGATCGAGGCCAGGTTGCAGGCCGAGTCGTCGACGTGCATGTACTCCGAGCACGGGTTCGAGGCGTTGATCCGCCCCGACTCCGGGCAGGTGTGCCAGCGGTTGATCGTCGTGTCGTACTGGACGCCCGGATCGGCGCAGCGCCAGGCGGCCTCCGAGATCTGGTCCATCAGGCCCTGGGCCGGCAGCGTCTTCGTCGTGCGGCCGTCCACGCGGGCGAGGAGATCCCAGTCGGCGCCGGCCTCGACCGCCTCCATGAAGGCGTCGGAGACGCGGACCGAGTTGTTCGCGTTCTGGTACTGGATCGAGGTGAAGCCCTCACCGTCGATCGACATGTCGAAGCCGGCGTCGCGAAGCGCCGCCGCCTTGTCCTCCTCCTTGGCCTTGCACCAGATGAAGTGCTCGATGTCCGGATGGTCGACGTCGAGCACGACCATCTTCGCCGCGCGGCGCGTCTTGCCGCCGGACTTGATCGTGCCCGCCCAGGCGTCGGCGCCGCGCATGAAGGAGACCGGGCCGGAGGCGAGGCCGCCCTTGCTCAGCTGCTCGACCGAGCCGCGGATGTTGGACAGGTTGATGCCCGAGCCGGAGCCGCCGCGGAAGATCCTGCCCTCCTTGGTGTTCCAGTCGAGGATCGACTCCATCGTGTCGTCGACCGAGAGGATGAAACAGTTGTGCACGGCGACGTTGTTGGAGAGGTACTCGCCCGACTCGGTCTGGATGTCGTAGACCTCCTCGACGCCGAGATCCTCGACCGCGACGATCTCCTCGTAGCGGAGATCGGGACAGCGCTTCGGGTTGCGCAGCTCGAGGGAGTCGAGCAGGCGCTCGCGCTTCGCGGCGCTGACGAAGCCGACGAGCTCGGCGAAGCGGGCGCGTTCGGAGCCGATCGAGATCGACACCTCGTGCAGGTCGTGCCTGTCCTCGCGCGCCTCGACCTTGTGGGTGCGACGCGAGTAGATGCCGATCGTGTTGAGCAGCAACTGCACATCCTCGCTCCAGCGCTCACCGATCACGGCGAAACCGATGCGGGCGCGGTGGCTGCCCGGCTCGCGGTTGACGGTCACGTAACCATCGGCCTGGAAGATGCTGCGCAGGTACGCGCAGACCTCTTCATGGGTGGCCGTCCACAGCCGTGTCGGCACGCGGATGTCGGTGCCGCGGGCAAGCAGCTCCCAGGAGTCGACGAACTCGCGCAGGCCCTCGCCGTACAGCCGCACGCGCTTGACGGGGGTTTCCTTGGTGTCGGCGTCGCGGATCTTCCGGTGGACGTCGGGAAGCGCCACATCGAGGTTGGCGATGACCCAATCGAGCTCCTCGTCGCCGGCGACCTGGAACTCGACGGTCAGGGAACGGTTCGTACCCTTGCTGTACTGGCCGACGAAGCCGTCCGCCTGCAGCCATCCGGCCAGTGCCGCCTCGGCACGCGCGAGGCGCGTCTCCTCTTCGACGACGAGGTCGAGATCGACGCCGTCGAGCTCGCCGGCCTCAGCGCCGTCGACCGCGCCGGCGGCGACGAGAGCAGGCTGGGCGACTCGGGCGCGATGCGGGAACAGGTGCATCCGCATCCCGGCCTCGAGCTGATCGACCCGCAGCCACTCACCCGCGGTGCGTCGCTCGCGGCTCGCTTTGACCACGTGGTCCCCGGTTGCCTCGACGAAGCTGCCGTTGCCCAGGCGAACGCGGTGCACCCGCTTGCGCCCGTTTGCCTTCGTGGCGACGATCCTCGTCGTGCCGTTCGCGTCGTAGACCTCACGGCCAACCTGGTCCCGCTCGACAAGCTCACCGATCGGGACCATGCCCTCCGGGGTCGAGACCATCGCGTGGTGGGGCTGGCACGCACTGCACTGGGGGTGCTCCTCGAAGCCGACGTTGAACCAGACCGGGGAGTTGAAGGCGGCCTTCTGGTGCAGCAGGATGTGCGTCAGCTCGGCCTCGAAGGCGTCGGCGTCGGCGGGCGAGGCGAAGTAGCCGCCCTTGCGCCCCCACTCGGCGATCGTGCCGGCGACGCGCCCGATCATCTGCTTGACGGAGCGCTCGCGCTCGGGCGAGCCGAGCGGCCCGCGGAAGTATTTCTGGGCGACGATGTTGGTCGCGTTCTGCGACCAGCTCTTCGGGAACTCGACGCCGCTCTGCTCGAAGGCGGGGCTCTCCGGATCGCCGATCAGCGCATCGCGCTCTTCCCATTCGATCTCGTCGAACGGATGCGTGCCCTCGCTCGTCAGCCGGCGCTCGAAGCGCAGGCCGCGCTCGGAGGCGGCCTTGCGGGCCGTCTCGAGGGCGTTCGGATCGATGGTCGTGGCGTCGGTCTCAGGCATGTATCTGTCTCCCTGTTTCTCTGTCTGTGGAGTCTGGCGCATCGCCGGTCTCGTCTTGGGGTTTGCTCGGATCGAAGTTGCCGTGATTTGCGGGTTCGGCTTCCCAGGTTTCTGTGTCGAGGTCGAGCGCGGAGAGCTCGGCGCGGATCGCCTCGGTGTCGGCGAGCTGCTTATGGACGGTCGCGAAGCGCAGGTAGGCGACCCGGTCGGCCTCGCGCAGGCCCCCGAGGCAGATCTCGCCGATTCGCCGGGTCGAGAGCTCGCCGCCGGTCGCCGCCTCGAGCTCGACGATCTCGGCGATCCCCTCGACCGCGTCCTCGGCCGCCGGCAGCTTGTGGGCCGCGCGCTCGAGGCCGTCGCGCAGCTTGATCGCGTCGAACTCCTCGCGGCGCCCGTCGCGCTTGCGGACGATCGCGAGCATCGGTGCCAGCCGCTCGAATGTCGTGAAGCGATGCCCGCAGGAACCGCACTCGCGGCGGCGGCGCACGGCGGCGCCCGCATCGGCGGGGCGGCTCTCGACGACCCTGGATCGCTTGTCACAGAGCGGACAATTCAAGGGCGAGCGAAGGTACTAGCGGTGGTGGACGGAAAAAGCGATACCACCAGATGTGGGGTCCAAACCGCGAGATTGAGCCGATCCGCACCAGAATTGTGCAACCCGGCCCGGACGCTTGCGGGGGCTGCGCCGCGCGCGCCGACGGCTGATCGGGGTGGATCCTCGTCACACATCCGTCGATCTGTCGCGCTCGGGCGCCCGGCCCGCGATACTAGGTCGGTGACCGACGCGATGAAGAAGAGCGATGCGCGAGCGCCAGGAGCGCTTCGAGCAGGCGAAGGCAGCCGGGCAGGAGCGGCTCGAAACGGTCAAGGCGGCCGCCGGCGAGCGCGTCGAGGCGGCGAAGGCCAGCGCCGGCGAGCGCGTCGAGGCCGCGAAGGCGAGCGCTGTCGAGCTACAGGCGCGCGTCAAGCCGAAGCTGCGCGGCGTCATCCACGAGTACGCGTTCCCCGTCTCGCTGCTCGCCGGCCTGCTGCTCGTCCTCTTCGTTGCCAACAGCGGCACCGCCCGGATCGCCTTCGGCGTCTACGCCCTCTCGCTTTCGGCCCTGCTCGGGACGAGCGCGCTCTACCACCGGGTCAACTGGCGCCGACCATCGACCCGCCGCTGGATGCGGCGCCTCGACCACTCGATGATCTTCCTGCTGATCGCGGGCACGGTCACCCCCTTCCTCGTCCTGATGCTCGACGGGCCCTTCGCCGACGGGATCCTGATCGCCGTCTGGCTCGCCGCGATCGCCGGCGTGATCGTCGAGACCGCCTGGATGGACTCGCCGAAGTGGGTCTCCTCGGTCGTCTACGTCGCCGTCGGGCTGATCGGCGGCATCGCCCTGCCGGCGATCATCGCCAAGGCGGGACTCGGCGCCGGCGCGCTGATCGCGATCGGCGGCATCCTCTACATCGCCGGCGCGGTCATCTACGCGCTGCAGCGACCCGACCCGCGCCCGGCGGTCTTCGGCTACCACGAGATCTTCCACACGCTCGTCGTCGCGGCGGCGGCGGCGCACTTCGCCGCCATCGCCCTCTACGCCGGCGCCGCGAGCTGAACGGACCCGCGGGGGCGGGCCGATGCGCGGGGAGTCGGTTGAGATCACGGCTGCGACGCCGGCGGACTTCAACGGCGCCGGGCGGGCGCTGGCCGAGGCCTTCACCGACGAGCCCATCTGGACCGCGATCGGACCGCGCCGCCGCGGCCATCGCCGGATGGCCAACCGCGTCGCCTTCTGGGGGATCATGCGTGGCGCCGCCCGGCACCGCGCCCGCATCCGCGTCGCCCGCACGGCCGATGGCGAGATCGCCGGCGCCGCGATCGCCTTCGCCGACGGGGGCTGGCCCCTGCCCGACTCCGCGACGTTCTGGGAGGTGCCCTGGGTGTTCGCCGCGGGCCCCGTCCCGGTCGGGCGCGGTCTCCGCGACGACCGCGCGATGCGCGCCGCCCACGCCACACACCCCCATATATATCTGTGGTTCGTCGGCGTCGAACCGGGTCGGCAGGGGCAGGGGGTCGGCCGGGCGCTGATGGCCGACCTGCACGAGTGGGCCGAGCCTTCCGGCCTGCCGGTCTACCTGGAGACCGGCACGCGCGAGAACGTCGCCTTCTACGCCGCGCTCGGCTATGCCGAACTCGGCGAGCTCCCGCTGCCGAGCGGCGCGACGATGTGGCGCATGGAGCGGCCGGGGACGGACGTGGCGCTGCGCGCCTGAGCCGGGCCGCTCGGTCAGCGAAGCCGCGCGCGGACGGCCGCGGCGACGGCGCCGGGCGTCCGCATCACCCCGTCCCAGTCGTATCGGTCGACCGTGTAGCCGAGCGCCTCGAGCGCTGCCTGCCGCTCGCGGTCGGCGGCGAGCTGGGCGGGGCTCGAGTGGGCGTCGCGGCCGTCGAGCTCGACGATCAGCATCGCCTCCCGCCACAGCATGTCCGGTACCCAGCGCCCGATCCGCACGTTCGGCTCGGGGATCTCGACTCGCTCGCGCTCGCAGAGCAGCACGAACTCCCGCTCGAGCCTGTTCGCGCAGCGGGCCAGCGCGGGGAGGTGGGCGCCGAGGGCTGCCGTGACGGCGGCGCTTCCCGTGCGTCCTCGGCCCAGCGCGGCGTGCAGCTCGCCGAGGTTCAGGAGGTCGCGAAAGTCGGCCCGTGCGAGGACGAGCCGCAGCGAGTTGTGGCTCAAAGCGGCGGCGGCGAGGAGCAGTGCGTCCGCCAACGGCGTGACCGGCAGACCCCGGTGGACGCGGCGCTCGAAGCACCTCGGATGGCGGATGTCGAGGTCGAAGCGGGATCTCACGTGGCCGGGGGCAGCGAGGGTGATGCGATGCGGACGCGTGCCGAGCAGCTCCATCCACCACAGCTGCGTGAGGCCGGTGAGGGCCGAACCCTCGCCGGCATAGAGCAGCCCGGCGGCGAGCTCCCCCTCCGTGCTCAGCTCATCTCGCCCCCACGCATAGACGCCGGGGTAGCGCGGGTGCAGGAGGCCCCGCCGCAGCCAGCTCTCTATGAGGCGCTTCGAGCACCCGCGCGCGATGAGTTGGCGGCGGGCGATAGCGCCGAACTGCTCCGCCGCCTTCTCGGCAGCCCATTCTGTGTGGATCTGTCCCCCTGGGCGGGGGTCAGATGGCGACGAAACGGCCATGCGAGCAACTTTCGCCTGGCGCCACGCACCAGACAACCCAACGCCGTGCCGAAACCGTGACGCAGCCGCAACGCCTCGCTCCCCTCACTGCCCCGAGGGCCGTGTGTCTCCGCCGGTCAAGCCATCCCGCCGGGCAGCGACCTCCCGCCCGCCCGCCGGGCCGTAACCCCCGCGGCCTACGCCGGCGTGCTCGCCCCGGCCACCCGCACCTCCGCGCGCTCGCGGGCGGCGGCGATCAGCGCGTCGAGCTCCTCGCGCCTGCCCTCGCGGAGCAGGACCACCGGGTCGGGATCGCCGTTGACGATCTCCTCGAAGAACTGCTTGCGGTCCTGGTAGGTCGGGAGCGTTCCCTTCGCCCAGCCGCGGACGTCGTTGAGGATCCCCGCGAGCTCGGCGTACTCGGTGCCGAACAGCTCGGAGATCTCGCGCTTCATCCGCTTGGCGAGGGCGGGGGAGGCGCCGGCGGTGGAGATCGCGATCGCCAGCGGGCCCGTGCGGACGATCGCCGGCAGGATGAAGTTGCAGAGCGAGGGCACGTCGACGACGTTGACCAGCATCGCCAGCTTCTCCGCCTCCTCGTAGACGGCGATGTTGACGTCGGTGTCGTCGGTCGCGGCGATCGCCATGAAGCTGTCGGTCAGGTCGCCGGGCTCGAACGCACGCCGCTCGAGCTTGATGGAGCCCTCGTCGGCGAGCCGCCCGATCTCGGCGTTCGCGACCTCGGGGGCGACCACCGTGACGTCGCCGTCGCAGGCGAGCAGGCCCTCGACCTTCTCGAGCCCGATGTCGCCCGCGCCGACCACCAGGCACTTGCGGCCGCTGAGCCGCAGGCAGGCGATGTAGAAGGGCGTCGAGAGCATGCCGCGCACGCAGGACTGGTCGCAGATCCCCCTGCGGAACTGGCAGACGCACTCCTTGCCGGCGTATTGCTGAGCGGGCATCAGATCGCAGATTAGAGGGGCGCGGGCGGCGCCCGCCGCGTTCCGCCCTCGTCTGGGCCGCCGACGCCTGTTGCTACAGTCGCGCCCCGCCGGAGCCGATAGACGACGAGGCCCCTTGACCGCGGCCCGGCCGGAGCGGAGGCCCCATGCGCCTGATCATCACCGAGAAGAACAACTCAGCCAAGAAGATCTCCGAGATCCTCAGCGGCGGCGAGGCGAAGTCCGACGCCTCATACAAGACGCCCTACTACACGTGGAGCGACTCGAGCGGCGAGCACACCGCCGTCGGCCTCAAGGGCCACGTGCTCAATCCCGCCTTCCCCGAGGGCTACTCGAACTGGCAGGAGACCGACCCGAAGACGCTGATCGACGCGCAGCTCGTCAAGGAGGCGACCGACAAGAACGTCGTCAAGGCGGTCCGCAAGCTCGCCAAGGAGGCCGACTCGGTCGTGATCGCGACCGACTTCGACCGCGAGGGTGAGCTGATCGGCCTCGAGGCGCTCGGCGAGGCGCTCGACGTCAACCCGAAGCTCGCCGACGGCAGCCTCGACGGCGACCGGGCCGCCCGCCCCGACGTTCTGCGCGCCCGCTACTCGGCGCTCACCAAGGACGAGATCGAGCGTGCCTTCAACGAGCTCGACCACCTCTCCTACCCGCTCGCCGACGCCGCCCAGGTGCGGCAGGAGATCGACCTCATCTGGGGCGCGACCCTGACCCGCGCCGTCTCCCTCGCGACCCGCCGCTTCGGCTCCAACTTCCTCTCCGTCGGCCGCGTGCAGAGCCCGACCCTCGGCCTGATCGTCGAGCGCGAGCTCGAGCGCCGCGCCCACGTCGCCAAGCCCTTCTGGGAGGTCTACGCCAAGTTCGTCCACCCGGACGGCGCCTTCGAGGCGCACCACAAGACCGACAAGTTCTGGGAGCAGCCGGAGGCCGAGGCGGCGCTCGCCTCGACCGACTCCCCGGCGAGGTCGTCGAGCTCTCCACGCGCAAGAACACGCGCAAGCCGCCGACCCCCTACAACACGACCGCTTTCACCACCGACGCCTCCTCGCGACTGGGCATCACCCCCTCGCAGGCGATGCGGATCGCCGAGGACCTCTACATGGACGGGTTCATCTCCTACCCGCGGACCGACAACACGGTCTACCCGCACTCGCTCGACCTCAAGGAGCTCGTCACCTCGCTCGTCCGCATCCCCGAGTTCGACGCCGCCAAGGATCTGCTCGACGGTGAGCTGACCCCGACGCGGGGCAAGAAGGAGACGACCGACCACCCGCCGATCTACCCGACCCAGGCCGTCTACCCGAACGCGCTCGAGGGCCCCAAGCGCCGCGTCTACGAGCTCGTCGTCCGCCGCTTCCTCGCGACCTTCGGCAAGCCGATGATCAGCGAGTCGGCGCGCGCCGACATCAAGGCCGGGACCGAGACCTACTTCGTCCGCGGCTCGATCGTCGTCGACCCCGGCTACGCCGCGATCTACACCTACGCGCGCTCCGCGGACACCGAGCTGCCGGCGCTCGAGGAGGGCCAGAAGCTCGACCTCGACGGCGCCCCGTGGATGGTCGACAAGGAGACGCAGCCGCCCTCGCGCCTGAGCCAGGGCAAGCTGATCGAGATGATGGAGGAGCTCGGCCTCGGCACCAAGGCGACGCGTCCCGACATCATCCAGAAGCTCTACTCGCGCGGCTACGTCTACAACAACCCGCCGGAGCCGAGCGAGACCGGGATCGCCATGTACAAGGCGTTCCACGACCACGTGGTCCGCATGGCGACGCCCGAGATGACTGCCGAGCTCGAGCACGACATGGACCTGATCGCCGACGGCAAGACCTCGCGCGACGAGGTCATCCAGATCAGCCGCGACATGCTCCACCAGACCTACGACGACCTCTACGACCGGCGCGAGGATCTGGCGAAGACGATCTGGGCCGGGATGGACGAGGACAAGTACATCGGCCACTGCGAGGTCTGCGAGGCGAAGGGCCGCACCGTCCATGAGGACGGCTCCCTGAACCGCCTGCGGATCATCGACCTGAAGGGCGGCAAGCGCTTCTGGGGCTGCGAGGGCTACAACCGCGACAACCCCGAGGACCCGGACTCCTGCGACAACTCGGGCCCGCTGCCCGGCCGCGGCTACGAGCTCTGGCGGCTGGAGCCGAAGTGCTCGGTCTGCGGCGTCCGCCCGCGGCTCACGGTCAAGGGCTTCCGCGGCCGGCCCTGGAAGCTGTGCCTGAACGACGACTGCCCGACGATGGTCGAGATGCGCGAGAAGCGCGAGGAGCGTCGCAAGGCCAAGGAGGCCGCCGAGGCCGCGAAGGCCGCCAAGGCCAAGGCAGAGGGCGACGACGGCTCGGGCAACGGCGCCAAGAAGTCGAAGGGCGGCGGCAAGAAGAAGCCGCCGACGACGACCACGCGGACCAAGCGCGCGACCCGGTCGAAGACGACGGCGGCGTCGGGCTCCCGGCGCGGCTCCTAGGCGACGCAACCGGCGACGCGCCCGCCCGACGCGATCCCGCCCGCAGTGTTCGTCAGCTTCGAGGGAATCGACGGCGCCGGCAAGAGCACGCAGGCGCGGATGCTCGCCGAGGCGCTCGGCCCGGAGGCGCTGCTCGTCCGCGAGCCCGGCGGCACCGCCGGCGGGGGAGCGGATCCGCGAGCTGCTCAAGGACCCGGAGCTCGAGCTCACCGCCGCGGGCGGAGCTGCTGCTCTTCCTCGCCGCGCGCGCCGAGCTCGTCGAGACCGTGATCCGGCCGGCGCTCGCCGCGGGCCGCGACGTCGTCTGCGACCGCTTCATGGACTCGACGGTCGCCTACCAGGGCGCCGCGCGCGGCCTCGGCACCGAGCTGGTCGCGGGACTGAACGCGATCGCCGTCGACGGCTGCGTGCCCGACCGCACCGTGCTGCTGCGGCTCGACGGACGCGAGGCCGCCGGCCGCGGGGCCGAGCGGGGCGGCTGGGGCGCCGACCGCTTCGAGCGTGAGGGCGATGGCTTCACCGACGCGATCGCGCTCGCCTTCGACGAGCTCGCGGCCCGCTCGCCGGACCGCTTCGTCGTCGTCGACGGCGGCGGCTCGCCCGACGCCGTCCACGCGCTCGTCATCGAGGCGCTCGGGGTCTCGTCGCGATGAGGGCGGCCCCGCCCATGCACGAGACGCTCGAGGCCGCGACCGAGCACCAGCCGGCGGCCCGTGCCGCCCTCGCCGCCGCGCTCACGGCCGGCCCCACGCACGCCTACGCCCTGATCGGGCCGCCCGGCAGCGGCAAGCGCGAAGCCGCTCGAGCCTTCGCCGCCGAGCTGCTCGCCGGCGGCGAGACCGACGCCGCCGCCGCCGAGCAGGCCCGGGCACGCGCGCTCGCCGACCCCTCGCCGCACCCCGACCTCGCCTGGATCCGCCCGCCCGGCAACCAGCACCTCGTCGAGGAGGTGCGCGAGCGGGTCATCGCCCAGGTCCCCTACCGGCCGTTCGAGGGCGAGCGGCGGGTGTTCGTGATCGAGGCGGCGGACGCGATGGCCGAGGAGAGCCAGAACGCTTTGCTGAAGACGCTCGAGGAGCCGCCTCCTTACGCGCATCTGATCCTCGTCTCGGCCGAGCCCGAGGCGCTGCTCGAGACGGTTCGCAGCCGCTGCCTCGAGATCCCGCTTCCAGCCGCTGCCCCGCGAGGTCGTCCAGCGGCGCCTCGCCGAGCGCGTCGACGCGCCGCCGGAGACGATCGCCGCCCTCGCCGCGCTCGCCGACGGCGACCTCGACATGGCCCGCTTCCTCGGCGGCGAGCGCGGCGGCCGCCTGCGCGAGCTCGCCGAGACCTGCTGTCGCGCCGCCCGCGCCGGCGACGTCTCGAGCCGGCCATGGACGAAGGTGCTCGACGTCGCGGCCGAGATCGGCAAGGGGGAGGCCGAGAGCGTCGCCGCCGCGGCCGGCGCCCGCGCCGAGCAGTTCGGCAAGGGCCGCGATGCCGACCGCATCAAGCGCGCCGGCGCCGACGCAGCGAAGCGCGGCGAGCGCCGCGCGCGGACCGACGCGATCGACGCGGCGCTGGCGCTGACGGCGGCCTGGTTCGTCGACCTGATCGCCGTCGCCGAGGGCGCGCCGGAGCTCGTCCGCAACCTCGACCGCACCGCCGCGCTCGCCGCCGACGCGACCGACCTCGACCCCGCGACGGCGCGTCGCGCGGCCGAGCTGGCGATGGAGACGCGACGGCGGCTGACCGTCAACGTCAGCGAGGAGCTGGCCCTGGAGGCGCTCTTTCACCGGATCGCCGCCTCCTTCGGCGCCGCCTGAGGCGGGCGGATCTGCCCGAAAACCGCTCGGAGGCTTGGATTCGGCCCCCGCCGTGCTCTACAAATCAAGGGGATGGCCGCGACGAAGCCGCTCGACCTACCGGCGACCGCCGATCGTCCGGCGATCCAGCCGGCCCCCAGGCGCCGCCCGTTCGGCGTCCGCCTCTGGCTGGCGCTGATGTTCGCGGCGATCGGGATCCTGACCGGGTCGACCGTCTACCTGTTCGTCGCCGAGACCTCCCAGCAGGCGGCCGAGGACCGCGCCAGCGAGGTCGCGCAGGGCCAGGCGCTGCAGCTCGCGCAGCGAGCTCGGCGCGACCAAGATCAAGAACGCCGGCAAGGTGATCGCCCAATACCGCAACGATGCGTTTGCCGGCTGGTACTTCAACCTCCGCGACCACCTCAAGACGCAGCGCGATATCGCGATCGCCAGCCAGACGCTGGCCCAGGTCCCGAACCAGCGTGAGGCGAGGCGCGTCGCCCTCAGGGGCGCGCAGTACGTAAACGAGCACGAGGGTGGCCTGACGGTCGTCGGGCTGCCGGTCTTCCGCAACGGCAGGCGTGGCGGCGCCCTGCTCGTCCAGGCCGATCGCCCCGCCGAGGTCGCCGACGCGCTCGACGCCCTGCGAGGCGAGCGGCTCACGGCGCTCGCGATCGCGGTCGTCGTCGCCGCGATCATCGGCTTCCTCGTCGCCAGCCTGATCACCTCGCGGGTCAAGCGGCTCGCCGGCGGCGCTCGCCGCATCGCCGCCGGCGATCTGAGCCAGCCGTTGCACGCGCGCGGGCGCGACGAGATCGGCGACCTCGGCCGCGCGCTCGACTCGATGCGGGTCGCGCTCGGCGAGACCTTCGAGGCACTCTCCTCCGAGCGCGACCGGCTCTCCGCCGTCTTCGTCTCGCTCGAGGACGCCGTGATCGTCGTCGGCTCCGACGGCGACGTGCGCTTCGCCAACCCGGCCGCCGCCGAACTGATCACTCCCGACGGTCAGCCGGTCGAAGCGCTGCGGCCCTGGCTCCGCCGTGCGACCCACCGCGGCACGGTCGAGAGCGACCACGTCGCGATCGACGAGAAGGTCGTCGGGATCAGCGCCCGCCATCTGCCGGCCGAGAGCGCCGTGCTGCTCGTCGTCCGCGACCGCACCGAGGAGCTGCGCCGCGACCAGGCCGAGCGCGAGTTCGTCTCCAACGCCGCGCACGAGCTCCGCAACCCGATCGCCGGCATGTCGGGCGCGATCGAGGTGCTGCGCTCGGGCGCCAAGGACGACCCCGAGGCCCGCGACCACTTCCTCGGGCGGCTCGCCGACGACGTCGACCGCGTCGCCCGCCTGACCAAGTCGCTGCTCACGCTGGCGCGCATGGAGGCGATCGGGGAGGGCGAGGCCGAGGTCGTCGGCATCGGCATGGTGCTCGACGAGTCGCTCAACACGGCGGAGGCGCCGGAGGGCGTCAGCGTCGTGCGGCGAGGACTCCGACGACGAGCTCGTCGCGGCCGCCGATCCCGTGCTCCTGCGGCAGGTGGTGATCGGCCTGCTGACGAATGCGTACAAGCACACGACGCCGCCGGGCATCGTTACGCTTCGCGCCTATCGAGACGAAAACGGCGAGATCGTGATCGAGGTACAGGACACGGGGGCCGGTATCCCGGAGGCGGAACGCGATCGCGTCTTCGAGCGGTTCTATCGTGGCAGTGGATCGCTCGAGCGAGAAGGCTTCGGACTCGGGCTGGCGATCGCCAAGCGAATGATCGACGTGATGGGTGGAGAGATCAGCGTGGACTCCGTCGAGGGTCAAGGGAGCACCTTCCAGATCAGGCTGCGCGCAGCCGCCCCGAACGCGACCCCAGTGGCATGAGAGGAGCGATGAAGCGATGAGCCGGGGCAGGATCCTTGTCGCCGACGATGAGCCGTCGGTCCGCGAGTCCGTCGGCTACGCGCTCCGTCAGGAGGGCTTCGACGTCGAGCTCGCCACCGACGGCGACGACGCCGACGCGAAGATCGGCCCCGACGTCGACTTCGACCTGCTCGTCCTCGACATCATGATGCCGGGCCGCAGCGGCCTCGACGTCTGCCGCGACGTCCGCGGCCGCAGCCCCGTCCCGATCATCCTGCTGACGGCGAAGGACGCCGAGGTCGACAAGGTCGTCGGCCTCGAGGTCGGCGCCGACGACTACGTGACGAAGCCCTTCAGCGTCCGCGAGCTGCTCGGCCGCGTCCGCGCCCAGCTCCGCCGCCGCGAGCTCGACCGCGCGAGCGGCGTCGGCGACGAGAACGGCAAGGGCATCGACGCCGGCGAGGTGACGATCGACCTCGCCCGCCATCTCGTCACCGTCCGCGGCGAGCCCGTCAACCTGACCCGCTCCGAGTTCCAGGTCCTCCGCCTGCTCGCCGAGCGCCCCGGCCAGGTCTTCAGCCGCCTCGAGATCATGGAGGAGCTCTGGCAGTCGGAGTTCTCCGGCGACGTCCGCGCCTGCGACGTCCACATCTCCAACCTGCGCCAGAAGATCGAGCGCGACCCCCAGGACCCCGAGCTCGTGCTCACGGTCCGCGGCGTCGGCTACAAGCTCGTCGAGCCCGAGTAGCGGCCGTGCCAGGTCGCCCGGCCGCGCGGTCGGGGACCGAGACCCCTGATGTATTGTGTGTGTTGGGAGGAGAGCCGGGTCATGGGGGCTCCGGAACAGAGAGCCGGAGGAGATTGAATTGACCGCGTTCAGAAGCAGGGTCCTTGGGGTTGGCATCGCGTTTGCGATCGTCGGCGCACTGCATGCTCACGGGAGCCGGCGCCGCAGGCGCCGCGACCCGTGTGGCGACCATCAAGGGCTTCAAGGCGCCCGGGACCCCCGACCGCCTCAACAAGGTGAGGGTCGTCAAGTACGGGGGTGGGCAAGCGCAAGCACGTCCTCGTGCTCAACCCCGGCACCTCGGCCGGCGGCACGTTCTTCGGCCCGTTCGCCAAAGCGCTGACCCGCAAGCTCAAGGGCTGGCAGGTCTGGGCGATCGAGCGCCGCGAGAACCTGCTCGAGGACCACTCCTACCTCGACAAGTACGTGAACGGCGACGCCACCAACCAGGATGTCTTCGACTACTACCTCGGCTGGCTCACGGACTCCTCCGTCTCGCCGCACTTCACCCCGAAGACGACCGCCGAGACCGAGTACGCGAAGAACTGGGGCATGAACGTCGCCGTCCACGACACCCGCAAGGTCGTCCAGCGCGCGAAGAAGCACGGGCGCACCGTGGCCATGGGCGGCCACTCGCTGGGCGGCTCGATCACCACGGCGTACGCGACCTGGGACTTCAACGGCAAGCCGGGTGCGAAGGGCCTTTCGGGGCTCGTCTTCATCGACGGGGCGGGGGCCAACGGCAGCGCCAGGCCGCTGCCGACCGCTGCCGAGGCGCAGGCCAACGTCGACGATCTCAACGACCCGTCGACCTCGCCGTTCATCACGCTCGTCCCGCCCTTCCCGTGGATCGCGGGCGTCTTCAACGCGACCGGCTCCACGGCGGCCGTCGAGGAGCCGAACGAGCTCTCCATCTTCGGCGGCTGGGCGCTCGCGCCGGCCGACCTGACGCCGCCGGTCCCCGCGACCAACGCCGGCCAGTACGGCTACGCGGTGGACGCGTCGACCAGCCCGGCGAACCTGGCCCTCGTCCAGAGCCACATCGGCCACCTGGCGAAGTCGGGCGATCCCCGCGGCTGGGATGACGGTGAGCTCGGAACCGTCCACCGGGCGGCCTCGGTCTTCTCCGAGCACGTTGGGATGAAGCGCCAGAAGGTCGGCATGGACGGGACCTCCTGGTACCACCCGGAGAAGCTCTCGATCGACTCCGGCGCGATCAACAACGGGATCGACAACCCGGCGCAGGCCGTCTACGGCGACCACGCGACGATGGGTCACGACGTGAAGCTGCCGATGTACTCGTTCGACACCTCGCTCGGCGGCGGCCGCGTCGCGGACGCCACCCGCCAGCTCGCCAAGCAGTCCGGCGTGCCGAAGGGCTGGGTGAAGACGGTCGAGCGGACGAAGACCTACTCGCACATCGACCCGATCAGCGCCTCACCGTCGAAGAACAAGTTCCTGCAGACGGTCGTCCCCTTCCTGCGGAAGAAGATCAAGTAGGGGAGGCCGGCCGGCCCGCCGGAGCCGCTCGGCCGGCCCGCCGGGTTCGGCTTCCGGAGGGCTTCGGGGGCAGTGAGGAAGGAGGCGCGCCAAGCGCCTCCGTTCGGCGAGCCTTTCGTCGCATGGCGTGACCCACACACGCGCCTTTCGGGGCCAGAGTGGGGTCCATGGACGCCACTGGTCACGAAACACCGCAACTTGCGGTGGAACGTGACCAGTCCCGGGAAGTCGACCGGCGGATCCAAGCGCGAGCTGCTCGTCAGCACGGACGGATCTCGCGTGCCCAGCTCCACGCGATCGGTGTCACCAACCGTGGAATCGACGCCCGCCTCCGCCGCGGCTGGCTGGTCCGGGTCGTCCGCGGTGTCTACGCGCTCGCTCCCCTCATTGCCACTCCCCAGGCCCACCGGATGACCGCCCTGCTCCGCGCCGGCCCGGACGCCACGCTCAGCCACGCCAGCGCCGGCGCTGCATGGTCGATCCGCCGCTCGCAGGCGGCGCTGATCGACATCACCACCCCTCACCGCAAGCGCCCGATCGAAGGCGTCCGCCTCCATCGCCGAACCCTGCCCGCCGACGAGATCACACTCCATGACGGCCTCCGCATCACGACCCCCTCGCGCACGATCTTCGACCTCGCCCGGCAGCTCACCGACGCCCGCCTGGAGGGCGCGATCGCCATGGCCGACGAGCTCGAGCTGGACTTCACCCCCTCGTTGCCCGAGCTCCTCGCTCGCCATCCCGTCCATCCGGGAACGCGTCGCCTCCGCCGCGTGCTCGGACGCATCGCCGGCGGCCACGCCCGGCGCCTGCGCTCGGAGGGTGAGGCGGACTTCCTCGACTTCGTCCTCGAGTCGGGCTGGCCGCGGGTGGAGACGAACTACATGCTGCGCCTCGGCGGCCGCGTCTTCGAGCTCGACGCCGCCTGGCCGGCGCTGCGCGTCGGCATCGAGTTCGACACGGACGCCTTCCACGGCTCCTGGGATGCCGCCGAGAGTGACCGCGAGCGCGACCGCATCCTCCTCGCCCACGGTTGGCGCATCATCCGCGTCACCGACCGCATGCTCGGCTCAGGCCGAACGGCCTTGCGCGCCGACCTGGAGGCGATCCTCACCGGCCGCGCGCCGGCCGTCGCCTAGCGGGAGTCCTCGACCCCGTACTCCCGCTCGCTGAAGGCCGCCTCATCGGTGTCCGCCCCGCCGCGGCCGCCGTCGATGTAGTCGAGAACCTGGCCGGCGCGGATCCGCTCGGCCCCGTCCGGCGCGGGGATGTCGTCCGCTTCACCGCGTGCGCGAAGCTGCCCTTCCCGTGCGCGTGGGTCCCCCCCACGAGGAGGTCCGTCGCCTGCGCCGGAGCCGCCGCAGCGAGGGCCTTCCGCACCCGCCCGCCTCATCTACACTCAGGCGCTCGGTGCCGACGTAGCTCAGTTGGTAGAGCACTTCACTCGTAATGAAGGGGTCAGCGGTTCGAATCCGCTCGTCGGCTCTCGTCGTCAGCCGCCGCGTACGAGGCGGCCGACCGCGGACATCAGCTCCTCGGTCTTCTCCTCGCGCTCGCCGCCCTCGGCGCCGAGCACGCAGTGGCGGGTGTGGTCGTCGAGGAGGGCGAGCGCGACCTTGTCGAGGGCCGCGTCGATCGCGGAGATCTGCGTGAGCACGTCGATGCAGTAGCGCTCCTCGGAGATCATCCGCTCCACGCCTCGCACCTGACCCTCGATCCGGCGCAGGCGCTTGAGCAGCTGCTCCTTCGAAGCCGTGTAGCCGGGGGGTTGGCGTGGTGGGTCGTGGTGGCGTCGCTCATCGTGCAAGAGCATAGCAATACCCCTAGGGGGTATAGTCCGTCCGGCATGGGAGACGTACTCAACGTGCTCTGGATGGGCCTCAAGGACTCCTTCCTGATGGCCTGGGAGGTCTGGTGGGCGCTCGTCCTCGGGTTCGCGATCAGCGCGATCGTCCAGGCCTGGGTGCCGCGCGAGCGGGTCGAGCGCGCGCTCTCCGGCTCCGGCGCCAAACCCGTCGGCGTCGCCACGGCCCTCGGCGCCGCCTCGAGCTCCTGCTCCTACGCGGCGATCGCGATCGCCAAGTCGCTCTTCCAGAAGGGCGCCTCCGCCGCCTCGGCGCTCGCCTTCCAGTTCGCCTCCACGAACCTCGTCTGGGAGCTCGGCCTCGTCCTGTGGATCCTGCTCGGCTGGCAGTTCACGCTCGCCGAGTACCTCGGCGGGATCGTGATGATCGGCCTGATGACGGTCAGCCTGCGGCTGTTCGTCAGCCGCGAGGTCGAGGAGCAGGCACGCGAGCACGCGACCGAGGCCGACTCCGGCCACCAGCACCACATGGCGGGCGAGGAGCTCAGCCTGCGCGAGCGGATTGCCAGTGCCGCGGCCTGGTCGGACGTCGCCCACAACTTCCGCGGCGACTGGCAGATGCTCTGGAAGGAGATCTCGATCGGCTTCCTGCTTGCGGGCTTCGTCGCCCAGCTTCCCAACGGCTTCTTCGAGTCGCTGTTCCTCACGAACGCGCCCGATCCGATCCCGACGCTCGAGAACGTGATCATCGGTCCCTTGATCGCGGTCGCCAGCTTCGTCTGCTCGGTCGGCAACGTGCCGCTGGCCGCGGTCCTTTGGTCGGGCGGGATCGGGTTCGCCGGCGTCCTCTCGTTCCTCTTCGCCGACCTGATCGTGCTGCCGATCATCGCGATCTACCGCAAGTACTACGGCTGGCCGTACACGGTCCGGATCGTCGGCCTGATGCTCGCCACGATGATCATCGCGGCGCTCCTGATCGACGCCGCCTTCAGCGTCACCGGTCTGATCCCCGACGGGCCGCGGCCGAGCCGCGACGACATCTTCGGCTCGATCAGCCTCAACTACAAGTTCGCGCTCAACGTCCTCGGCGTCGCGATCTTCGCCGCGCTCTTCTGGATGACCGCGCGCCGCGGCGTCACCGATCCGGTCTGCGGGATGAAGGTCGACCGGGAAAAGGCCGTCACCCTCGAGCAGGACGGCCACACGCACTACTTCTGCTCCGAGCACTGCCGCCACGAGTTCGAGGCGGGCGGCGGGCGCCATCGCGGGCCCGGCGCGCCGGGCCAGGCCGCGACGGCCCGCTGAGCCTGCCCGAAAACGTCGCCACGATCGCGACATCCGGGTCTATGCTCGTCTGGCGAACGATCTGGGAGGACGAGGGCGATGGCTGCACTGAGGTCCCGACTGACTTACGCGAACGTGGTCGCGACCCTCGCGCTCGTCCTCGCCCTCAGCGGCGGCGTCGTCTGGGCGGCGGGCAAGATCAACTCCGGCGACATCGCCCGCAACGCGATCAAGTCGAAGCACATCAAGAACCACCAGGTGAAGACGAAGGACCTCGCCGTGCACTCCGTCGGCACCGATCAGCTGAAGGGTGGCTCCGTCGGCACCGACCAGCTCCAGCCCGACGCCGTCGGCTCCGCGCAGATCGCCGACGGCTCGGTTGCCTTCGGGGACCTCGCCGCAAACACCGTTTCACCGCGGCTGTTCGCGCACGTGAGCTCCGGCGGCACCCTCGGCGAGTCCGCCGGCGTCGACAGCGCGTACCGCCAGGACAAGGGCACGTACTTCGTCTATTTCGACCAGTCGCTCAAGGGCTGCGTCGGCGTGGCCTCGGTCGGCTTCGGCTTCGGCCCGGGCGTGATCGGCGCCGGTGCCGACGCGCAGGTGCGGATGAACGCCGACGGCGAGCCGGAGAAGGTCAGGGTGACGACCTACAACGGCTTCACCCTCAACGACACCCAGGACAACGACTTCAGCCTGATCGTGGAGTGCTGAGCGGCCTGCTCAGCGCGCCATGAGCTCCGCGCCGAGCTCGATCAGCGCGAGCTCCGACCCGGGCGGGCCGAGCAGCGAGAGGCTGACGGGGCCGGCGTCGACCGCCCCGTAGGGGATCGCGAGCTGCGGCAGGCCGGAGACGTTCGCGGCAGCCGTCAGCTCCATCACCCGGCCGCGCCAGGCGCCGAGCTCGTCCTCTGCCGTGGCCTTCGACGGGGCCGCGGTCGGGCACGTCGGGAAGGCGAGGACGCCATCGCCCCCGACCAGCTCGCGGACGCTGTCGCCGGCTCGCTCGCGCACCGCGGCCGCGGCCTTGGCGGCGGCATCGCCGATCGCCTGAGCCGCCGCGAAGCGTTCGCCGACCCCGGGCCCGAACAGGGGCCGCACGCGCTCGACCCACCCGCCGTGCACGGACCAGATCTCGCTCGCCTGCTGGATCCGGACGGCGTCCGCCCAGGCCGCCAGGCCTCCGGCGTCCGGCGCGAGCGCAACCTCCCTGGCCTCAAGCTCTCCGCGGAGCTCCGCCAGGGCCGGCTCGAGCGCACCCCGGACGGCGGGATCGGCCAGCTCCCAGGCGTCGGCGGGGATCAGCAGGCGCGCCGGACGGCCCGCCGGCGCGCCCCCGCCTTCGCCGAGCAACGCCGCGATCGCCGCGGCGAGCAGGCCCGGTTCGGATGCGAGCGCGCCGGCCGTGTCGAACGACGGCGCCAGCGGGACGACCCCGGCGACCGGCACCGCGCCGTGCCCGGGCCGCATGCCCCAGACGCCGCAGAGCGCCGCCGGGGTGCGGATCGAGCCGGTCGTGTCGGTGCCGAGCGCGAGCGCCGCCAGGCCGCGGGCGACGGCCGAGGCCGAGCCGCTCGAGGAGCCGCCTGGGATCCCACCGGGCGCCCGCGCGTTGAGCGGCGTGCCGTAGTGGAAGTTGCGGCCCGTGATGCTGTAGGTGAGCTCGTCGCAGATCGCCTTGCCGCTCAGCGACGCGCCCGCCGCGAGCAGCCGCTCGACCGCCGGCGCGCTCGCGTCAGCCGGCTCGTGCGTCCGCAGCCAGTCGGGGTTGCCCGCGCAGCAGCGCAGGCCGGCGACCGCGAACACGTCCTTGGCGACGAACTCGACGCCCGCCAGGGGCAGCTCCCTGCCACGGGCGCCCTCGATCCGCACCCGGCCCTCGTGCTCGCAGAGCGCCGCCGTCGCCGTCGAGGCCGCCGCCGCCATTGCCCGGCCTCAGGCCACCGCGTGCGGCATCGGACTCGCCCGCCAGCCCGGCGATCAGGTTCTCGGCCGCGAGCCGCGCCATCGCCGCCCGCGCCGTGGTGCGAGGCGGAGCCGATGTGGGGGAGGACCGTCAGGTTCGGCGCGCCGAGCAGCGGGTCGTCGGCCGGCAGCGGCTCCGGCGTCGTCACGTCGAGCCCGGCGCCGGCGATCAGCCCCAGCTCGAGCGCCTCGCGCAGCGCGCTCCTGGTCGACGAGGTCGCCGCGCGCCGTGTTGATCAGAAACGCCGTCGGCTTCATCGCCGCGAGCTCGGCCGCGCCGATCAGGCCGCGGGTCTGCCTCGGTCAGCGGCGCGTGCAGGGAGACGAAGTCGGCCTCGGCGAGCAGCGGTCCGAGCTCGTCGTCCGCGGCCGGCGCTCAGGACGCCGCATGCCGAAGCCCTCGGCCCGCCGGGCGACCGCCGAGCCGATCGCGCCGTGCGCCGACGATCAGGATCGTCGCGCCGCCGACGTCGGCGCCGAGCCAGCCCCCGGGCTCCCAGGTCCGCCACTCGCCGGCCCGGACCGCTGCCTCCGCCTCGACGATCCGCCGCGCGCAGGCGAGCAGCAGCGCAAAGGTCGAGGTCGGCCGTCGCCTCGGTCAGCACGCCGGGCGTGTTGCCGACCGGGATGCCGCGCCGCGCGCACTCGTCGAGGTCGATGTTGTCGGTGCCGACCGCCATGTTCGAGATCGCCCGGATCGACGGGCAGGCATCGAGCAGCTCGGCATCGACGCGCTCGGTCAGCAGGCAGAGCAGTCCCTCGGCGTCCGCGGCCGAGCGTCCGCAGCTCCTCGGCGAGTCGGCGGCAGCGCCGCCTCGCGGACGCCGCACGTCATGGCCCGCGCTCGCGCAGCAGCTGCTCCGGCTCTCCGGGCAGTGGGCGGGTGATCGCAACGAGCGCCACGGGCGCATCATGCCCGGACGGCGCGAAGCCCGGCAGCCTCGCGCCGCCTCGTTCTATCCTCGCCGCGCTTGGCGCGCCCAGCAACAGACACCCGCCGCCGACGCCGCGATCTCCGTCGTCATGGTCACCTACGACTCCGCCGACGCGGTCGGCCGCTCGCTGCCGGCGATCGTCGCCGAGCTCCGTGCGGGCGACGAGCTGATCGTCTGCGACAACGGCTCCGCCGACGGCACGGTCGAGCGCGTCCGCGAGCTGGCGCCCGACGCGACGCGTGATCGAGATCCCCGGCAACCCGGGCTTCGGCGTCGCCTGCAACGCCGGCGCGGCCGCCGCGGCCAACCCGCTGCTGCTCCTCCTCAACCCCGATGCCGTCGTCCAGCCCCGGGCTTCCGCGACGCGATCGTCCTGCCGCTCGCCGAGGGCCGCGGCTGGGACGCGTGGCAGGGGCTGCTGACGAGCGCCGGCGGCGACCGAGGTCAACACCTGGGGCGGTGCCGTCCACTTCACCGGCATCGCCTGGGCCGGCGGCGCCGGCCGGCCGATCGCCGAGGCACCGGCGGAGCCGGTCGAGATCCCCTTCGCGAGCGGCGGCTGCCTGCTGATCCACGCGCGAGCTCTGGGAGCGGCTCGGTGGCTTCAGCCCGCCGTACTTCCTCTACCACGAGGACACCGACCTCGGCCTGCGCCTGTGGCTTGGCGGCAGTCGCGTCGGCCTCGAGCCGCGCGCCCGCGTCGAGCACGAGTACGAGTTCGACAAGGGGCTCGGCGAAGTGGCGCTACCTGGAGACGAACCGCTGGGCGACGATCCTCCGCACCTACCCGCGGCCGCCTGCTCGCCGTGCTCGGCTCCCGCCCTGCTCGCCACCGAGCTCGCCCTGCACCTGATCGCCGCCGCCTCGCGGCTGGCTGCCGGAGAAGCTGCGCGCCGACCGCGCCGTGCTCGCCGCCCTGCCGCGCCTGCTGCGCGAGCGCCGCGCGATCCAGGGCGGCGCCGGCACGACCCCGCCCGTCGCCCGGGCCCCGGGCCGCGAGCTCGGCACGACCCCGGTCGCGCCGCCCGGCACGCCGCTCGCCGGCGTCGGCCGCCCGCCCGGCGCGGTGATCTCGGCCCGCGCCTTCGCCGAGCAGCTCACCCCGGACCTCGACTCCGCCTACCTCGGCGCCGCCGCCACGCTCGCGCCACTGCGCTGGGCCCTGCGCGCCTACTGGCGCCTGGCGCTCGCCCTGCTCGGCCCGCGCTAGCCGACCGCTCTGGCCGGGTCACCGCGCGACGGCCCAGCTGGCGGCTACCCTGCCTCATGGGTGAGCTCGACGGTTCGCATGGTGCTCCGGCGCGGCCCGCGCCTGACCCGCCGCCGCCTCGCCCAGCTCGCCGCCGCCGCGGGCGCCGCGGCAGCTCTGCCCGGGCGGCGCCCTCCGCGCCGCCGGCCGCTCGCCGCGGCACCCCCGACCCGCAACTACGACGACGGCTCCGACGCGATCCCGTCCGCCGTTCCCGGCGCCGGCAATCCCGGCCGCGTGATCGTCATCGGCGCCGGCTGGTCGGGCCTGACCGCCGCCAACGCGCTGCGCAACGCCGGCGTCGACGTCGTCGTCCTCGAGGCGCGCCGGCGGCTCGGTGGCCGCGCCTGGACGCGACGCGTCGGCGGCCACCCGGTCGACCTCGGCTGTTCGTGGATCCACGACCCGATCGGCAACCCGATGGCCGACTTCGCCGCCAGGCCGGGATCGGCACCACGCTCGCGGCGCCCGAGGCTCGACATCGCGACGATCCGCTTCTTCGACCAGGTCGAGCGGCGGCGCGGCTGCTGCCGAGCGACGTCATCGGCGCCTTCGTCCACGCGGTCGGCTTCGACGACGCCGAGCGGCGACTACGCGACGCGGCTCGGCCCCGACGCCTCGGTCCGCGACGCGGCCGCTCGCCTACCTCGACGACCAGAAGCCTGCACGGCGACGCGCCGCCGCCGCGCCGAGTTCGCGATCCGCCTCTTCTCCGAGCAGGAGGAGAACATGTACTGGAACCGGATCTCGCTCCCGTACGTGGCGAGCTACGAGGCCCCCTACGACGGCGTCGGCCAGGGCAACTTCCCGACGGGCGGCTACCGGAAGCTGATCGAGGCGATGGCCGGCGACACCGAGGTTCGCTTCGGCCACCGAGGTCCGCACGATCCACCACGACCGCGACGGCGTCCTCGTCGAGGCCAGCGCACCGCGGCACCGGCAAGCGCGTCCGCCTGCGCGGCAGCCACGTGCTCGTGCACGGTCTCGCTCGGCGTCCTCAAGCACCACGGGGTCGAGTTCGCGCCGCGGCTGCCGAAGGCGAAGCGGGCCGTGATCCGCCGGCTCGGCTTCGGCTACTTCGAGAAGGTCGCGCTCGCCTTCGACGAGCCCTTCTGGCAGGAGGGCGCCCACACGCACATCGTCCGGCTCGCCAAGCCCTTCGGCTTCCCGATGACGCTCGACCTGCAGCAGTTCTCCGGCTTCCCCGTGCTCGAACGCGCTCTACGCCGGCCGCCCCGCGCAGCAGCTGCAGAACGCTTCGCGCGAGCACAAGACGAAGCTCGCCCTCGCCGCGATCGCCGAGGCGATCGGCCACAAGATCCCCGAGCCCGTCGACGCCTACGCGACGGCCTGGCGCCGCGACCCGTTCGCGCACGGCGCCTACTCGACGGTGATCGCCGGCCGGCCCAAGTCCGAACTGCGAAGCGCTCGGGCGGCCCGTCGGCAGGGTGCTCTTCGCCGGCGAGGCGACCAACCCGGTCCGCAACGGCTACGCCGACGGCGCCCTGACGACCGGCGTCCGCGAGGCGAAGCGCCTGCTGCAGGCGAAGTCGGTCGCGCTCTCGGCGGGCTGAGGTCGTCGCTGTGGGAGCCGGCCTCAAGCGAACCTTCGCCGCTGCCGAAGAAGACTCCGTGGCGGGGATCTTCTCTTCACGGCTCTCGCGGCCGGTGCGGGTCGCGTGCGCGGCGGCGCTGCTCTGCGCCTGTGCGGCGGCCGCCTCCGCGGCGCCGGCCGGCGCCGCTCCCGGCCCGGCGAGCGCGAAGCGGATCGTCGGCGGCAACCCGACGACGATCCAGCAGTGGCCCTGGCAGGTCGCCGTCGCCTTCCGGCCCTCGGCCAAGAAGGGCGGCCCCCGCCGCCGCCAGTTCTGCGGCGGGACGCTCGTTGCATCCCGCTACGTGATCACCGCCGGCCACTGCCTGCTCGAGCGCGGCTGGACTCCGTCCGCGTCGCTCGAGGTGATCTCCGGCCGGACGCGGCTGACCGGCGACCAGGGCACGGTCACCAACGTGCGCCGCTCGTGGGCGCCGCTCGACGACTCGATCTACCTCCTCTTCGGCGAGAACCCGCCGAGCTGGGATGCGGTCGTGCTCGAGCTCGCCAAGCCGGCTGCCGGCACCGCGATCAAGATCGCCGGACCGGGGGAGGGGTCGGCCTGGAGTCCCGGCAGCACCGCCTATGCGACCGGGTGGGGCCGCACCTCCGACGGGGGCAAGGGGAGCGATCGGCTGCGCGCGGTCGCCGTCACGATCAAACGCGGCTCGGCCTGCGGGTCGGCGTACGCGGGTGAGTTCGACCCGAAGCTGATGCTCTGCGCCGGGGCGCCCGGGCGCGACACCTGCCAGGGCGACAGCGGCGGCCCGCTCGTCGTCCCGGTCAACGGCGCGTACCGTCTCGTCGGCGACACGAGCTTCGGCAACGGCTGCGCCGATCCGGACTTCCCCGGCATCTACGGGCGCCTCGCCGGACCGCCAATGCGCACCGTTCTGCAGCACGACCTCTTCGGGCTCGCCGGGGTCAACGTCGTCGGCGGCCCGCCGGCGACGCCGCCGGCCCGGCCGAGCGCTTCGGCCGCCGGCGCTGCCGCCGACTCCTACGCCGAACAACTCTGCGGCGACTACTACGGTCGTCAGTGCCGCAGGCCGGCCGTCGGCAACTGCAACGCGACGACCTATGCCTACCGCTGCCGGGTCACGCTCGACCTGAAGCGCCGCCGCCACAAGAGCCGCATGATCCGGGAGGTGCTCGTCGGCTCCTCCGGGTCTGGAGCCCGGGTTGACATGGTCGATCCGCAGCGCTTCCGCAAGGGCTGGGGCTGAGCGGCTGATGGGCCGCGCGCTGCTCGCCTGCGCGCTCGTGCTGCTCGGGGTCTGCGCCGCCTTCCCGGGCGCGTCGGTCGCTGCCGGGGACTCCGGGACCGCCCACGAGCGGATCATCGGCGGCGAGCCGACGTCGATCGAGCAGTGGCCGTGGCAGGTCAGCCTCTCGCAGTGGAGCCGCTACCCGAGCGATGCTCTCTACACCCACTTCTGCGGCGGCAGCCTCGTCGGACCCAGGCTCGTCCTCACGGCGGCGCACTGCGTGCTCGCGACCGGCGCGCCGTCGACCCGCGGAATCGCCGTCGTCTCCGGCCGGACCGCGCTCGACAGCGAGACCGGGGCGCAGACGCACGTCGACAGTCAGTGGTCCCCGACGACGCCTCGGGGCGGCCCGCGCTGGGGCGCGCCGAGCGGCTCCTGGGACGTCGCCTTCCTGCACCTCGCCAAGCCCGCCGCCGGGACCCCGATCAAGATCGCGGGCCCGAGCGAGCGCGCGGCCTGGAGCGCCGGCCGCCCCGCCTGGATCACGGGCTGGGGTTCGACCAGCTCCGGCGGCCATAGCCGGCGCGTGCTGCGCGCCGCCCAGCTCGCGATCGACGCCGACTCACGCTGCTCGGACCCGTCGTCCTACGGAGCCGACTTCGAGCCGGCGACGATGCTCTGCGCCTCCGCTCCCGGCCGCGACACCTGCCAGGGGGACAGCGGCGGCCCGCTCGTCGTCGCCGTCGGCCCGGGCGAGTACCGGCTCGTCGGCGACACCAGCTTCGGGAGGGGCTGCGCCCGCGCCCGCTTCCCAGGCATCTACGGCCGCCTCGCCGGGTCGATGCGGACGTCCCTGCAGCTCGACATGTTGCAGCTCTACGGCTCGAACATCGTCGCCGGCCCGCCGCCGGCTCGACCCGCCCCGCCGAGCGCCGCGCAGGCGCTCGACGCCGCCACCGCCTACGCCGCGCGGGAATGTCGCCGGGAGGGCTCGCGCTGCCGGCGCAGCGCCGCCCTCGATTGCGCACCGCTGCGCTTCGGCTTTCGCTGCCGGGTCGCCGTCTACGAGGCCGACCGCGTGCACGGCCGCATCCGCGGGCGCAGCACCGCTCGGCGCCGCGTGCTGATCCGGACGGTGAACGGCGCACCGGCGACCGCGATGGTCACCCCCTGGGTCCACAGGCTCGGCTGGAAGTAGCCGGCCGCAATGCGCTCGCCGGGGGCGCTCAACCCTGGGTGTCGCCCTCGCCCGAGCGCGCCGCCTCGGCTTCGCTGCCCGCGGAGAGCCCGTTGCCGTTGCGCGCCGGCGGCCCCTCGCCGCGCAGCTCGCGGAGCTCGGCATCGAGCCTGGAGAGCGTCTGCGCGAGGATCTTCGTCTCCTCGGTGAGCCGGCTGATCGCGGCCGAGAAGTTGAGCAGCAGGCCGAAGATCGCAACGAGCCCGACGAGGAAGAGGGCGTTCGTCGGTGAGTCGATGCCAACGCGAGCGGCGAGCCAGTTGAGGCCGCCGTTCCAGACGGCGAGCACGACGCCGATGGTGGCGACCAGGATCCAGCCGAGGGCGTAGCGCTCGATCAGTCGGCGGCGGCGGACGAGCTCGATCACGAAGACGAGGAAGAGCACCGTGCCGATCACGGCGATCACCTGTGCCCGCGGCGAGAGCTGGCCCTTGTCGGCGTTGGCGTGCAGGTGCAGCACCTGCGCGAGCGGCAGCGTCAGCCCGGCGAGCGGCCCGCTCACGTTCCCGCCTCTTCGCGCGGAGCCCCCGCCCCCGCCGATGCGGCGCCCGGCGCCACCGCGGCGAACTCGCCCGTCTCGGGCAGCTCGCCCGCCATCGGCAGCGGCCGGCGGCGCAGCAGGCCGACGAAGATCGCGAGCATCACCTTGATCATGTAGTAGGCGGCGCTGAAGTAGTCGATCGAGCTCTCGCCGAAGCCGCGCGCATTCATGCGCACGTGCACCTCGTGGATCTTGAGCTTGTGCGCGTGCAGCATCAGGATCGCCTCGACCTCGGGGTAGTCGTGCGGGTAGTCGCGGGCGAAGAGCTCGATCCCGTTGCGGTTGACCATCCGGAAGCCGGAGGTCGGGTCGGTGATCGACTGCCGGCAGATCGTCGTCAGCACGACGCCGAAGATCCGGTTGCCGAGCTTGCGCATGAACGGCACCTTGTAGCCCGGGTCGCCGAGGAAGCGCGAGCCGTAGACCATGTCCGCCTCCTCGCCGACGGTGTGCAGCGCCTCGAGCATCGAGGGCAGGTACTCGGCCTTGTGCTGGCCGTCGCCGTCGACCTGCACGGCGACGTCGTAGCCGCGGTGCAGCGCGTACTTGTAGCCGGCCTGCATGGCGCCGCCGATGCCGAGGTTGAACGGCTGGCGGAGCACGGTCGCGCCGGCGCGCTCGGCCGCCGCGGCGGTCGCGTCGAGGGAGCCGTCGTCGACGACGACGACGTCGAAGCCCGGAGCGTGGCGGTGGATGTCGCGGACGACCCGACCGACCATCTCCTGCTCGTTGTAAGCCGGCACGATGGCCAGCTTGCGCAGCTTGGAGGTGGTTGCACTCATCTGCTGCTGATCACGGTAGCGGTCGGGACGCGTCATGAGGCCCCGCCTGCCCGCTCGGGGAGCGGATCTCTCAGCCGTTGCCGGCCTCGAAGGCGCTCGGCGCGGGCAGCCCGCCGAGCGCGATCCGCAGCAGCGCCAGGTGCTGCGCCGTGCTCGCGGCAAGCTGCGAGAGGACCAGCACCGGCTGCTGATCGGAGAAGGAATCAAGCGCGTCGATCAGCCCCAGGTAGGCCTGATCCTCGAAGCCGAGCGCCAGTTCGAGGTAACGATGACCGTTGCCGACGGCGCCGAGGCCGTGCACCTGGTCCGGCTTCGGCGGCTTCGGCAGCCGCGCGCGGGGCCCGAGCAGGCCGGCGAGCAGCTTCGCGTGCGCCCGCGATTGCGCGCCGAACTTCGCCGCGAGCTTGCGGTCGTGCGCGTTGAGCGTGCCGCTGCGCACGGCGGCGCCGTAGGTCGTGCGCAGCGTCTGCTGGAGGCGCAATGCGGCGAGCACCTGCGTATCGCCCGAGCCCGCGGCGGCCGCGCGCGCCGCACGAAGCGCCGCGGCGGCGAGCATCGAGCCCGAGCCGAGGGCGAGCGCCACCTCGCGGCCGCGCGCCGCGAGCGCGCGGCGACTGATCGGCTGCTCGCCCGCGGCTGCGGGCTCAGGCGCCGACATCGACGCCTCCCGGCAGCACCCGTGCCTGGCTGAGCCCGCCGAGCATCACCTGGTGTTGGGCGTTGTTGGCGAGCATCGTCGTCAGCTGCAAGCGGGTCGCGGCCGAGCTCTGCAGCGGGATCGCCGTCGAATAGGAGTGGACGAGCCGGGTTGAGACCCGCAGCGACTCGCTGCGCGCCGTCTCGGCGCTGTCGACGAAGACGACCGCGGGGGCCGGCGTCGCCGGTGGCTTCGTCCCGCCGCCCGCGGCGATCAGCGCATCGAGCGCGCCGACGTGGTCGGTTGCCTGGCGCGAGAGGATCCCGAGCTCGCGCGCCTGCCCCGGCGGGCTGAACCGCGCCGCGGTCGCGTAGGTCTTGATCGCCAGGTACTCGAGGGCCGTCAGGTCGGCGAGCGCGTTGAGCTCGCTGTTCGGCTCCGTGGCGCTGGTCTCGTCGCCGCCGCCCCCGCAGGCGGCGAGGCCGACGGCGAGCGCGGCGCCGGCGCCGGCCGCGAGCGCCTCGCGGCGGCGCAGGCCGCGGCGTGGAGGGAGGGGAGGTGCGGGCACGTGCCGATCTTAGGAAGGGACCGGGACGCGGAACCGCCAAGTCCCCCTCACCACGCCGCTCTGCGCCGGCCCGCCAGGCGCCGCGCGAGGTGCTCCGGGCTTTCCCCTCCCACGCGTGGCAAAGTCAGGAATGCCTGCAATGCTGCCGCGCGATGACGGCGCGGCGACAGCTGGACGAGCTCGCCGCCGAGATCTCCGCCTGCCGGTCGTGCCCGCGGCTCGTCGAGTGGCGGGAGCAGGCGGCGGCGGAGCCACCGAAGCGCTTCCGCGGGGAGACCTACTGGGCGCGGCCCGTCCCCGGCTTCGGCGATCCGGCCGCGCGGATCGCGCTCGTCGGCCTCGCCCCGGCGGCGCACGGCGCCAACCGGACCGGCCGCATGTTCACCGGCGACCGCTCCGGCGACTGGCTCTACGCCGCCCTGCACCGCGTCGGGCTCGCCAACCAGCCCACCTCCACCGACATCGACGATGGGCTGAAGCTCCACGGCGCCTGGATCACCGCCGCGGTCCGTTGCGCGCCGCCCGCCAACAAGCCGACGCCGGCCGAGCGCGACGCCTGCCTGCCCTACCTCGCCCGCGAGCTCGAGCTGCTCGGCGGCGTCCACGTCCTCGTCTGCCTCGGCAGCTTCGGCTGGGACGGCGCCCTGCGCGTACTCGCGACGATGCCGGGCGTAGGGGAGGCGATCCCCAGGCCCCGGCCGAAGTTCGGCCACGGCGCCGAGGCGGAGGTCGGCCCCTACACGCTGCTCGGCTGCTTCCACCCGAGCCAGCAGAACACCTTCACCGGCAAGCTCACCGAGCCGATGACCGACGCCGTGCTGACGCGAGCGGTCGAGCTCGCCGCCGAACGCTGAAGAACGCAACGCAGCGTTGCGTTTTCAGCTCTCGGCGGGACGGGCTACAGCCCGCTCGGGATCCGCTCGGGCCGGCCGAGGCCCTCGGCCTCCGCGGCCTCCTCGACGGCGGCGGCGACGGCGTGGTGGACGGCCGGGTCGAGCGCGTCGGGAACCAGCTCGGACTCGGCCGTCAGGCCGGCGATCGCGTAGGCGGCGGCGAGCTTCATCCCCTTCGAGATCTCCGTCGCGCCGGCGGCGAGGGCGCCGCGGAAGATGCCGGGGAAGCCGAGCACGTTGTTGACGGAGGTGCCGTCGGCGGCGTAGGCGGCGCCGGCGGCGACCGCCGCGTCGCGGCTCGATCTCGGGGTGCGGGTTGGTGAGCGCGAAGATCACCGAGCCGGGGCGGATGTCCTTGGGCTTGATCAGGCCGGTGACGCCGGTCGTCGCGATCACCAGGTCGCACTCGGCCATGATCCGCGCGTAGTCGGCGATCTCGATCCCGGCGGCGCGGGCGCGCTCGTGCGAGGCCTCGTTCGGGTCGGAGGCGAGCACCTGCTTGGCGCCGCCGTCGACCATCATCGCCGCGATCCCGAAGCCGGCGGCGCCGAGCCCGATCTGGCCGACGGTGGCGCTCGCCAGGTCGAGGCCGACCTGCTCGCAGGCGGCGAGCGCCGCGGCCAGCGTCGCGACGCCGGTGCCGTGGACGTCGTCGTGCATGACCGGCTCCGTCAGCTCCTCCTTGAGCCGGCGCTCGATCTCGAAGCAGTCGGGGACGCGGATGTCCTCGAGGTGGATGCCGCCGAAGCCGGGGGCGATGCGGATCACCGTCTCGACGAACTCGTCGATGTCGGTGGTGTCGATCAGGATCGGCATCGCGGAGATCCCGGCCATCTGGTCGTAGAAGAGCGCCTTGCCCTCCATCACCGGCATCGAGGCGACGGGCCGATGTCGCCGAGGCCGAGCACGCGGGTGCCGTTCGTGCAGATCGCGACGCGTGCGGCCGATCATCGTGAAGCGGGAGGCGAGCGCCGCGTCGTCGCTGATCGCGGCGCAGACCCGGGCGACGCCCGGCGTGTAGACGTCGCGCATGTGCTGCAGCGTCTCGAGCGGCTCGATCGCGCCGATCTCGAGCTTGCCGCCCTCGTGCGCGTTCAGCGCCCGGTCGTAGAAGGAGATCACGTGCACGCCCTCGAGCGCCTCGATGTGCTCGGCGACGCTCGGCGCCTGGCTGCGATCGTGGACCTCGACCGAGATCTCGCGGACGGAGCGGTCGCGGCCCATCGTGATCGTGACGATGTCGCCGATCAGCGCGTCGGCGTCGGCGATCGCGTTGCAGATCTGGGCGAGCTGGCCGCGGATGTGCGGCTGATCGATGCGGAAGACGTAGTCGAGGGCCATGGGTGGGGAGGTGGGCTGGAGGATGGAGGGACGTGCTGCGTTCGGGCTGCGCCGGGAGGCGGCCGGGCGCCCCGAGGGCCGCCTAGTATCGCCTAAGCACGTGATTCCGTGATCCCGCTCAACCTGCCCAACACGCTGACGCTGCTGCGGATCCTTGCGGTGCCGGTGGTCGTCGTCGCGCTCCTTTCGAAGTCGACAACGGCGACGTGATCGCCGCGGTGGTCTTCGCGCTTGCCGCCGCGACCGACGGGCTCGACGGCTACATCGCCCGCCGCCGCAACCAGATCACCAACTTCGGCAAGCTCATGGATCCGCTCGCCGACAAGCTGCTCGTCGTCGCAGCGCTGATCTGCCTCGTCGACCTGAACCGGCTCGCCGCCTGGATCGCGATGGTGATCATCGCCCGCGAGCTCGCGGTCACCGGCCTCCGCACCCTCGCGGCCGAGCAGGGCGTCGTCATCAGCGCGCGCTGGCACGGGAAGGTGAAGACGACGCTGCAGATCGCGGCGATCTTCGCCCTGATCGCCGAGGACCCCGCGCCGACCTGGGTCGACGTCCTCGTCTACGCCGCGGCCGGCGATGACCGTGATCTCGGGGGTCGATCTACTTCGTCGACCTGCGCCGCACGCTCAGCGACGTGGCCGCCGCCCGCGCGGTCGCGGACCCGCAGGCAACGGAGCTACCGGCCCAGCCGCCCTCCGTGTAGCTGTTCGACACCCGGACCGGGGACAAGACGGGGCGCCGATCGGTGCTCCGGGCTTAACGACGGTATGGGTGGCAAGAGCCGGAGAAGTCGCGGGGCCAAGCCGAGTGCTGAGCGCCGGCTCGCGGCGCATCGCCGCCAAGCAGCACGGCGTGGTGACGCGCGAAGAGGGTCGGAGAGCCGGAGTGACCGACCGCCAGATCGACTGGCGGATCGGCAATGGGTCCCTGATCCGGGTCCATCGCGGCGTCTTCCGCCTCGGTCATCTGGCACCGAGCCACCTCGCCGATTACCTCGCCGCCGTCAAGGCCTGCGGTCCGGGAGCAGCGCTGGGGGGTCTCGGCGGCCGCCCACCTGCACGGCCTCATCCGCTGGCGGCCGAAGGTCATCGAGGTGCTGCACACCGAAGGATCGGCATGTGCCTGGGATCCGGGCTCGTCGCGTCCGCGACCGTCGCATACCGAGGACGCTGGTCGAGGGAATCCCGGTAACGACGATCGCGCGCACCCTGATCGACGCCGCCCCGCTGCTCGACGATGAAGCCCTCGCCTGGGCCTGCCACCGCGCGTTTACGCAGCGCTGCCGCCCCGACGCAATCGCCGCGCTCCTCGCCGAGATGCCGGCGGCGCGCGGTCGACGCCGCCTCCTGCGCGTCCTCCTTGGCGACGACCCGATGCTGCTCAGCGAGCTCGAGCGCGCGTTCCTCTCGATGCTGCGCGCCGGCGGGGTGCGGCTCCCGCCCATCGTCAACCGTGAGGTCGGCATCGGGATCGTGGAATGCGCTGGCCCGACCTCCACCTGACGATCGAGTTGGACAGCTATCGCTTCCACGGCTCCCGCAAGGCCTGGGAGCGAGACCGACGGCGCGATGCCGATGCTCGTCGACGCGGTGATGACCTGATCCGCTACACGTGGGGAGACGTCTTCGAGCGGCGGGAGGAGACGCTCGCTGAGTGCGTGGCCCGAATCGGGCTCGCATAGCTCCTCCCGTCGAGTTCTCCGGACTTTGCCACCCGACGCGTGGGGAACGGCGGAGAACCCGGCGCGCCGCCGGGCACGCGCTGGAAGGTACGCCGGAGTTCGCTACGCGAACGCCGGGCACGCGCTGGAAGGTTCGCCGGAGTTCGCTACGCGATGCGTGGCAAACCCCGGAGAACCCGGGGCCGGGAACGGCCCGGGCCGGGCCCGGCCGGCGCCCGGCCGGGCGCGGGACTCAGCCGGTCCATCGAGGCCGACTTCGTCATCGCCGGCGTGCCGAGGGTCGGGACGCTCGAGCTAGCGGCCGGTGCCTCGAGCCACTCGCGCATCGTCAGGTGATGGCGGGAGTGCTCGCCGGTCTCGAGCTCGCGGATGATCTCGGCGAGCTCGCCGGAGCGGTCCGCGACGACGTTGTGGCGGTGGATCGTCTCCAGGTTCTCCTGGCGAGCGACGAGGAAGCCGCCCTCGCGCGAGGTCGGGGTAGGCCTCGGCGACCTGGCGGACCATCTCGCGGACGCAGTCCTCGACGAAGCGCGGGTTGGCGTGCGCCTTCTCGACGACGTGCTGCTCGTCGGAGCGCTTCATCAGCTCGTAGATCTCCGAGGACATCGAGCTCTCGACGATGCGGAGCAGATCGCGCGCGTCGATATCCGAGCTCGAGCCCCTCGGGCCGGCCGAGGTGCAGGGTGCCGATGCCGCGCTGGTTGTGGGTCGCGACGGGAACCGCGTCGATGATCTCGTCGACCTGCGCCTCGGTGTAGCCGAGCTCGGCGAGCCGCTCGCGGGCGGTCGCGGAGACGAGCTCCTGCGCGCACGGGCAGGCGGTCATCCCCTGCGCCTCGACGCCGGTCAGCGTCCGCGTGCCGTGCTCGGAGGCGACCGCGGTCCCGTACAGCGTGTAGATCTCCTGCGTCGAGTTGTCGGTGACCGGCGTCGGCACCGTCTCCGGGTAGCGCGCGGTCAGCGCGACCTCGGCCCGCAGGCCGCCCTGGCGGTCGCGGACGCGCTCGGCGATCGCGGCGGCGAGCTGCTCGGCCTTGAGCACCTCCGAGAGCACGACCTCGTCGATCGCCTCGTTGACGACCTCCTCGAAGCGCGACATGTGAGCGCCGGCCTGGCGCGGGTTGAGGTCGACGAAACACTGCAGCTGGGCGAAGAAGAGCTGCGCGCCGGCACCGTCGCCGGCGCCTTCGACGCGGATCACCTTCTCGACGCCGGTGACGCCGACGCGGGTCAGGCTGACCTCGGTCCGCGGCCTGCCGGCCTGGACGTCGGGAACGGCGGACGTGGAGAGCATTCCGGGGGGCTGGTTCATGCTCCGGGGAAGGCTAACGGGCGACGCCTGCTTCCCTGATCGATCGGAGTACGATCGTTCAATCGACCGGTAGAGACTGAGGGCTAACCGAGACCGGGAAGTCTTGGCTCGCCATCTGCTTGGCCTCCACCAAATCCCGACGCCGTCGGAGGTGCGCAGGTGCCAGGGGCCCGTTTACGTCTCAGATTCGCGATCGTCGCCGGCTGCCTGGCTGCGGTCCTCGCCGGCGGGGCCTGGACGGCGGCGCCGGCATCGGCCACGACGCAGACATGGAATACCCCCGTCTTCGGCGGCTACGACTGGGTGGTTCCAGCGGGCATCACGACGGCGACGTTCGAACTGCGGGGCGCGTCGGGCGGCCTCGCCGGCGGCTCGGTGGGGGGCAAGGGCGGGAAAGCCGTCGCGACGATCGCCGTCACCCCCGGCGAGACCCTGCACATCAACGTGGGCGGCGCCGGCTTCAACGCTGCGAGCAGCGGCGTCCCCTCCTCGACGGGCGCCGGCACGAACGGCGGCGGCGCTTCGGGTTTCTATTGCCACTCGAGCGTCAGTGATCAATCGATCTGCCAGGGGGGCGGCGGAGGCGGTGCCTCAGATGTGCGCCAGGGCGGCACCGGTCTGCCGGACCGGGTACTCGTCGCCGGTGGTGGCGGCGGTGCCGGCGGGACGAGCGGGACACCGGAGCACACGGGCGGCGGCGACGGCGGCGCCGGCGGGCTCGTCGGAGGTCGAGGCGCTGACGGAACCGCCAGCTCACCCACCGCCCCCGCCGACCCTCCTACCTCGGCGGCTGCGGAAGCGAAGGCGGCACGCAGGCGGCCGGCGGGGCCGTGGTGAACAACGACTCGGCTTGTTACGGCAACTACGTCGCCACCGGCGATAGCCCCGCCGGCCGGCCACGCCGGCGGTAACGGTGGAGACTCGCGTGGCGGTGCCGATGGCGGCGGTGGCGGCGGCGGCTACTTCGGCGGCGGCGGCGGCACCGGCGGCTCCGGCGGTAGCGACAGCGGCGGCCCGACCGGCGGTGGCGGCGGCGGCGGTGGCGGCGGCAGCAGCTTCGCCGTGGCGGAGGCCACCAACGTCGCGATCACCGGCGGCGTCAATCTGGGCGACGGCAAGGTGACGGTGACCTACGGCGGCCCTGATCTGGTGAAGCCCGCGAACACGGCGCTGCCGACGATCTCGGGTACCGCACTGGCCGGCCATTCGCTGGCCTGTAGCAACGGCGCCTGGTCCGGCTCCACCCCTCGGACCTACACCCGCCAGTGGCTCCGCGACAAGATCGCGATTGCCGGGCAGACGGGCGCCACCTACGCCGTCAAGTCCGCGGACCGGGGTCACGCGATCAGCTGCCGAGTGAAGGCTTCGAACGGCGCCGGCTCGGCGACTGCGACGAGCGGCGCCGTTGTGGTCAAGACGCCACCCGCGAACACCGCGGCGCCGAAGGTGACCGGAAAGCCCAAGGTTGGAAAGACCCTGACGTGCGCCCTGGGGACCTGGACAGGCTCGGCGCCGATCAGCTACACGCGTCAGTGGCTCAGGAACGGCAGCCCGATCGCCGGCGCGACCGGCGCCACGTACGTCGCCAAGGGCGCCGACAAGAACAAGCTCGTGGCCTGCCGGGTGACCGCGCACAACGTGGCCGGCAGCGCGTCGAAGACGAGCACCACGGTGAAGGTCAAGAAGCGCCGCAGGAAGTGACGCAGGAGCCTGATCGCGGGCGCCCGGTCAGGGAATCGTCTTGCCGGAGGCGGGCTCGTAGCGGAGCAGCTCCTCGCGGTCGGTCTCGCCGGAGACCGAGATCGCGGCGACGTTGCCGACTCCGCGCGCATAGAACTTGAGCTCCTCGATCTTCGGCTCGAGCGGCGAGCTCTCAGCCGTCAGCAGGGCGTCAGGGAAGTGGCCCGCCGTGACCTCGGCCTGCTGGCCCGTGCCGAGCACCTCGGCCTCATCGCGCGCCTCGCCGGCGTAGTACTCCTGCCGGTAGGTCATGCCCTGGGTCGGGTCGGCCGGCATCACGACACCCGCCTGGGCGCCGTCGACGCCGGCCTCGAAGGAGCCGGACGTGTCGGGCTTCGAGCTGCCCGGGTCGTAGGCCTTCGTGTCCTCACCGAGGTACCAGACGTTGCCGGCGGAGTCCTGGGCGTACCAGTCGTAGGTGTTCTCGATCAGCCGGCCGTGCTCGTAGGCGACGTCGTGGACGACCGCGCCTTCGATCCCGTCCGCGACCACCTTCGTCTGCGGCAGCACCTTGACGACGATCCGCTGCGGCGGCCCGTCGGCCGAGGTGCCCCGGTAGATCCACCGATCGCCAGGGGCGAACGGCAGGTAGGGGTTGTCGATCTTCGTCGTGAAGTCGGCCGGGTCGAGTTGCACGGACTCGGTGCCCTGGGGAAGGCTGGCCGAGTCCGCGGACGCGGATGAGGACGAGGCTGCGGTGGCGGTTGAATCGCCGGAGCCGCCGCAGCCGGCGACTGCGGCTGCGGCGGTGACCACGGCAAGGCAGGCGGCAGCGGCGGCCGAGCTCCGGGTGCGTCGCGTGAAGTCCATCTCGCTCTGCTTCTCCTTGGGTGGAGGGGTGGTGTCGAAGGCAGTTGTAGGAAGGCGGGATGAAAGCGGCGTGAAAGCGTCCGGGGGCGGCGCGGTCAGGGCGCGGCGGGCAGCGTGATCCACGCGTCGGCGCCGCCCTCAGGGCGATTGCGAGCGCCGAACGAGCCGCCGTGACCGCGCGCGATCGTCGCCACGATCGAAAGTCCGAGCCCGGCCCCGGATCCGCCGCGCGCCGGGTCGGCGCGCGTGAACCGGTCGAAGGCCCGCGGCAGGAACTCCTCGTCGAAGCCGGGTCCGGAGTCGAGGACATGCAGCTCGACCCCTCGGGCCCGGCCTCGCTGCGCAGCTCGATCGGCCCCTCGCCGTGGGCGAGCGCGTTGGCGATCAGGTTGGTCAGCGCGCGGTCGATGTCCTCCTCGATCGCGGTGACCGCCGGCGCCGCGGCGAGCTACGCCGGCGACGGTGATCGAGCGGCCCTCGCCCTCGGCCTGCGCGGCGAAGCGCTCGCGCAGGCGCTCGAGCAGCGGTCCGATCTCCACCGTCGCCGTCGCCAGCTCCGGCCGCGGTCCCGAGCGGGCGACGATCAGCATGTCCTCGGCGAGCGCGATCAGCCGGTCGACCTCCTCGATCGAGGAGCGGAGCGCGGCCCGCATCTCCTCGGGCTCGCGCGCGTAGCGGAGGGCGAGCTCGAGCTCGGTCTTGTGGAGGGCCAGGGGCGTGCGCAGCTCGTGGCTCGCGTCGTCGACGAAGGCGCGCTCGCGCTCGATTGCCTCGTCGAGGCGGCCGAGCATCCCGTTCAGCGTCTCGCCGAGGCGTCGCAGTTCGTCGTCGGCCGGCGGCAGCGGCAGCCGTCGTTCGCCCTCGGTGGCCGTGATCCGCTGCGCCCGGCGCCGCATCTCCTCGACCGGCCGCAGGGCGGCGGTGGCGGCGCCGTAGCCGGCGAGGGAGGCGAGGACGAGAGCGACCGCGCCGCCGATCAGCAGCAGGTTGCGGAGGTTGCGCTCGGCGTCCTGGCGATCGTCGAGCGAGGCGGCGACGACGAGGATGCGGTCCGGCCCCGCGTCGGCGACGCGGCTCGCGAGCAGGCGCACGTCGCCCTCGATGCCGGGCACCTGCCGGTCGCCGATCAGCGTTCCCTGCTGCCGCCGCGGACAGGTCGGAGGGGTCGAGCACCGGGCCGGCGAGGCGATCGGTCGAGCTCCGCGCCGTCCTGCCGGCGAGCGTCAGCAGCGCCGCAAAACCCTCGTCCCGCTCCGAGATGGCGGCCGGCCCCGCCAGCGGCAGCGGCTTGCCGTCCATCAGGCCCGCGGCCGTCTGCGCCGCGCGCGCCCGCAGGCCCTGGTCCACCGCCGCCTCGAGCTGCGACTGGTAGCGCAGGTAGACGAAGAGCCCGAGGCCACCGAGCAGCACGGCCATCACCAGCGCGAAGGCGAGGGTTACGCGAAGGCGGATCGGCAGGCGGCTCAAGCGGGCTCACCGCCGTCCTCGCGCAGCCGGTAGCCGACGCCGCGCACGGTCTCGATCGACTCGAGGCCGAAGGGGCGGTCGATCTTGTTGCGCAGCAGCCGTACGTAGGAGTCGACGACGTTCGAGCGGTTCTCGTACTCGTAGTCCCAGGCGTGCTCGAGCAGCGCGTAGCGGCTCAGCACCTCGCCCCGGCGACGCATCATCGTCTCGAGCAGCGCGAACTCCTTCGGCGAGAGCTCGATCTCCTGTCCGCCGCGCTGCACCCGGCGCCGGGCTGGGTCGAGCCGCAGCGAGCCCACCTCGAGCACGGTCGGCCGCTCGACCGGCCCACGGCGCGCCAGCGCGCGCAGGCGGGCAAGCAGCTCGGCGTAGGAGAAGGGCTTGACGAGGTAGTCGTCGGCGCCTCCGTCGAGGCCGGCGACGCGGTCGTTGACGCCGTCGCGCGCGGTCAGGATCAGGATCGGCGACCAGACGCCGGCCGCGCGCAGTTGCGAGCAGACCTCGAGCCCGTCGATCCCCGGCAGCATCAGGTCGAGGACGATCGCGTCGAACTCAGTCGCCTCGGCCATCCACAGGGCGTCTTCGCCGGTGGCGGCGAGATCGGCGCTGATCCCCTCCTTGCGGAGGCCGCGCTGGATCAGAGCCGCCATCTTCGGCTCGTCCTCGACGATCAGCACCCTCATTCCGGCTCCACGGGATAGCAGGCTGGCGCGTGTTGATGAAAGCAAGATGAAAGCGGCGCCGCCCGACAAACTCGGGGAGCGCCGCGTGTCGCTGCGGTGGGCGTCGGCGCCCGCTCCGCTTGTCATACTCGTCACTTGGAAAGAGCACCGGAAAAGGGGCCGGCGCATTTCGTTTTGTCTGAGACCGTGAACGGGAACCAAGGCGTGCCCGACGCCGACGGTGAGTCCGGGGGAAGCGCACCGGATACGGCGACTCCATTCGGAGAGGTCGAGGAGCTGACGAACCTGATCGCGGCCGGCCGCGCCAAGGGCTTTCTCACCTTCACCCAGATCTCCGCGACCCTCGGCGAGGTCGAGGTCACCGAGGAGCAGGTCCGCGACCTGCACGCGCACCTGGTCGACGTCGGCATCGACGTGATCGCCGACGAGGGCGTCCCCGCGGAGAAGGAGGAGGCGAAGGCCGTCGGCGAGACGCGCCGCGCGGACATCGACATGACGGTCGAGCCGACGATGGACTCGCTGCGCCTGTACCTGCGCTCGATCGGCAAGGTCGATCTGCTCACCGCCCAGCAGGAGGTCGAGCTCGCGAAGCGGATCGAGCGCGGCGACATGGCCGCCAAGCAGCACATGGTCGAGGCGAACCTGCGCCTCGTCGTCTCGATCGCCAAGGGTTACCTCGGCCGCGGGCTCACGTTCCTCGATCTGATCCAGGAAGGCTCGCTCGGCCTGATCCGCGCCGTCGAGAAGTTCGATCACCGCCGGGGTTACAAGTTTTCGACTTACGCCACCTGGTGGATCCGCCAGGCCGTGACCCGGGCGCTCGCCGACAAGGCACGGACGATTCGCATCCCCGTTCACATGGTCGAGCGCCTCAACAAGGTCAAGCACACGGAGCGCCAGCTCGTCCAGAAGCCTCGGCCGCGAGCCCACGCCGGCCGAGGTCGCTGCCGAGCTCGAGATGACCGTCGGCGAGGTGCGCGAGATGCAGCGCCTCAACCAGAACCCGATCTCCCTCGACAAGCCCGTCGGCGATGACGACGACACCGAGATCGGCGACTTCATCCCCGACGAGTCGACCGAGGAGCCCTTCGAGCGCGCGACCGCGACGCTACGCCGCGAGGACGTCGTCCGCGCCCTCGCCGCCCTGCCCGAGCGCGAGCGCAAGGTGATCGAGATGCGTTACGGCCTCACCGGCCAGGAGCCCCTGACCCTCGAGGAGGTCGGCCGCGCCTTCGGCGTCACCCGCGAGCGCATCCGCCAGATCGAAACCAACACCCTGCGCAAGCTCAAGCGCCTGCCCGAGGCCCAGAAGCTGCGCGAGCTGGCGTAGCCGGGCCCGACAATGCGCGGCCCCGCGGGGGCTGATGGCTAAGGGCCGAGCGCCCCGATCGGGACCACCTGGATCCCGTCCTCACGGACGTACCCGTATCCGGTCCCGACAATGACGCCAAGAACGCTCGGCTCGCCGGACCTCTGGGTGTCGATCTGCTTGGCAAAACGCTTCAGCGACTCGGCGCCGTGGTCCACAAGGCCACCGCCCAGCTTGACCTCGAAGGCGCCCCATCGGCCGTCAGCGGCCTGGACGACGATGTCCGCCTCGTAGCCCTTGTTGTCCCGGTAGTGGAAGACCTCCGCGTCGCACGCCTGCGAGTACACGCGTAGGTCGCGCACGACCAGGGACTCGAACAGCAGGCCGAGGAAGTTGAGGTCATCGAGTAGAGGGCCGGCGCCGGTTCGCAGGGCCGCCACCGCCAATGACGGATCTACGAAGTGGAGCTTCGCCGCCCGGCGCAGCTGGTTTCTGGAGCGCAGGTGCGGAGACCACGCGGGCTGGTCCTCAACCACGAAGAGGCGCCGAAGCGCGTCCAGGTACTCGCCGACCGTGTGCTCCTTGAGTTCCCCGCCGCCACCCGCGGTGTCGGCTGCCAGCACGGTGAGGGCGGTCTCCGTCGCGACGTGACGCGCGAGACTTCGCATCAACCGACCGACCTTCTCGGGATCTCGCCGCACGCCATCGACGCGCCGGATGTCGCTGTTTCGGATCTCGTCCAGGTATCCACGGAGACCGATCTGAGCGGTCGCGGTATCGAAGTTGCGGCCGGCGGGCCACCCGCCGTGGGCGATCTCTTCGGCGAGATCAGCAACGGTGGTTCCGGGGTCAGGACTCGAAGCCTTGCCCCCGCTAAGCAGATCAGCGAGCGAGATCTGGTTGCTGCTCAGCTTCGACTCGAAGAGGCTCATCGGCCGCATCCGCATCCGCACCATGCGACCGGCCCCCGTGTGGCGAGTCTCGTCGTCGGCTGGTACGGCCGATCCCGTGAGGATGAACTGCCCCGGCCGCCCCCTTTCGTCGACCTCATGGCGAACGGCATTCCATACGGCGGGCACCGCCTGCCATTCATCGATCAGGCGGGGCGCCGGGCCGGCCAACGCCAGGCTGGGGTCGACGATCGCCGCCTGTCGCGCGTTGACATCGACATCGAGTTGCACGGAGCTAGCTGCCACCTGCTCAGCCGTCTTCGTCTTACCGCACGCCTTCGGCCCTTCGATCACCACGGCGCCAACGGCGCCGAGAAGCGTTTTCAGCCGTCGATCAACGGCACGTGGAAGGTAGGGGTCGGCGGCGGCCATCGGCGGGATTGTACCGTCTACAGCGGCGTGATCGTACTAATTCGAGCGGCGTTACTGTACCCTCGTCCTCAAGGGCGGTTTGGGGTCGCCAACCGTTGGTCGTCCCTATTCCGCGCCCGCCTCCCCGTCGTAGTACTCGAGCCGCGGGCTGCCGCGCAGCATGCGGCTCTCCTCGCTGTCCTTCGCGACCCAGACGCCGACCTTGTCGCTGTCCGGATAGACGGTCGCACTCGGGAACCTGATCTCCGAATACATGAGCACCCGCACCTCCTCGTCGGTGCGATTGCTGATCTTGTGCGCGCCCTCCGGCCCCGGCCGCGAAGAAGGCCAGATCGAGCGGCCCGAGCTCGGTCTCGCCCTCCGGCTCCCGCAGCGTCGGCCGCCCGGTCAGCACGAGGCACCACTCCTCCTCGCCCGCCTCCCAGTGATACGGGCAGATCGACTGCCCCGGCGGGATCACGTACAGCGAGCTGCCGGTCGCAGCCGCGCCGAGGCCCGGCCCCGGCCGGAACATCCCGACCCGAAACCCCTCGGGATCGTCGGCGTCCCAGCTGATCTCAGGATCGGCGATGTTGACTTTGGGCATCAGGGCATCTCCTCACCCGTTGGGATTGCTGGTCCCGCAGTGTGGACCCTCGTCAGCAGAACTCGGCCAGGCGCCTCGGCATGAACTTCGAACTGGTCTCCGACGCGGAGCTCCGCTGCGCGGAACGGCCCAGTTGGAACTGTCAGCTGATGACCGCTCGAAATTCGGGTCCGGCCGGCAATACGTAGCCCTTCCCTGCTGCCGCCCGACCCGTAGCTACCGCTAAACTGCCGTTTCGAGCGGTCATCGACCTGGGCAGGACCAATTGGGCCGTTCCGTGCAGCGGAGTCCGCGTCGGAGACCAGTTCGAAGTTCATGCCGAGGCACCTGGCCGAGTTCTGCTGACGAGGGTCCACACTGCGGGGCCAGCAATCCCAACGGGTGAGGAGATGACCTGATGCCCAAAGTCAACATCGCCGATCCTGAGATCAGCTGGGACGCCGACGACCCCGAGGGGTTTCGGGTCGGGATGTTCCGGCCGGGGCCTGGGCTTGGGGCGGCTGGACCGAGCAAGTTCGCTGTACGTGATACCGCTGGGGCAGTCGATCTGTCCGTATCACTGGGAGGCGGGTGAGGAGGAGTGGCTGTTGGTGCTGACCGGGCGGCCGA
>CAWKLZ010000004.1:0-270939 GCA_963850625.1 uncultured Solirubrobacterales bacterium
TGACCGGCAACGAGCACCGGATCCTGCTCAAGTCCGACGAGATCTCGCCGCTGATGAAACAGGCGGTCGTCTCGGTCGAGGACCGGCGCTTCTACGAACACCGCGGGATCGACTGGACGGGCATGCTGCGCGCGCTCGAGGCCGACGTGGTCGCCGGAGGCGCCGTGCAGGGCGCCTCGACGATCACCCAGCAGTTCGTCAAGAACGCGCTCGCCGCCCAGAAGGACCGGACAGTGCTCGAGAAGCTGCGCGAGGCGGCGCTCGCGTACCAGATCGAGCGGCACTGGTCGAAGGACAAAATCCTCACCAACTACCTGAACAACATCTACTTCGGCAACGGCGCCTACGGGATCGAGGCGGCGGCGCGCACCTACTTCGGCGCCAACCACCCGGGCTGCGGCGACCCGGGCAACCGCTGCGCCTCCGATCTGCGCGTCGACGAGGCGGCAATGCTTGCGGGCATGATCTCCTCGCCCACCGCCTACGATCCGGCAACGCACGCGAACGCGGCGAAGCAGAGACGCAACGTGGTGCTCGAGGACATGCGCGATCAGGGCGTGCTCGAGGTCAGCGACAAGGAGATGGCCGATCTCGAGTCGATCTCCGCGCCGGCCCCGTCGACGATCCAGCCGCCCTCGGCGGAGTCCTCAGCGCCGTACTTCACCGACTGGCTGCGCCAGCAGGTGGTCGACAAGTATGGCGCGGGCGAGGCCTTCGGCGGCGGCCTCACGGTCGAGTCGACGCTGGACAGCGGTCTGCAGTCGGCGGCCGAGGACGCCGTGCAGAGCCGGCTCTCCGGGCTGGGGCCGACCTCCGCGGTCGTCTGCATCGAGAACGGCACCGGCAAAGTGCGGGCGATGGTCGGTGGTATGGACTACAAGCAGAGCGCCTTCAACATCGCGACGAACGGTCGGCGCCAGCCGGGCTCCTCGTTCAAGCCGTTCACGCTCGTGACCGCGCTCGAGAGCGGGATCAGCCCGGACACGGTCTACCCGTCGAAGCCGGTGAACATCCCGTTCAAGACGACGATCATCAAGCACGGCAAGAAGAAGCGCGTCACTGACCTCTTCCGAGTCTCCAACTACGACGACAACTATCTCGGCTCGGCTTCGCTGCAGACCGCGACCACGTACTCGGACAACTCCGTCTACGCGCAGGTAGGCATGCAGGTTGGTCCGGACAAGATCGCCGAGACCGCGAACAAGCTCGGCATTCAAAGCAAGGTGCCACACAACCCCGCGATGATCCTCGGCGGGCTCAAGCACGGCGTGACGCCGCTCGAGATGGCGTACGCCTACTCGACGCTCGGCAACGGGGGCGACAAGATCAGCGGCACCGAGGGCAGCGCGGGCAAGGGCAAGGGCCCGGTCGCGATCGAGAAGGTCACGGACAAGAACGGCAAGACGGTTCCCGACAACGTCGGCGGGAGCGGCGAGGACGAGGTCACCCACGATCAGGTCGTCGACCCGGACATCGCCCAGCAGGCGACCGACATCCTGCACACCGTCGTGACCAGCGGCACCGGCAAGCGCGCCCAGGTCGGCGGCGACTACATCTGGGGCAAGACCGGCACCACCGACAACAATGCCGACGCCTGGTTCGTCGGCTCCAACGGCGAGATCACCTGCTCGGTCTGGGTCGGCTATCCGGATGGCTCGACGCCGATGAACACCGAGTTCGGCGGGCTGCCGGTCGACGGCGGCACGATCCCGGCCGAGATCTGGGCCGACGTCATCGGTGCGTGGGACGGCGAGCAGGCGACGCGGCTTGCCGACAAGAAGGCGGGCAAGTCAAGCGACTCCACCGATACGACGACCACGGACTCGAGCTCGACCTACGTGGCACCGACGACTACGCCGACCACGGCGGCCCCGGTGACCCCCGACACCGCGACCCCTGCAGCTCCCGCAACTCCCGCGACGCCGACGCCGGCGACCCCCGCAACTCCCGCGACGCCGACGCCGGCGCCGTCGGGCGGCACCGACGGCGCGGTCGCCACTGGCTGAGCGCGACGCTCAGCGCCGGCCGGAAATCCAGGCGCTGTCAGCCTCATGGAAACGCCAGGGCAGCTCCGCGGCCTTGGTGATCCCGATTCTCGTGCCCGCAACGATCTCGCTCGGCGGCGCCCCGGCACGAAGCTGAGGACCTTGCTCAGAGCCGTCGAGCGCAAGCCCGTTGTGCTCGAGTGTGATGCCAAGAGCCAACGTGAGCCGGCCCGGGCCTGAACAAAGCTCGCGATCGCTGCGTCCGGGCCGGCGCTCGCGCATCGCCTCGATCCCCGCAACGGGCTCGAGGGCCCTGATCAGGACGGCGGCCCCATGGCCGTCGTTCCCGGTGACCACGTTGAAGAGCTCGTGGATGCCGTAGGAGAGGTAGACGTAGGCGTGACCGGCCGGTCCGAACAGGGGCCGTGTGCGGGCCGTCAGCCCGGCGTACGCGTGGCAAGCCGGTTCCGATTCGTCGTACGCCTCGGTCTCGACGATTCGGCCGACCCGCCCGCCGAACCCGAGCGTGCAGCCGAGCAGCTCGCGGGCGACGCTGACGACATCGCGCTCGAAGAAGCCGGGCCCGAGGACCGCTTCCGCCGGCTTCGCCGCGGCTCGCGTCAACGCCGGCGGTCGAGCAGCTCGGCTGCGGCCTCGAGTTGGGCATCCAGCGACGGCGCTGAGGTGCCGCCCGCCGAGATCTTCGAATCGAGCCAGCTGCCGCTCTCGAGCACCTCGTAGTACTCCTCGTCGAGCAGCTCCGAGAAGTCACCGAGCTCCTCGGAACGGATCTCCGAGAGCGGGATGTCACGCTCGATTGCCGCCCGGACCAAGCTGCCGACGACCGCGTGCGCCTCCCGGAAGGGGAGCCCGCGGCGGACGAGCAGGTCGGCGATGTCGGTGGCGGCGACCATCTCGTCAGCCGCCGCCGCCTCCATTGCCTCGCGGTCGAACGCGATCCCGTCGAGCATCCCGTCGAGGGCCCGCAGGCAGAGCTCGATGGTGTCGACGGCATCGAACAGCGGCTCCTTGTCTTCCTGCAGATCCTTGCTGTAGGCGAGCGGCAGGGCGTGCTGAACGCCGAGCAGCGTCGCCTGCGCGGCGACGACCCGAGGCGCCTTTGCCCGCAGCAACTCGGCCGCGTCCGGGTTCATCTTCTGCGGCATGATCGAGGAGCCTGAGGAGAACTCCTCGGCGGGCCTGCAGAACCCGAACTCGCTCGTCGACCAGAGCACGATCTCGGCGCCGATCCGGGAGAGGTGGGTGGCGCAGACCGCCGCCGCGGAGAGATAGTCGAGCGCGAAGTCGCGATTGGCGACGCCGTCCATCGAGTTCGGGGCGATTGCGTGGAAGCCGAGCTCGGTGGCGACGGCTTCGCGGTCGAGCTCCCAGTTGAGCCCCGCCAGTGCTCCGGAGCCGAGCGGCAGGACCCCGGCGGCCTGCCGTGCGGCGGCGAAGCGCTCGCCGTCGCGGGCGAGCATCCAGAACCAGGCCATCAGATGGTGGCCGAGGGACACCGGCTGGGCGCGCTGCAGATGGGTGTATCCGGGCAGACGCCAGTCGCGGTGGCGCTCGGCGAGGCCGGCGATCGTTCGAAGGACATCGTGGATCGAGGCTGTCGCGACCGCGGAGCGCTCGGTGACGAACATCGCCAGATCGGTCGCGACCTGATCGTTGCGGGAGCGACCGGTGTGGATCTTGCCACCGACCCTGCCTGCGATCTCGGTCAGCCGCCGCTCGATCGCCATGTGGATGTCCTCGTCGCCGCGCTCGAACGGAAAGTTTCCGCCCTCGAGCTCGGCTTCGACCTCGTCGAGCCCGTCGAGCAGTTGCTGGAGCTCCTCGTCGGTCAGCACCCCGGCTCCGCGCAGTGCCCGCGCGTGAGCGCGCGACTGGCGCACGTCATAGGGCGCCAGCCGCCGGTCGAAGGCCAGGGACGCGTTCAGCGCCCAGAAGGTCGGATCGGGCTCGGAGTCGAAGCGGGCCATGCCAACAGGCTAAGACCGGCCGAGCGCCCGGCCGAGCGCCGCGACGACCCGCTCGACCTGTGCCTCGCCGAGGCCTGGGTAGAAGGGCAGGGCGACGGCCCGCCGGGAGAAGTCCTCGGCGACCGGGAACTCGCCGCCCCGGAAGCCGAACCGCTCCCGGTAGAAGCCGTGCAGGTGGATGCAGGGCAGATACGGTCGCGCGTCGATCCCCTCCCCCTCGAGCGCCTCGATGACGCCGTCGCGGTCGGCGTCGGCGGGCACCCGGACGACGTAGACGAACCAGCTGCGCACCGCGGCGCCGCTGTCGGCCGTCGGCAGGAGCAACTCGTCGAGCGCGCCCGCGGCCGGATCGAGACCGCCGAACGCGGCCAGGCGCTCGCTGTAGGCGGCTGCGAGACGGCGACGCTCCTCGAGCAATGAATCGATGCGCTCGAGCTGCGCGACGCCGATCGCCGCGGCGACGTCGCTGAGCCGGTAGTTGAAGCCGAGCCGCTCGTGGTTCATCACCTTCATCCCCGGGGCACGGCCCTGGTTGAGCTCCGAGCGGGCAACGGCTGCGGCCTCGGGACCGGCCGGAACGAGGACTCCCCCCTCCCCCGTCGTCAGCTGCTTGTTCGGGTAGAAAGCGAATGTCGCGGCGTGACCGCGCGTGCCGACCAAGCGGCCCTCGGCGTCGATCGCACCGAGCGCCTGGGCGCAGTCTTCGACGATGCCGAGGCCGCGACCAGCGGCGATCAGCTCGAGCTCTGCGATCGGGGCCGCGTGGCCGAAGATGTGGATCGGCAAGATGCCGCTGACAGCATCGTCATCAGCGGCGGCGGCGACCGCCTGCGGGTCGACGCAGAGTGTGACGGGGTCGACGTCGCAGAAGCGCGGCGCGGCACCCTCGAAGAGCAGGCAGTTGGAGGAGGCGACGAAGCTCAGCGGCGAGGTCAGCACCTCGTCGCCCGCCGACCACCCCTGGCCGCGCACCGCGAGGTGCAGCGCGGTGGTGCCGCTCGAGACGGCGAGCGCCTCCTCGACGCCGAGCCAGCCGCCGAACTCGTGCTCGAAGCGGTCGAGCATCGGGCCGAGGGAGAGCATGCCCGAGCGCAGGACCTCGAGCACGAGCTCCTCCTCGCGCTTGCCCAAAGACGGTCGCGCGAGCGGAATCCGCTCGCCCAGGGCAGCGTCCGGAGCCTGGGGCTCAGCCACCGCCCGCGGCGCCCGCCGGCGCCCCGTCCTCGGCATCCGTGGCCCGCGCTTGCGCATGCGGCTGGAACGCGTACTCGAGCGAGTCGACCAACGCCTCCCAGGAGGCCTCGATGACGTTGTCGGAGACGCCGATCGAGCCCCACGAGTCGTGCCCGTCGGAGCTGTCGAGCAGCACTCGCGTGACGGCCTCTGTGCCCTTGTCCTCGTCGAGGATGCGGACCTTGAAGTTAGTCAGCTCGATGTCGGCCAGCTCGGGGTGTTGCTCGATGATCGCGCTGCGCAGAGCGCGGTCGAGCGCGTTCACCGGGCCGCGGCCCTCGGCCGTGCGGAGGTAGCGGTTGCCCTTCACCCAGACCTTGATCGTCGCCTCGGTCTCGACCCGCCCGTCGGCCCGCTTCTCGGTCACGACGCGGAAGCTCTCGAGCGTGAACAGCGGTTCGTACAAGCCCGACTCGCGCCGGATCAGCAGCTCGAACGAGGCGTCGGCGGCCTCGTAGTGGTAGCCCTCGTGCTCGCGCTCCTTGATCCGCTCGACGGCACGGCGCGCGGTCTCGTCGTCCAGCTCGATCCCGGCGACCTCGGCCCGGTTGAGGACCGAGCCTTTCCCGGCAAGCTCGGAGATCAGGACCTCGCGGGCGTTGCCGACGTCGGCGGGGTCCATGTGCTCGAAGGTACGGGCGTCGACGGCGATGCCGGCCGCGTGCATGCCGCCCTTGTGGGCGAAGGCGTTGCGGCCGACGTAGGGCTGGTCGAGGTGGGGCGAGAGGTTGCAGATCTCGTCAACGAGGTGCGCGGTGTCGGTCAGTGTGCGCAGGCGCTCGCGGCCGACCACGTCGAGTCCAAGCTTGAGCTCGAGCGCGGGCAGGATCGAGACGAGGTTCGCATTGCCAGTCCGCTCGCCGTAGCCGTTGATCGTGCCCTGGACGAGCGTCGCGCCGGCGCGCACCGCCTCGATCGAGTTGGCGACGCCACATTCGGCGTCGTTGTGCGTGTGGATGCCGATCGTCGGCGCCTCGGTGTCGGCGCCGAACTCGGCGACGACCGCCGCGGTCGCCGCAGCGATCTCGTGCGGCAGGCTTGAGCCGTTCGTGTCGCAGAGGCTGAGGTTCTCGGCGCCGGCCGCGGTCGCAGCGCGGAGGCACTCCCGCGCGTAGCCGGCATCGTCGCGCCAGCCGTCGAAGAAGTGCTCGGCGTCGTAGACCACGCGCTTACCCTGATCCCGCAGCCAGCCGATGGAGTCGGCGATCATCGCCAGGTTCTCCTCGCGGCTGACGCGCGTGACCTTCTCCAGGTGCAGGCCCCAGGTCTTGCCGACCAGGGTGATCACGGGAGCGAAGCAGCCGGCGAGCGTGCGCAGGCCTGGATCGTCCTCGGGCGCGGTGTCGCGCCGCCTGGTCATGCCGAAGGCGGCGACGGTCGCGGTCTTCAGGGGCACCTCGGCAAGGCGCTCGAAGAGCTCGAGCTCCTTCGGGTTGGAGTCCGGGAAGCCGGCTTCGATGAAGTGCACGCCGAGGCTGTCGAGGGCCTCGACCACGCGCACCTTCTCGGCCGCGGACAGGGACATGCCCTGCCCCTGCATGCCGTCGCGGAGGGTCGTGTCGTAGAGATGAACGCTGCTCGTCACGGGATGATCCTTGTGAGTGTGGGTGATGCAGCGACCGGGCGAGAGCTCCGGGATGCTGCGTGCACGCGCGATCGCGTGCGGGCGGGCGGCGCCGCTGCCGCCCGGCGACCTCGCTCAGGCGGAAGCGGTGCCGATAATTCGGCGCGGAATCCCGATGTGGATGCGCGACTGCATCAGCTGCTCACCTTACTCGCTTCGCTGACCACGTCCAGCCACTCGCGGTACTCCTCGGCCCGGCCATGCAGGGCATCCTCGAACTTCGCCTGGACGACCTTCGTGATCTCGCCGGGGGACGGGATCTCGTGGTGGTCGATCTCGCGCACAGGCACGAGCTCGGCGGCCGTGCCGGTCAAGAAGACCTCCTCGGCGATATACAGCTCGGCGCGCGCGATATCGCGCTCGATCACCGTGTAGCCGAGGTCGCGAGCGATCTGGATCACCGACTTGCGGTTGACCCCATCGAGGATCGAAGCCGTATGCGGGGGTGTGCAGATGACGCCGTCGCGGACGACGAAGATGTTCTCGCCCGAGCCCTCGCAGACCATGCCGCGGTAATCGAGCAGAATTGCCTCCTCGTAGCCGGCGTGCGCAGACTCGGTCTTGGCGAGGATCGAATTCAGGTACTGGCCCGAGGCCTTCGCGTGCGGAATCAGGCTGTCGGGCGAGATCCGGCGCCAGGAAGAGACCTTGGCGCGGACGCCCTTGCGCTTGCCCTCGTCGCCGAGGTATGCGCCCCAGGGCCAGGCGGCCACCATCACGTGCACGGGAGCGCTGTGTGCGTACAGGCCCATCTCACCGTAGCCGCGCCAGACGAGTGGCCGCAGGTAGCAGGAGTCGAAGCCGTTGCGCCGGATCAGCTCGTTCGAGGCCTCGCGGATCTCCTCGACCGAGTACTGCATGTCGAGGTGGTACATGTCGGCCGAGCGCTTCAGCCGCTGCAGATGTTCCGTGTGGCGGAAGACCGCGGTCCCGATCTCCGTGTCGTAGGCGCGGATGCCCTCGAAGACGGCCGTCCCGTAGTGGAGCGCGTGGGTGAGTACGTGGACGCGGGCATCGTCCCATGCGACGAATTTGCCATCCATCCAGATGCACTCGGCCTCTTCCACTTTGCTCGCTCCTTTCCACGGTCGCGGGGCGGCTTCCCCCGCAACATGACCGAGAAAGTATTACCGGACGGTCAAGCGGGTGGCGCGCAGTCAGCGGAAAGATCCTTCGTGCGTGCGCTGGATTCCACTAGGGTGGTCGCCCGAAGGCCGCAAGCAGTCCCGCCCGGCCACAACCTTCCCCTAGGGAGACCCATGCGCAAACAGACCCTGCTGTTCATGCTCGTAGCCGTCTTTGGTCTCGGGCTGATCGCCGCCGGTTGCGGCAGCAGCAACAGCTCGACGTCCTCGACGGCGGCGACGAGTGCGACGACCGACACGACGGCTTCGTCGACCGACTCAACATCGACCGATACGTCATCGACCACCTCGACCTCGAGCTCCAGCGGCACCTCGCCTGATGACGTCTACAACGCCTGCATCGACGTCGTCAAGGGCACCGCGGCCGAGGCCGCCGGCACGACCGCGTGTCAGCAAGCCAAGGACGCGTTCCAGCAGTGCGAGGACCAGGCCGGCTCGCTGTCCGGCGATTCGGGGGCGCAGGCCGAGCAGATCTGCCAGGACGCCGCCGACAAGGCAATCTCCACGCTCAAGGCCGCCGGCTGATCGCATACGCGATCGCCGACCCCGCGAGCTAGGGGCAGATTCGGAAGGGCCGGGGTGCGAAGCACTCCGGCCCTTTCTCTGCTTGCCGTCAACGTCAGAGCTCGGCGATAACGGCGGCGGTCATCTCCGCGGTGCCGACGCTCCGCTCGCCCGCGACGGCGAGATCGGCCGTGCGCAGGCCACGCCCAAGCGCCGCTTCGACGGCGGCGTCGACGCGGTCGGCGTCCGCTGCCCGGCCGAGACCGTGGCGCAGCATCAGGGCGACCGACAGGAACGTGGCGAGGGGGTTGGCGACACCCGTGCCGGCGATGTCCGGCGCCGAGCCATGCACCGGTTCGAACAGGCCGGGGCCGCCGTCACCGAGGCTCGCGGACGGGAGCATGCCGAGCGAGCCGGTGAGCATCGCGGCCTCGTCGCTGAGGATGTCCCCGAAGAGGTTCTCGGTGACGACGACGTCGAAGCGAGCGGGCGCGGAGACGAGCTGCATCGCGGCGTTGTCGACGAGCAGGTGATCGAGCTCGACATCGTCGAACTCGCGGGCGACGCCGACGATCACCTCGCGCCACAGGCGCGAGGTCTCGAGGACGTTGGCCTTGTCTACGGAGGTGACGCGGGGCGCGGCACCGTCCTTGCCGCCGCGGCGCCGGGCGGCCTCGAAGGCGGTGCGGCCAATGCGCTCGATCTCGGCGACGGTGTAGCGGCACTCATCGCTGGCGAAGTCGTCGCCCCTCTGCTTCTGGCCGAAGTAGATGCCGCCGGTGAGCTCGCGGACGACGAGCAGGTCGGTCCCCGCGATCAGCTCCGAGCGCAGCGGCGAGGCGTCGATCAGCGCCGGGATGGGCCGCACGGGACGCAGGTTCGCGTACAGCCCGAGTCCCTTGCGCAGCCCGAGCAGTCCCTGTTCAGGGCGCGGCGCGTCTGGATCGGTGGTATCCCACTTCGGGCCGCCGACGGCGCCGAGCAGCACGGCATCTGAGCTCCGGCAGGCTTCGAGGACCTCGTCGGTGAGCGCCGTGCCGTGCTGGTCGATCGAGCAGCCGCCCATCAGCTGCTCCGTGAACTCGCAGCCGCCGAGGACGTCGAGCAGCTCGCGGGCGGCGGCGACAATCTCGGGGCCGATCCCGTCGCCCGCAAGGAGGACGACGCGGGCGCTTGGCTTTGGGTCGCTCATGCGGCGCGCCAGTCTAGATGCCGGGCCGCCGTGCGCGGATGTTGAGCCGCACGTAGTCGAGCACCGGCTCGCCTCCGTCGCGCTCGCTCCACTCGGCGAAGACGTCACCGACGAACGGCTCGCGGAGCTCCCCGGGCAAGGCATCGACATGCGGGCCGAGGCAGACCGTGCGAATGAACTCGCGAGGCTCCTCCGGCTGCGTGTCCCGGAGCTGCAGCCAGCACTCCACGTCCTCGAAGCCGAGCCGCTCGAGGCGCGCCGTCGTTGCCTCGGCCGAGGCGAAGTAGCGGCTCTCCGGTAGCGCGCCCACGTGCTCGGCGTACGGCTCGCGCTCGGCAACCTCGTAGGCGATCGAATAGAAGCGCGCGACATTGCCCTCTCCCCCACACTGGGCTCGTACGCGGCCGCCCGGGGCAAGCCACTCGAGCGCGTTCGCGAAGAGCGCGTCGTGGTCGAGGATCCAGTGGAACGTCGCCGTCGAGACGAGCGCATCGACGGGGCCGCCGAGCGCTTCGACGTCGAGCTCGAGCAGGTCGGAGTGGATCACCTTCACCTCGGCGCCCAGGCGCCTGCGCGCCTCCGCGACCATCGCCGCCGAGCCGTCGACGCAGATCAGGCGTCCCCCCGCCTCGGGGTCGAGGCGGTCGCGGACGAGCTCCGAGACCCGACCGGAGCCGCAGCCCGCGTCGAGGACCGTCTCGGTGCCGTCGAGCTCGAGATCGTCGATCACCTCGTTGCCCCAGGCGAACTGAGGCCCGCTGACGCGGTCGTAGGTGCCGGCGTCCCACTCCCGCGAGCCGCGGTTCACTAGCCCAGCGCCGTGGTCGCTGTCCCCGGCGACCTCACGCTCGTTCTCGTAGGCGGTGATCGCCGCCTCGTTGCCGAGCGTGATGTCGATCTCGTCGTGGCCGTTGAGCAGGCGCACCCGGATCTCGTCCTCGAGGTCGAAGGGGACGACGCCGTCCTTGTAGGTGACGGTGCACTCGTCGACGTCGATCCGCGCCTCGCCGGCGGCGGCAATGCCCCGGCAGTGCTCGGCATCGAGAGCGACCGGCAGCAGCCCGTTCTTCGTGCAGTTCGAATAGAAGATGTCGGCGAAGGACGGGGCGATGATCGCCTCGAAGCCGAAGTCCTGCAGTGCCCAGGGGGCGTGCTCGCGCGAGGAGCCGCAGCCGAAGTTGGCCCCGGCGACGAGGATCGGGTTCGGCTCGAGCTCGATCTCGCCGTCGCGGATCCAGTCGTAGAAGAGGAACTCGCCGAACCCGGTCCGTTCGATCCGCTTCAGGAACTGCTTCGGGATGATCTGGTCGGTGTCGACGTCGTGGCGGTCGAGGACCGAGACGCGTCCTTCGATGATGTCCAGTGGCTCCATGGTGCTTCTCCTTCCGGGAGCGGGGCGGCGCCCTCAGCTCCAGTCGCGGATGTCGACGAAATGACCCTCGATCGCGGCCGCCGCCGCCATGTGCGGGCTGACGAGGTGCGTGCGACCGCCCTTGCCCTGGCGACCCTCGAAGTTCCGGTTCGAGGTCGACGCGCAGCGCTCGCCCTCGATCAGGATGTCCGGGATTCATGCCGAGGCACATCGAGCAGCCCGAGGCGCGCCACTCGAAGCCGGCCTCGCGGAAGACCTCGTGCAGGCCCTCCTCCTCGGCCTGCGCGCGGACCTGCTCGGAGCCGGGTACGACCATCGCCCGCACGGTGTCGGCGACCTTGCGGCCCTTGATCACGCCCGCCGCGAGGCGCAGGTCCTCGATCCGGGAGTTCGTGCAGGAACCGATGAAGACCCGGTCGAGCTGGATCTCCGTCATCGGGGTGCCGGCGTCGAGTGCCATGTAGGTGAGCGCGCGTTCGGCCGACTCGCGGCCGGCCGGCGAGTCCATCTGGGCCGGATCGGGAACCGCCGCCGCGACCTCGGTGACCATCCCCGGCGTCGTGCCCCAGGTGACCATCGGCGAGATCGCCGAGGCGTCGATCTCGATCTCTGCGTCGAAGCTCGCGCCCTCGTCGGTCGGTAGCGCACGCCAGCGAGCCACGGCTGCCTCGAAGTCGTGCGGCGCCCCCGGCCTGCCCCTGACCCACTCGAAGGTGGTCTCGTCCGGAGCGATCATGCCGGCCCGGCCGCCACCCTCGATCGTCATGTTGCAGACCGTCATCCGGCCCTCCATCGAGAGCTTGCGGATCGGCTCGCCGGCGTACTCGACCGCGTAGCCGGTCATGCCGCCCGTGCCGAGGCGGCCGATCGTCGCCAGGATCAGGTCCTTGGCCGAGACGTTCGGGGCGAGCTCGCCCGTGTAGTTGATCCGCATCGTCTTCGGCCGCTTCTGGATCAGCGTCTGGGTGGCGAGCACGTGCTCGACCTCGGAAGTGCCGATCCCGAACGCGAGCGCCCCGAAGGCGCCGTGGGTGGATGTGTGCGAGTCCCCGCAGACGATGGTCATGCCGGGCTGCGTGGCGCCCAGCTCCGGCCCGATCACGTGCACGATCCCGCGGCGGTCGGAGCCCAGCGAGTACAGCGGCACGCCGAACTCCTCGCAGTTGGCCTCGAGCTTCTCGACCTGCTTGCGGGAGAGCTCGTCGGCGATCATCCGCGCCACGGGCGTGTCGTCGGTGGGGACGTTGTGGTCGGCGGTCGCCAGGGTCCGGTCCGGCCGGCGCACCTTGCGCTCCGCCAGGCGGAGCCCATCGAAGGCCTGGGGAGAGGTGACCTCGTGCACGAGGTGCAGGTCGATGAAGATCAGGCCTTCAGCGACCTCGTGGGTCTTCCAGATCTTGTCGAACATCGTCTCCGGTGCGCTCATCGGCTTGCTCCTGTCTCGTTACTCGTTCTTGGTCGCTTCAGTTTGTGGTTCGGTCAGCTCCGGCGCAGCCCGGCGGCGACGACCGCGAGCATCCGCGCCGCGGCCGCTGCCGGGTTGTGCAGGCTGTGGGGAAGGTCGGCGTCGAAGGTCGCAGTGTCGCCCGAACGCAGGCGGTGCGGCTCGCCCTCGATGACGAGCTCGACCTCGCCCTCGAGCACGACGACGGTCTCGCGGCTGCCCGGTTCGTGCATCGGCGGGTCGTCCTCCCCGCCCGTCGAGGCACCGGGATCGAGGGCGTGCAGGGAGACGTCGGCGCGCTGCCCGGGCAGCGGCGGCGTCAGCTCCTCGACCGAATGCCCGGCGCGGCGGCGGCGGCGGCCGCTGCCGGCGCGGACGATTGCCACGTGACCACCGCCCTCGTCGAGGCGCAGCAACTGCGAGAGGGTGAGCTCGAGCCCGTCGGCGATCCGCGCGGCGACCGTCAGCGTCGGCGAGCTTTCGCCACGCTCGACCTGAGACAGCGTCGCCGCGGAGACGCCCGCCCGCTCGGCCAGCTCGCGCAATGAGAGGTCCATGGCCTCGCGCAAGGCGTGGACGCGGGCACCGATCGCGGCGGGCTCGACCGAGGCTGCTTCGGGCGCGGGCGAGGCGATGGTCGAGGGGTTTCGCGGGGGTGTCATCGTTGTACGGGCGCCGTTGTCGAGTCGCTCGGCGGCGCGTACGGTATCACAGACAAATGTTCAGCATCCAATTCATCCGCCGGATTGCTTTGGCCGCCTTCGCGCTGCTCCTCGCCGGCGGCGCGGCCGCCGGTGCGGCGGCGTACGTTCTCAACGACGTGCCCAGCGTTCGCGGCAATCTCCCCAGTGCATGGCAGCGCGGGATGAACTTGACGGCGTTCCTGCCGGCCGCCTACACGGGTCCGCAGGCGGAGCGAGCGATGCTGACGGCTCGATCGACCGGGACCGACCGCGTCGCGCTCGCCCCCACCTGGTACATGAGCGGCCCGAGCTCGAACAGCGTCTTCTCCGATCCGGCCAAGACGCCCACCGACGCGAGCCTCGAGGCGGCAAGCCAGCGGGCCCGCTCGCTGGGGCTCGACGTTGTGCTCAAGCCGCACGTCGACGTTCAGGACGGGACCTTCCGCGGCGAGATCAACCCCTCCGACCCGAGCGCGTGGTTTGCCTCCTACGACCAGATGCTGCTCCACTACGCCGAGGTCGCCCAGCGGATCGACGCTGATGTGCTCGTGATCGGCACCGAGCTGACCACGATGACGCCGTATGAGGCCGACTGGCGCTCGCTGATCGACCAGATCCGCTCCGTCTACGACGGCAAGCTCACGTTCGCGGCCAACTGGGTCGACGGGGCTGAGGACATCAACTTCTGGGACGCGCTGGACTTCATCGGGATCGACGCATACATGCCGCTGCAGACGGCGTCCGCCGATCCGAGCGTCGCCGAGCTCGTCGACGCCTGGAGTCCGTACCGGGACCGGATGGACGCCCTGCAGCGCAAGTGGCATAAGCCGATCGTCTTCACCGAGCTCGGCTACCAAAGCCGCGAGGGAACGGCGGCCCGCCAGGGACAGGACGCGGCGCCCGTCAGCACATCAGCCCAGCAGACCGCCTACGAGGCCGCGTTCACCGCGCTCCGGGATCAACCCTGGTTCAAGGGGATCTGGTGGTGGGACTGGTCGGCCGAGGGCATCTCCGAACCGGGTGGCTGGAGCGCGGAGGGCAAGCCCGCCGAGGACACGCTCTACGACTGGCAGGGCGCTCCGGAGCAGCGACGCGAGGTACGCGAGGCGACCCGGCTCAGCGCGACTGTTTCGTCGGCCGGATGAGGATCTCGTTGACGCTGACGTGGGCGGGCCGGGTGACGGCCCAGCTGATCGCATCGGCAATGTCGTCGGCCTGAAGCGGGTCGATCTGCTCGCGCATCTTCTCCATCTGCTCGAGCACGACCGGGTGCGTGTTGTGGCCTTGGAGCTCCGTCTCGACGTAGCCCGGCTCGATGATCGTCACGCGGACGTTCGCGTGTAGGACCTCTTGGCGCAACGCCTCCGAGAAGCCGACCACTCCGAACTTCGTGAAGTTGTAGACGCCGCTGCCGAGGTTCGCCGATCGTCCCGCGACCGACGAGACGTTGACGATGTGGCCGCTGCCCGCGGCGCCCATGATCGGGAGCGCGGCGTGCGTGCAGTAGAGCAGCCCGAGGCCGTTGACCTCGACCATCCGCCGCCACTCGTCCGTGTCGGCCCCCGCGACCGGGCCGAGCAGCATGACGCCGGCGTTGTTGATCAGGATGTTGAGCCCGCCAAGCTCCTCCTCGGCGCCTTGGACGAAGGCACGCGCCTGTCCCTCATCGGTGACGTCGGTCGCCTTCGTCCAGGCGCGACCGCCATCGGCGACGATCCGTTCGGCGAGCGCCTCGATCCGTTCGACGCGACGGGCCGCAAGAGCGATTGCGCAGCCCTCGGCCGCCAGCGCGAGCGCGGTCGCCTCGCCGATTCCCGACGAGGCGCCGGTGATTGCTGCGGCCTTTCCATCCAGCGCACCCATGGCACGCAGCCTATATGTCGCCCGGCGGCCCCAGGTGCCCGCTCCGGGCGCGCTGCTCAGGGACCCGGGGGCATCGGCGCCGTGGCGTGCTCCGCCGTGGCTGCCTCCGCCTCGCGAACCGCTGCGCCCTCGAGCGCGTTCGAGAGCGCCCGCACGTAGGCGCGGGCCGCAGCCTCGATCGTGTCCGTGGAGACGCCCTGTCCGTTTGCCAGGCGCCCGTGCGCCCGCAGCTGGACAGTGACCTCGCCGAGCGCATCCTCGCCGGCGGTCACGGCTGCGACCTCGAACGAGCGCAGATCACAGTCGGTCCCGACCGCAGCCTGGATCGCGCCGAAGACCGAGTCGAAGGGACCGTCGCCGGAGTACTCACCGGTGCGTACCTCCCCGCTCGGCATCGTCACGCCGGCGCGTGCGACGGGCGCTCGGCGACTGCCCGACTCGACCTCGAACCAGGCGAGCTCGTACTTCTGGCTCGCCTCGCGCATCTCGTCGGAGACGATCGCCTCGAGGTCGAGCGCGGTCACCTGCTTCTTCTTGTCGGCGATCTCCTTGAACCGCTGGAACGCCTGGTTGAGGGCGTTGCCCTCGACCTGGAAGCCGAGCTGGGTGAGTGCGTCATGCAGGGCGTGGCGTCCGGAGTGCTTGCCGAGCACGATCGAGTTCGACTCGAGGCCGACGTCGCGCGCATCCATGATCTCGTAGGTGGTCCGCTCCTTGAGCACGCCGTCCTGGTGGATGCCGGACTCGTGCGCGAATGCGTTGCGACCGATCACGGCCTTGTTCGGTTGCACGACGTAGCCGGTGAAGCGGCTGACCATGCGCGACGTTCGCGCCAGCTCGCGCGTGTTCACGCCCGTGTCGAAGCCGTGATCGGCCCGTCGCGTCCGCAGCAGCATCACGATCTCCTCGAGCGAGCAGTTGCCGGCCCGCTCACCGAGCCCGTTGATCGCGCACTCAACCTGCCGTGCCCCGGCGAGCACGCCGGCGTACGAGTTGGCCACGGCCAGCCCGAGATCGTCGTGGCAGTGGACGGACATGCGAACCCCACGCAGCTCCGGCGCCATCTCGTAGAGGCGCTCGAAGTAGCGGGTGTACTCCTCCGGCGTCGTATAGCCGACGGTGTCGGGGATGTTCACTACGGTCGCGCCCTCGGCGACGGCGATCGCACAAACCTCGGCGGTGAACTCGACATCGGCCCGCGTCGCGTCCATCGGTGAGAACTCGACGTCCTCGCAGAACGACCGCGCGTGCGCTACCGCCGCCCTCGCTTGTCCCTTGACGTCCTCGCGGTCCGTCTGGAGCTGATGCTGGATGTGGATGTCAGAGGTCGAGATGAACGTGTGGATGCGGGGACGCTCCGCAGCTTTGACCGCGTTCCACGCCGCCTCGATGTCCGCCGTATGCGTACGGGCGAGCCCGGCAATCACGGGGCCCTGGACGGTGCGGGCGATCTCGGAGACCGCCTCGAAATCGCCCGGGGAGGTGATCGGGAACCCGGCCTCGATCACGTCGACGCCGAGGCGCGCGAGCTGCGTCGCGATCTCGACCTTCTCGGCCGTGTTGAGGGCGATGCCAGGCGACTGCTCGCCGTCGCGAAGCGTCGTGTCGAAGATCTCGACGCGCTCCGTGTCGATGGTCTCGGGGCCGTCTACCGCCCCGTCAGTGTGGTGGTCCTCAGCGCTCATGGGCTGGGCCTCCTTCTCCTTCTGCGTGTGAGTTTCCTTCTGTCGTTGCGGCTATCGCGCCGCCCAGCGCTAATCCCCCCGAGGGGGGAGCAGAAGCAGAAGGGGAAGCAGGCGCTCGCTGGAGCTCACGGCCTGCAGAGTAGCGAACCACGGAGCGGGGATCAGCCGGGGGCCGGCCCCGGGGTCGTGGCCTGCGGCTCGGTCACGGCACCGCCGGCTCGGTGCAGACGGCTGTCGATTGCCTCGAGCGGGCCACGGCGCCCGGTGAAGCGCTTGCGGGCCCGCGCCAGCTTCTCCTCGTCGTAGCGGTGGCGAGCCCAGAACGAGGTCGGCCGTCCCAGGCGGATCGCGCCGATGATCGCCACCGGGCTGATCAACAGGCCGATCAGGGCAACGGCGTACTTCGCCTTGCTCACGCACACGGCCGCTGCCGCGACGGTCACGATCCAGCTGACCCCGACGACGTTGATGATGAAGTGCTCGAGGTCCGTCCCGGCCTCGACCCAGCCGCGCAGGCCGACGAGCAGGAGGCCCGTGACCGAGGCGACGATGATCACCGCGTCGATCGAGGCCCGGCCCTCCTTCTCCCAGTAGACGTCGCGCAGGTTGAGCCAGAGGGCGAACTCGTCGAGCGTCAGGCCTGTGCCGAGGCCGAAGACGATCGCGTCGATCTGCTGCCACGGCGAGCCGAGGTCCTGGGTGACGCCGAGCCAGCCGAAGATCAGCAGCAGGCAGATGCCCCAGACCAGGTGGTGGATGTGGGTGCCGCCGACCGAGACGTTGCCGGGCCACCAGCTCACCTGGGCGCGGATCAGGTGGGCGCTCGTGCGGATGAAGCCGAACGTGATCAGGAAGGCGGCGAAGAAGAGGAACTCGGCCTCGCGGCCGGTGGCGACGATGTTCTCGTCCCAAAAGGAGCCGACGCTGCCGGTGAGCAGGATCGGCGCCGCGACGCTCACGGCGTGAGGACCACCTTGCCGACGTTGCGGCGCTCATGGATGAAGCGGTGCGCGTCGGCGGCGCGCTCGAACGGGAACGCCTCCGCGACGACCGGCGCCAGGGAGCCATCGGCAAGACCGGCGGCGAGCGGCTCGATCGCCCGCTGCAGGTCGCCTTCGGTCTTCCACCAGCTCAGCATGTTGAGCCCGAACACGCCTTTGTTCTCGTTCATCATCGCCATGCTCTTCCACCACGGCATCGTCGCGGTGGTCATCGACGCGAGGCTGCGGATCGCCTTCGGCACGTTGCGCTTCTCCCCAGTCTGGACCTCGCTCAGCCCGAAGCAGACGAGCCGGCCGCCGGGCCGCAGCAGCCGGTAGTCCTTGCGGAAGCTCGAGGGCCCGATCGCGTCAAAGGCGAGGTCGATCCCCTCTCCTCCGGTGAGCTCTCGGACGACGCTCTCGAAGTCGTCGTTGCGGTAGTCGATCGCGTGCTCGACGCCCTGCGCGCGGATGGCCTCGTGCTTTGCGGCGGAGGCAGTGCCGAAGATCTCGGCGCCGATCGAACGGGCGATCTGGGTGGCGGCGATGCCGACGCCCCCTCCCGCGGCATGGATCAGCACCCTGTCGCCCTCGCGCAGGCCGCCCATGATCACGAGGCCGGCCCAGGCGGTCGCATAGTTGACGGGGACCGCGGCGCCCTGCTCGAAGCTCAGCGACTCCGGGAGCGGCAGTACGTCCGCCGGCCGCGCCGTGACCAACTCGGCGTAGCCGTCGAACTGCGTCCCGGCGAGCACGCGGTCGCCGACTGCGAGGCCCTCGACCCCGGAGCCGATCGACTCGATCTCGCCCGCGACCTCATAACCGACGACGCAGGGCGGCGGCGGCGCGTCCGGGTACATGCCGGTGCGCGCCATCAGGTCGGCGAAGTTGATCCCGGCTGCGCGGACGGCAATCCGCACCTCCCCGGGCCCGGCCACGGGATCGGGGCGCTGCTCGACGGCGAGCACCTCCGGCGGCCCGTGGCGAGTGATCACGACTGCGCGCATCGCTCGCAGCCTAGCCCCCTACGGATGAGGCGCGCGGATCAGACCTCGACGGCGCGGCCGGCGGCGAAGTCCTCGGCGCCGGCGATCGCCTCGATCACGTCATCCGGAACCGGAGCATCGGTGGTCAGCGCCATGACGGCCTCGGCGCCGTCCGCCTCGGCGCCGACGGCGGCCGAGACGATGTTGACGCCATGCTCGCCGAAGGCGGTGCCGACGCGGCCGATCATCCCGGGCTGATCGCTGTAGCGGAAGAGCGCCAGGTGCTCGGCGAAGGGCAGGTAGAAGCTCTGGCCCCAGGCGCCGACGAGGTAGGGATCGTTGCGGGGCCCGACGCCGGTGCCGGCAACCTCGACAGCTCCCCACGAGCCCTCGACCCGGACCGTGATCAACTCGGTGAAGTCGTCGGACGTGCCGGTCGTCGTCTCGGTCACCTCGATCCCGCGATCCTCCGCGAGGCTCGGCGCATTGACGAGCGTCACCGGCTCCTCCGTGTGGCCGCCGAGCAGCCCGACGAGCGTCGCCAGGCCGAGGAGGCGCGTCTCCTGCTCGGCGATCCGGCCCCGGACCTCGAGCGTGACGCGCTCGACCGAGCCATCGGCAAGTCCCTGGGCGAGGCGGCCGAGCTTCTCGCAGAGCGGCACGAAGGGCGCCAGGGCCTCCATCGCGACCGGGCTGACCGCGGGGATGTTGACCGCGTTCGTGACGACGCCGCCGGTCAGCGCGGCGACGATCTGCTCGGCGGTGACGACGCCGGCGCGATCCTGCGCCTCCGCCGTCGAGGCGCCCAGGTGCGGCGTGACGACGACGTCGTCGCGCTCGAAGAACGGGTGCGCGGTCGTCGGCTCCTCGGGGAAGACGTCGAGGGCGACGCCGGCGAGCTTGCCGGACTCGAGCCCGCGCTCGACGGCCGCAAGGTCAACGAGCGGCCCGCGCGCGCAGTTGACGATGCGCACGCCGTCCTTCATCTGGGCGATCGCCGCGTCGTCGATCCAGTTCGTCGTCTCCGGGGTCTTCGGCAGGTGGATCGTGATCAGGTCGGCACGCTCGTAGAGCTCCTCGCTGGTCTCCGCTCCCTCGACGCCGAGCTCGCGGAAACGCTCGGCGGAGACGAACTTGTCGAAGGCGACGACGTTCATCTCGAAGGCGAGCGCGCGGCGGGCGACGAGCTGGCCGATGCGGCCGAAGCCGAGCACGCCGAGCGTCTTGCCGTAGAGCTCGTTGCCGCCGTAGCGCGAGCGGGCCCAGTCACCGTCCTTCAGGGCGGCGTCGGCCTGCGGGACGTTGCGAAAGAGGGCCAGCGCCAGCGCGAGGGTGTGCTCGGCGGCGGCGACGGAGTTCGACTCGGGAGCGTTGGCCACGATGATCCCGCGCTTGCTTGCGGCGGGCATGTCGACGTTGTCGACGCCGGTACCGGCGCGGCCGATCGCGCGCAGCTTCGTGCCCTTGCTGATCAGCTCCGGCGTCATCGTCGTCGCGGAGCGGATGATGATCGCCTCGAACTCGCCGATTCGCTCCTCGAGCTCCCCGTTCTTCCAGTCGACGCCGAGCTCGACGTCGAAGTGCTCGCGGAGCAACTCGACGCCCGCGTCCGCAATCTTCTCCTTGACGAGGACCTTCACGCGCGCACCTCCGGGGCGTTCTCGAGGACCCAGTCGATCGAGGCGGTGAGCGCCTCGACGTCGGCCGGGTCGACGGCAGGGAACATTCCGATCCGCAACTGGTTGCGGCCGAGCTTGCGGTAGGGCTCCGTATCGAGGATCCCGTTCGCGCGGAGCACCTTGGCCAGGGCCGCTGCGTCGACGCCCTCGTCGAAGTCGATCGTGCCGACGACGAGCGAGCGCTTCGCCGGGTCGGCGACGTACGGGGAGGCGACGTCGGAGGCCTCCGCCCACGAGTAGAGGTGGCCGGAGGAGCGACCGCAGCGCTCCGCCGTCCATCCGAGCCCGCCGTTGCCGTTCATCCAGTCGAGCTGATCGACGGTGAGCAGCAGGGTCGCAACCGCGGGCGTGTTGTAGGTCTGGTCCTTGCGCGAGTTCTCGAGGGCGGTCGCGAGCGAGAGGAAGGCGGGCTGCCAGCGGCCACCGCCGGTGGCGCCGTCGAGCTCGCCGATGCGCTCGGCCGCGGCCGGGCTGATCAGGGCCAGCCACAGGCCGCCGTCGGAGCCGAAGACCTTCTGCGGGGCGAAGTAGTAGGCGTCGGTCGCAGCAGGGTCGAACGGCAGCGCGCCGGCGCCGGAAGTCGCGTCGATGAGGACGAGCGCGTCGCCGGCGCCCTCGGGGCGCTCGACCTGCGCCATGACGCCGGTCGACGTCTCGTTGTGGGCCCAGGCGAGCACGTCGGCGCCGGGATCCGCGGTCGGCGCGGGTGCGTCGCCGGGCTCGGCCTCGACGACGATCGGATCGGCGAGGAACGGTGCCGAGGCGGCCGCCTTCGCGAACTTCGACGAGAACTCGCCGAAGCTCAAGTGCAGCGAGCGCTCGCGGATCAGACCTGCAGCGGCGGCGTCCCAGAACGCGGTCGCGCCGCCGTTGCCGAGGATCACCTCGTAGCCCTCTGGGGCGTCGAAGAGATCGAGCAGCCCGCTGCGGATCCGGCCGACCAGACCCTTGACGGCTGCCTGGCGGTGGGAGGTGCCCATCACGTCCGAGCGCTCCGCCAGCGCGGCGAGTGCCTCGGGCCTGACCCTGGAGGGCCCGCAACCGAAGCGGCCGTCGGCGGGGAGCAGTTCGGAGGGGATGCGAACGGCAGGGGCTGTTCCGGGTCTCTGCGGGCATGAAGGCTCAGCAGATTACGAAACTCGCGCGTCGGCCCTCGCCGGGCCTCCTCTGAACGCTCGGATTCGGCGCTCACAGCGCGGTCACGCCTCCGCCCGAGCCGGCGATAAGCTTCCGCCGTCCCAACGTACAGCCCGGAGGGGGTCCGTTTTCATGTATCCAGTTGCCTTTTCGGCGGTCTACGACGGCGAGGGTCGTAACCGCCTGACCGTTTTCTTCCGCCTGATCCTTGCGATCCCGTGGTTCATCGCCCTGATGTTCTGGGGCATCGCGGCAGGTATCGCGGTGATCATCGCGTGGTTCGCGCTGCTCTTCACGGCGCGCTACCCGGAGGGCCTCTACAACTTCGTCGCCGGGTACGTCCGCTTCGGCAACCGGGTGAACGGCTTTACCTACCTGTTGACCGACGAGTGGCCGCCGTTCGACGGCGATGAGGACTACGACTACCCCGTCCGGCTGATGATCCCGGAGCCGAAGGAGAGCTACAGCCGGGTCAAGGTGTTCTTCCGGATCATCCTGCTGATCCCGGTCTACATCCTCTCCTACGTGATGAACATCATCATCGAGGTCGTCGGCTTCATCGCCTGGGTCGTGATGATCTTCACCGCGAAGTTCCCGGACGGCCTGTACAAGCCGCTCCGCGCGGCCTCGGCGTATGTCGCCAAGGCGGGTTGCTACGGACTGCTGCTCGACCGAGGACTTCCCGCCGTTCTGGGTCGACGAGTACGAGGAGGCCCCGCGCTTCGACGGTGGCGCCGAGCCTCCCGCAGCAGTTGCGCCGCCCCCTCCCCCGCCGCCGGCTGCGCCGGCGAGCTGAGCGCTTCCGCGCACGGGCGCGACAGAGCGCATGCCCGAAGAAATCATCGAGGGACCCGGCTTCGCGGTCGGGTCCCTCGACGCGATGGGCGACGGCTTCGGCTTTCGCAAGGTCCGCCACGCCCTTGGGGTGACCGCGTTCGGCGTCAACGCGATCGTGTTGCCGCCGCGGTACGGCACGAACACGCATTTCCACGACGAGCAGGAGGAGCTCTACATCTGCCTCGACGGTGAGATCGAGATGAGCTTCGGCGAAGCCGGCGCCTTCACGCTCGCCCCGGGCGCGATGGCCCGCGTCGATGCGGCGACGCCGCGCCGCGTCCTCAACCGCGGCGAGGTGCCCGCGACCTACCTGTGCGTCGGCGGCAAGGACGGCTACGTGGGTCGCGACGGCCGTTCCGTCGAGGGCGCCCCCGAGCCCGGGCCGATCGAGGACTAAGCTGGCCGTCCAGGCGATCTAGAGGGCGCGGGCGACCGCCCGGTCGAGGAAGCGCTCGAAGCCCGGCGCGAACCCGGGCGCAGCCGGGACGAAGTGGCCCGCGCCGGGCGCCCGCAGCCGCTCCCCGTCGAGCGCCGAGGGCGAGCGCGTCGCAGATCCGCTCGATCCCGGGCATGTGCTCGCCGGAGGCGACGAGCACCGGGATGCCCGCGCTCCGGATCGCCCCGAGATCGGGCCGCGACTCGCTCGGCAGACGGCCGCCGTGGGCGCGCCGCACGCCGGCGAGGACGGCATCCGGCAGCGGCCCCTCGTCCACCGGCACCCCGGCGACACCGAGGAACTCACGCAGATGCGCGGGGTCGGCGTGCTCGCCCTCGGCCAAGACCTCGTCGCCGATGCTCGCGAAGCGCTCGATCTCGGGATCGCCTGGGTTGAGGAAGTACAGCGGTGGCTCGATCAGGGTCAGGGAGGCGACTCGCGCCGGCGCCGCGACGGCCGCGTGCAGCGCCCCGTGGCACCCGTAGGAATGTGCGGCGAGGTGGGTCCGCTCGCCGAGCAGCGGCACGATGTCCGCACCGTCGACCTCCCAGTCCTGCCGGCCCCCGATCGGGCGCCGGACTCTGCCCGTAGCCGCGTCGGTAGACATAACGCAGCGCCCAGCGGGCCGCAAGCCCTTCGACCCCGGCCCAGGTCGTCTCCGGCCCAGCTCCGCCGTGGATGAGCAGGACGTCCGGCCCGGCTCCCTCGCTGCGCACCTGGAGGGCGGACTCGAGTCCGCGCATCCATCGGCTCAGATGTTCTTGACGAAGCGGGCGATGGCGACGTCATCCTCGTATCCGGCCGCAGCTCCAGAAGCCCGTCGCGCGGCCGTCGCCCCGGCCGGCGAGCGCCGTCACGCGGCGGGCACCACGCTCGCGCAGGCGCCGGTGGCCGAACTCGACGAGCCGCGCCGCAATCCCGCGACGCCGGACGTCAGGGTCGACCGCGAGCCGGTACAAGTTGCCCCGCCAGCCGTCCCAGGCGGCAATCACGGTGCCGACGAGGCGCCCGTCGAGTTCGGCGATGAGCAGATCCGCCGGGGACTGGCCGGCGATCAGCGAGCGGACGGCCTCGGGGCGATCCGGCGTCTTTGCCACTGCGCTGCGCGACGCCGACCAGAGCGCGAGCACGGCGTCGACGTCGCCGGGCGACGCTTCACGCAGGACGAGATCCCGGGCCGAGGCGGGCACGTCCGAGTCGTCAGTCGGTCCGGATCCAGTCCATCTTCGCGCGGAGCTCGCCACCGACCTGCTCGATCTGGGCGCCCTGAGCCTCTTCGCGCATGCGGTCGAAGTTCTCGTGGCCGGCGCGGTTCTCGGCGATCCACTCCCGGGCGAAGTCGCCGGACTGGATGTCGGCGAGGATCTTCTTCATCGCCGCGCGCGTCTCGTCGGTGATCACCTTCGGGCCGCGCGTCATGTCGCCGTACTCGGCCGTGTTCGAGATCGAGTAGCGCATCCCCTGCAGGCCCTTCTCGTACATCAGGTCGACGATCAGCTTGAGCTCGTGCAGGCACTCGAAGTAGGCGAGGCGCGGGTCGTAGCCGGCCTCGACGAGCGTCTCGAAGCCCGCCTGGACGAGCTCGCTCGTGCCGCCGCAGAGGACGGCCTGCTCACCGAACAGGTCCGTCTCGCACTCGTCCTTGAAGGTCGTCTCGATGACGCCGGCGCGCGTGCCGCCGATCCCCTTCGCGTAGGCGAGGACCATGTCGCGGGCGCTGCCGGTCTCGTCGGCGTGAACCGCCATCAGGCATGGCACGCCGGAGCCCTCCTCGAACTGGCGGCGGACCATGTGGCCAGGGCCTTTCGGGGCGACCATGCCGACGTCGACGCCGGCCGGCGGCTCGATCTGGCCGAAGTGGATCGCGAAGCCGTGGGCGAACATCAGCAGGTTGCCGGGGGCGATCCCGTCCTTGATCTCGCTCTCCCAGATCTCGGCCTGCCGTTCGTCCGGCAGCAGGATCATCACGACGTCGCCCTTGCTGGCCGCGTCGGCGACGTCGAGGACCTCGAGGCCGTGCGGATTCGGCCTCGGCGCGCGAGGCGGAGTCGGGGCGTAGGCCGACGACAACGTCGACGCCGGAGTCCTTCAGGTTGAGGGCGTGGGCGTGGCCCTGGGAGCCATAGCCGAGGATCGCGACGGTCTTGCCCGCGAGCGGGTCGAGCGAGGCATCGTCGTCGTAGAGCATCTGGGAGCGGTCTGAGTCGGTCATAGGCGGCGCAATGTACAGATCGCGCCGCGCTGGGCTCATGGCGCCGCCGCGGAGGCGACGCCGCTGCAACTTGCCGGCCGCCGTCCGTGGCAGGGAGGCGACGAGCTCCACGTGTTTGGGGACCATCGGGCGGGCGAGCTCGGCGCGGCAGCGGGCGATCAGCGCCTCGGCGTCAGGCCGGGCGCCGGGCTCGGCGACGACGAAGGCGACCACGCGCTGGCCCCAGTCGGGATCGGGCAGGCCGACCACGGCCGCCTCGGCCACGCCGGGATCGGCGAGCAGCACGTCCTCGACGGGCTCGGGCCGCACGTTCTCGCCGCCGGAGACGATCACGTCGTCGGCGCGCCCCTCGACCCACAGATAGCCGTCGGCGTCGATGTGCCCGACGTCCGTGGTCTCGAGCCATCCGTCGGGTCCGGCCGCGGCGGGGGCAACGTTGCCGCCGCGGACCCGGATCCTGCCGCCCTCGCCAACGTTCGACCTCGATTCCCGGCAGGGCGCGACCGCTCGAGCCACGGTGAGCTGCCGCCTCGGCCGGCGCCAGGGTGCAGACCTGCGAGCAGGCCTCGGTCAGGCCGTAGGACTGCACGACGGGCACGCCGCCGTCGAGGGCGCGGTCGAGCGTCTCGCGGTCAAGCGCCGCGCCTCCGATCAGCGCGACCCGGAGGCGATCGAGTGGCGCCCCGGCGTCGAGCAGGCGACGCAGCTGCGTCGGCACCAGCGAGACCAGCGTGACGCGCGGGTCGTCGGCCTCGAGCGCCGCGCCGACGGCCCCGGCGTCGAAGCGCTCGTGGATCAGCGCCGCCGTTCCGGTAGATGACTGATCGGGTCAGGATCGAGAGGCCGCCGACATGGTCCATCGGCATGCAGGCGAGCCACACGTCGTCGTCCTCGACGCCGAGGTTGGCGGCCGAGGACGCGGCCGAGGCGGCGAAGTTGGCGAAGCTGAGGTCGACCGGCGCGCCGAGCTGCCGGTGGTGCCCGAGCTCAGCACCCGAGCGAGCGTCGCGTCCGGCTCGCGGGGCCGGCGTGCCGGCTCCGCGCTGAACGTGCCGCATCCGGCTCTCCGGGACCGTCCGCACGTTCGGCGCTCACGCAGGTCGGTGCGGCCGACCCGCCGCGAGACCGCCTCGCGCAGCTGCCGGCAGCCCCGGGCGGATCGTCATGGCCGGCCGGCCGGCGAGCATCGCCGCGTGCAGCGCGATCGCGTGCTCGATCCCCGGTGCGAGCTCGATCCCGAGCACGCCCTTCCTCCCTGCGAGCCGGCGGCGAGCGCAGCGGCCCGCTCGTAGAGCTCCGCGTAGGTGAGCGCCGTGCCGCGCAGGCGGTCGATGACCGCGGCGCGATCGGGCAGCTGCCTCGGCGGCGGTCGCAAGCCAGTCCGTGTTCCCGGGTTCGGCGAGCATCTCTATCGTTGCCCATTCTCGCGCCGCCGGGACGGCGGCCGCGGAGCCCACTGCAACCGACCCCCCCGGAGAGATGCCGAGACGACACAAGCACGCGCCGCCCGAGGAGAAGCTCTACGCCCCGATCGAGTGGCATAGCGCCGGCGACTACGAGGACATCCTCTACGAGAAGGCCGACGGGATCGCGAAGATCACGATCAACCGGCCCGATCGCCGCAACGCCTTCCGCCCCCCGACCCTCGCCGAGCTCCGCGACGCCTTCACCAAGGCTCGCGATGACCTCGAGGTCGGCTCGATCATCTTCACCGGCGCCGGCGATCAGGCCTTCTGCTCGGGCGGCGATCAGAAGATCCGCGGTGACGATGGCTACATCGGCTCCGACGAGGTCGCCCAGCAGGGCATCGGCCGGCTCGACGTCGGCGACCTGCACGTGCAGATGCGGCGCACGCCGAAGCCGATCATCGCCGCGGTCGCGGGCTATGCGGTCGGCGGCGGCCACATCCTGCACCTCGTCTGCGACATCACGATCGCCGCCGAGAACGCGATCTTCGGCCAGACCGGCCCGCGCGTCGGTAGCTTCGACGGTGGCTTCGGCTCAAGCCTGCTGACCCGCCAGGTCGGCGTCAAGAAGGCGAAGGAGATCTGGTTCCTGTGCCGCCTCTACGACGCCCATGAGGCGATGGAGATGGGGCTCGTCAACACCGTCGTGCCGACCGGCGATCTCGAGCGCGAGGCCGTCGCCTGGTGCCGCGAGATGAACGCGCTCTCGCCGCTGTCGCTGCGCCTGCTCAAGTCGAGCTTCAACGCGGACGAGGATGGGATCACGGGCATCCAGCAGCTCTCCCACGACGCGACGCTGCTCTTCTACATGTCCGAGGAGGGCCAGGAGGGCCGCAACGCCTTCCAGGAGGGCCGCGACGTCGAGTACGGCGACTTCGACAAGTTCCCGCGCCGACCGTGAGCCGGTGAGCCGCCCGTGAGCCCGCTGAAGATCTGGCTGATGGCCTCGCGGCCGCGGACCCTGCCCGCGGCCCTGGCTCCCGTGTTCCTCGGCACGGCGGCGGCCTACAACCAGCTGCAGCATGGATTCGTCACCGGCTCGGCCCATCCGGGCCAGCTCCTGATCACGGTCGAGGGGACCGGCGCGTTCCGCTGGGGCACGTTCATCGCCGCGCTGGTCGGCGCGGTCTTCATCCAGATCGGCACCAACCTCGCCAACGACTACTCGGATGCCAAGCGCGGCACCGATACCGAGGACCGGCTCGGCCCGGTGCGGGTCACCGCCGCCGGGCTGGCGGCGCCGCGGCGCGTGCTGCATGCGACCTGGGCCGCCTTCGGGGTCGCCTCGATCGCCGGCCTCTACCTGGCATTCGAGGTCGGCTGGATCATCATCCTCGTCGGCGTGCTCTCGATCGCCGCAGGAGTCCTCTACACCGGCGGACCGAAGCCCTACGGCTACGAGGGCCTCGGCGAGGTCTTCGTCTTCGTCTTCTTCGGCCTCGTCGCGGTCAATGGTGCCTATTACGTGCAGCTCGAGCAGCTCGACCTCGCCCCGTTCATCCTCTCGCTGCCGATCGGGCTGCTTTCCGCCGCGATCCTCGTCGTCAACAACGTGCGGGACATCGACACCGATCGGCGTGCCGGCAAACGCACGCTCGCAGTCCGGCTGGGGCGCGAGCGGACCAGGGACCTGTACGCAGCGATGATCGCGCTCGCCTACGTGATCTTGCCGTTCGTGCTGCTCGCCGGCTCGAACTGGCTGCCGGCGCTGGCGGCGCTGATCACGATCCCGCTTGCCGCGAAGCCGATGCGCGCGGTCCGTACCCGCACCGACGGCCCCGCGCTCAACGGCGCGCTCGCCCAGACCGGCGCCCTGCTCGCGGCGTTCGCCGTCGTCGCCTCGATCGCCCTCGTCCTCTGAGCCGGGCGACGCGCGCCACGGTCGCCCGGCGGGATACTGCCTGACGCGGTACCCCGAGCCGCCTGTCCCCGATGCGCATCGTCCGAGCAGAAGCGATCCCGATCGCGCTCCCCTTCCGCGAGCGCTACCGAACGGCTGCCGGAGAGCTCGACCGGCGCGAGATGGTGCTCCTGCGGCTGCAAACCGATGGCGGCCACGTCGGCTTCGGCGAGGCCGTGCCCCTGAGCCTCCGCGGCGGAGCCTCATTGGACCGGGTTCGTGCCGATCTGGCGACCTGCGAGCCGGTCATCGCCGGCGCCTCGGCGGCCCCGCCGCTCTCCCGCGTGCCCGTCGAGATCCGCACCTGGATCCACGGGCTGCTCTCGCAGTGCAGCGCCCGAGGCGCGGGCGCGCAGGCACTCGCGGCGCTCGACATCGGCCTCCACGACCTCGCGGGCCGGATCAGCGGGCTGCCACTGTGGCGGCTGCTCGGCGCCGGCGACATCGTCCCCGTGCATTGCAACGCGACGATCGACGCCGGCGAACCCTCGGCGGTCGCCGCTCGCGCGGCGGCCCAGCTCGCTCACGGCTTCCGCACGTTCAAGGTCAAGGTCGGGCTCGGCGCCGAGGCCGACGCGCGGCGGATCGCCGCCGTCCGCCGGGCGATCGGGCCGCACGCGCTGCTGCGGATCGACGCCAACGGTGCCTGGAGCGTCGCCGAGGCAGTCGAGCGCCTCGGCGACCTTGGCCGACACGAGCTCGAGCTCGTCGAGCAGCCCTGCCCGGAGGCGCCGGACTCGCAGCCGTCCGTGCGCCGCATCGCGATCCCCGTCGTCGCCGACGAGAGCGTCACCTCGGCCGCCGACGCCGAGGGCATCGCCGAGATCGGCGCCTGCGACGCGGCGACGATCAAGATCGCCAAGGTCGGCGGTCTGCTCGAGGCGCTGCGCATCGCGACGATCCTGCCGAGCTATCTGTCCAGCGCCCTCGACGGCCCGGTCGGCATCGCCGCCGCGCTGCATCTCGCCCAGGTACTCCCCCGCGGCGGTTACGCGTCTCGGTTCGACCACGGGCTCGCAACCCTGAACATGTTCTCGGCCGCATACGCTCCTGGCGATGGTCTCGATGGTGCTTCGCTGCTGCCCCCCTCGACCCCCGGGCTCGGGGTCGAGGTGGACGAGGGGCGCCTGGCCGAGCTGAGGATCGCGTGATCGACGAGACGAACCGCAACACGGCACTGGCATCCGCGCTCGCCGAGGAGCTGGCGCGGTCCGGTGTGCGGCGGGCGGTCGTCAGCCCCGGATCGCGCTCGACGCCGGTGGCGCTGGCGCTCGACCGCGAGCCCGGGATCGAACTCGAGATCGTCCTGGACGAGCGCTCGGCGGGCTTCGTCGGGCTCGGCGCCGCGCTGGCCGCCGGTGAGCCCGTGGCGCTCGCCTGCACGAGCGGCTCGGCGGCCGCGAACCTGCACCCGGCGATCGCCGAGGCAGATCTCGCGGGCGTGCCGCTTATCGCGCTGACATCCGATCGACCGCCGGAGCTGCGCGGCATCGGCGCCGGGCAGACGATCGATCAGATCGGCCTCTACGGCTCTGCCGTGCGCTGGTTCTGCGAGGTCGGCAACCACGACGCCGACGATGACGGCGTCCTCCACTACCGCTCGGTCGCCTGCCGGGCCGTTGCCGAGGCGATCGGCGGCCGCGGCCCCGTGCACCTGAACCTGCCGTGGCGCGATCCGCTCGGGCCCGAGCCGCGGCCGGGCGAAGTCACCGCCGCTGAACCGCTCGCGCGTGAGGGTCGCGACGGCGGCCGGCCGCTGACGGCCGGGATCGCCGCCCGAGCGCCGCAGCCGGAGCTGGTCCGAGCGCTCGCAGATGCCCTCGCGCGCTCGCAGCGTCCACTCATGATCGCCGGGCGGGAGCCGCGCGCGGGCGTCGCCGCGGCGCTCGCCGCGCTCGCGGCAGAGCGCGGCATCCCGGTGCTCGCCGAGCCGACCTCCGGCCTGCGGGTCGGGAAGGCCGCCGGCGAGCGCTCGGTCGCCCACTACGACCTGATCCTGCGCGATCCGCCGGCAGCGCTCGAGCCCGACCTCGTGGTTCGCTGCGGCGACATGCCGACGAGCAAGCCGCTGCGCGCCTGGCTCGCTCGCCCGGGGCCGCCGACCAGATCGTGATCGGCGCGCCGGGCCGCTGGAACGAGCCGACGCACCGGGCCGGCGCCGTCGTCGACGGCGACCCGCGGCTGGTACTCGAGGCGCTGCACGCTTCGCTCGGCGGCCCGGACAACGACGGCGAACCGGGCTGGGCCGAGCGCTGGCGGAGCGCCGACGCAGCGGCCGGCAGGGCGGTCGAGGAGGCGCTGGCGGCCCCCGGCGATGAGCGAGCCCGCCCTCGCGCGTGCATACGTCGAGGCGGTCGGCCGGCGAGCTGGGGCTGATCGCCTCGAGCATGCCGATCCGCGACGTCGAAGCCTTCGCCGCCGTCGCCGAGCGCGATGCGCACCTGTTCTCGAATCGGGGCGCGAACGGGATCGACGGGCTCGTCGCTACGGCGTGCGGTCTCGCCCGCGGCGCGCGGCGCAAGACATGGGCGCTGCTCGGCGATCCTCGCCCTCGCCCACGACATCGGCTCGCTGCAGGTCGCGGCGATGCTCGGCGCGCCGCTGCGGATCGTGCTCGTCGACAACGGCGGGGGTCACATCTTCGACTTCCTGCCGCAGGCGGGCCAACTCGACGAGCCAACCTTCGGCCGCCTCTTCCATACGCCCGCCGGGCTCGACTACGAGGCCGTCGCCGAGGCCTTCGGCCTGCGCTACGCGCTCGTCTCCGAGCCGGCCGAGCTGTCCCGCCTCGGTGCCGGCGACGGCGGCCCGATGCTGCTGCATGCGACGCTCGACGCCGAGCACAACGTCGCCCTGCACGGCCGCCTGGCGGAAGCAGTCGCCAGGCGCCGTAGCGGCGGCCCTCTGAGCCCTCTGAGCGGACGTCAGACGGCGCTCAGCCTGCCAGCAGCGGCAGCAGCGCGCCGAGCTTGACCTCGGTTTCGGCGAGCTCGGATGCGGGGTCCGAGTCGGCGACGATGCCGGCGCCGGCGTACAGGTGGGCGCGGCGGTCCCGGATCAGCGCCGAGCGCAGCGCCACGCAGAGCTCTCCGTCCTCGGCCATGTCCATCCAGCCCACCGGCCCCGCGTACCAGCCGCGGTCCATGCCCTCGAGCTCGGCGATCGCCCGCAGGCCGGCCTCGCCGGCGGGCTCGGGGCCGACAGCCGGCGTCGGGTGCAGGAGCTCGGCGAGCTCGATCACCGAGCGCGACTCGGCGAGCTGCGCGCGGATCGGCGTCGCCAGATGCTGGATGTTCGCCACCTTGATCACGACCGGCTCAGGGGCGACCTCTACCCAGACCGAGTGCGGCTCCAGCCGCCGCTTGATCCGGCGGGCGACGATCGCGTGCTCATGGCGGTCCTTGTCGGAGCGCAGCAGCTGTTCGCCGAGGTGATCATCGACGGCGGGATCGGCACTGCGCCGCGCGGACCCCGCGAGGGCAACGGTCGCGGCGCCGGCGCCGCTGCGGCGCACGAGCAGCTCCGGCGAGGCGCCGATGAAGTCCGCCTCGGGCGTACCAACGCAGAAGACGAAGCAGGTTTCGAAGAGCTCGCGGAGAGCCCCATACAGTGCCGGCACCGAATGTGCTGCGGGCGCGTCGACGTGGACCTCGCGGGCGAGCACGAGCTTGCTCGCCTCGCCGGCGCGGATCCTGCGCACGGCCTCGGCCACGGCATCCTCGTACGCTGCGGGGGGACGGGCGCTGCGCACCTGCACGCCGGCCGTCGGGCTCGGATCGAGCGGTGGCAGCGTCGCCTCGCTGAGCGTCCCGAGCCGCGCCCGCGCGCGGTCCGTGATCGTCGCCGGCTCGGTGTCGCCGCCGGCGAGCGCGCACAGGGTCAGGAACGTCCCGTCCCGTCCGCGACTCAGCAACAGCTCCGGCAGGACGAGCAGCGCCGGCGGCAACGAGGCCCACTGCGGCTCCGCGCCGCCCTCGGCCGCGAAGGCGAGGCCACCGACCCACAGCGGGCCGGCGCCCATCGGCAGATCCCCGGCTCGTCGGCGAGCCGGCCGGCGGCGAGCTCCGTCGTGTCGTCGCGCAGGTCGCGGAGCCGGCCGGGGCCGCGCGAGACGACCTCGTGCACCGAGCCGAGCGTCGCGATCGCGAAGCCGGCCCGGGAGGGCTCCTCCCAGCAGAAGTAGCGGTCGCTGGCCGCGCGCGCGGCGAAGACCGCCGCCGTCGGATCGGCGATCGGGCTGGGCCGCGTGACGCTGATCAGCCGGCGCGGGCCACCCGCGGCGCGCTCGGCCAGCCCGTTGAGCGCGCCGAGCAGCTCCGCGGAATCGGCCGCTACCGCGATCTGTCTAGTTCTCCGGTCGGGAGCGGGCGATCGCGACCTCGCCCGTACGCGCCATCTCGACGAGCCCATGCGGGCGGACCATGCGCTCGAAGGCATCGATCTTGTCGGCGGTGCCGGTCACCTGGATCGTCATCGTCCTGCGCGAGACGTCGACGATCTGAGCGCGGAAGATCTGCGCGAACTCCATGATCTCCGCACGGCCCTCTGCCGGAGCGTTGACCTTGAACAGCGCCATCTCCCGGGAGACGGTCGTGTCCGGCTCCATGTCGCGGATCTTGATCACGTTGACGAGCTTGTGGAGTTGCTTGGTGACCTGATCGATCGGGTGCACGCACCGTCGACGGTGAGCGTCACGCGTGAGATGTCGGGGTCGTCCGTCGGGCCGACGGCGAGCGTGTCGATGTTGAAGCCGCGGCGGCTGAACAGCAGGGCGACGCGGGCGAGGACGCCGGGCCGGTTCTCGACCATCAGCGAGAGCAGGTGCTTGCGCCCGGTGAGGCCGCTCGTAGCCTGCAGGTCCTCGAGTTTCAGCTCTGGTGTCTGGGACTCAGCCAAGGTGTCCTCCACGCTCGATCTCGGCGCCCAGGTCCGGGCCGCCGACCATGTCCCGGGCGGCGTGCCCGGCCGGGATCATCGGATAACAGTTCTCGTTCTGGCTGACGCGTACGTCGAGCAGTGCCGGGCCGGGCGTCTCGAGCGTCTCGCGCATCGCGTCACCGAGCGTGGCCTTGTCGTCACAGAGCGCCGCGTTCCAACCGAACGCCTTCGCGAGGGCGACCCAGTCAGGGCTCGAGCCCATCTTCACCGACTGGTATCGCTCCTCCCAGAAGAGCTCCTGCCACTGGCGGACCATGCCGAAGTGGCCGTTGTTCATCAGCATGACCTTGACGTCGAGGTTGTGCTCGGCGGCGGTTGCCATCTCCTGGCAGACCATGATCAGGCTGCCGTCGCCGGCGAGGCAGACGACGGTGTCGTCGGGCCGCGCGACCTTGGCTCCGATCGCGGCCGGAAGGCCGAAGCCCATGGTCCCGAGGCCGCCCGAGTTGAGCCACTGACGCGGCTCGGCGAAGTGGTAGTACTGCGCCGCCCACATCTGGTGCTGACCGACGTCCGAGGTGATGATCGCCTTGCCGTCGGTGACGCGGTACAGCTCCTCGACCATGAACTGCGGCTTGATCTCGGCGTCAGCTGAGTCCTCGTAGCCGAGCGGATACTGCTCCTGCCAGCCGCGGAGCTTCTCCCACCACTCGTCGAGGCGCGAGCTGTCCGCCTGCAGCGCCCGATACTCGCGGGTCAGCTTCGGCAGGATGTCGCCGGCGTCGCCGACGATCGGGATGTGAGCCGGGACGTTCTTGCCGATCTCGGCCGGGTCGACGTCGATGTGGATGAACTTGGCCCGCGGTGCGAACTCGTCCAGCTTGCCGGTGATCCGGTCGTCGAATCGGGCCCCGATCGAGACGATCAGGTCGGCCTCGTCCATCGCGTAGTTGGCGGTGCGGGTCCCGTGCATGCCGAGCATCCCGAGCCACTGATCGTCGGGGGCCGGGTAGGCGCCGAGGCCCATGAGCGTGGAGGTGATCGGGAAGCGGTCCGAGCGGACGAGCTCGCGCAGTTCCTCTGCGGCGCCCGCGTTGACGACGCCGCCGCCCGAGTAGATCACCGGCCGCCGCGAGTTGGCGAGTGCCTTGGCGGCGATCCGGATCTGCTTGATGTTGCCCTCGGTCGTCGGCTGGTAGCCCGGCAGCTTCGGCGGCCCGACGGCAGGCTCGTAGTCGATCTCCTGACGCGAGAGGTCCTGCGGAATGTCGATCAGTACCGGCCCGGGCCGACCGCTCTTGGCGATGTGGAAGGCCGCGTGCACGTACTGCGGGATCTGCTTCGGGTCGGTGACGAGAAAGCTGTGCTTGACGATCGGCATCGTGATCCCGGTCACGTCGGCCTCCTGGAAGCCGTCGGTACCGATCAGGTCGCTGCGCACCTGACCGGTGATGAACACGGTCGGGACCGAGTCCATGACCGCGTCGGCGATCGCCGTGACGAGGTTCGTCGCTCCGGGGCCTGAAGTCGCGAAGGCGACGCCGACCTTGCCGGAGGCCTTCGCGTAGCCCTCGGCCGAGTGGCCCGCACACTGTTCATGGCGGCTCTGCACGTGCTCGAAGTCCGCGTCGTAGATCGCGTCATAAAGCGGGAGGCTCGCTCCCCCGGGGATCCCGAATACGTGCTCAACGCCTTCGGCCTTCAGGGCTTGGCAGAGTGCATCGGCTGCGCGCATGGGTTCGACCTCCTTGGGGATCGCGGGGACAGGTTGTGGCGGTGGACACCGAACGCTCCGGGCCCTCCCGCGTGGACGGACGAGTGTACCAGCCGTTTTCGGCGGCTCAGAGCCGATTCCCGGCCCTGGGCGCCGGCCGCCGCGATGCCGTGCTCAACGAAAGTCGGGGCCGGGCCGGACCTCGGACACGTCGGGCAGATAGAGATCCTCGCCGCAGCGCGGGCAGACCTGGACGTACAGCTTCAGGACCTTGCCGCACTGCGGGCAACGGCGCTCGGGCTCGCTCTTCTCGCGCCGGTACAGCACCGCCGCGATCAGCCCGAGTGGCCCGGTGACGCAGCCGACCGCCAGCCAGATGAAGAAGCTCGACCCCTTCGCCTTGGCGATGAAGGCGGTGGCGATGCCAAAGGAGGCCATGACGATCAGGAAGGGCATGCGTGCGGTGGATCGTTGCAGGCCGCGGCGGGCGCGCTTGGCCGCGGGTCCTGTCGCCGTGCGTGCGCACGCGGGATCCGCTTCGCTCACTTGGTTTCGCGCCGCCCGCGGGGCGCCACCCGCGCGAGGCAGTTACGCCGGCGGTCCGCCCGGGTGCCTCTTGCTGGCGGGCCGACAGGACCCGCGCGACCGAGGGCAGGGGAGTAGGCAACCGGGCGGTGGGTGCCGCCCTTTTCGTAGACCTCGGCGCGCAGCGGGTGCGGGTGGCCGATCGAGCCGACCTCGGCTGTGTCGCGGCCGAACGGCAGGCCGACGGTCCAGTCGGCGACGGCGTGCAGCTTGCGGCCGGCGCCCGGCATCTGCGACACGTGGTAAGTGCGCGCCGCCCACCATGCAGGGAAGCCGGAAAGAGTCAGGCCGGGGCCGCTGGCGACGGCCTTGTGGCGGCCGAGGTTGACGAAGGCGCCGCGCGAGTGGTAGTTGAAGCTCCTCTCCTTGCCGACACCGAGACCGGCCCCCATGTTGTGAGCGGCGACGCGCGCCTGGCGGATCGCGTGCTGGGCCGTCGGCGGGCAGAGGCCGCCGTCGGGGTTGGGCACCGCCGCGCAGTCACCGGCTGCGTAGACGCCGGGCAGCCCGGGGACGGCGAGGCGCTCGTCGACGGGGATGCGGCCCTTCTCGTCGAGCTCGACGCCCATCATCCGCAGGCTCGGATGGGCGACGACGCCGGCCGTCCAGACGACCGTCCTCGTCGGGATCCGCTCGCCGGTCGAGAGCTGCACCTCGTCCCGCGCGACGCGCTCGATCTGCGTGCCGAGACGGATCTCGATGCCGCGCCCGCGAAGCTCCCGCACTGCGTAGTCGGCGAGTTCGCCGGGGATTTCCGGCAGGACGCGCTCCGGCCGCCTCGACGAGCATGAAGCGCATGCCGGTGAGCCTGGCGCGCGGATAGGCCGCCATCGCGTCGGCGGCGAAGTCCTGTAGCTCGGCCATGGCCTCTAGCCCGCTATAGCCGCCGCCGACGAACACGTAGGTGAGCAACTCCTCGCGCTTCGCCGGGTCCTCGGAGGAGTTCGCAGCCTCGAGCGTTTCGATCAGGTGGTTGCGGAGCCAGATCGCGTCGGCGAGACTCTTGAAGCCGATCGCGTGCTCGCTCAGCCCCTCGATCGGCAGCGAGCGGCTGACCGAGCCCATCGCCAGCAGCAATGCGTCGTAGCGGATCTCCTCGGTCTCGCCCTCATGGGTGCGAAGCGTCACCGTGCGGCGCGCGGCGTCGTGCTCGCAGATCGCGCCGAGCCGCAGGTAAGTGCGCTTGAGGATGTCGCGGATCGGCGTGACGACGTGCCGCGGCTCGAGCGTGCCGGCGGCGGCCTCAGGCAGCAGCGGCGTGTAGAGCAGGAAGTTGACGTCGTTGACGAGGATCAATCGCGCCGACTGCTTCGGCAGGAGCTTCTCGAGCGTGCGGGCCGCGCTGACGCCCGCGAATCCTCCACCAGCGATGACGACGTTGTAGGCCACGACCCCAGTCTACCGGACTTTGTAACAAATTGTTACAAAGAGATGATCCGCACAAAGGCGCGCGGCGGGCCGTGCGGCGGCGTCACGCCGCGCGGGACGGCGTCGCCGGTGAAGGGCGTGGCCTTGCGAGGGCAGTGAGGGAGGGGGCTGGCGGAGCTCGCCGATGGCGGTGAGGGCAAACAACGCGCCACACCTCGCCGCAGAGAGGGGGTCCGGCGCATTGGTTGGCCTGAGGCGAACTAAGGCGCCACACGTCGGCCTGACGCCGACGTCAGGCGCGTTGTTTCGGCCGCCGGGCCCCGGCGCGCTCCCCTCACTGCCCAAAGGCGGTCAACCGGCCGCCGGCAAGGGGTCTGCGCCGCGGCCGCGGGGCGTTCCGTATCGACTTTGCCGGCTATGTGCTGGGAAAGTCGGTGAGGGTTCGGGGCGGTGGACGTTCTGCGATGACTTTGGGTCACATGTGGGGGCCCAAAGGTAGAGCGGATGGGTGCCGTTGGGCCAGGGCTCTCAGAGGCCCAGCTTCTGGCGGATCAGGCGGGTTGCCTCGCCGCCATCCGCGCGGCCCCGGGTCTCGCGCATGACGATTCCGATGAGGGCGCCGATCGCCTTCCCCTCCCCCGCCTTGACCTTCTCGGCGGCGTCGGGGTCGGCTGCGATTGCGGCATCGACCGCCGCCTCGAGGTCGCCGGCGTCGGAGGCGGCAAGCCCCTCCTGCTCGACGATCGTGGCCGGGTCGCCCCCCTCGGCGACGAGCTGGGCGATCACCTGACGGCCGGTCTTGCGGTTGATGGTTTTCTCGGCGACGAGGTCGGCGAGCGCGGCGATCGCGGCCGGGTCGGCCTTGCCCTCGGTCGGGTGCTCGAGGCCGGCCTCACGGGAAACGCGGACCAGCTCGCCCGTGACCCAGTTGGCGACGGCCTGGGCGTCGGCCGCCTTGGCCGCGGGCAGCGCCTGCTCGAAGAAATCGGCGAGCTCGGCGTCGAAGGCGAGCTGCGCGGCGTCGTCGGCACTGAGGCCGAGCTCGGTCGCGAAGCGCTCGCGGCGCGCGCCGGGCAGCTCCGGCAGCGACGCCCGGATTTCCTCGATCTGCTCGGGGCTTGGAGCGAGCGGCACCAGGTCGGGCTCGGGGAAGTAGCGGTAGTCGTGCGCGTATTCCTTCGAGCGCAGCGACGTCAGCGAGCCGTCCGAGGGGTCGAAGTGCAGCGTCTCCTGCGCGACCTCTCCCCCGGCCTCGACGATTGCCGTCTGGCGGCCGATCTCGGCCGCGATGCCGCGCTCGATGAAGCGGAAGCTGTTCATGTTCTTGAGCTCGGTCTTCGTCCCGAGCCCCTCGGTCCCCGACCGGGCGGATCGAGATGTTGGCGTCGCAGCGCAGGCTGCCCTCCTCCATGTTCACGTCGGAGACGCCGAGCTGGCGCAGCGTCGTGCGCAGCAGGCCGAGCCACTCGCGCGCCTGGGCGCCGCTCGTGAGGTCGGGCTCGGTGACGATCTCGACGAGCGGCGTACCGCCGCGGTTGTAGTCGACGAGCGAGGCGCCCGAGCCATGGATGCGGCCGGAGGAGCCGACGTGGCTGAGCTTCGCCGCGTCCTCCTCGACGTGGACGCGGTGGATGCGGACGTCGCCGAGGGCCCCGCCGGCGCCGAGCGGAATGTCGTACTGGCTGATCTGGTACCCCTTCGGCAGGTCGGGGTAGAAGTAGTTCTTGCGGTGGAAGATCGACCGTGGCGCGATCTCGCAGCCGAGCGCCAAGCCGACGGCGATTGCGTAGTCGATCGCCTGGCGGTTGGGGACCGGCAGAGTGCCGGGGTGGCCAAGACAGACCGGGCACGTGTGCGTGTTCGGCGGCGCCCCGAACTCGAGCTCACAGCCGCAGAACATCTTCGTCCGCGTCTGCAGCTGGACGTGGATCTCGAGGCCGATGACGGGCTCGAAGGCGCTCACGACGGCGCGCCCCCCGAGATGGCCGGCGAGGCGTCGAAGCCGATCGCGCCCTCGAGGGCGTGCGCCGCGTCGAGCAGCTGCGACTCGCTGAAGGCCGGGCCGGCGATCTGTAGGCCGACGGGCAGCGCCGGGCCGCCGCCGGGGGGCTCGGCGAGCCCGGCCGGGATCGAGATCGCGGGGATCCCCGCGAGCGACATCGGCACCGTGCAGTAGTCGGACATGTACATCGCGAGCGGATCGGCGGCACGCGAGCCGAGTCCGAAGGCGACCGACGGTGAGGTCGGCGTGAGCAGCAGGTCGAAGCTCTCGAAGGCGGTCGAGAAGTCGCGCGCGATCAGTGTCCGGACGCGCTGCGCCTGGCCGTAATAGGCGTCGTAGTAACCGGAGGCGAGCGAGTAGGTGCCGAGCATGATCCGGCGCTTGACCTCCGCGCCGAAGCCGGCCGCCCTCGTCAGCTCGTACATCTCGTCGAGCTCGTCGGCGGGTACGCGCTTGCCGAAGCGGACGCCGTCGTAGCGGGCGAGGTTGGCCGACGCCTCGGCCGGGGCGAGCACGTAGTAGGCCGAGATGCCGTGCTCGGCATGCGGCAGATGCGCCTCGTCGACCGACGCCCCGAGCGAGCTGCAGAGCTCGATCGTGCGCTCGAAGACCTCGCGCACGCCGGGTTCGATGCCCTCGGCGTCGCCGGCGAGCTCCTTGGGCACGCCGAGCCGGAGGCCGTCGAGCCGTTCGGCGGTGGGCATCGCCACGCCGCCTTCGATGCCGATCGAGGTGCTGTCCTTGGGGTCGCGGCCCTCCATCGCAGCGAGCAGGAGCGCCGCGTCCGCAACCGTGCGGGTCAGCGGCCCGCACTGGTCGAGCGAGGAGGCGAAGGCGATCATCCCGTTCCGCGAGATCGAGCCGTAGGTCGGCTTCAGCCCGACGATCCCGCACAGGGAAGCGGGCTGCCGGATCGAGCCGCCGGTGTCGGTGCCGATCGCGCAAGGCGCGATGCCGCCGGCCACTGCTGCTGCTGAGCCGCCGGAGGATCCGCCCGGGACGCGGGTGCGATCCCATGGGTTGAGCACCGGGCCGTAGCCCGAGTTCTCGTTCGAGGAGCCCATCGCGAACTCGTCCATGTTCGTCTTGCCGAGCAGGCCGGCGCCGGCCTCGAAGAGCTTGCGGACGGCGGTCGAGGTGTAAGGCGGCACGTATCCATCGAGGATCCGCGAGCCCGCCGTCGCCTGGATCCCTTCGACGCAGAAGAGGTCCTTGACCGCCACCGGGATGCCGGCGAGCGGGCCGTCGCCCTCACCCGAGGGATCGTCGTTGGTCCACAGGTAGGCGCCGAGCTCGTCGCCGGCGGCCGCACGCGCCCACAGCGACGCGTACTCGTCGCGGCCGATCTTGCCGGCGCCGATCGCGGCGACCGCGTCGACGACACTGAGCTCGTGCGCGGTCACGCTTGTGGAGAGGGCACGCGGAAGGAGTCATCCTCGGGATCGGGCGCGTTCGCGAGCGCCTGCTCGCGACTCAGGCTCGGAGCCGGCTCGTCGTCGCGGAGGACGTTCTCGAGCTCGACGACATGCGAGGTGGGCGGCACGCCGGCAAGGTCCAGCGTCCCGATGCGGTCGACGTGCGCGAGCACGCCGGAGAGCTCGCTCTGCATGCGGTCGACCTCCTCCTCGGAGAGCCGCAGCCGCGCCAGCCGCGCGATGTGGAGGACTTCGTCGCGCTCGATCATCGGCGTCATTCTTACAAGCCGCCGCCGGACGGCGCTCCCGCTACTCCGCTGGCGGACGTGGGCGCCGGCGCGGCGCGGCCGCCTCGACGCGTGCGGCCTGCTGCATAGCCCAGGCGCCGGTTCCAGCTGCGGCAAGCGCCGCGAAGAGGCCGACGAGCGCCCCGAACTGGACTCCGATCGTTGCCAATGGCACCGACGGCGCAGGCAGGGCGACGATCCGCACGGCGACGATCGCTGCTGCGACGCCGCCGACGGCGGTCAGCACCCGGCAGGCGCCGACGAGCTCAGCGGCGGAGCCGCCACGCGACCGCAGCAGAGCCCGCAGGCGCAGGCCAGTGAGGATCGTTGCGATCGCGAGCAAGGTCAGAACGAGATCCTCGAGCGTGAACGCGGAGAAGGCGGAGTAGGACTGCTCGGCGTAGAAGGCGCCCGGTGGGGGGCTCTCCGCGTACCAGGGCAGCAGCAGGCTGAGCAGCAGAACGGCACCGGAGCCAATCGCCGTCAGCGTGACCGTGGGCGCCGAGGCATGCAGCGCTCCGAGGTCGCCGCGGGCGCCGCGGGGCTCCCGCCCGGGTGCAGACGCCCGAGCGACTCGCGGTCGCTCGGCTAGGCGGGGCTCAACCCGTGGCTTAGGCGTTGGACGCGCTCGCGCTTCCACGATCCCGTGACTCTCCGATCCTGCCGTCCGGCTTCGCCTTCGGCTTCTGCTCCTGGATGGCGCGCCAGCCGCCGTACACGATGCCGAGCGCCGCAATCAGGCCAAGCCAGACGCCGAGCCTGCGGTCGAGACCGTGTGGCGTGTCGATGATCCGGAAGAGGATCAGGAGCACGGAGAGCCCGCCGAGCAGGGTCGTGATCGCGCTCAGCGCGACCGGCGTGTTGGCGCGTGGGTCGTTCGCCGAGAGCGCAGCGACGACGATCGCGAAGACAGCCGTGCCGAGCAGGAACAAGTCGATGAAGCTGAACGACTCGAACGCATCGCCCCCGCGGCCGTGGTGAGCGCCGACGCTGAAGCCGCGGTGTTCGACCCCGTACCAGTTGAAGAGCAGCATGACCAGCAGCAGCGCGATCGCTGACGCCGCCGCGATCAACTCCCCTCGCCTGATTCCGTCGACCTCCATGCGCCGCCGAATCTAGCTCGGCGCTCAGTCGGAGTTCCGCGCTCGGGCGGCGCGGACGGTGTTGGCGAGGAGCATCGCGATCGTCATCGGCCCGACCCCGCCCGGTACGGGCGTGATCGCGGCCGCAACTTCCGAGGCGGCGCCGAACTCGACGTCGCCGACGAGACCATCGTCGGTGCGGTTGATGCCGACGTCGATCACCGTCGCGCCCGGCTTCACCCAGTCGCCCTTGACGAGCTCCGGCACGCCGACGGCGGCGACGAGGACGTCGGCACGCCGGCAGGTCCCTGCGAGATCGCGGGTCCGGGAGTGGCACGCCGTGACCGTTGCGTTCGCGGCGAGCATCAGGCTGATCAGCGGGCGGCCGACGAGCGTCGAGCGACCGACGATCACGACCTCGGCGCCCTCGAGCTCGGCGCCGGTGACGCGGAGCATCTCCATGACACCGCTCGGCGTGCAAGCGATCAGCCCGGCGGGGGGCCCGCCACGCTCGATCTCCAGCGCCTCGGCGACGCCGATCTTGCCCTGGGCGAGCAGCCCGGCGTTGACCGCGGTGAGGCCATCGACGTCCTTGCGCGCTGAGATCAGGCCGAGCACCCGGTCGGGGTCGAGGCCCGCGGGGAGCGGCATCTGCACGAGGATGCCGTCGACCTCGGGATCCGCGTCGAGCTCGGCGACGACCCGCTCGAGCTCGGCCTGGCCGACGTCGGCGGCGAGCTCGTGGTGGATCGAGCGGATTCCGGCCGCCTCGCAGGCCTTGAGCTTGTTGGCGACGTAGACGTGCGAGGCGGGGTCGTCGCCGACGAGCACCGTCGCCAAGCCAGGCGCCCGATCGCCCGCCGTGACCGACGCGGCGACGACGGCGGCGACCCGCTCGCGCACCGCCGCCGAGATCTCCTTGCCGTCGATGATCGCGGCGCTCACGACGCCCTCTGGATCGGTGCGTAGTCGGCCATCAGCTTGCGCTCTCCCCCGCTGCCGCCGAAGCGGACACGACGACGTTGCCGGGCTCGACCGCCGTGACGACGCCCTCGCCGAAGGCAGCGTGAACGACGTCGTCGCCGACCGCCAGCTCGAGTGTCTGGTCCATGCCTGCCGGCTCGCTGCCGAAGCCGGAGGACGGTGGTGGCGAGCCTCCGAGGCCCCAGCCCGTCGCCGGGCCGACCGTCGAGTGGCGCTCGACGAGCCCGCTGGGAATCTCGCCGAGAAAGCGCGAGGGCACGCCGGTGCCCGATGCGCCGAAGATCGAGCGGCGGCGTGCATGGGTGAGCGTGAGCCGCTCGCGGGCCCGGGTCAGGCCGACGTAGGCGAGGCGGCGCTCCTCCTCGATGTCGCCCTCGTCGATCGAGCGAGAGTGCGGGAAGACGCCGTCCTCGCAGCCGATGATGAAGACCGCCCGGTACTCGAGCCCCTTCGCGTTGTGCAAAGTCATCAGCGTCACCTGCTCGGTGTCGTCGTCGATGTCGTCCTGCGCCGTGTAGAGCGAGATCTGCTCCAGGAACTCGGCCAGCGGCGGGGTCTCGCTCGGGCCCTCGACCTCGCGGTTGATGTCGAACTCGCCGGCGACCCCGACCAGCTCCCGCAGGTTCTCGACCCGGCCCTCGGCCTCAATCGTGCGCTCCGCCTCGAGCGCCTCGAGGTAGCCGGATTCGCTCAGGGTGGCCTCGAGCAGCTCGGCGACGCTGCCACGGCGCTCAGCCCGCTCGCTGCAGCGAGTCGACGAGCTCCGCAAAGCGGCTCCATCGCCTTGACGGCCGCGGCCCCGAGATTGGGCACCTTGTCCGGCTCGCGCAGCACTTCGAGCGGCGTGCGGCCGACCGTGTTCGCGTAGGCGAGCATCCGCGCCTCCGAGGTCTGGCCGATCCCGCGCCGCGGCGTGTTGATCACGCGGCCGAGCGAGACGCTGTCCTCGGGGTTGACGAGCAGCGTCAGGTAGGCGACCGCGTCCTTGATCTCGGCCCGTTCGTAGAACTTCGTCCCGCCGATCACCTGGTATGGCACGTCGAAGCGGACGAGCGTGTCCTCGAGCACCCGGCTCTGCGCGTTCATCCGGTAGAAGACCGCGACCTCGGTCCGCGGGATGCCCTCGTCCTCGACCAGCCGATCGATCTCGCCCGCGACCCAGCGTGCCTCCTCGTGCTCGTCAGCCAGCTCGGCGATCGTCACCTGTTCGCCGGCGCCGGCATCCGTCCACAGCTCCTTCTCGAGCTGATCGCGGTTGTGGGCGATGACCGCGTTCGAGGCGTCGAGGATCGTCTGCGTCGAGCGGTAGTTCTGCTCGAGCATCACCCGCTCGGCGCCGAAGTCCTTCTCGAAGTCGAGGATGTTGCGGATCTCGGCGGCGCGGAAGCCATAGATCGACTGGGCGTCGTCGCCCGACCACGAACAGGTTTCCGGACTCCTCAGTCAGCAGCTGCAGGAGCCGGTACTGGACCCGGTTGGTGTCCTGGTACTCGTCGACGAGGACGTGGCGGAACTGGCGCTGGTAAGCGGCGCGGACATCGGCAAAGAGCTCGAGCAGGTTGACCGTGCGGACGAGCAGGTCGTCGAAGTCCATCGCGTTGTTGTCGTGCATCTGCTTCTCGTACAGCGCGTAGACGTCGGCGACGACCGACTCGAAGTACGAGCCCGCCTCCTCGCGGTAGGTCTCGGCGTCTCGCAGGCGATTCTTCGCACCGGAGATCGCACCCTTGATCGTGCGCGGCGGATAGCGCTTCGGATCGACGTCGAGCTCGTCCATGCAGCGCTTGACCATGCGCCGCGAATCGGCCTCGTCGAAGATCGAGAAGCCACGCTTGTAGCCGAGCCGCTCCGCGTGCTGGCGCAGGATCCGCGCGCAGGCCGAGTGGAAGGTCATCACCCACATCACCCGCGCGGCGTTGCCGGTCAGCGCCTCGACGCGGGACTTCATCTCGTTCGCGGCCTTGTTGGTGAAGGTGATCGCGAGGATCTGTCCCGGCCGGGCCATGCCGGTCTGCAGCAGGTAGGCGATCCGGTGGACGAGCACCCTGGTCTTGCCCGAGCCGGCGCCGGCGAGGACGAGCAGCGGCCCCTCGCCGTGCTCGACGGCCCGGCGCTGGTCGGGATTGAGGTCCTCGAGCAGCTGCTCGAGCGGCGTCGAGCCGGCAGCAACCGGGGCTCCGTAGAAGCCCTCGAGCTGCTCGGGATCGTCCTCGTCGCCCGGGTCGTAGCCGGCGAACTCTCCCTCTGTCTCTTCTGCGGGCGCCTCGCTCACGGACAGCCGAGGATAGCCGCGGGCGCGGCGCTGCCCGGCAGCGAAACGGCGGTGCTTGCGGCCTGTGTAGGGATCCGGGCCGGCGGCGGTGGTGAGCGGGGCTCAGCCTCCGGCGGGACTCGGTCCCTGGCGCGGGCGCAGCTCGCGGACCTCGGCGCCGGAGTCCTGCGACCGCTCGCCGTCGAGGCGGGCGAGGCGATCCTCGATCGCGCGTAGGCGCTCGCTCAGCATCCGCACCGAGTCGGCGACCGGGTCGGGCAGGTGGATCCAGTCGCTGTCCGGGCCCTCCGGGCGACGGCCGTCGACGCGTACGGTGTGCCCCGGGTTGCCGACCACGGTCGAATTCGCCGGCACGTCCTCGATCACGACGGTGTTGGCGCCGACCTTGGCGCCGTGCCCGACGGTGACCGGGCCAAGCAGCTTTGCTCCGGAGCCGATCGTCACGTTGTCCTCGACCGTCGGATGGCGCTTGCCGCGCTGAAAGCCGGTGCCGCCGAGGGTCACGCCCTGGTAGATCGTCACGCAGCAGCCGATCTCCGCCGTCTCGCCGATGACGACGCCGGATCCGTGATCGATGAAGAGGTCGTTGCCGATCGTCGCGGCTGGGTGGATCTCGACGCCGGTCACCATCCGCGAGGCATGGGCGAGCATGCGGGGCACGAGCGGAACGTCGGCCTCGTGCAGCGCGTGGGCCACCCGGTGGGTGAGGACCGCCTGCACCCCACCCCAGGTCGCAAGGATTTCGACGGTGCTCGCCGTGCGCGCCGCCGGGATCGCGGTCGCGGGCCGCGCCGACGTCGGCGCGGACCTCTCCGAGGACGCGGGTAAGGGTGCCGAGACCGAGCATCTGAGCCAAGGATACGCGCGAGCGGATGTCGCTCAGGCGCCGAAGAACGGCAGCGACATATAACGCTCACCGCTGTCGCAGAGGATCACGACGATGCGCTTGCCCTGCATCTCCGGCCGGGCGCCGAGGTCGATCGCCGCATACAGCGCGGCGCCGGCGGAGATCCCGATCAACAGGCCCTCACGCGTGGCGGCGAGACCGGCGGTGGCGACGGCCGAATCGTCCTCGACGGGCATGATCTCATCGACGACGTCGCGGTCGAGAACGGAGGGCACGAAGCCGGCGCCGATGCCCTGGATCCGGTGCGGGCCCGGGCGGCCGCCGCTGAGCACCGGCGAGCCGGCGGGCTCGACGCCGATCATCCGGATCTCCGGCCGGCGCTCCTTGAGAGCTTGGCCGATCCCCGTGATCGTGCCGCCGGTACCGATCCCGCAAACGACGGCGTCGACCGCACCGCCGGTGTCTCGCCAGATCTCCTCAGCGGTTGTCCGGCGGTGGACGTCGGGGTTGGCTGGGTTCTCGAACTGCATCGGCATGTAGGCGTGCTCGTGCTCGGCCGGCGATCGAGCGCGCCAGCTCGACCGCTTCGTTCATGCCGCCCATCGAGGGCGTCTCACGGACGACCGCGCCGTAGGTCCGAAGCAGGGCCGAGCGCTCGCGACTCATTCCCTCGGGGAGGGTCAGCACGCATCGGTAGCCGCGCGCCGCGCAGACCATCGCCAGGGCGATGCCGGTGTTGCCGCTCGTCGGCTCGACGATCACCGAGCGCCCGGGCTCGATCCGCCCCTCGGCCTCGGCGGCGTCGATCATCGCCACGCCGATCCGGTCCTTGACCGATCCGCCGGGGTTGAACCACTCGAGCTTGCCGACGATCTCGGCCCCGAGCCCTTCGCCGATCCGGCCGAGCTTGACCATCGGCGTGTCGCCGACGACGGCGGACGCCTCGGCGGCGATGCGCAGGCGTGGCCGGAGCGCTCATGCGAGCGAACGGTAGCGGCCCGCCCGACGGCCGTCGAAGCCGCACTCAGATGAAGTAGACGGGGCCGCCCGCCTCGGCGTCCTCGCGGCGGGCGACATCGGCGATCGTCGCCTCGCCGAAGACGCGGCGTAGGGCCTCGACGCCGTCGGACCAGATGCCACCGGCTTCCGTGCTCTCGTCGCCGATCTTGCCATCGAGCGACTGCACGACCTCGAGCACGGTGATCTCGTCGGCGGTCGCGGGCGAGGCGAAAGCCGCCCTTCGCGCCGCGCTGGGAGATCAGCAGGCCGTCGCGGCGCAGCGTGCTGAAGAGCTGCTCGAGGAACTGGACCGGGATGCCCCGGCGCTCGGCGACGACCGAGATCGGCACGGGCTTGTCGGCATGGCGGGAGAGTTCCGCCATCCCGACCACGGCGTACCGGGACTTGGCCGTGACGGAGATCATCGCCTGCGGTTTTTAGCGGTTCGGACGGCGTCGGCTCCGTTACGATCGGCCTTTCGCCGCTCACTGGGCCGGAGGGGAGCGTTTCTCAATGCAGGCGTCTCGAATCTGTCTTCTAATCGACGCGCACCCGATCGTCCGCAAGGGAGTCACCGCGCTGCTCGATGGGGAGTTCGAGGTCGAAGAGCTCGCCCACGGTCGCGACGCGGTCGAGCTGCACCTGAACGTCGGCAACTTCGACGTGGCCGTCGTCGAGATGCGACCGGCACTCGACGGCCTGCCCTCCGGCGCCGCGACGATCCGCGGCCTGCTCAAGGCCCAGCCCGGGCTCGGCGTCGTCGCGCTCGGCGGTCCGCTCGAGCGCCACGCGGTCCGCGAGGCGTTCGATGCCGGCGCACTCGCCTACGTCAGCCGCATCTCCGCCTTGAGCGCCGTCGGCGAGGCGATCGATGCGGCGGCGAACGGCGAGACCTACGTCGACCCAGCCGCCGGCCGAGCCGCCGTGACGACCCTGACGCCACGCCAGCGCCAGGTCCTGCAGCTCTTCGCCGACGGGCTCTCGACCGAAGAAGCGGCCCGTCGACTCGGCCTCAGCGAGGAGACGATCCGCACCCACGCAAAGGCGAGCCTCGCCCGCATGCAGTCCCGTGACCGCACGCATGCGGTGGCCAAGGCGCTGCGGGCGAGCCTGATCGAGTAGCGGCACTCGCCGGTCCTCGGTCGGCGTCGCCGGCGAGGGGCCCCGGCCCGCGGGTCCTGTCCGGCGGGAGCCCGTGCCCCCGCAGATCCGCTTGGTTCACTTGGTCTGCGGGGGCACGGGCGCCCACCCACCGGCCACCCGCGGGAGGGAGCCTCACGCGGGCGATCGCCGGTGAGGGGGCTTGGCTGGCGTTAGCTGGGAGGAGGGCTGGGCGGTTGACGCCTTTGGGCAGTGAGGGAGGTGGGCTTGCGGAGGGGCTTGGCTGGGGTGAGTGGTTACGAAGCACCGCAAGTTGCGGTGGAACGTGACCACTCGTCCGTCGTGGGCTGCCGTTTACCGATCCCTCGCTGCTCTTCGCCGGCCGGTGGTCACGGAACACCGCAGGTTGCGGTGGAACGTGACCAGTCGGCTCCGCTGGGCTGCTTTGAGCTTTCCCTCGGTGCTCTCGCCTGCCAGTGGTTACGAAACCTCTCAAGTTGAGAGGGAATGTGACCAGCCGTCTCCCATGGGCTGCCGTTTACCTCTCCCTCGGTGCTCTCGCCGGCGGGAGGTCACCTTGGTTCCGCGCGGGTGGTCCACCGTGACCGGTGGGCTGGGAACGGCTAGATCCAGCCGCGTTCGCGCGCCACGAGGACGGCCTGGGCGCGGTCGGCGGCGCCGATCTTGCGGTAGACGTTGTGCAGGTGGGTGCGGACGGTGCTGGCGGAGAGACCCATCTCGGCGGCGATCTCCTTGTAGACCTTGCCCTCGGCGAGGCCGCGGAGGGCGTCGACCTCACGCTTGGAGAGCGGGCACGGCTCGCCGCGGCGCTGGCGCGGGGCGCGCGCGTGCGGGAACTCGTAGAGGACCTGGCGCAGGCGCTCGGAGCTGAGGCCGCACGCCTCGGCCATCGAATTCATTGCCTCGCCGGAGACGACGTCGCCCTGTGACTGGTGGACGACCATGTCGCCGAGCCTGACGGCGGCCGCAAGGCCCTGCCGCCTCGGCCGAGTGGTGGCGCTCGATCGCGCTCGCGATCACCGCGGGCATGCCCCAGCGGCGGGCGAGGACGCCGCCGACGAGGGTGTGGTCGATGCCGAGCTCGCGGCGCTCGAGCTGAGTCCGCTGCTCGGGCGTCGCCGTGCGGTCGTCGACGATCTCGCTGTAGCCCGGGTAAAGGCGCATCAGGACGAGCTGGCCGACGTCGTGCAAGAGCGCCGCGGTGACGAGCTCGTCGCGACCGGCGACATCGCCGAGATCGGCGATCCGCTCTGCCGCGTAGCGCGTGGCGACGGCATGGCGGCGGAAGCGCTCCGGCAGGCGCTCCCAGTTGCCGACCGACTGGAAGAACTCATAGGTCTCGAGCTGGCTCGTCACGGCGCGGACCCCGGCGGGTGTCAGCGCCTCGATCGCGTCGGGAACGTTCGTCACCCGGCCGCGCGGTCCGCCGCCGTTGTTGGCAGCCCGCATGACCGCGATCGCGACCGCCGTGTCGGACTCGACGAGCTCGCAGAGCTCATCCATGCTCGTCCCCTCCTTCGCCGTCACCTTGGCGACGCGGGAGACGGTCTCGGCGAGCGCCGGCAGCGTGTTGACCGCCTCGAAAGCGGCAGAGAGCCGATGCCCGCCCTTGCCCATCGGCTTGGCAGGCGGCGCTCCGGTCTGGGTCGCGGTCGTCATTGCAGGATCGAGTGGGCCGGGATCGGGGGGCCCCGACCCTACTGATCGGCATTTCGGGCCTGGTGATTTAGCCCTGGGGGGCGTCTTGGGACGCTGAACCCGCATCGAGCTCGGATTGCAGGCGTGAAATCGCCTTGCCGATGCGGTTCAACGAGTCGTTGCGGCCAAGTACGGCGAGCGATTCGAAGATCCCGGGAGAGACGCTCGAGCCGCTGATCGCGACCCTGATCGGCTGCAGGAGGGCCCGCGCCCCGATCTCGTCGCGCTCCATCAAGTCACGCAGTGCCGTCTCGATCCGCTCCGCATCCCAGGCGTCCTCGCCGAGGCCCTCCAGTGCGGCAAGGCCGGCGGCGAGCGGCTCGGCGACGCCCGGCTTCATCACCTTCTTCCAGGACTTCTCGTCCGTCTCCGGCTCGGTGAACAGGAACGCGATCAGCGGCCAGACCTCGGTCACGACCTGGGCCTTGTCGCGGACGATCTCGCAGGCAGCGGCCCGCTGCTCGGGGGCGGCTGCCGCGAACGCAGCAGCTCCCTCGGGGTTCGTGCGCTGCAAGTGGGCGGCGAGCGTCCGCTCGTAGTCCTCGAGCGGCGCCTCGCGCATGTAGCGGCCGTTGATCCAGCGCAGCTTCTGCTCGTCGAAGACGGCGCTCGAACGGCCCACGCGGCCGATGTCGAAACGCTCGACGAGCTCCGCCGTGCTGAGCAGCGTCGTGTCGTCGTCGGTGCCCCAGCCGAGCAGCGCCAGGTAGTTGCGCACCGCGGCGGGCAGATAGCCGGCCTCGCGCAGCTCCTGGGCCGAGGCCGCGCCGTGGCGCTTGGAGAGCTTCTTGCCGTCGGGGCCGTGCAGCAGCGGCAGGTGCGCGTAGCGCGGCGCCTCGAAGCCGAGCGCCTCGAGCACGAGCAGCTGCTTCGGCGTGTTCGAGATGTGGTCGTCGCCGCGGATCACGTCGCTGATCCCCATCTCGGCGTCGTCGACGGCGACGGCGAAGTTGTAGAGCACCGAACCATCGCCCCGGGCGATCACGAGGTCGTCCTGGAGAGCGATTCTCGAAGCTGATCGGGCCCCGGATCAGCGTCCTCGACCACGGTCTCCCCCGCGTCGGGCACGCGCAGCCGGATGGCGGCGTCGGCGGCGTCGCTGACCTCGGCCCCGGAAGCCGGCGCCCGGGTTCGCCTCCTTGAAGCGCACGGACCTCGTCCGGTCCGTCGCTGCTGCGGTAGGCGCGACCGGAATCGAGCAGCTGCTGCAGGCGCTCGGCGTGATGCCGGCGCCCGCTCGGCCTGGCTGATCGGCCCCTCGTCCCAGTCGAGCTCGAGCCAGCGCAGCGCGTCGAGGATCTGCTCGACGTTCTCCGGCGTCGAGCGCTCGCGGTCGGTGTCCTCGATACGCAGCACGAGCTCGCCGCCCGAGCCCCTGGCCGCAAGCCAGTTATAGAGTGCGGTCCGTGCTCCCCCGATGTGCAGGGCGCCGGTCGGCGAAGGGGCGAAGCGAACTCTCAATGGATCCACGGAGGTTTCGACCAGGATGCTGATCGGCGCGCATGTTTCCACAGCCGGCGGCCTCGAGAACGCGATCGCCAACGGCGTCGAGCGCGAGTGCGACGCGATCCAGATCTTCAACCAAAGCCCGCGCATGTGGCGGCCGACCAACCACAGGCCCGAGAGCATCGCCGCCTTCAACGAGGCATTCGAGGCCTCGCGGATCGACTCGGTGGCGATCCACGCCGTCTATCTGATCAACACGACCTCGCCGGATCCCGAAATCGCGGAGAAGTCGCTCGCCTCGCTCACGCAGGCGCTACGCCTCGGTGATGCGATCAACGCCGACGGCGTCGTCGTGCACGCCGGCTCGCGCAAGGGAGAGCCGCTCGATGAGGCGGTCGCGCGCTCGGGCGAGCTCGTCCGCGAGGCGCTCGCCGAGTCCGACTCCTGCCCGTTGCTGTTCGAGAACACCGCGGGCACCCAGGGCCCGCTCGGCCGCAACTTCGAGGAGCTCGCCCAGCTCGTGGAGGCGGCGGGCATCGGGACCGCGCGTCGGCACCTGCCTCGACTGCTGTCACCTGTTCGCCTCCGGCTACGACATGCGTCGAACCCGACGGTCTGACCGCCGTCATCGATGAGTACGACAGCCTCGTCGGCCTCGACCGGCTCCGGTGCCTGCACGTCAACGACAGCCGCGTGCCGCTCGGCTCGAACCGCGACATGCACGCCAACGTCGGCGAGGGCGAGATCGGCCGGATCGGAATCGGCACCTTCCTCTCCGAGCCCCGCTTCGAGCGGCTGCCGGCGCTGCTCGAGACCCCCGGACCCGACAAGCGAGGGCGCCGACAAAGAAGAGGTCCGACGTGCCAAGCGCTACCGCAACCAGGGACTCAAGCGGCGCGGCGCCTGAGCGCGTAGGCGGACTCGGCCATTCGGCTCACGCCCTGAGCCTGAAACCGCGGCTCCTCGATGGCGCGTGAATCAACGGGCTCGATCTCGAACGCGGGCGCGAACAGCTCCTCGACCTCCTCGGGCAGCACGGCGAATGGCGGGCCCTGCATCTCCTGCTGCTCGTACTCGAGCGTGATGAGGAGGACGCTGGCGCCGGCCGGCAGGAGGTTCGCACATGTGGGTGGCGTAGCGGGCCCGGGTCGGCGGGTCGAGCGCGATGAGGGCCGCTCGGTCGAGCGCGGCGTCGACCGGGCCGACGAGTTCGCGCCCGACGTCGAAGAAGTCGGCTGCGAACAGCGTGTAGGCGCCAGCGGCCAGACGCGGGGGCGGCCCCGGGTCCTGATCCGGCTCGAGTCCGCGCTCGGCGAAGAACTCCCGTACCCCGAGCTCGACGTACTCGACCCCAACCACAGCAGCCCCGCGATCGGCGAGAAAGACCATGTCCAGGCGTCTTGCCGCACAGCGGCACGAGGACCCTGCCCGGGCCATCCGACCCCCAGGCACGGTCGGCGAAGCGCTCGAGCATGGGGCTGACCGTCGGCTGGTTGAAGCCGATCCGGCCCTCGCGCCAGCGCGACTCCCAGTCCGGCCTTGACACGCAGGCCCTCAGGCCGCGCGGCGGAAGGTCATCGTGTCGCGCAGGTCGAAGTCGTCGTCCGGCTCGAGGATGTCGAAGAACGCCGGGGTTGAGGCAGGTGTGCGCCGGGCCGTCGCCCTCGAACGCCGGCTCGACCCGGAACTGACAGTGCGAGAGCGGCGCGCCGGTCATCTTGATGCCGCCGTAGCCGCCCTCGCGCTCGGCGGCCTCGAACAGCTTCATGTCGATCTCGCCCCGGAAGACCTTCTGCACGCAGCCCATGAACCGCCGACCGGTCGGCCCATCTACGTAGCTCCAGAGGTACGGGCAGCGCATCTGCAGACAGGCACGCGGCTCGATCAGCTTGTCGCAGTAAGTACGGCAGCGGCGGCACTCGCCCGGTGGGGCTTCGAGCTCGCCTCTTGCCGCTACTGCCATCGCGGGAAGTCTACGGAGCCGCATCCCGCGGTGGGCATGAAGACGAGGCCGGTGATCTAAATTCTCCCGCGATGTGGGTCCACCCCAAGCGCCTTGCCGTGATCGGCGCCGCGGCGATCACCCTCGCCTGCGCGACCGGCTGCGGCGGCAGTGACGAGACCGTCGCTGCGGGCTCTCAGAACGTGCCCGCGGCCGGTCCCGACACGCCCCCGGCCGGGACCCCCGGGGTTCCGCAAGGCGCCGCCTACGACGTCGACAAGAGCGGCTGGGATCACCTCAGCCGCAAGCGCCAGTTCGACGCCGCAACCGAGTTCATCGCCGACAACCCGAGCCGCTGCCAGGGCGCCGACGGTCGGCGCCGTCGTCGACTACGTCACCGACTCCTACATCAACGACTTCCCCTCCGACGCGCCCGCCGCCGAGGTCCTCGCCGAGGGCTGCGACGCGAGCGTCCAGAGCCCGGCAGACCGCTGAGGCGGCTCTGCGCCGTGCTCAGGCGGCGAGTGCGGACGGGCCCAAGAGCTGGTCCAGCTCCGCGCGCAGGCCGGCCGTGCGGGCGACCTTCCAGTCCTCGCCGAAGCGGAGCTTGCGGACGCCGTCGCGCGTCTTCATCACGAGCTCGACCTCCTCATCGCCCGGGAAGTCGGCGAAGACGCGACTTGAGTTCCTCGATCACGCCGAGGCCGAACTCGGCGGCGTCGAGCTTGATCACAACCGGGTTGCGGCGAGTCATCTCCGCGACCTTCTCCTTCGCCGAGTCACATCTCGGCGGCACTGGGCGCGAACGGCTCGACGTCCTGGACGACGAGCTTGGTCTCGTTGCGGTCCTTGTGGTCGACGCGGCCGCGGACGAGCAGCACGGCGTCCGTCTCGATCACGTCGCCGGCCTTCTCGAGCGACTTCTGGAAGACGATCAGCTCGGTCCGGCCCTCGAGGTCGTCGAGCGTCGCGAACATCATGTTCGTGCCGCTCTTCGTGCGGATCTTCTTGCAGTCGGCGACGATCCCGCCGACCGTCACCCAGGCGCCGTCGTCCTTGCCGTCGAGGTCGAGCAGCGAGCAGTCGGTGCGCACGCGGAGCGCGTCGCGGACCTCGGAGAGCGGGTGATCGCTGAGGAAGGTGCCGAGCGTCTCCTTCTCGAGCGCGAGCAGCTCGCGCTGGCTGAACTCCTCGCCGACGAGCGGCGGATGCTGGTTGCGGTAGCCGCCGGTCGCGGCCGAGACGCTCCTCGAGCGCGAAGATCGACTCCTGGCCGTTGAGCGCGTCCTCCTGGCTCTTGGCGCCGGCCGACTGGGCGTCGGCGAGGCGGTCGAGCATCACCCGGCGCGGCGCCCCGGTCGAGTCGAGCGCTCCGCACTTGATCAGGCATTCGATCGCGCGCTTGTTGACGGTGCGCGCGTCGACGCGCTCGCAGAAGTCCCAGAGCGAGTCGAGCGGTCGCTCCTCCCGGGCGGCGAGGATCGCCTCGACGGCGGCGTAGCCGACGTTCTTGACGGCGTCGAGGCCGAACCGGATCTTGTTGCCGGAGACGACGAAGCCGTGGTCGGAGGAGTTGACGTCGGGCGGCAATACCTCGATCCCCATCTCCTCGCAGCGATTGACGAAGAACGGGACCTTGTCCTTGGTCGACATCACCGAGCTGATCACCGCGGCCATGTACTCGGCCGGGTAGTTCGCCTTCAGATAGGCGGTCCGGTAAGCGATCAGCGCATAGCAGGCGGCATGCGACTTGTTGAACGAGTAGTCGGCGGCGTTCGTCATCAGCTGCCAGAGATCGCGGGTGACGCCGGCGTCGGTGTTGGAGGCCGCCGCGCCCTCGCGGAACTTGGTCTCCATGCGGGCCATCATGTCCCGCTTCTTCTTGCCGATCGCCTTGCGCAGATCATCCGCCTCGGCGGGCGTGAAGCCGCCGATCTGCTTGCTGATCTCCATCAACTGCTCCTGGTAGATGCAGCAGCCGTACGTGTCCTCGGTGATCGGGCGCAGGCGTTCGTCGGCGAACTTGACGGTCTCCGGGTCGCGCTTGCCGCGCGCGTAGGTCATCGATGTAGCGCCATCGCGCCCGGCCGGTACAGGGAGACGAGCGCGACGATGTCGTCGAACTCGGTCGGCCGCACCTTGCGCAGCGCGTCCCGCATGCCCTCGGACTCGAGCTGGAAGACGCCGACCGAGTCGCCGCGGCGCAGCATCTCGTAGGTCGTCTCGTCATCGAGCGGCAGCTGCTCGACGTCGATCGACTCGCCGCGCGAGCGCTCGACGATCGCGACCGCGTCCTCGATCACGTCGAGGTTGCGGAGGCCGAGGAAGTCCATCTTCAAGAGGCCGATCTCCTCGACCGGGACCATCGAGTACTGGGTCACGATCTTGTACGAGCGCTCCCCGTCCTTGGTCGCCCCGCGGTCCTCGGCGAGCTGCAAGCGGCACGACCTCCTGCAGCGGCCGGTCGGCGATGACGACGGCGGCGGCGTGGATCGAGTTGTTGCGGACGATCCCTTCGAGCCCGCGTGCCGTGTCGACGATCTGGCGCACGTCGCCCTCGGTGTCGTAGGCCTTGCGCAGGTCCTCACCGTTGGCGAGGCACTCGTCGAAGCTCGGGCTGCGGCCCATGATCGGCTCGGGGATCAGCTTGGCGACGCGGTCCCCGGTGCCGTAGTCGAAGCCGAGCACGCGGGCGGCGTCACGGGTGGCGGCGCGCGGCGCCATCTTGCCGAAGGTGATGATCTGAGCGACGGACTCGCGGCCGTACTTCTCGGCGACGTAGCGGATCACGCGCTCGCGACCGCGCACCGAGAAGTCGATGTCGATATCCGGCATCGACTTCCGCGCCGGGTTCAGGAAGCGCTCGAAGAGCAGGTCGTTGGCGAGCGGGTCGAGGTCGGTGATGGCCGAGCGAGTAGGCGACGATCGAACCGGCCGCCGAGCCACGGCCCGGGCCGACGGCGACGCCGTTCTCCTTCGCGTAGCGGACGAAGTCCCAGACGATCAGGAAGTACGACGGGAAGCCCATCTCCTCGATCACGCCGAGCTCGAACTCGAGCCGCTCGACCGCCTCGGCCGGGGGCGGGTCGCCGTAGCGGCGACGCAGCCCCTCGTTCGCGATCCGGCGCAGGAACACCACGGGCTCGGAGCCGTCCTCGGTCTCGAAGCGCGGCAGCAGCAGCTCGCCGAGGCTGATCTCGACGTTGCAGCGCTCGGCGATCTCGAGCGTGTTCGGCACGGCCTCGGGCCACGGCGCGAACGAGTCGTGCATCTCCTCGGAGCTCTTCAAATAGAACTCGTTCGTGTCGAAGCGCAATTTCGGCTGCTCGAGCGTCGACTTCGTCTGCACGCAGAACAGGGCCGCGTGGTTGTCGTAGTCCTCGCGGCGCAGGTAGTGGACGTCGGCCGTGCCGACGAGCGGCGCGCCCAGCTCGCGCGCAACCCGCTCGATCCCCTGGTTCGCCTTGTCCTGATCGGCGATCCCGTTGACCTGCAGCTCGAAGTAGACGTCCTCGGCGCCGAAGATGCCGATGCAGCTCATCGGCGTGCTCGCGGGCCTCCTGCGGGCGGTCCTCGACGATCCGCCGGCAGAAGCGCGACTGCAGGCACCCGGTGAGCGCGATAACGCCCTCCGAGTAGCGGTCGAGCATGCTCAGGTCGACGTTCGCCTTGCCGCGGGCGAAGCCCTCGAGGAAGCCGGCGGAGCTGAGCTTGACGAGGTTGCGGAAGCCAACGTCGGAGGAGGCGAGCAGCGTCAGGTGGTTGCGCTCCCAGCGAGTCTTCGTCTTGATCTCGGAGACGTCGCCGACGAGGTAGGCCTCGAGACCGATGATCGGCTTGATTCCGGGCTCGTTGCAGGCCTTGTAGAGATCGACGGCGCCGTTCATGACGCCATGGTCAGTAAGCCCGAGTGCCGGCATGCCGAGCTCCGCCGCGCGCGCGGCCATCGCCGGGATCTTGTTGGCGCCGTCGAGCAGCGAGTACTCGCTGTGCACGTGTAGGTGGGCCGCGGGGGCGGTCATCGGGCCATCATGGCAAGGCAGGTGGATGCCAAGGGGGCGCCGGCCGGCGCTTTCCCGCACGTTGCGGGAGCCCTTCGAGCGCTGCCGGGGAACGAGTCCCGGCGGCGCGGCGGTGGTCAGTCCGCGTCGCCGCCCTCGAGCCGGCCGAGGACCTCCGCAAGGCGCAGCTCCGCCTCGCGGACGCGCCGGTCGGCCTCCTCGCGGGCGCGCTCCGTACGCTCGGCGATCCGCTGTTCGCGCTCCGAGGCGGTGTCGGCGGCGGCGATCCGCTGCTCAGCGGCGGCAGCAGCTCCCGACAGCCGCTTCGCTGCCCGCTCCTCGGCAGCTTCGACCCCGGCGCGGGCGCGGGCGGCGAGCGCCTCGCCACGGCGCTCGATCGCCTCCTCGGCGGCGCGGCGCGCTGCCTCTGCTGCCCGCGTCTCGACCTCGGCAGCGTGGCGCTCGAGCTGCTCGCGGGCGTTTGCCACTTCCGCATCGATCGCCGTGACGGCGTCGGCGCGCAGCCGCTCCAGCTCCGCTGCGGCGGCCGTCCTGTGGGCCTGGAGATCCGTCTCGCCGCCCCGGGAGGTAACGGCGATCCGCTCCGCGCCCTCGCGGGCGAGCTGCTCGATCTGCTCTGCGGCCTCACGGGCCCGGTCGCCGACCGACTGGGCCGCCACTCCGGTCAACCTGCTCTGCTCGGTGGCAAGCGCTACGGCCGCCCGCTCCGCCGCCTCGCGCTGTTCTGTGTCGAAGCGCTCTCGCTCGCGCCGCAGGCCGCGCTTGGAGAGCTCATCACGCAGGCCCTGGACCGTTGCCTCGATCTCGGCGGCGCTCCGGGCGAGTCGCCCGCGCTCCGCCTCGGCGGCCACAGCTGCAGCAGCCGAGGCCTCGTCGGCGAGCTGAGCGCGGATCCGCTCGCGGGCATCGTTGGCTGCGTCGTCGACGGCGCCCGTAACGCGCCGATCGAGCTCATCCGCGATCGTCCCGCGGGCCGTCTCGAGCGCGGCGTCGATGCGTCCGTCGAACTCGCCGGCACTCGCTTGGAGTCGTCGCTCGAAGCTTTCGATTCGCGCCTGGCCCGCCTCTTGCATTGCCTGGGCCGCGGCCTCCATGCGTGTGGCGCCGGCGCGATCGAGCTCCGCTGCCGCGCTCGAAATCGCGTCCTCGACCCGCCGCGCTGCCCCTTCGGCGAGCTCCTCCCGGAGCTCCTCCGCGTGTACGCCTGCCCGCTCCTGCGCGCGCTGCTCGAGCTCGCTCGCGATCCGCTCGCTGCGCTCCCCGAGCTGCTGCTCGAGTCGTTCGTCGACGCCCCGCAGGCGCTCGGAGACCGCGGCCTCGGAGGCCGACGCCGCGGCCGCCTCGATCCGCTCGCCGGCACTCGCGACGCCCGCGTCGACGCGCTCGCCGAGCCTGTCTTCCGCCTGCTGGGCCTTGGTGCTCGCGGCGGCGTCGATCCGTTCGATTGCATCCGCCTGCTCGGTCCGCAGGCCCGCCGCCAGATCCTCGTGGCGGGCGCGCTCCGCGGCTTCCGAGTCGGCGAGGGCCTGCTCGAAGCGTTTGGCGAGCGTGCCGTCAACGCGCTCCTCGAGCGCCTTGGCGCGGCTCGCGTCAAGCTCGTCAACGCGCTCACCGAGGCGCGTCTCAGCCCCGGAGAAGCTCGTCTCGGCTGCGCGTGCAGCCGCCTCCGCGGCCGTGCGCTCAAGCCGCTCCCTCGCCGCGGCCAGCCGGGCGTCGATGTCGGCGCCGAGGCGCTCGCCGCCGGCGAGCAACTCGGCGCGCAGCGTGGCGGCTTCGGCTTCCAGCCGCTCGTTGAGGCGGGCATCTGCCGCCACCGACCGCTCCTCGGCCTCAGCCGCGAGGGCGCCTCGGGCGTCCTGGGAAAGTTGGCGCACCTGCTCGATCGAGGCCGTCGCGATCTGCTCGCCACGGGCGCCGAGGTCCGCCGCGATCCGCGCGTTGGCCGCGGCCACCTCCTGCTCGAGCCGTTCGGAGGCCTCACGCTCCCGCGCCTCGACTACCTCCGTCAGGTCGGCACGGGTCCGCTGCGTCGCCCCGTCGACACGCTCGGCAAGGCGCTCGAACACGCCGTCGACGCGGGCGGCGAGGATCTCCTCGGAGCGGCGTTCCGCGACCTCCGAGGCGGTCGTCTCGCTTGCCGCGGCGAGCTCGCGAACCTCGCCGAGCGCCGCGGCGATCGCGCCTTCGACATGCTCGGCCAGTGCCTTGATCTGCCCCGAGCCACGCTCGGCGTCGGCTTGGATCGCGTCCGCGACGCGTTCGCCGAGCGCCTCGATCCGGGCAGTCTCTGCCCGCATCCGCTCCCCGCCGTGCGCAACGAGGTTCGCCTCGGCCTGTTCGAAGCGCAGGCGAGTGTCGGCGTCGACCTCCTCGCGCAGGCGCTGAGCGGCGGCGGTGCCGCGCTCCGCGCTCTCGGTCGAGAGTCGCTCGCTCGCCCGCTCGATCTCCGCGGCGATCGTCGCCCTCGACGCCTCCAGCCGCTCGGCAAGGTCAGCCTGCAGCGCGTCCGAAAGCTCCGTGCGGACCGCATCGAGCCGGTTCGATGCGATGCGCTCGGCGCGCTCACCGGCTGTCTCCACGGCGCTCCGCTCGATCGCCGCGGCGCGTTCGTTGAGCTCGCCGAGGTGGCGCTCGCCGGCGCCCGAGAGCTCCGCCAGTCGCTGATCGGCGCTCTCCGAGAGCTCGCCCAGCCGCGCCTCGATCTGAGCCCCGGCATCAGCCCGTGTCTGCTCGAGGGCCGCGCCGGCGCCGTTCGCGCGCTCGGTGAGCTCGGCCAGCGTCCGCTCGGCGGCCTCGGAGAGCCGCTTGTGCTCGAGCTCGGCGCGTGCAGCGGTGCGCGCCTCGAGGTCCGCGCGCGCCTCGGCGAGCCGCAGCTCCGCATCCTTTTCGAGCGACCGGACCGCCGCCTCCATCTCCGCGCCAACCCCCTGTTCGATGGCCGCGGAGTTCTCGCCCCGCATCGCCTCGATCCGCGCTGTCGACTCGTCCTGACCCGCTGCAGCTCGGCTTCGACGCGGACCGTCGTTTCCTCTGACTGCCGGCTCAGCGCGGCGCTCGCGGCCGACTGCTCCTCGGCGGCGGCGCGGCCGGCCTCGCGGAGGCGCTCCTCGAGGAGCCTCGCCTGTTCGTCGATGCGGGCATCGATGCGCTCTGCCTGTCCGGCAGCCTCAGCCTCAAGCTTCGACGTCAGCGCCTCCTCGGAGCCCGCAAGGTGCTGCTCGGCGCTCTCCCGAGCGCTCTGCTCGGCCCGCTCCGCAGCCCGCTCCGCGATCGCCCGCCGCTCGCTCTCGAGCGCGGTGAGCGATCCCGAACCCGCCTCCTCGACGCTGAGGCGAATCGAGTCGGCCCGCTCGCCAAGCCGCTCCAGCGCCGCGTCGCGCTCGGCCGCGATCTCGGCCCTGATCGCCTCGATCCGGGCAATGCCCTCGGCGAGGCGGGCGCTGTGAGCCTCGCCGAGCCGATCCTCGGCCACGCGAAGCCGCGCCTCGAGGTCCGCCTTCGCCTGCTCGGAGAGTTGCGCGGCGGCCCTCGCCATGGTCTCGCTGATCCGGGTCTCGGACCCGGCGACGCGCTCTGCCTCGTGCCGCTCGAGCTCCTGGCGCAGCTCCGTAGCAGCGCCCGCCAGGCGTTCGGAGGCGATCCGCTCCGCCTCGGCACGGGCCGCCTCGGCGGCATCGGCGGCAACCTGAGCCGCCCGCGCGCCGACCCTGTCGAGCTCACCGGCAGCCGTCTCCGACAGCCGCCGGACAGCGGCCTCGACCTCGGTCCCGAAGCTTGCCCGGATCTCAGTCAGCCGCTCCTCGGCAAGCGAGGTGTAGCGCGCCTGCGCCTCCTCGGAGAGCTGCGCCGCGCGGGCCTCGGCGCGCTCCACCGCGTCGGCGTGTTCGGTGGCGATCCGCTCGATGAGCTCGTCCCGGGCACCGCCCAGGACCCGCTCGATCTCGGCGGCCGCCGCCGAGACTCGCTCGTCCTCACGGGCCCCGAGCTTTGCTGCAAGCTCTCCGGAAGCGGAGGCAAGCCGCTCGGCCGCGATCCGCTCCGCCGTCACCCGGGCGCCCTCGGTCACCTCGCTGGAGATCCGGGACGAGTGCTCGGAGAGGCGGGCGATCTCACGCTCGGCATCGGCTGCGATCCGCTCCGCCGCCTGCTCGACCTCGGTGCCAAACGCCGTACGCACCGCCGCGAGTCGCTCCTCGGCGAGGCTCGCGTAGCGGGCCTGCGCCCGGTCGGCGAGCTCCGCCGCCTGCGCCTCGAGCCGGTCCCTGGTGCCCTCCTGCTCGGAGGCGACGGCGTCGCGCAGCCGCTGCTCTGCATCGGCGGCAAGTCCGTCGAGGTGCTCACGCGCCGCCCGCAGCCGCTCCCCCTCGCGGCGCTCGAGATCAGCGCCGAGCTCGGCTGCTGCCGCCGCCACCCGCTCCTCGGCGATCTCGGCTGCCGCGGCGCGGGCCGCCTTCGCCGCCTCTGCTCCGATCGCCGTCGAGCGCTCGCCGATCGCCTCCAGCTCCCGCGCCGCCCCGGCCCGCAGTTGCTCGCCGGCGCGCTCGACGTCGGCGGCGAAAGCGGTGCGCATCTCGCCGAGCCGCTCGGAGGCGAGCGCCGAGTAGCGGCGCTGCGAGTCGCCGGCGAGCTCGGCGGCCCGCTCGTCGGCTCGCTCGATCGCGGCCTTGCTCTCCCGTTCGACCAGTTCGATGAGCCGCGCTTCGGCGGCGGCCGTGAGCTCGCCGAGCTTCTGCTCGAGCGCGGCGCGATGCTCGCCTGCCGCCCGCTCGAGCTGCTCGCGATCGGCGCCGAGGCTCGTCCCGATCTCCGCGCGCAGCCCACCCACGGCCTCGGCGACAGCGCCCGCCGCCTGCTGGCGGGCTGCTTCGAGCTCGCTTGCCGCCTGGGCACGGAGCTCCGCGCGGGCCTTCTCGAGCTCCGTGCCGAGGGCTGCGCGGTGCGCCTCGAGCTCGTCCGAGAGACGGGCGGAGCCTGCGTCGAGCCGTTCGGCGGCGAGTTCGGCGGCCGCGGAGCGGGCCGCTTCTACGGACTCAGCGCGCACCTCGGCCGCCCGTGCCTCGAGCGCCTCGCGGGCGAGGGCGCCGGCCTGAGCCAGCTCCTCGCCGAGCTCGCGCAGCTGCCTCTGCGAGTCGCCGGCGAGCTCCCGCAGGGCGCTCTCCCTGCCTGCCGTCGCGGCGGCCTCGTCGGTCGCGACCCGTTGCAGGGCCGCGGTCAGCTCCGTGCCGCGCTCGGCGAGCCTCGCCTCTGCTGCCGCAAGCCGCTGCTCAGCCGATTCGACGAGGTGCCCACGGCTGCGGTCGAGCTCCTCGGATGCCTCGCGACGGAGCTCGCCGAGCGCCGCCTGGACGTGCACGTCGAGCTCGGCACGAGCGCCGGCGATCTGCTCCTCGATCCGGCGCGCCGCCTGCTCACGCAGCTCACGCTCGGCACCGTCACTGCGTTCGACGCGCGCCTGCGGCGAGACGATCCTCAGCATCGGCGACCGCGGTACGGGCTACCTCCTCGGCGGCGGCTCGGCTGGAGGCCTCCACCGCCTCGCGGTCGGATCCGGCCCGGCGCCGTAGCTCCGCGCCGGCCTCCTCGAGCGCTTGCGAGACCTCGGTGCTCTGCTGCTCGCCCCGTGCCTCTGCCGTGCGCTCGAGCTCGGCCCGTGCCTCGCCGAGCCTCGCGGCGACGGTCTCGCGAAGCTCCTCGCCAGCCTTCTCGCCGGCATCCGCAACGCGTTTGGCCGCGCGCTCGACGGCGGCGTCGGTCTCCTCGCGGGCACGAGCGGCGACGCTCTCGCCGTCTTCGGCGACGAGCTTGGCGGCCGCCTGCGCAAGTTCCTTCTCGGCTGCGCCGAGCGCGTCGCGCACGCGCTCGGAGAGCTGGGCTCCCGCCTCGACCTGCGCCTCCTCGACCGCTCCGGCGACCGCGGCGAGCGCCTCCTTGCGACCCTCGATCAGGGTCTGGCGTGAGAGGTCGATCTGCTCGGCCGTACGGCGTGCGATTTCCGCCTCCTCGCCGAGCGCGGTCTCGAGCGCGTCGGTCTGCAGCTCAAGCCGCCGTTCAGCGGTCTGCACGCGAACGCTGACCCACTGGCCAACGCGGTCCTCGATCCCGCGCGCGGCGTCGGCGATGCGCCGTTCGAGCAACTCGTCGAGGCGCGCCAGCCGCTCGGCGATCTCGGCCGGGATCGAGCTCGCCGGTGAAGCCGCTGCGGATTCGGAGCCGGTAGGCGCGGGTTCAGTCAGGGGTTCCGGCTCACGCGACTCCATCGATGCCAGGTGTGCCTCGAGCCGCTCGCGAGCGCGCCTGATCCTCTCCTGTGGGTCCTCGGACTCTGAATCGCTCGCCATCGGCGCCTATCGTCTAACAGGAATCCCGCATGGGCAACCCCTTCGCGGGCCTTGATGGTAGGCCGCCGTCACCGCCATGCGCGGGCCGCGCCCCGCGCGCCGGCCTCATAAGATCGCTGCGATGGCCGGATCGACGATCGGCGAGGTCGAGGAGTCGCTCGCAGAGGTGCGAGCCGCGGCTGCCCGCATGCTCGAGCTCGCCGCCGAGGAAGCGCGCCTGATCGAGGCCCGGGGCCGCGCCGCGGCGCTCGAAGCCGGCGCCCGCCGGATCGCCGAGCTGCGGGCACTGCGCGCCGCCCTGGCAGCCGACCTCGGCAGGATCCAGGGCGAGACTGCAGCGCTGGTCGAGACCGCAGCTACGGCGACCGACGCCCTCGCGTTGCTCAGCCGTCAGGCGAGTGCCGAGCCGGCTCCCTGGGCCGGCCTGCAGAGCACGATCGGCAACCACCTCGAGGGGTCCTCATGAGCGAGGGCGAAGCCACCCGAACTGGCGCCGAGATCTCCGACCGGGTACACACGGTGATCGCGGCCGCCGAGCGCGCCGCCGAGGCGATCCGCGCCGACGCCGAGCAACAGGCGCGAGCGCAGCTCCAGGAGGCGCATGCGCGCGCCGACGCGACCACGGCCGAGCGGATGCGGATGATCGGCCGGCTCACGGACGATCTCGTCTCACACGCGGCGAGCGTCGGCGAGCGGGCCGAGAGGCTGCTCGCTGGCCTCGACGAGGCGATCGCGGCCGTCGAGGCGCAGCTCCGCACGATGCCCGCTCCCAGCGCGTCGGCCGCCGACGAAGAAGAGGGACCGCCGGCGGCAGCGATCCTGCGAGCGACTCAGCTCGCGGTCTCGGGCACCGACCGCGCGCAGATCGCGAAGACGATCGGCGAGGAGTTCGGCGTCGACCCCGAACCCGTACTCGCCCAGGTGCTCGGCCCGGGCTGAGTGCGGCCGGGCGAGCCGGGCGGCTCAGCCCTCTTCGACGTCGCGCCCGGCGAGCAGATAGCCGGCGGCGACCGTCGCGGCGACGCCGAGCAGTGCTGCGATGCGCAGCTGCTTGCCGTATCGAACCCGAATGAAGAGGACGACGATGCGGCCGATCGCTTCGTAGAACGCGCTCATGCGCCCAGCGTACCCGGCGCCGGCAACGGCGAAACGACCTACTCGTCCTCGGCCGCCGCGCGGACCCGGTGCGCGAGGCGGCTCTGGAGGGTGAAGAGCTCGATGAAACCGGGGCTCGCCTGCTGGCTGAACTCACCGCCGGACTCGCCGAAGGAGGCAAGCGACTGGTCGTAGAGCGCGTGCGGTGAACGGCGGGCAACGGGCACCGCCAAGCCCTTGAAGAGCTTGATCGTCACCTCGCCGGTGACCATCCGATTGGCGGAGAGCATGTAGGCGTCGAGGTCGGTGCGCAGCGGCTCGTGCCACAGGCCGGCGTAGCAGAGGTATGCCCAATGGGTCTCGAGCGTCGACTTGAAGTTGTTCTGGTGGATCGTCGAGACGAGCTTCTCGAGGTCCTTGTGGGCAGTGAGCAAGATCGAGGCGGCGGGCACCTCATACAGATCGCGGACCTTGAGTCCGACGATCCGGTCCTCGATGTGGTCGACGATGCCGACGCCGTGCCGGCAGCCGAGCTCGGTCAGGCGATCGATCAGCTCGACCAGCTGCACGGCCTCGCCGTCGATCGAGACGGGCTTGCCCGCGTCGAAGCCGATCGTCACGGTCTCGGGCTCGTCAGGCGCCTCCTCGGGGCGGGTCACGAGCTGGAAGACGTCGTCGGGCGGCGGCGCCTCGAGATCCTCGATCGTGCGGCCCTCAGAGGAACGCCCCCAGAGGTTGTCGTCGATCGAGTACGGGGCCGCCTCGGTGCCGCCGGAGACCGGGATCCCGTGCTCGCGCGCATAGGCGATCTCCTCCTCGCGGCCCATCTTCCATTCGCGCACCGGCGCCAGCAGCTTCAGCTCCGGAGCCAGCGTCGCGACCGTACCCTCGATCCGGACCTGGTCGTTGCCCTTGCCGGTGCAGCCATGGGCGACCGTGTCGCAGCCATGCTCGCGCGCGGCCTCGACGGCCAGCTTGCCGATCAGCGGCCGGCCGAGCGCCGTGAAAAGCGGGTAGCCACCCCCGTAGAGGGCGTTCGCGCGGATCGCCGGCAGCACGTACTCGTCCGCGAACTCCTCGCGGGCGTCGACGACGACTGAGGCGATCGCGCCGAGGTCCTTCGCCTTGCCGGTGACCACGTCCCAGTCCTCGTCGGGCTGGCCGAGGTTGACTGTCAGCGTCACGATCTCGGCGCCGTATCGCTCCTGGATCCAGCGCAGCATGACGCTGGTGTCGAGCCCGCCGGAGTAGAGCAGCAGGACGCGGGCGACGTTGCGTGGATCGGCCTCGTAGGAGGCCGTCGGCACGTAGCTGCTCTGTTCCTCGGGATCGGCGGTCATCAGGCGCGCAAGTCTTGCAGTTGGAGGCCCGGGCGCAGTCGCTCAGCCACGCGTCGCCTCGAATGTAATCCGCAGGCCCTCCTCGACCGCGACCTCGGCGCGCCAGCCGAGCGCCTGCTGCGCAGCCGCAGGGTCGATCGACACGCGTTGGACCTCGCCGGTCCGCGCCGGTGCAAGGACGGGCTCGATTGCCTCCTCCGACCGCGGCCGAGAGTGCTGCGACCAGATCGAGCACGCTGGTCTCGACGCCGGTGCCGATGTTGAACGGCCCCTCGAGTCGCGGTTCCGTCGCGCTCCAGGCGGCTGGCCGCCGCCAGCGCCGCGCTGACGACGTCGGCGACGAAGACGTAGTCGCGCGTCTGCAGACCGTCACCGAAGACGGTCGGAGGCCGATCTTCGAGGATCCGGCCGCAGAAGATCGCCACGACCCCGGCCTCGCCGTGCGGGTCCTGGCGCGGCCCGTAGACATTGCCGAACCGCAGCGCCACCGAGGGCATCCCGTAAAGGCGCTGGTAGAGGCCGAGATAGACCTCGCCGCAGAACTTGCTCGCGCCGTAGGCGCTCTCGGGCGCGATCGCAGCCCCCTCGCCGAGGGGTAGCTCGAGGCCGGCGCCCTCACCGTAGATCGCGCCCCCGGTCGAGGCGAAGACGAGCGGACACCCGGTGTCGACGACCTCCCGCAGTGACTCGAGCAGGTTGATCAGGCCCTCGATGTTCGCCCGCGCATCGAAGACGGGGTCCGCGATGGCCTTGCGAACGTCGACCTGCGCGGCCATATGAAATGCCTGCTCCGGGCGGAACGCTGCGATCTGCTCCTGCAGGAAGGCTCGATCACGGATGTCGCCGCGCGCGAGTTGCATCCTGGCGGGATCCGCTCCGGCCAGGTTCTCCACGCGCCCGCTCGACAGGTCATCGATGACGAGTACCTCGTCGCCGCGCGCGAGCAAGGCATCGACTATGTGAGAGCCGATGAAGCCGGCGCCCCCGGTGACGATCGAACGAGACAAGGGCGGAACCCTAGATGGGCGGGCCGCCCCGGAGGAGGTGCTGAGCCTACGGCGTAACGCCGCCGCTACCGGAGCCGCCGCCACCACCCGACGTGTTCGTCGAGGTCGGGGTGGTGGTCGTCGCGGTCGTGGTCGGAGTCGTCGTCGGGGTGGTCGTCGTGGTCGGCACCGTGCTCGTCGACTTCGTCTTCGTCGACGAGGTGCTCGTCGGCTGCGTGGTCGTCGTCGGGGTACTCGAAGTCGTCTCGGTCGGAATCGTCGTGACCGTAGTCGTCGAGCCGCCGCCACCGGCCGCAAGTGCGACGAGCGCCACGACCAGGCCGATGACGATGGCAATGACGAGACCGATCGCGGTCTTCTGCGCCGTCGTCATCCCACCGCCCTTCTCGGGCGGCTCCTCCTCGAAGCCGTAGGGATGCTCCGGCGGGCGGCCGCCGCCGCTCCCGCCGCCCGCGGAGCCGCCGCCACCGCGTCGCCGCGGGGGCTCGTCGATCGGCATCCGGCGTGTCGGGTCTTCGCTCACGAGCTTAAGTCTAGGTACGGGCCCGGCGGGCGGTCGTCACGGCTGCCTCGAGCCGGTCCAGCCCCCCGCCGAGCTCGGCCGCATCGATGACCAACGGCGGCAGCAGCCGGATCGTCTCCGGGTTCGGCGCGTTGACGACGACGCCGGCAGCCAGCGCCGCGGCGCCGACCGTGCTCGAGTCGAGCCCCGGCTCGAGCGCCAGGCCGGCCATCAGGCCGCGCCGGCGGACGCCCTCGACGCCCTCGATGCGCAGGCAGCGAGCCTCGAGCTCCGCCCCGCGGGCGCGCACGTTCGCGAGCAGCTCCGGCGCCGAGACGACCTCGAGCGCTGCGAGCGCCGCCCGGGCGCCGAGCGGCCCCCCGGCGAAGGTCGAGCCGTGCTCGCCCGCCGTCAGGCCCTCGCCGAGCTCAGGCGTGATCACGCAGGCGCCCACCGGCAGCCCGCCGCCGAGCGCCTTCGCCGTCGTCATCACGTCGGGCCGTACAGGCCCAGCCTCGTACGCCCACAGCGCTCCCGGTCCGACCCATCCCGGTCTGGATCTCGTCGAAGACGAGCAGCGCGCCGTGCTCGTCGCAGGCCTCGCGGGCGGCGATCAGGACCGCGTCGGCAATCGGGTGGACGCCGGACTCGCCCTGCACCGGCTCGACGATCACCGCGGCGGTCTGCGGGCCGACGGCGGCACGCAGCGCCTCGGCATCGTCGCGGGGGACGCCGACGAAGCCTGCCGGCAGCGGCCCGAAGAGGTCCTCGCGGGCGAGCTTCACCGTCGCCGAGAGGGCGCCGAGCGTGCGGCCGTGAAAGCCGTTCTCCAGCGCGACGATCTCGGGTCGGTCGATGCCGCGCGCGTGCGCGTGCTTGCGGACGAGCTTGATCGCGCACTCGTTCGCCTCGGCGCCGGAGTTGCAGAGGAAGCTGCGCCCGCCGAGGCTCGACTCGGCGAGCCGCTCCTGCAGCCGCAGTGCCGGCTCCGAGTAGTACAGGTTGGAGCAGCCCCAGATGCGGTCGAGCTGATCGCTGATCGCGGCGAGGATCGCCGGGTGGCGGTGGCCCGCGTTGTGCACGGAGAGCCCCGCGAACAGGTCGACGTACTCGTTGCCGTCTGAGTCCCAGATCCGCGTCCCCTCACCGCGAACGAACTCGACCGGCGCCCGCGCGTAGGTCGGCATCGCAAAGCGGTCTTCGGTCGCGGCGAGCTCGGCGATGTGGCGCACCGGCGTCGGCGCTCACGGCGTCACCTTCGTGCCGATGCCGGCGTCCGTGAAGAGCTCGAGCAGCAGGCTGTGCGGGCGGCGGCCGTCGATGATGTAGGCGGCGCCCACGCCGCCCCGGATCGCCTCGACGCAGGCGCCGAGCTTCGGGCGCATGCCGCCGTCCAGCGAGGGGATCGCGCGCACGACCTCCTCGACCGTCGCCAGCGAGATCAGCGAGGAGGGATCGTCGGCGTCCGCGCGCCAGCCCTCGACGTCGGTCAAGAAGATCGCCTTGTAGGCCTTGCAGCGCGGCCGCGACCTTGCCCGCCGCGGCGTCGGCGTTGACGTTGTAGGAGTTGCCTTCGCCGTCGGTGCCGGCCGAGGCGATCACCGGGATGTAGTCGGAGGCGATGTGGTTGAGGACGTCGACATCGACGCGCTCGATGTCGCCGACGAAGCCGACCTTCGCCGCCTCGGCCGCCGGCTTGATGTGAAAGAGCGTGCCGTCCTCCCCGGAAAGGCCGACCGCGGGCTGTCCATGCCGGTTGAGGCGCTGGACGATGTCCGAGTTGATCTTGCCGAGCAGCACCATCTTCGCCACCTCGACCGTCTCGCGGTCGGAGACGCGCAGACCCTCGACGAACTTGACCTCCATCCCGAGCCGCTTCATGTAACGGGTGATCTCGGGGCCGCCACCGTGCACGATCACCGGGTTCAGGCCGACGTACTTGAGCAGCACGATGTCGGTCGCAAACTGGTCGCGGAGCGCTTCGTCCTCCATCGCCGCGCCGCCGTACTTGATCACGACCGTGCGGCCGTGGAACTCCTTGATGTACGGGAGCGCCTCGAGCAGCGTGCCGAGGCCGCCGGCGAGGGCGCTTGCCCGGCTTTCCGCGTCAACCTGTTCGCTCATGTCGTGTACTCCGCGTTGATCCTGATGTATTCGTGGGTGAGGTCGCTGAAGTAGGCGTGCGCGGCGCCCTCGCCGCGGCCGAGGCGGATGCCGATCTCAGCCTCGATGTCGGCGCCACCGAGCCCGGCGGCGTCGATCCGCTCCGGTGCCGAGCTCCGGGACATCCCGCTCGCCGGCGAGGGCCATGCCCGGCGGCCTGCGCGATCCGGCCCCAGTTCGGATCGCGGCCGTAGAGCGCCGTCTTGACGAGCGGCGAGTTGGCGATCGCGCGGGCGACGCGCTCCGCCTCGTCGCCGTCGCGGGCCTCGCTCGACCGCGATCCTGCCAACGCGGGAGGCGCCCTCGCCGTCGGCGACGATCATCAGCGCGAGCTGCAGCAGGACCGCGTCGAGCAGGCCGTCGGGCAGCGGCTCGCCGGCGGCGCCGCTCGCCTGCAGCAGGACGGTGTCGTTGGTGCTCATCTGCCCGTCGACGGTGATCCGCTCGAAGGAGCCGGCCACGGCGCGTCGCAGAGCCGCGTCGGCATCGGGGACGACGGCGTCGGTCTGCACGAAACAGAGCATCGTCGCGAAGCCCGGCTCGATCATCCCGGCGCCCTTCGCCTGGGCGCTCAGCGTCACGCCATTGGCCCTGACGGCGCAGCGCTTCGGGCCTTTGTCGGTGGTCATGATCGCCGCGGTGAAGCCCGCCGAGTCGCCGGCGGCGCGAGCGGCGGCGGCCCGGTCGATCCCCTCGAGCACGGCATTGATCTCGAGCGGCACGCCGATCACGCCGGTCTCGGCGACGGCGACGGCCGCGGGCTCGCAGCCGAGCTCAGCGGCGGTGCGCCGCTGCATCTGGCGCGCGTCCTCGAGCCCCTGCTCGCCCGTCGCTGCGTTGGCGTTGCCGGAGTTGACGACGACTGCCGCAATTCGCTCCTGCTCGCACTCGTCGCGGCAGACGACGATCGGCGCCGCGGGGGCGGCGTTGCGGGTGAGCAGCAGCGCCGAGCGCGCCCCCTCGGGGGGCGAGCCCTCGTAACCGAGCACGGCGACGTCGGTGGCGCCGCCACCCTTCAGCCCGCAGGCGGCCGCGCCGGCGGCGAAGCCGGGCGCCAGCGTGTCCGGTGGCAACTCCTCGACGCCCTCGGGAAGCGTCACCCAGCGGGAGCCGAAGGCCGTCGACGGCGCCTCGCTCACGAGATCCCCTCGCCCTCTGGGAGCCCGTGCATCAGGTTCAGGTTCTGGACGGCCTGCGAGGCCGCGCCCTTCCAGAGGTTGTCGATCGCGGCGAAGACCAGCACGCGGCCGTTGGCCGCGACGGTCGCATGGATCCGGCAGATGTTCGTGTCACGGACGTCGCGGACGCCGGGCGGGCCGTCGACGAGCTCGACGAACGGCTCGGCGGCGTAGCGCTCCTCGTACAGGCGCGCGAGCTCCGCCGGCGAGACCTCCCCCGCCGTCGTCACGTAGCAGCTGACGAGCTCGCCCTGGTCGAGCGGCACCAGGTGCGGGACGAAGTTGAGCCGCGGCGTGTGGCCGGCGAGCGCCCGCAGCTCCTGGCCGATCTCGGGCTCGTGCCGGTGGCCGGCGGTCTTGTACGGCGAGAGGTTCTCGTCGAGCGTCACGAAGCTGTAGGCGTCGCCGCCGCCGCGGCCCGCGCCCGAGACGCCGGACTTCGCGTCGACGACGACGTCCGCGATCAGCCCGGCGGCGGCGAGCGGCGCCAGCGCGAGGATCGTCGCCGTCGGGTAGCAGCCGGGATTGGCGACCAGCGAGGCGCTCGCGATCTGCTTGCGGTAGAGCTCCGGCAGGCCGTAGACGGCCTCGGGCAGGATCTCCGGCGCGCCGAGCTCGCCGTACCACTCGCGGTATTCCTCCGGGTCGCGAAGGCGGAAGTCGGCGCTCAGGTCGACGACGGCGAGGCCGAGCTCGCGCAGGCCGGCGACCGTCGGCGCGGCGGCGCCGTGCGGGTAGGCGACCACGGCGGCGTCGCACTCCTCGGCGCCGTCGATGTCGAGCTCGACGAGCTCCATCGGCACCCGGTAGCGCGGGTAGAGGCGGTCGAGCCGCGTGCCGGCGTCGGAGCGCGAGGTGACCTCGACGAGCTCGAAGTGCGGATGGCGCCAGAGCAGGTGCGCGGTGAGCGCGCCGGCGAACCCGGAGGCGCCGGCGACCAGCACCTTGGCGGCGGGCTCGCCCGTCGAGCGGCTGGACGGCGGTGGGCTCAGCCACGGAGCTCACCTCCGAGGCCGGCGAGCGCGGCGATGATCGCCTCCCGCGGGCCCGCGACGTCGGCGTCGCTCAGCGTCCGGTCGGGCGCCCGGAACTCGAGCCGCAGCGCGAGGCTGCGACGCCCGTCGCCGACCTGCTCGCCCTCGTAGACGTCGAAGATCCGCGCCGAGGCGAGCAGCTCGCCGCCGGCCTCGAGCGCCGCCGCAACGACCTCGCCGGCGGGCACGCCCGCGTCGAGCACGACGGCGAGGTCCTCGAGCACGGCCGGGTAGGAGGTCAGATCCGCGTAGGTCTCGGAGCCGCGGGCGGCGCTCTCGATCAGCGCGCCCGCGTCGATCTCGAAGGCGACGGTCGCCGGCAGGTCACGCTCGGCCGCCAGCGTCGGGTGCAGCTCGCCGACCCAGCCTGCGGCGCGGCCGCCGATCGTCACCTCGGCGGCGCGGCCCGGGTGCAGGAAGGGCCGGGCGGTGGGAGCGAAGGCGACATCGGCCCGCAGGCTCGCGCAGAGATGCTCCACGAGGCCCCGGGCGACGTAGAAGTCGGCCGCCTGCTCGCTGCCCGCGCCAGCCCGGCGCGACGAGCGAGCCACAGACGACGGCGGCGATCCGGTGCGGCTCCGCGGCGGGCGCCGCACGGTTGCCCGCGAAGTGCCCGTCGAGAACGCCGCCTTCGCTCGGCGGATGCTCGGGCAGATAGACGCGCCCGGACTCGAACAGCCCAAGGCGACCGGCGCCGCGGGCGACGTTGTAGGCCGCGGCGTCGAGCAGGCCGCCCAGCAGCTCGAGTGCGCATCACCGAGTTGTCCTCCGAGAGCGGGTTGTGGACGATGACGCCCCGCACGCCCTCGAGGCCGAGCGCGTCGGCGGCAGCGGGACCGACGAAGCTCCACGTGATCGCCTCGTCGAGGCCGGCGCCGCGCGAGCGCGTCCTCGGCCCGGCGCAGGAGCGCCTGGTGCGGCGCCAGCCCGCCGAGGCCCGGCGGACGCGCCGGCAGCGTCGCCGGCAGGTGCTCGTCGATGCCGTGCACGCGCGCCACCTCCTCGATCAGGTCGACCTCGCGCGTCACGTCGAAGTGGCGGTCGGCGGGCACGGCGACCGTGAGCTCGTCCGCGCCGGCCCCTTCCGTGCCGAAGCCGAGCCGCTCCAGGTAGGTCGCCGAGCGCTCACGGCCAATGTCCATGCCGAGCAGGCCGTCGGCCCGGCTCGCGCGCAGCGTCAGCGAGAAGGGCTCGTACTCGGGCGCGCTGCGCATCGACGTCGATCGTCCCCGGCACCAGCTTCGCCTCGGGGCCGCAGATCTCGGTGATGCAGCCTAGAGGCGACACGCTGGCCGCGCATCGCCAGCTCCGGGTGCAGCTGCTTCTCGAAGCGGGTCGAGGCCTCCGAGCGCAGCGCGAGCTTGCCGGACGTCTGCAGGATGTTGGTGCCGACCCACGTCGCGACCTCGAGCAGCACCGAAGTCGTCGTCTCGGAGACCTCGGAGACCTGGCCGCCCATGATCCCGGCGATGCCCGTCGGCTGCTCGCGATCGCAGACGAGCACGGCTTCGGTGTCGAAGGTGCGCTCGACGTCGTCGAGCGTCGTCATCTTCTCGCCGTCAGCGGCCCGGCGGACGTAGAGCTCGCCGCCGGGCACCTTGTCGAGGTCGAAGGCGTGCAGCGGCTGGCCGGTGAGCAACATCACGTAGTTGGTGATGTCGACGACGTTGTTGATCGGCCGCTGGCCGGCGGCGGCAAGCCGCTGCTTGAGCCACAGCGGACTCGGCCCGATCTCGATCCCGGTGAAGACGCGGGCGGTGAAGCGCGGGCAGAGCTCCGGCACCTCGACGGTGACCGAGGCATAGTCGGAGGCCTCGCCCTCGCCGAGCGCTTCCGCGTCGACGGCCCACGGCTCGGGCGCGAGCTCGGCGCCCGTGATCGCGTGCAGCTCGCGGGCGATGCCGTAGACGCCGAGGCAGTCGGGCCGGTTCGGCGTGATCTCGAGCTCGAGCACCGGGTCGGAGATCGGCGCAACGTCCTGAAGGGGCGTGCCCGGCTGCGCGACCTCTCCCAGCACGGCGATGCCACCGTGGTCGGTGCCGATCTCCATCTCGGCCTCCGAGAGGATCATCCCGTCCGACTCGACGCCCCGCAGCTTCGCCTTGCCGAGCTTCTCGCCGCCGGGCATGACGGCGCCGGGGAGCGCGACGGCGACGGTCTGCCCAGCGGCGACGTTGGGAGCGCCGCAGACGATCGTCCGCGGCTCGCCATCGCCGACGTCGACCGTGCAGATCCGCAGCCGATCGGCGTCCGGATGCTCATCGACGCGAGAGCACCTGGCCGATGACGAAGTTCTCCGGCGCCGGCGCGCCCGCGTGGCCGATGCGCTCGACCTCGGTGCCGGTCATCGTCAATTTCACGGCGAGCGCCCGCGGGTCGTCGATCAGCCCCTCGGGGGCGCAGTACTCACGCAGCCAGTTGACCGGGACGCGCATCGCTAGTGGGCCGTCCAGGAACGGTCGCCCGGAAATGGCGAGTGCCGGGCGTCGCTGGGGTAGGACGCAGGGAGCCCGCGTAGCAGCGCTACGCGGGCGAGTGAGGACGACGCCCAGCGGCGATCCGGCGCCGCCAGTTTCGGGTGCAACGTTTCTTGACGGCCCACTAGAACTGCTCCAGGAAGCGGACATCGTTGTCGAAGAACAGGCGCAGGTCGGGGACGCCGTAACGCAGCATCGCGATCCGCTCGATGCCCATGCCGAACGCGAAGCCCTGGACCTTCTCGGGGTCGTAGCCGTTCGCCTCGACGAAGCCGAAGACGTTCGGGTCGACCATGCCCGCGCCGAGGATCTCGAGCCAGCCGGTGCCCTTGCAGAGGTTGCAGCGATCGCCGCCCGGCAGCGCGCCGGTGCCGCCGCAGCGGAAGCACGAGACGTCGACCTCGACGCTGGGCTCGGTGAACGGGAAGAAGTGGGGCCGGATGCGGACCTCGCGCTCGGGGCCGAAGATCGCCCGCGCGAAGGTGAGCAGCGTGCCGTGCAGGTCGGCGAGGGTAATGTCGGCGCCGACGGCGAGCCCCTCGATCTGGTTGAACATCGGCGAGTGCGTCGCGTCGGAGTCGCGTCGGTAGACGGTGCCAGGGACGACGATGAAGATCGGCGGCTCCTGGGCCTCCATCGAGCGCACCTGCATCGGCGAGGTGTGGGTGCGGAGCAGCACGTCGCGCGGGCCGGGCGGCAGCGTGAGCGGCGCGCCGTCGTCGCCGTACAGCAGAACGGCGTCGGCGAGCGTCCCGGGGTCGACGTAGAAGGTGTCCTGGAGCATCCGCGCCGGGTGACCGGGTGGATGGTTGAGCGCGGTGAAGTTGTAGTAGTCGTGCTCGATCTCCGGGCCTTCCATCACGCGGTAGCCGAGGCCCACGAAGACGTCCTCGATCTCGCGCCGGGTCCGAGTCAGCAGATGTAGGTGGCCGGTTGCGACGGGCGCCGTGCCAGGCAGCGACACATCGAGCGCGTCGGCCCCCAGCCGCGTCGCCAGCTCGCCCGCCTCGAGCGCCTCGCGGCGCTCGCCGAGCTGCGCCTCGATCGCCTTGCGCGCTTCGTTGCCGCCCTTGCCGACCGGGCCGCGCTCGGCCGGGTCGAGATCGCCGATCCCGCTGAGGACGGTGGGGAGCTCAGCCTTGCGGCCCAGGTATTGGATCCGCAGCTCCTCGAGCTCGGCGGCGGAGCCGGCCGCGGCGATCGCCGCCTCGGCCTCGGCCCGGATCTCGTTGATGCGATCGATCATTGGCGATCGCCTCCGGCAACGGAATCGGCGGCGGAGGCGGCGGCCGACGATATCCGGTGCAGCGCGATCGCCGCTGTCGCCGCGACGTTGAGCGACTCCGCGCCGGGTTGCAGGGGAATCGTCGCCGTCGCGTCGCAGGCCGCGAGCGCCTCGGCCGAGACGCCGTCGCGCTCGCTGCCGAGCACCAGTGTCGCCGGCGGGCCGGCGCTGATCGCGGCGTCGAGGCCACCGGCGCCGTGGGCGACGAGGGCGAGGCGCGGTTGCGGCGTGGCGGCGATCGAGCCCAGGGCCGGCGGGAAGCGCGTGCGCGGCTCCCATCGCCGCCCGCACGGCCTTCGGTGAGTAGGGGTCGGCGCAGCCGGGGCCGAGCACCACCCGAGCGCCGCACAACGCCGCGGCGCTGCGCACGATCGTGCCGACGTTGCCCGGGTCCGCGACCGCGTCGAGCCACACGCATGGGCCGGCGGTCGGGACCGGCTCCTCGGGCAGCTCCCAGACGGCGATCACCCGCGTGCCGGAGCCGAGCGCCGAGGCACCCGCGAGGAGCTCGGGCTCGACTTCGATCGCGTCGGCGGGCACGCCGTCGATGGGCTCGCCGGCAGCGACCAAGACAAAGCGCGGCACCCGGCCGGCGGCGATCCCGGCCGCGAGCAGGTCCTCGCCATCGGTCGCGAAGACGCCGAGCCGGGCCCGGCCGCGACCTTCGTGCAGCCGGCGCACCAGCTTCAGCTTCTCGTTGGCGGGGCTCTTGATCGGATCTGTCACGTCTGCTGCTGTCGTTCGGGTCGTCTCGGTGATCGGGCACAAAAAAAGGCGGCCGCATCGCGGTCCGCCCGGGAGAGTGCCTATGCGTCCGCGGCTACGCCGCGGCCTCCCGGGCCAGCTCGGCAAATCGGCGGAACGCCTCGGGGTCGCGCACGGCGATGTCGGCGAGCATCTTGCGGTTGACCTCGACGCCGGACTCGGAAAGGCCGTGCATGAACTCGGAGTAGCTCATCCCGTTCTGCCGCGCGGCGGCGTTGATCCGGGTGATCCACAGCCGGCGGAAGTCGCGCTTGCGGTTGCGGCGGTCGCGGATAGGCGTAGTTGCCCGACCGCATGACCTGCTCGTTCGCGAAGCGGTACGAGGAGTGCTTGCGCCCGTAGTAGCCCTTCGCCTCCGCGAGGGTCTTCTTGCGCCGCTTCCGGCGCGCGACGGCATTGGTTGCGCGGGGCATCGCCTACGCGCCCTTCCTGCCCGCGAGCAGGTGGTTGACGCGCTTCGAGTCCTGCGGCGAGATCTCGGCCGGCTTGCGCATCTTGCGCTTGCGCTTCGGCGACTTCTTCTCGAGGATGTGGCTCGAGTAGGCCGCGTGTCCGCGGAGCTTGCCGGTCGCGGTCTTCTTGAACCGCTTCTTCGACCCCGAATGTGACTTCATCTTGGGCATGGGCGGCGGCGTATGTAAGCAAACCCGCAGCCTCCGCGCAAAGGCGCGCCCTCAGAGAGTCAGGCTTTTCCCGCCTCTTCTTTTCCGGCTTCCTTGGAGGGCGCCAGCACCATGTGCATGTTGCGGCCCTCGCGCTGCGGCTCCTGCTCGACCACGGCGAGCTCCCCGAGATCCTCGTAAAGACGGTCGAGCAGCGCCCTGCCGCGCTCGGGATGCGCCTGCTCGCGGCCGCGGAACATGATCGTCACCTTGACCTTGTCGCGCTTGTTGAGGAAGCGCGCGACGTGTCCCTTCTTGGTCTCGTAGTCGTGGTCGGCGATCTTCGGCCGCAGCTTGATCTCGCGGACGTTCACCTGCTGCTGGTGCTTGCGGGCCTGCTTCGCCTTCTGCTCCTGCTCGTACTTGTACTTCGAGTAGTCGAGCAGCCGGCAGACGGGCGGCCGCGAGTCGGCGGCGACCTCGACCAGGTCGAGATCGGCCTCGCGGGCAATGCGGCGTGCCTCGTCGGTCTCGACGACGCCGATCTGCTGGCCGTCGGCGCCGATCAGGCGGACCTTGGGAACGCGGATGCGCTCGTTGATCCTTGTCGGGTCCCTGTCCGGGGGACGCCGGTCGAAACGTCGAGGGACCGGCACTAGTGCCCGCCGCCGCGATCAGGGTCGTGGCTCGGCGCGTGGCCGAGCGCGGCTGAGGACAGACGGCGGCCGGGTGCGTGCCCCTCGGCACGTGCCCGGTCGCCGGGTGTCGTCAGGCTCGTTCGGACGCCGCCGAACGCGATCGTGATCGCGTCGACGGGCACTAGCTGGAAACGGGCAGCTGCAAGCTAAGTGAGAGCCGGTCGGAGAAGGCGGGCAGGCAAGGGAGGTCGCGGGCGCTCAACGGCGCGCGGAGGTGTCGTTCCCTTGCATCGCGGCGCAGTATACGCACGCGTCGCGGCCTTGCAAGCTCGATCGGCGGCAAGCGCTCAGACGCCGATCCGGGCGGCGAGCGCCGCGGGCGACAGTTGCCCGAGCTCGCCGTCGGCGTGCGAGCGCACGGACGGCTCGCCGCGCTCGACCTCGCGATCGCCGAGGACGAGCATGTAGGGCGCCTTGGACAGCTCGGCGTCGCGGATCTTGCGGCCGACCGACTCGGAGCGGTCATCGAGCCGGGTGCGGACGCCGAGCTCGCGGAGCTCGGCGACGATTTCCTCCGCCGCCTCGTTGTGGCGATCGGCGACCGGCAGGACAACGACCTGCGTCGGCGCGAGCCAATCCGGGAAGCGGCCCGCGTGGTGCTCGATCAGGATCCCGGCGAAGCGCTCCATCGAGCCGACGCAGCGCCCGGTGGATCATCAGCGGCCGGTGCTCGGCGTTGTCGGCGCCCTGGTAGGTCAGGTCGAAGCGCTCGGGCATGAAGAAGTCGAGCTGGCAGGTGCCGAGCTGCCAGGAGCGGCCGAGCGCGTCGGTGACGTGGAAGTCGATCTTCGGCCCGTAGAAGGCGCCGTCGCCGGGGTTGAGCACGTACTCGCGGCCGAGGCTCTCGAGCGCGTCCTTCAGCATGCCCTCGGCCTGCTCCCAGACCTCGTCGCTGCCGATCGACTTCTCCGGCCGAGTCGAGAGCTCAACTGTGACGTCATCGAAGCCGAACAGCGCGTAGAGCTCGTCGATCGCCTCGATGATGTCTCTGACCTCGTCCTGCACCTGCTCGAGCGTGCAGTAGATGTGCGCGTCGTCCTGGGTGAAGGCGCGGACGCGGAGCAGGCCGTGCAGGACGCCCTCGCGCTCGTAGCGGCTGACGCGGCCGAACTCGGCGAGGCGCAGCGGCAGCTCGCGGTAGCTGTGCGGTACCGAGTCGAAGACCAGGCACGCGCACGGGCAGTTCATCGGCCGCACGGCGAAGCGCCGGGCGTGCTCGTCGCGATCGCGCTCCGAGGGCTCGGCGAAGAACATGTTCTCGCGGTAGTTCTCGTAGTGGCCGGAGCGGTGCCAGAGCTCCTCGTCGAGGATCTGCGGCGTGTCGATCCGCTGATAGCCGCGCTTGTCGAGCTGCTCGCGGATCCGGCCCTCGATCAGGTCGAGCAGGATCGTTCCCTGCGGCAGCCAGAAGGGCATGCCCGGCGCTTCCTCACGGAACAGGAAGAGGTCGAGCTCGGGCCCGAGCTTGCGGTGGTCGCGCGCCTTCGCCTCCTCGATCCGCTCGAGGTGCGCCTCGAGGTCCTTCTTGCTGAAGAAGGCGGTCCCGTAGATCCGGGTCAGCATCTCGCGGGTCTCATCGCCGCGCCAGTAGGCGCCGGCGACCGAGTTCAGCTTGATCGCCTTGATCCGGCTCGGTCGAGGGCGCGTGCGGGCCTCGGCAGAGGTCGGTGAAGGGTCCGTTTCGGTACAGCGAGACGGTCTCGACGCCCTCGTTGCTGACCAGGTCCTCGATCAGCTCGACCTTGAACGGCTGCTCCTCGGCGCGGAACCGCTCGAGCGCCTCGGCGACTGGGATTTCGGTGCGCTCGAACTGCTCGTCGGCCTTGATGTGCTCAGCCATCTTCGCCTCGATCGCTCCGAAGTCGGCCTCGGTCACCTTGACGCCCTCGGGGAACTCGAAGTCGTAGTAGAAGCCGTTCTCGATCGGCGGGCCGATCGAGACCTTCGTTCCCGGCCACAGCTCGCAGACCGCCTCCGCCATCACGTGCGCGGCGTCGTGGCGGATCAGGTCGAGCGCCTCGGGGCTGCGGTCGGTGACGATCGAGATCTCGGCGCCGTCGGCGAGCGGCGCCGCAAGGTCGCGAACCTCTCCCCCGGCCTCGACGGCGAGCGCCGCCTTCGCCAGCCCCGGGCCGATCGCCGCGGCCGCGTCGGCGCCGGTCGCGCCGGCCGGTAGCTCGAGCGGTGTCCCGTCGGGAAGCTTCACGGTGATTGCGGTCGCCGATGACATGGGCGCCCGATCCTAGTGGGCCGTCATCGGGATACAGTCCGCCGCCGGATGGACGCGAAGCGAGCGATCGATGCCCGGGATCGACGGGCTCAGCCGCTGGATCGGGCTGCGCTGGGAGGCGGCCGACCGCGTGCGCCTCACGGTCCGCCCCGAGCTGCTCAACCCGGCCGGCCTGCTCGCCGGCGGCGTCAGCTACGCGATGGTCGACTACTGCATGGGCTCGATCCTCTGGCAGGCGCGCGAGTCCGGGCGAGCGGATCGCGACAATCAACATCGCGATCAACTACCTGCGTACGGCCCGCGAGGGCGACGTGATCTGCGTCTCGACGCTCGACCGGCGCAACGACCGCAACGCGATCCTCTCGAGCCGCGTCTTCGCCCCGACTCGAGGACGGCTCCGAGCGCCTGCTGGCGACTGCGATCGGCAGCTACGCGATCTTCCCCGCCGAGCGCCTCGGGCGGCTTCGACCGCGGCCCGCGCGCGCCCGAGTAGCCGCGCGCACCGGTGGACCCGCCTAGCCGTCCTCGAGCCCCAGGTTGCAGTTCGTCGGCTGGTCGGGGTCCTGATCGATCGCGCCGGTCGGCCGAGCTCGGCGCTCCGCTGACCTCCCAGAGCTCGTACTTGTGGACGGTGCGCAGCTTGTGCACGTCGGTGAACGGCGCCTCGCGGAGGCTGCCCGTGGTGACGACGAGATCGATTCCGGGCGGCGTGGCCCGGCCGTAGGCGCCCACTTCGGGAATCGCGGCAACGCAGATCGGCTGCGCGCCGCGCAGCTCCCAGCCGTAGAACTCGCCCGCGTGGTGGTCGGTGATCTGCGTCGCCGGCGCCAGCAGCAGCGTCGGGATCCCGGCCACGCGGCCGCGCAGCGAGGCGATGTCGGCCGTGTAGTGGCGAGGACCGACCGGCGCGTTGGCAAGCGCCAGCGCGCTCGAGCCGGCGGCGGCGAGGACGAAGGCAGCCGCGAGCGCGGTGCCGGCCCCCGGTCGCGGCCGCAGCGGTGAGAAGCGGCCTTCGAGCACCCCGAGCAGGGCGATCAGCATCAGGACCGGCGCGACCATCTGCAGCGCCTTCGCCGTCGTGTACGGCGTCGAGAAGAGCAGCGCGCCGAGCCAGATCGCGGCCGAGGCGGCGAGCGCCGCGAGCAGCGCCGTCTCTTCCTGCGCCAACGCCCGGCGCAGCCCGAAGCCGAGCGCGACAGCGCCGAGCAGGGCGCCGAGGTAGAAGACGGGTGCCGGGACCGCACCGTCGCCGGCTTCGACCCTGAAGTCGCCGCTCGGCCAGACGCCGAAGACCTCCAGCGCCGGGATGTCGCCGAAGAGGTTGCCGAGCCGGTTGTCGAAGCCGGCGCTGCTGTGGCCGTTGCCGTGCCCGGCATCGGAGCTGCCGGCGGCGGCGTAGACGGCGGCGTCCGCCGTGGGCGCCCGCGAGGAAGTCGACGACGGGGTCGCGACGTTGCCGGCGTTGGCGCCGAAGTCGATGATCCTCCCGGCCTCAGGCGCAACGAGGACGACCAGCAGAACGACGACCTACAGCGACCCCGGGGAGCGCGGCGCGCAGTCGCGCCGACCGCCACGCCCGGCGAGCGGACGAACGCGATCAGCGCCCAGACGCCGAGCGTGCCGCCGAGCCAGGCGACGCCCGGCCCCGAGTAGGAGTAGAGGGCGCCGGCGAAGAGCAGCGCGCCCGGCACGGCGAAGCCCGGCCCCGGAGCCACGCTCGAGCCCCGATGGCGGCCGAGCTCGCGCAGCCAGAGCGCGAAGCCGACGAGGAAGGCTGCTTCGAAGAGCTCCTTGAAGGACCCCTGCGCGAGATAGGAGGCGGCGAGGTAGGGAAGCGCGGCGAGCGGCGCGGCGAGCAGGCTGCGCCGCGGCCCGAGCTCGCGCGTCGCCGTCAGCGCCGTCAGCGCGAGCAGCACGGGGACGGCGATCGTCACCCCCGTGAAGGCGGAGACGAGGTCACCGCCGGTGAGCTCGGCGCCGGTCGCGGCGAGCGAGTGCGGGCCGACCGGGTAGCCCTGACGGATCAGCAGCGGCGTCGCCGTGTGCGGGTGGGCGATCCCGTCAGCGACGAACAGGTGCTGGGACATGTCGACGTTGAAGCCCGTGCCGAGGATGCCGAAGTGGCCCTCGGCGGCGAACGGGATCGAGACGGCGAGCAGCGCGATCAGCAGGACGGCGCCGCCCTCGACGAGCTCGCGCATGCCGAAACCAGTGGCGAGCAGCGCGGGTGCACAGACGGCTGCGAGCAGCGGCGATCCCGATCAGCGCGGCCAGGCCCTCGCCGGGCAGCCGGACGAGCAGCCAGGCCGCGACGGTGATCGTCGCCAGGCCGACCACCGGGGCGAGCCAGCTCCACCGGCGCCGACCGGCGAGCCACATCGCTGCCGCGCCGACCGGCAGCGAGGCCGCGATCACGAACAGCGCGGCTGCGTAGGTACCGAGCATGGCGGGCGAGGATAGTGCCGCGGTGGGAGGCGGCCCGCCTCCGACTTCTCAGCCCGCCCGCTCGCTCGCAGCCGGCCGTTCCGCTTCGATCCCGAGCCGCTGCTCCATGATCGCGATTGCCTCGGGGTTCGAGTCGACCAGCAGGAAGTCGCGGCCGAGCTCACGCGCGACGGCGCCGAGCGTGCCGCTGCCGGCGAAGAAGTCGAGGCACAGCTCGCCGGGCCGCGAGGACGCCGTCACGATCCGGCGGACGATCCCCTCGGGCTTCTGCGTGGGATAGCCGGTCTTCTCGGCGCCGGTGGTGGGCACGATCGTGTGCCACCAGACGTCGGTCGGCAGCTTCCCGCGGGCGGCCTTCTCGGGCCCGACGAGGCCCGGTGCCATATAAGGCTCGCGGTCGACCGCAGCCGAGTCGAAGTGGTAGCTGCGCGGGTCCTTGACGTAGACCAGGATCGTGTCGTGCTTGGCCGGCCAGCGCTGCTTGCTGCGGCCGCCGTAGTCATAGGCCCAGACGATCTCGTTGAGGAAGCACTCGCGTCCGAAGAGCTCGTCGAGCAGCACCTTCACGTAGTGCGCCTCGCGCGGGTCGAGGTGAACGTAGAGGGTCCCGGTCCCGCGGAGCACGCGGTGCGCCTCGCGCAGGCGCGGCTCGAGGAAGCCGAGGTAGTCGGTGAAGCTGTCGTCGAAGGCGAGTTCGGAGAGCAGTCGTGAGCTGTAGCGGCGGCCGCCGAAGCCAAGCCGCTCGCCGTCGGGGTCGGAGCGGGTCTCGACCGTGCGCCGGCGCTGCTCGCCACCGGTGTTGAAGGGCGGGTCGACGTAGATCAAGTCGACCGAGGCGTCGGCGAGCGTCCCCAGCACAACGAGGTTGTCGTCGAGCACGATCCGCCCTTCCGGCACGGCTCAGAGCTCCCGCTCGAAGAAGAGCATCCGCTCGCGGTCGCCCTCGGGTGCTTCCGGGTCCACGAAGTTGGAGAAACCGAAGCGGCGGTAGAGCCGGTGCGCGTCGTGGTCCTGCTCGTCGGTGCCGAGCTCGATCCAGTGGCAGCCGTGCTCGCGGGCGAAGCCGAGCATCGCCTCCAGCAGGGCTGCGCCGAGCCCGCTGCGACGGTGGTCGGGGGCGACGTACAGCTCGGCGATGTATGCCTCGCCGGCTGCCTCCCAGAGGGAGGGCCGCACGCGGACGACGCCGATGCCCGCCGGCTCCTCCCCTCCAGCAAGGGCCAGAAAGGCGGCGAGCTCCTCACCGTCGAGCTCGGCGAGCCGTTCCGCGAGGAACGCCGGGCCGGGCGTCGGGTGGTAATAGGCGCGGTTGAACTCGTCGAGCAGCTCGGCGGCGGCAGCGCGCTCCCGCGCGCTCCGGGCCCGGATGATCGGGCCGTCGCCGGCTTCGGGCTCGCTCATGCCCCCAGCCTACGGCCGGGCCGCGACGGTCGCTCCGCCCGGATTCAGCCCGAGCGCCAGGATCCAAGCGTCGCGCGTGGCGGCGCCGCGCCGTCCGCCAGGTCTCTAGATGGGTGTACTAGTGGGCCTGCTTACAGGACGCCCAGCCGGACCGGTCGGTGATGTTTGCCGTCTGGGTATTGCCCTGACCGTCGGGGTAGGTGAGCTTCGCGTGCCGGTAGACGCGCACGGTCTTGCCCTTCTTGTTGCCGAACTCGGGCGTGCACTTGACCGGCTTGCGCATCGTGATCTTGGCCGGCCCGGCCGGGCACGGGCTGCCGTTGCACGGCGCCGTCGTCCCGAAGGTGCCGCGGCCGACCGTCTTGCGCTTGCCCCAGTGGCGCCAGCCGACGTCCTTCATGTAGCCCCCCGAGTTGGCGGTGAAGAAGACGTAGTCGGGATGCTGGGAAGCGTGGCCCCCGAGGTCGATCCAGTAGACCTTCTGCTTCTTGTGGTGGCTCGCCCCTGCGCTTGACGCGCACACGGCAACGGTGAATAGGAGCGCGCCGGCAATCGCCAGCAGTCGGCTGCTCTTGCTCATCAGATAGTTCCCCTTTTTGAGTTAGTCCCGCTAAGGCGGCGCATCCTACTGCGAGCCGGCCCCGTACTCCTCGTCGCTGACGTGGGGGCCCCAGAAGACCGGGTTGCCGTCGTCATCGATCTCCTGGATCGCGACGTGAACCATGAAGCGGTCCGGAGCTGCGCCGTGCCAGTGGTTCTCGCCGGGCTCGAAGTAGACGCGATCTCCTGGCCTGACCTCCTCGACCGGCCCGCCCTCACGCTGTACGCGGCCGACGCCCTCGGTCACCCAGATCAGCTGGCCGAAGGGATGGGTGTGCCAGGCGGTGCGAGCGCCGGGTGTGAAGTGAACGTTGAGCGCGCGTACGCGCGAGGGCTCTGGATTCTCGGCGATCTGGTCGAAGTAGACGTCCCCGGTGAACCACTCGGGCGGCCCCTTGACGGTCTCCAGCGTGCTCCTAGTGATCTCCATGAACTTCTCCTTCTAACGTGGGGTTGCCGACCGTAGCCGACCGGCAATCCGGGCCGTTCAGGAAGCGAGCGTGGAGAGCGGCACGCCGATGATCTCGAGGCGCCGGGTCAGGCCGTCGAGCGCAAAATCGCGGATCGCGGCGGGCTCGACGCCGAGCCGTCCGAGGTCTGGTCCGTCCTCGCCGCTGCCGGGCGACAGCGACTCGGCGACGGCCGGCAATACCTCGCGCAGCAGCGAGCGCACGTAGTCGCCGGCCTGCGGCTGCTCGCGGACCGTCTCGCGCAGGAACCAGACCCCGTAGCCGATGTGGCGGGTCTCGTCGTGGTGGATCTGCGAGTAGCCGGCGACGAAGCCCGCCAGCAGCGACTCGCGCTCGAGGTACTCGGTCGCGAACTTGAAGGTCGTCAGCCCGAGCGTGGCCTCGAGGATCAGGTGGTAGAGCGTGACGAAGCGAACCTTCGCCTCGAGGCTCGCCGGCTCGGCGACGAGCCGCTCGTGGGCGGCGACGAGCACCTCGTCGAAGAGCAGGCGGAAGGCGTCGGAGACCTCATTCCGGGCCCGATCGACGTGAGCGGCAACGGTGGCCGGCGCGGCGATCACCTCGTCCTGGAAGCGCGCGTAGAACTGCATATGACGGGCCTCGTCGACCTGCTGGGTCGCGAGGAAGGTCGCCTCCTCCTCGCTCCCGTGCGCGCCAACGAGCCCCGAGAACTTCGTTGTGATCCGCTCCTCCGCGACCATCAGCGAGGCCAGCACCCAGTAGAGCAGGCCGCGATCGGCTTCATCCATCCCGCCCCACTGCTCGCGGTCGGAGTCGAGCGCGACCTCGAACGGATTCCACTGCGAGGCCTCCCAGCGCTTGTAGAGGGTCTGTGGATCGTTGAGCTGGATCCCGGCGCTCACCCGCCCTCCTCCCCGCTTGCTGCGTGCCCGCCGTCCCCATCGGCGGGCTCACAGTCGCAGCGCGGCGGCCTCTCGACAGCGCCGCAGCAGCGATTCTTCTCAGCGGGGTCGCAGCAACTCGCCGCCGCGGCGTCGTCGCAGCAGGGGGCGAGGGGAAGCTCGGTCAGCTCAGCCACTCGGCGATCTCCTCGAGCGCCTCCGGGCGGACGTAGTAGTAGGCCCACAGACCGCGTCGCTCCGAGCCGACGATGCCGGCGTCGCGGAGCTTCTTTAGGTGGTGGGAGACGGTCGGCTGGGAGAGGTCGAAGAGCGGCACGAGCTCGCACACGCAGACCTTGCCGGCGTGCTTGCGGAGCACGTCGACGAGCTGCATCCGCACGGGATCACCGAGCGCCTTCGCGACCGCGGCCATCCGCTCCGCGTGGGCGCGCTCGATGTCCGGGTAGACGACGGGCTCGCAACAGGGCTCACCGATCGGTCGCTTGGTCTTCGGCGTCAGCTCGAGGGCCTCGCTCATCGCTGCTCCTGGATCGACATCGCTCGATATAGAAATATCGATTGCAATCACGTTTGTCAATGGAGTAATCTCGCGCCGTGCCCGACTCCCGTCCCACGGTGCTCTTCGTCTGCGTCCACAACGCCGGCCGCAGCCAGATGGCCGCCGGGCTCATGACGAGGCTCGCCGGGGACAGGATCACGGTGCGCTCGGCCGGCTCGGCGCCCGGCGAGCAGGTCAATCCCGCCGCCGTCGAGGCGATGGCCGAGGTTGGCGTCGACATCTCCCGTGAGCTGCCGAAGCTGCTCTCCACCGACGCGGTCCGCGCTGCCGACGCCGTCGTGACGATGGGCTGCGGCGACGAGTGCCCGCTCTTTCCCGGCAAGCGCTACGAGGACTGGGAGCTCGAGGACCCGGCCGGCAAGGACGTCGAGACCGTGCGCCGGATCCGCGACGAGATCGACGCCCGCGTCCAGGTCCTCGCCGCCGAGCTGCTCGGCGACGACGAGACCGGCTGATGGAGGCCCCCCTGCCCCGCCGGCTCTTCGCCGAGTTCCTCGGCTCGGCTTTCCTGGCGGCGATCGTGATCGGCTCGGGGATCGCCGCCGAGCAGCTCTCCGGCGGTAACGTCGGCCTCGCCCTGTTCGAGAACGCCGCGGCGACCGCCGCGGGGCTGTTCGCGATCATCCTCATGTTCGGGCCGGTCTCAGGCGCCCACTTCAACCCGGTCGTCTCGCTCGTCGACGCCGCCTTCGGCGGGCTCTCGCGCCGCGACGCCCTCGCCTACATCCCCGCCCAGATCGCCGGCTGCATCACCGGCGCGATCACTGCGAACCTGATGTTCGCCCTGACGGCGATCAGCATCTCGACCCACCACCGGGCCTCCGACGCGCACCTGTTCGCCGAGGTGATCGCGACGCTCGGCCTGATCCTCGTGATCTTCTCGCTGGCGCGCACGGGCCGCGGCCACCTGGCGGCGGCGGCGGTCGGCGCCTACATCGGCTCGGCCTACTTCTTCACCAGTTCGACCAGCTTCGCCAATCCCGCGATCGCCGTCGGTCGCATGTTCTCTGACACTTTCGCCGGCATCGCCCCGGCGTCGGTCCCTGCCTTCGTCATCGCCGAGCTGATCGGCGGCGCCGTCGCGATCGCGGTGATCCGGGTCCTCTACCCAGGCATCACGCCCGAGCAGGCCGCACAGGCACCCTTCCCCCACGGCGCCAGCGCGCCCGACGGACGGAGCTGAGCGGCAGACACGCCCCAGACACGAGGGAGAACGAGATGAGATACGTGCTGTTCGTCTGCAACCACAACGCCGGCCGTTCGCAGATGGCCCAGGCCTTCTTCGAGCGCGACGCGCCGGAGGACATCCGCGCCGAGTCCGCTGGCTCGACGCCCGGCACCGCGATCTGGCCGGAGGTACTCGAGGTGATGGGCGAGGTCGGCATCGACCTACGGGGCCGCCGCCCGCGACGGCTCCACCGCGAGATGCAGCTGCACGCCGACTGGGCCGTGACGATGGGCTGCGGCGACGCCTGCCCGTACGTGCCGACTACCGTCGAGGCCTGGGACATCCCCGACCCGGCCGGCCTGCCGCTCCCGGAGGTGCGGGCGATCCGCGACATGATCGAAGCCCACGTCCGCGAGCTGATCGACGAGCGGCTCGACGCGATCCGCTCCGACCACACGGCGCACCAGCTGCGACTCGAGCGCATGCTGCCGCCGCTCGCCGAGGAGTTCGAGGGGATGCGCTCGCCCGGAGAGATCCGGGCCTGCGCCGACGCTGTGCTCACCCGCTACGACGACTCGACGGTGCGCGGTCACGTGCTCAGCCTCGCCCACCGGCAGACCCGCGACTGCCTGCGGGCGAGCAGTTGCGAGGCGCTGGCCGTTGGAGGTTCGAGCCCCGGCTAGCGCCTGCCGCGTTTTCTTCAGCTGGCCCTTGCCCTTGAGCTTCACCTTCAGCGTCTTGCCGGCTTCGTTGCCCGCCTTGTCGGTGGCGGAGACGTCGACCGCGGCCGTGACCTTCTTGCGCTTCGCGAGCGCCTTCAGGATCTGTTTCGCGCCCTTCTTGTTCGGCTTCAGGCTGAGCGTGACCCGCTTCCCTGACGCCGCCTCGCCGCGCTTGGGCAGGAGCTTGTAGCTCTTCTTACCGACGTCGATCTCGCCGGCGGCACCGACGTCGACCGGCTCCGCGGCGCCGCCCCGGACCTTGACCACGACCTTCTTCTTGGCCAGCTTGACCTTCTGCGTCTTCGGCGCCGAGAAGGCGGGACTGCTGACGGCCGTGTCCTGGATCTCGGCTGCACCGACGTCCGTGCCATCCGACCCGTGCGTGTTCGGCGCAACCCCGAGATCGACGGTACGGGCGAGGCCGCGCTGGTCGGTCGCTTGCGCCGCTTGGCTTCAGGCCGGCATCGATCGCCGCGCTTCCGGTCAGCGGCAGCATCGTCTTCGTCGGACCGCCGTTCGCGGCAAGGGGCCCGAGGCGCGCCGCGACATTGAGCTGATTCGAAGCGGCCGGCGCCTGCGTCAGCGAACCCGCCCCGGCGGTGCTCCCGATCAAGGCGTTGGTAAGCATCGTCTGGCCCGTGACGCCGGCCTTGTTGCCGAGGTCGGGGCCGCCGCGCCAGCCCCCGTCGCTCGGTTGCCGGCAACGATCGTGCTCCGCAACTTCACCGCACCGTGGACGCGATAGAGGCCGCCGCCGAACTTGGCCGCTGTATTGCCGCTGATCGTCGAACCCTCGATCAGCAATGGGCCGCCGGTGTTGGTCGTGAAGGCCACCCCACCACCGCTCTGGGCGCGATTGCCCTCGATCGTGGTGTCGAGGATCCTGGACGAGGCCGTTGGGCTGGCGAGCGACAGCCCGCCGCCGGAGCCGGCCGCCGACGCGACGTTGCCCGAGATCGTCGAATTGCTGATCGTCGTGCTCCCGCCGCTCGTGAGGGAGAGCCCACCGACATCTCGGGCGCTGTTCCCCGAGATCGTCGTTCGATCGATCGCGATCTGACCTCCAGGCGTCCATGCGAAGCCGGCCCCGCCCGTGCCGGCGGAGTTCCCGCTCAGCGTGCTGTCGGTGATCGAGATGCCAGGCCCGCCGCCGGGCTGGGGCTGGGGCAGGTAGGCGGAGAACGCGCCGCCGATGCCATCCCCACTCGCTGCCGCATCGTTGTCGGTCATCTTGACGTTGTCCAGGACGAGCGACGCGAACCGGACGCCGACACCGGCGCCCTGAGCTATGGACACCTTGTTGCCGGTGATCGTCGAGTCGGAGATCGTCAGATGCGGAACGGCGTAACCGTCGTCGAGCGAGGCCAGGATCGCGCCGCCGCCAAGGTACCCGCCGTCGTATCCGCCGGTCATCGTCAGACCGGAGATCGCGACCTGCGAAGGGCTGGCGAGCGGAATGCCGCCGATCGAGAAGAGCCGTCCGGCGCCGCCGCCGTCGAGCGTCAGCGCGCCGGCACCGGGTCCCTTGATGTCGATCGCACTCGTGATCCGCATCTCGGCCCCGACGTCGATCTTGCCGGTGACCGACGACGCGAAGGTGATCGTGTCGGGCGTCGCCGTCAGATTCGCGGAGGCAATCGCCTGGCGCAGCGTTCTGGGGCCCGAGTCGTCCTTGCTGGTGACCTGAAAGGACGCCGCCTCCGCACTCGCCGATCCGATCCCAAGGACGCCAACTGCGGCCGCGGCGGCCGCAAGGCCACTCGCACGTGCACGCCGGCGTCTGGACCGCCGCTCCCGTCGCACGTGAGCACGGACAATTCCCCGTTGTGACATACGCCTGTCCCCTTTGGTGCCCCCCGCAAGCAACCTGCGGGGGCGAGGGACGATAGCGCCTGCCCCTCCGGCCGCTCGAGTAAAACGCCAGTCACCACGCGCGCCGTCCGGGGGGAAAATGGGCGTTACTGGGCTCGAACCAGTGACCTCCAGCTTGTCGAGCTGGCGCTCTCCCAACTGAGCTAAACGCCCGGGACGGGGCAATCTAGCGGACCGGCGCGGTCTGGGAAAGCCCTCGCGGGGGCGTCGGGAAACTCAGGCCGCAGCGGCGGCAATTGGGGCGCCCGCGAGCTCGGAGAGCAGCAGGTTGACCTGCTCGGGGAACTCGATCGGACTCATGTGGCCCGAGCGCGGGATCTCGATTACGTCGAGCACGTCGGGCAGCTCGGCGGCCATCTCGTAGGCGTGCTTGGGCGGCGTCAACCGGTCGCATTCGCCGGCGACGACGAGCGTCGGCGCGCGCAGCGCCGCGAGCGCGTGCCGCAGGTCTAGCTGCGTGAGCGTACCGCCGACCGACGCGCGGACATCGGCCGGACAGGAGACAACGAGCTGCTCGCAGAAGGCGACCTGCGCGGGGGTCGCGTCGGGACCGGTGACGGCGTGACGGATGATTCGGTTGGCGACCGGCGCGGTGAAGGTCGGAATCGGAGCACGAGCTTTGAGCACCGCCTCGCCGGCGAGGCGCTCGAGCGAGCCGAAGCCCTCCGGCAGCCCCTCGGTGACCAGCGATTCGCTGATCAGATCCCCGACCCCCGTGTTGCAGAGCACGGCAGAGGCGACGCGGCCGTCGACCTTCTCCGGGTGGGCGCCCGCCCAGGCGACGATCGTCATCGCCCCGAGCGAGTGGCCGACGAGCATCGCGCGCTCGCCCGCCGGCACCGAGGCCTCGATCACGGCGTCGAGATCGCGGGCGAAGGTCTCGATCGAGTAGTCGGCGCTGCGAGGCCGCTCGCTCTGTCCGTGCCCGCGCAGGTCGAAGGCGATCAGCCGGCGCTCGGACGCGAGCGCCCGCGCCTGCAGCTTCCAGAACTCGGCGGCGCAGGTCCAGCCGTGGACGAAGATCAGCGCCGGCGCGTCCTCGGGGCCGAAGCTGCGCACCCACAGCGCTGTCCCGTCCGCCGCGCGGACCGAGCTGCGGCGACCGCCGAAGTCGGCGAACAGCTCGCGGCCGCGCGGATCGGCCGCGACCGCGCGCGCGTCATGGCGCTGGGTCGCGATCCAGCCTGCGGCGAGCGCCGCAGCGCCGCCGACACCGGCTGCCAATGCCTTGCGACTCGTGCTCACGGGAGCCTCGCGCTGTCCATCGGACTCAACATAACCGGACTCGGCCCGGCGCGGGTCAAGTCGGCGCAGTTGCGCCCTCGGTGCCGGTGCCGGTGCCGGCCTCCTGTTGGGCCGCAGCGGCGTCCGCGGCTGCGTTCAAGTCCTGGCTGTGGGCATGGAAGAAGGACCCGAACGATCCGGCGAGCGCCGCCACGACAGTGATCGCGTAGATGTCGAAGAGAACCTCGAGGAGCCTGATCCCGCCGGTCTCCGGCACTGCTACCGAGGAGGCCGTGAGCAACTGCGAGCTCGCGAACAGGAACGAGTCGTAGAGGCTGTCGAGGTCGGCGTTTCCCTGGTGACGCTCGACGAGATAGACGACGAGCGTCCCGACGACGATCACGGCGACCGTCACCCACAGGATCGAGAGCAACCGATTGCGAAAATGCTCGTGCGGCCGCGTCTCCGCCCGAACCACGGCGAGGAACTCGCGCCCGGCGCGCTGGATGTGCTGGTGCGGCGACTGGGCCACGACGCGATGTTCCTCAGTTAGTCGGACGGGTCGGAGAGCCGGCGGGCCGGAGGGACTCAGCCGGAGCGCGGCAGCTCGACCCGGTCCTCGGGGCCGATCTCGCGGGCCACGCGGGCCGGGTTGCCGTAGGCAATGACGTTCGCGGGCAGATCGCGGGTGACGACCGAGCCGGCGCCGACGACCGTGTTCTCGCCGACGCTCACGCCAGGCAGCACGATCACGCCGGCGCCGAGCCAGACGCCGTCGGCGACGGCGACCGGCCTCGCGTACTCCCAGCCGGCCCGCCGCGGCCCGGGGTCGATCGGATGTGTGGCACCGACGAGCTGCACGTTGGCGGCGATGTGGCACTCGTCGCCGACGGTGATCGGCGCTGTGTCGAGCATCGTGCAGCAGGAGTTGATGAAGGTGCGGGCGCCGATCGAGATCCCATCGCCGAAGTCGCAGTAGAAGGGCGGGCGGATCACGGTCCCCTCGCCGAAGTGGCCGAGAAAGGCCTCGAGCGCGGCCCGTCGCTCCTCGGCGCGGGCGCCGGGGATCGCGTTGATCCGCTGCACCTCGAGCTGGCGACGATCGAGCTCTGCGCTGAGCGCGGCATCGCCGAGGAACAGCTCCCCCCTCCGCATCTGCGCCTTGACGTCGCTCACCGGCGGCAGGTTACGGCGCTGAGACCCGAGTGAGGAGTACCTTGCGCCGATGGCCGTCGAGCTGCCCGAAAGCGCCAAGGATCTGATCCGCTCCGGTGCGCTCGGCCATTTGGTGACGCTCAACGCCGACGGATCCCCGCAGGTCACGTGCGTGTGGGTCGGGATCGATGGCGACGCCCTGACCACGGCTCATCTGATGGCCACACAGCGCAAGCTCGCCAACGTCCGCACCGACCCCCGAGTCGTCCTCTCCTTCGAGGGCACCGAGATCCAGCCACCCGGCCTGCGCCAATACCTCGTCGTGCACGGCCACGCGACGATCGAGGAGGGCGGCGCGCCGGAGCTGCTGCAGGAGCTCGCGCACACCTACCTCGGCCCCGAGGTCAAGTTCCCGCCGATGGATGACCCGCCCGCGGGCTTCCGCATGCGGATCGAGGTCGAGCGCCTTGGCGGCGTCGGCCCCTGGGCGAGCTGAGCGCCCGCAGCGCCGGCTGGGAGGTGGGCCGCGGCCCGGTCAGAGTCGAGCTGCGCGGGGAAAGAGCCTCAGCAGTTCCTCCTCCTTGCGTTGCAGGCGGTCGACGACAAAGACCTCCTCGCCGTCGGCGGTCTTGATCCCCAGGCGCTTGCGGGGTCCGCCTGCAAAGAGCTGGGCATCCCGGCCGACCGTCTCGACCGCGGTCACGCCCTCCAGCGGGCACTCCCAGACCTTCCGGCCGAGCCCCACGTCGATGCGGTTGGGCTGGAAGAGCACGCGGCGATCCGTGACGAACAGCCGGCCTCCAGCCGTGGTGGCGTCGTCGAGCACCCGGTTGGCGAAGGCCTTCCAGCCCACCTTCTCTCCAGCGGCGAGATCTGGACGAACCTGCAGGATCCCCATTTCGGGACGCGATTATGCCGGACCGCCGTGAACCGGAGTGGCTCGAAAGTGCACCACGACGGATCGCCTGGACGCCATCTCTGCCCGGCCCTCGGCGGCGCCAGGGTCGCCTCGCTCAGCCAGCGCCGGCGATGGGCCGGCCGAACTGCGGACGCCACCCGGCCGTCTTCTTGAAGAACTCGTTCGAAACGCGCTCGCCGTCACCGACGACGTTGTAGACGCCGCTGGGGACCTCCCGAGCAGCGGCAATCGCACTGCCAGCATCCTCGATCCTGACCGTGGCGCCGTAGGACGCCCATGGTTCGGCGGGGGCCGGCTTGCCGATGCTGGGTCCGTAGAGGACGCCGAGGCGCAACACGACGCCGCGGCGGCTCGCGCCGGCGCCGGCGAAGCGGGCCACGTAGCGCTCGGCCTCCAGCGCGGAGAGCAGAATCTCGGACGCGGTCTCGACGGCGGGCGTGGACTCGTCCACCGGTCCCTCCTCGGGATAGACAAAGGCGATGCTCGGGAACAGGAACCATTCGACGGACGTGGCCAGCGCCGCGTCGATCAGGATCGGCGTCGCCTCGGCACGGAGGCGATCGTTGTCCCGCCAGGCCTCGCGGTCGGCCATGCGCTCCGGGGCGGGTATCCGCGTTGCGAGGTGAACGATTCCGTCGACGCCGGTGACGGCGTCGGCCACGGCCTCCGGGTCGAAGAGGTCCAGCTCGGTTCTCGCCGGGGCCTCGACGGTGTGCCCGGCGCGCCGCAGCACTGGGATCGAGGCGTTGCCGAGAACGCCTGATCCGCCGGTGATGAGCAGTCGCATTGCTGTGTCCTTCCCTCGTGAGCTTCTTCCATGCATAGACGAAGGGCAAGCGTCACGTGTGACGGCGAGCGGGCGGGTCCGCGTCGAGATCCGGGAAGGCGCCGGCCCCCAGACTCGTACGCACCGTCGATTGGGAGTAGCTTTCAGGCCATGTCCACTGCGGTCATCGTCAGCAGCGACTTGGCGCTTGCCTTCGTCCTGATCTTGGTCGTAGTCCCGATCCTCTGGTGGCTCGTTCTGGCGCTGACCGGCAGGTCCGGACGCCGCCGACGCTGAACAAACGGAACGGCGCGCGCCGGCCGGTTCGTTACGACGGCCCAGCTCCAATAGCCCGGCGAGCACAGCGGCCCCGACCAGGCCCGCCACCGACTTGCTATCTCAGCCTCGCGCAGCTCGTCGGGACGATGCGCTTGGGGAGCCTTCGGTCGGGAACGAAAGCCGGCATCTCGAGAACCCGGAACCGGTCGACCGGGATCCGGCCCAGGTCCGGGTATCTCCGGTCGGGCAGCAGGCCCCTGTACGGGTTGCCCGGGAAGCTCGCCGGATTCGCGGCGTAGAGCGTGATCCCGGGGCCGCCGCCATCGGCGAGGTACATGCCGTACTTCTGCAGGGCCTCGGCGATGATTCGCTGGTAGCGGCTGAGGTGCAGCGAGCGCAGGTCGAGGCTGGGATCGAGCTGGAGCCGAGCGCCCTCGGGGATCGCGGTGCGCCTGCGGCTGGCGCCGTCGGTCTCGGTGGCCGGCGGGACTGCGCCCCTGCGGCTCGGCCACGAGTAGCTGAAGATCAGCGCGTGGTCGATATGGCCCGCGGCCAGCTCGCGTGGCCAGACGATTCCCGCCGGAAGCGCGAAGCCCGATCCCCGGGCGGAGAGTCCCTTCGGAAACACGCCCGGGCCCGAGGTCTTGGTCGCGTTCCCCCAGCTCGCCAACCAGCCGGCTCGACGCTTCTTCGCCTGCCAGAAGTCGTACTCGCACGAGTTCCGACGGTCGATGATCGTCATCGAGCCGTCCCCGGAGGGATCCGGTCGGGCGCGACGCGGAAGCGGACCCCGAACATCCGGCGGCAGGCGCCCACCTCGCCGTCAGCGGACGCGCCGCCGAAGGATGTTTCGGTGGGCGAAGAAGACCGTGGTGGTCCAGCGCTTGAGCAGCAGGAAGAAGCCGCCGTGCCTGCGGTCCCGTGTGAGCAGACGGACCATCGAAGCCGACGCGGGGTCGACCCGGGCCGCGGAGTCGATCGGCGCGTTCAGCGGGCCGTCGGCGGCATAGAGCCGCTCCGCGCGCACCCCCGTCCCATCAGCCGCCGTCGCGCGGCCAAGAACACGATCGCGAGCGGCCAGCGGCCCCTGCGGAGCATCGCCCTCCGACTGTATCGCTGGGGTGCTCTGACCGCTACTGGGCCGCTGCTTGCCTCTCCGGCCACATCGCCCAGATCGACGGCAGACCGCCCGCGGCCCAGACGAGCAAACGTCCCCGAAGCCGGCCGACAGCAATAGATCCCAAACTCCATCGCCACGACAGGCACGGCTTCGCGCGGAGAAGGCCGCCCCCACGAACCTTCGCCGCGCCATCCTCGGAGCTACCCGTAGGGCCGGCGGAGGCGCCACGGTCAGGAGGTCCGGCTCGTCCGTCACCCGCCGCTCGCCCTCGGCCGCTTTGCAGCTCGGCCTCGGGCACTGCGCGGCCGCTCGGCAGGACGATCATGGCGAGCAGTCGGTCATCGACGCTCGACGCCTGCCGTCAGGATCTCGATGTCGGGCGAGCTGTCGTAGTCCCCGGTGACGCCGAAGTAAAGCCCGCCGTCGTAGGAGAAGATCGCGATCGAGATCCGCACGTGCCCGATCACCGGCACGAACGGGAACGACTCGAGAAGCCGCCTCCCGAGCGTGTACAGGGGCTGCTGCGGGCCCGGCACGTTGGTGACGCCCGGTCTGCAGTCCCAGCGAGGGCGACGCGGCGGCGAGCCGGGCGCCCAGGGCCAGCAGCATCGGCGGCGCGAAGCCCGACAGTGAAGTCAGCACGTCGCCCGCAACGGCCTGCTTCGACTGCTTGAGGCCGTCCATCTGCGCGCGAACGCGACTCGAGGCGCGCGGCCGGGTCGGCGATCCCGACGGGCAGCTCGGCGAACATCGCCGAGACACGGTTGTTGTAGACGCCGCGCTCGCCCGGCGGGCGGACCGACACCGGCACGAGAGCGCGGATCGTGCGGTCGTGAACGGGCTCGCCCCGTGCTCCAGCAGCTCGCGGATGCCACCGGAGACGATCGTCAGGACGACGTCGTTGACGGTGCCGCCGAGCGCTGCCCGCACCTGCTTGACGTCGCTCAGGCGCACCTGGGCCCAGCTCCAGCTGCGGTGCGGACCGACCGGGCCCACCAGCGAGGACTCGCCGAGCGGCTTGATCAGCCCGACCGAGGAGCTCATGCCGGAAAGCAGGTCCCGGGCCTGGCCCAACGTCGCGCGCGGCGCCCGCGCCGCGGCGCGCATGGTGCGGATCCCCTCCGAGGGGTCCAGCGTCCGGTGCCGGAGCGTCTGTGCGAGCAGCTCGGCGTCGCCCGGCTCGGGCTCCGGCGTCCAATCGTCCTCGACGGGAGCCTCCGTGCCGGTCTCGAACATCACCGCCATCATGTCGGTCGCCGAGATGCCGTCGACCATGCAGTGGTGGACCTTGGAGAGCAGCGCCCAGCGGTTCTGGTCGAGGCCCTCGAGCATCCAGATCTCCCACAGGGGCTTGTTCCGATCGAGGTGCTGGGCGAAGATCCGCGCGGCGGTCCGTCGCAGCTGCGCGTCGTCGCCCGGCGCCGGCAGGGCCGAATGGCGCAGGTGGTAGGAGAGCTGGAAATGGGGGTCGTCAACCCAGACGGGGCGGCCGAGCCCGAGCGGCACGAATCGCACCTTCTGGCGGTAGCGCGGCACCAGGCCGAGCTTGCCGGCGACCATCTCCTCGAGCCGCCCGAACGCCGGCGCCGGACCCTCGAAGATGCTGACACCGCCGATGTGCATCGGGTTCATCGGGCCCTCGATGTGCAGGAACGAGGCGTCCATCGGGCTCATCCACTCCACGGCTGCTCCTCCCCGTCGAGGATTCCCGCGAGCACGCGGTAGACCGGGGAGTTGACCGACATGCCGGTGTGGCTCGACTCGACCTCGACGGGCTCGGCCGAGGGGTCGAGACACGCCTCCCAGGAGACGATCCCGTCGCTCCGCGAGTAAATCGAGACGGCCCGCACCCCGGCCGGAAGCGGCGCCAGCGAGGTCGGCGCGGAACCGCGGCACAGCAGGCCCCGTCGCCGCACCGCTCGAGAAGAGCCCGGGCACGCCGAGGCCACCGAGGCGCGCGACGGAGCGCACCGCGCCGAGCACGCCCGGCCGACGTCGAGCGGAGCGAGGACCGGCGAGCCGAGCATGACGAGCGCTCGACAAGGTCCGGGTTGCGGAGCGCGACGACGCGCGCGAGCTCGCCACCCCGGCTCTGGCCGATCAGGGCCACGTGGTCCCGGTCTCCTCGGCGAGGCGCCGCAGGCGCGACTCGAGGCCAGTCACCGCCCGCTCGGCACAGTCGGCGTTGAGCAGGATGCCCGCGCGTGCCGTGCGCGATCCGCGCCGACGCAGCCATCCGGCGAGCACGCCAAGCGACCCGTCGCCCGCCATGAAACCAGGCACGAGGAGCACCGGTGGTCCAGGCGCCCGCGCGCGGCGCGCTGGAAAAATCGCGGTCGGCGAACAGGCGCGCGAGCTCGAAGCCGTAGCGGAGCTCGCCCCGGAGCGGCGCTGCCGATCCTGTTTCTTGTGCCAGCAGCGGCGGCATGGCACCCACCATAGACCGGTAAGGCGCCTACCGGAATCGAACTGGTGTAAACGGTTTGCAGGCCGTCGTAGCCACTCTGCCAAGGCGCGGGGGACCTACCCGAGCCGAGTGCGGTCGGCGTCGGTCGGACGAGTGGGGGAGCTTAGCTTTCCTCGGCGCATCCTATCCAGCGCCGCTCTCGGGCTGAGGTGAGGACTGTGCGGTGATCTCGGCGGCCCGGATGCCGTCGGCGAGCAGGGGCAGGCCGTCGGCCATCGCCTGTGCCATCGCCGCGTATCGCGGATGAAAGCTTCGAAGCATCCTCTGTAGCCCTGCGGGTGGCCGGCGGGCAGCCTCGCGTAGCGGGCCGCCGCCGGGTCGAGGGCGGCGGGGTCGCGGGGGACGAGCGTCGCGCCGCCCGGCTTCCGACCCAGAGGGTCTCGGGCTGCTCGCCATCGCAGGCGAGGGTCTGGTGGCTGCCGGCAAGCTCGAACCAGAGGCGGTTCTTGCGGCCGGCGGAGACCTGGGAGATGACGGCGGAGCCGAGCACGCCTCCTACAGCGGCCCAGAGTCAGCCGGTCTTCGTGCCGATGATCTTCGGTGACGCCGGGGCGTTCTGCGGGAACAGCGCCAGGATCGCCGGGTCCTCGCCCGCTCCGGCGGAGCCCTGGGCGACCTGGATCGGCCCGTTGCTGCTGTCGTCCCAGAAGCCGCCGTACGTCTGCGGGCTGATCTTCAGCGCCGGGTCTGTGACGTTGAGCTTCGCCGTGTAAACGCCCGCGCCGTTCTGATCGACGGCCGAGTCGCAGAACGTCGAGGGAACGTCACCCGAGAACTGGCCCGTGCAGGCCGTCACCGAGTAGGCGATCCGCGGATCCGCGTTGGTGACGCCGATGTCGGCGGCGTCGACCGCGAGGCCGATCAGGTTCGAGTTGTAGTTCGAGTAGTCGGCGTAGTACGTCGCCGTGCAGTCGTCGAACGGGTGCGACTGGCTCAGGTCGAAGACGCAGACCTCGCCGCCGGGAGCCGCCTGCTTGACGACCAGATAGTCGGCGTCGATCCCCATGCTCGAGCCCGCGTAGACGCCGTCGGCGCCCGCGTCGACGAGCACGTCGACCTCCTCGGTCTCGGTCGTGTTGTGAACGCCGCCCGTCTCGACGCCGAACTCGACCGGCTCCGTCGGAGCGTCGGGGTCGGCGAGGAAGTCGAGCCAGCTGATCCCACCGAGCGCGTCGCTGCCTGTTGGCACGCCGACCGGGTGGTGGTCGGCGACGCTGGCACCGGTGAACGAGCGGGCACCGGCCGCGCGGATGTCCTCCTCACCGCTTGAGTTGCGGGGGTCGGTGGCACCGAGCTGGTAGAGGTCGACCTCGCTCTTGCCGGCGCCGCCGAGGCTCGGCGGCAGCGGCTTGGGACCGCTCGTCAGATCGAGCGACGCCGTCGGGACCGAGTCCTTCGACGCGGCCAGCGGTGCCACGTGCCAGGGCACGTGCAGGGTGTCGGCCGGCTCCTTATAGGTCTTGGTCTTGCCGCCGTGGCCCTTGTGCCCTTGCCCTTCTTGGCGTGGCGCTGATGGCCCTTGCCCTTGCCCTTGCCGCCGACGCCGTGGCTCTTCACCTTGGCGCCGTTCTGCTTGATCGTGATGTTGCCGTCGACGTTCGGGTGGAAGTAGTAGAGGCCGTACTCCTCCTCGGCCTCCGCGATCGCGGTCGGGTCGAGCGTCATCTGGACCTTGACCTTCTTCGACTTGTGGGGCTTGATCTTGACCTTCAGCTTCTTGCCGAAGGACTTGCCCTTGAGCGTCACGCCGGTGCTCGCCGGCGAGGTCCCGAAGTCGCTGTAGCGAGCGGCGCCGCCCTTCACCTTGTAGGTGTGGGTGAGCTTGCCCTGGTTGTGGATCTTGAAGGTCTGCACCTCCCCGACCGGGTCGGAGGCGAAGTCGAGCCCGTAGGAGAGGCTCGCCGGCGAGGCGAGCGAGACGGTGGTCGCCGAGCCGTAGGCGTCGACGCGGCCGGAGCCCATCACCGTGGCCGAGACCGGGGAGTTGAGCAGGTTGTCCTTCAGGTCCTGGTTGGCCTGGTTCATGATCGCCGCTTTGATCTTCGCCGGGCTCCACCTCGGGTGCAGCTGGACGAGCAGGGCCGCGACGCCGGCGACGTGCGGGGTCGCCATCGAGGTGCCGGAGTACTCCTGGCCCTTGTTGCCGGTGCCCGCGTCGGTCGACTGGATGTTGTAGCCGGGCGCCGAGACGTCGGGCTTCAGGTCGTTCGAGATCCGCGCCGGACCCTCGGAGCTGAAGTCGGTCATCGCGTCCGTGTAGGCGTCGATATGCGTCGCCTCGGAGTTCAGCGTCGCGTTGACCGTGCCCGAGTTGTAGTTGGCGTTCGGGCTGAGCTCGTCGAGGATCGCGTAGGCGTCGTCGGCAGTGATCATCACCGTCGGGATCGTGATGTTCTCGCCGTTGCTCGAAAGTGCGCTGGGGGCGCCACCGAACAGGGAGACGAGGATCACTGCCTTGGCGCCGGCCTGCTGGGCGTTGAACGCCTTCGTCGAGCCGGCGCAGTCGCCTTGATCGGTGCCGCCCTTGAAGACGAGCACGACCTTGCCGGACAGCGAGCCGCCCGGCAGCGGGTTGCAGAACTGAGCGTCCGCGGGGTTCTCGTTGCCCGGCGAGGCGGGTGGGTCGAGCTCGCGGCCGTCGTAGAGATCAGCCGTGATCCCGCCGTCGGCAATCGCCGGCGACCAGTCCTGGGGAACCATGATCCCCTCGAAGGGCAGCTCGATCGACGGGCTGTTGATCGAGATCGTCTGCGCCTTGTAGTCGTCGATCGAGGCCGCGACCGAGATCACGCCGGGCGCGTTCGCGGGCGTGCCCTCGATGTAGGCGGAGCCGCCAACGGGCTGGTTGCCCGCGTTGCCGGCCGCCGCGACGAAGACGGTGCCCATGTCGACGACGTGCTGGGCGGCGAGTGCCTCGACCGAGTTCTGGGAGCCGTAATCGACGCCGCCCGAGAAGGTGAGCACGTCAGCCGCGTCATTGATCTTGCCGTCGTTGTTGGGATCGAGCGCCCGCTCGAAGCCGGCGACGAGCACGTCGGCGGTCGAGTCGCCGCTGTCCCAGACCTTGATCGCCAGCAGCTTCGACTTCGGCGCGACCCCGGGAGCGATCTCGCCCTTGACGCCGTCGCCGCAGCAGCTGCCCGCGGTGTGCGAGCCGTGATCGCCGTGCTCGCCATCGTCGAGCGGATCGGGATCCGGCCGCGGGATGTCGTTGCTCGTGTCGTCGTCGGTGACCGAATAGTTGCTGCCGACGAAGTCGTAGCCACCGATCACCTTCTTCGTCGGGAAGCTGCCCGGCTCGATGATGTCGGGGTTGTTCTTCTTGTAGGCGGCAACGGTGCCCTTACCGCCGAAGTTCGCGTGCGTGTAGTCGATACCGGTGTCGACGTCGGCGACGACGATGCCTTGACCCTTGGCGCCGAGCTTCTTGCCGACCTTGGTCGCGCCGATGAAGGTCGGGCTGTGCGTCGCGTTGCCGTCGCGGTGGACGATGTCGACGGGTTGCACGGAGGCAACGTCGGAGCGGTTGGCGAGCTCAGCGGCGGCCCGCGGACTCATCTGCGCGCTGTAGCCGTTGAGCAAGGTGTCATAGCGGAACAGGACCTTGCCGCCGCTCGCCTTGGTCTCCGCGATCGCGGAGTGCTGGCTCGCGTCAGCTGCGTTCGCCGTCGCTTCCTGCTCGGCGCCGCTCAGCGTGGGATCGGCCCGCATCGCCGAAGCGACGGAGGCGCTCTTGAGCGTCACGAAGTAGCGGCCGAGCCCGTCCTCGGCGGTCAGGACGGCCGGCTGGAAGTCCTCGGGCACGCTGGAGTGGGGCCGCTCGGCTGCCGCCGGGGTCGCCTCGCGACCCGACTTGCTCGACGTCGCAGCGAGGGCGCCACCGACGATCGCAAGGACGCACACGGCGATCAGACCGGTGACGAAAGAACGGCGAATCCAACGTGCGCTAGGACGCATACACACTCCCTGACTGTGTTTTCACGACACCCCCGGCCTACTCGACCTTACTCGCTGGGAGCCGGTCGGAGTCCCGCGGCCGCGGTGCTCTGCGTTGTGGTGTAGGACGCGTAGCATTGCACTCGTGGTTGGACCGGGGAGAGGACGGGCGCTCGCGGCGCTGCTGGTGCTGGTCGGCGTGCTCACCTGCGCGGCGCCGGCCGCCGCTTCGGCGGCGAAGTCGAGCCCCACTCCCCCGCTCTCCCACGACGGCCGCTGGATCACCGACGCGGACGGTCGCGTCGTCGTCCTGCACGGCTGGAACATGGTCTACAAGGTCGGCTCCTACCGGCCCGCCGACGCCGGCTTCAGCGCCGACGACATGCGCTTTCTGCACCGCAACGGCTTCAACCTCGTGCGGCTCGGGATCATCCAGAACGGAGTCGAGCCGAAGCTGCCCACCGACGGCCGCCGCGCCGACTACCGGGAGCGCTACCTCAAGAGCCTCTCGCACACGCAGCTCGGCCTGCAGCGGCACGGCATCTTCACGCTCCTCGACGCACACCAGGACATGTACAACCCGCGCTTTCAGGGCGAGGGCTTCCCCGACTGGGCGGTGGTGGGCGACGCGGCGACGCTGCCCGCCGAGCCCGCCCTCGGCTTCCCCGCAAACTACCTGGCGATGCCGGCGCTGAGCCGCGCCTTCGACCACTTCTGGGCCAACGACCGCGATGCCGCCGGCCGGCCGCTGCAGAACTCGTTCGCGGCGATGTGGCGGCACATCGCCGCGAACTTCGGCAAGCGCGCCGGGCTGCTCGGCTACAACCTGCTGAACGAGCCGTGGCCCGGGTCGACTTATGAAAGCTGCATCTCCACGATCGGCTGCCCAGCCTTCGACAAGGGCACGCTGCAGCCGTTCATCGAGCGCGTGCTCGGGGAGATCCGCAAGCGCGACCCCAGCTCGCTCGTGTTCTGGGCGCCGCTGCTCACCTTCGACTTCGGCGCCGACACCTCGGTCGGCAGGCTCGGCGACCCCAACACTGCGATGGGCTTCAACCTCTACTGCCTGCCCGTGCCGGTGCCGGGCGCGCCGCCGGTCACCTGCCAGGAGGGCTACGGGCTGACCCTCTCGAACGCCGACAAGCAGGCGCGCCAGACCGGCGACGGCCTGCTGATGACGGAGTTCGGCGCGACCGACGACCTCGGCACGATCACCGACGTCGAACGCCGCGCCGACAAGCACATGGTCGGCTGGACCCAGTGGCACTACTGCGAGTGCGACGACCCGACGACGAGCGGCACCGGCGTGCAGTCGGTCGTCGGCGACGCGCGCAAGCCGCCTCACGGCGACAACCTGAACCGGGCGAAGCTCGCGGCCTCGGCGCGGCCCTATCCGCAGCTGGTCGCGGGAACACCGACGGGATGGAGCTTCGACCCCGGCAGCGGCCGCTTCCAGCTGCGCTACTCAACGAAGACGCCGGCCGGCAAGCGCCTCGGGCGGCGGAAGCTCAGCGAAGTCTTCCTGCCGCCGATCCACTACCACGGCCGGTACCAGGCCAAAGTCGACGGTGCCCGCGTGGTCTCGCGCCCGGGCGCCAGGCGCCTGTTGCTCGAGCGCAACCGCGGCGCCCGCTCGGTCTCGCTCGTCGTCACGCCGCGCGGCTGAGCGCGGGTCGCAAGGGCCTGCGGCTGCCGGCGCTCAGCTGCCGACCGCGGGCCCGAGGTTCTCGACCCCCGGCGGGATCCAGGCGCCCTTGATCGCCTTCTTGCTGGGCCCGTAGAGGCGCAGGTTGAGGCGGAACTGGCCCGCCGGCGCGGGCAGCCAGTTGACGTTCTTCTCGCTCGGCTCGCTCCGCTGGATTGCGACCACGACCGACCCATCCTTCTTCTCGGCCAAGGGCGGATGGGTCGGGCCAACCGAGTAGCGGTCGATCGGGTTGTCGACCAGGTAGCCGTCGGCGTCGTACATGGTCAGCGACCAGAAGTACTTCGCGGGCGGCTGCTCGCCCTTCGGGAAGGTGAGCCGGTAGTCGTTGGCGCCGGCGTACAGGGCACCGTTGCCGTCGCCGACGCCGACCGGGTAGATCGCCTCCTGCGGCGTGTTCGCGCCGAGCCCGGCCGAGGCGATCTGCGCCCGGGTCGTGTAGTCGGTGCCGTACCTGCCGATGTTGGCGGGCGGCAAGTACCAGCCGTGCGTCTTCTGCGACTCGGTGAATGCGTGCAGCTTTACGGCCGTCGGCAGCGCCGCCGCCTCGGCCGAGATACCTCCATACAGGGCCGTCAGGGTGGCCGGATCGAGGCCGGCGTCGGCGGGCGTCGTGCCCGGGCCGATCCCGTACGGCGCCACCTTGGTAAGGAACGGGTCGTCGCGCTTCGGCGGCGGATACCGCACAAGTGCCTTGCCAAGCGCCTCGCTGAAGCCGGCGCCGTCGGTCGGCGTCGGGTACTCCGCGGGCTTGCCCGGCTTGCACCCCTTCGCGAACTTGCGCGGCTTGCCGTTCGGCAGCAGCAGCCGGTACCGCTTCATCAGCCCGTAGGCCCTCTTCCGATCGCGCTTGCCCTTTGCCAGCGTCCGCCCGATCACCCACACGTCCGGGTACTTCGAGCGGATCACGCGGTCGGCCCGCGGCGCCTTCGTCCGGCCGCTCTTGCCCCCCTGCCAACGGATCTTCCAGCTCGCCTTGGCGCCGCCGTCTTTGCGTTGGCCGGGGATGTCGATCACGTTCGTGTACGGGTCGAGCAGCTCGAAGCCGTAGTAGCGCTTGCCCATGTTCGGGTGCGTAAGCGTAATCGGGCCCTTGCGCAGGTTGAGGTGCGCGATCGAGTAGAGGGTGTCGGTGTTTGGGGCGACGACGACACGGACGGTGGCGTCGGCGAACTTCTTCGCGTTCGAGAAGCTGTTGGCAGGTGCGTTGCCCTTGTGGTCGGGGCAGGCGACGCTCGTCATCTCACGGCGCACCCGGTTGAACTCGAGCAGCGGGAACCCGTAGTCGTAGGCCTCGGAGCCGATCGCCGGTGCGGTGGCGGGGTTCGGCCCGGCGGCCGGAGCGCCCGCGGCGAGCCCGAGGGCCACGGTGGCGGCCGTCAGGCCGGCCGCGGCAACCGTTCGGCGTCTCATCGGTTCTTCCCCCTCTTGCATCGGGTGGCGGCGAGCGTGGCCGCAGGCCCGGCGACCGCCCTCACGCTCGATGCTCCCCAGTCGCTGTCACGTCCCACTCCTCGCCGCGGAAGTCTAGAGAACGGGTCCCGCAGCCCCCCGGCGCCGGCCGTTGCTCAGCGAGCCCGCGTCACCTCAACCGGCGCGCTCTCCATTGCCGGGCGGGCCCCGCGAGGGTGTGCCCTGTACCAACGCCCGTAGCGGTCGGCCAGCGGCGTAGCGGTCAGGCCATGGAGGAGGACGGAGAGGCCGACGGTGAGGTAGACGGCGAGCAGGATCGTCTGCTCGTGCGGCAGCCGAGACTCCTCGAGCACGATCACCGCGAAGACGATCGAGGCAAGCCCGCGTGGACCAAACCAGCCCATGAACGCGACGGTGGGCACGCGGGCGCCCGTGCCAATCATCGAAATCGCCACAGGCAGCATTCGCACCACGGTCAGGCTGAGGACCGCGTAGAGAACCAGCTCCCAGCTGAGCTGGCCAAGCGCGGGTCCGAGCAGGACCGCTCCGAAGATCAAGAAGGTGACGCCGTTGAGTACGGCGCCGACCTCCTCCACGAGTGCGTTGACCTCGCGTGGATCGCGACCGACGAGCCCACCGAAGGTGGCGCCCGCGATGAAGGCTGCGATGAAGCCTGATCCGTCGAGCCCCTGAGCGATTCCGTACGCCAGGGCCGCGCCGGCCGCCGGGACCACCTTCAGCCAGGCTCCGGCAATCAGATCCCTGGGAGCGGCGAAGCGGACGATCGCCGCGATCAGCGCCCCGGCAACGAGCCCGGCGAGAATCCCGTAGCCGACCTCCTCCGCGACGAGCGTCGCAGCCGATCGGCCACCCGTCAGACCGGAGTTGACGTCGGCCGCGGCAACTGCGAGGAACAGCAACGGCACGCAGATGCCGTCGTTGAGCCCGCTCTCCACGTTCAGCCCCTGGCGAGTGCGCCCCGGGACGCCGGTGTCGCTGACGACTGCCTGGCCGAGGGCGGCATCGGTCGGCGCCAGGACGACGCCGATCACCGCCGCCTCCTCAATGCTGATCCGGCCGAAGACGACCCCCGCCGCAACGGCACCGGCCGCGATCGTCAGGGGCAACCCGATGCCGAGCAAGCGCAGCGGCACGTTCCGGTCACGCCGCAGCTCCCGCAGGTTGATCCGCGATGCGTCGGAGAAGAGGACCAGCGTAAGGGTCGCCTCGGCGAGCGTGCGGACGGTCGACCCCGTGCTCGATATGTCGACCTCGCCGAGCACCTTCGGGCCGACGAGCAGGCCGATCGCCACGAAGAGCATCGCCGGAGTGATCGGCGTGCCCGCGATCCGCCCAGACACAGCCGCGACCGCCAGCACGGCAAGCGCAATGATCGCCAGCGTCCACTCCACTATGTCTTACGCCTTCCCGCGGCTGGAGCGCGCGCTCGGGCAGGGCCGGATCGCGCGGACCCCGGCCAACCCGACCGCCGCGGGCGCGCCTCGCGTCAGCCGGCCTGGCGTCGCAGCGTGTGCAGGCTCCATCCGAGGCCGAGCATGCCGACGCCGTTGAAGATGAAGGCGATGCCGACGATCACGGCGAGCGTCGCGTAGCCGATGCTCGGGTCGGAGACGATGACGATGCCGACGACGGCTTCGAGCGCACCGACGAACAGGTTCCAACCGCGATTCTCGACGAGCTCGAAGGCGGCGACGATGCGGACGACCCCGACCGCGATCAGCCACAGCCCGATCAGCAAGGCGACGAACTCGACCCCCTGCACCGGGTGGCGGATGAGCAGCACGCCGACGATTGCGGTCAGCGCCCCGACGAGGGCCACCATCCCGCGGCTCTGGGTGCTGTGCAGGAGCGAGGCGGCGAGCTCGAGAATGCCGTCTGCCAGCAGGAAGATCCCAACGATCACGGCCAGCGTGGCGAGGCTGTCACCGGGCTTGAACAGAAGCGTCACCCCGACGATCAGGCTGAGCAGGCCGACCAGCGAGAGCAGCCACCAGCCCCCGGTCGCTACGCGTACATCCTCTTTCGCCAGCGTTGCGTCGTCCATTGTTCCCCCTCGATAGTTGTGGGTGCACCCGGGACTCTCGCACAGATAGCGGGCGCTCGAACGCGTGAATGGCACCCGGGAATAGCGTTTGCAGCCGGCTTCATCACGGAAGGGAAGACCGGACAACGGAAACCCTTGACGGCCCTGGCGGGCGCGATTACGTTGCGCAAGCCGGCGTGTTCGGCGGGAGCCTTATTTTGGGGAGCAAGAACTTGAGCGGGGGCATCGTGGGAGCCGGGATGGCGTTGGCAGGCGTGTGCCTGCTGATCTGCGCGACGCCGCCGGCGGCGAAGGCCTCGAGCGTTTACTCGTTCTCCGACTCCTATCTTGGACTGTCGCAGTCCCTACTACCGCTGACGCTGTCGACGGAGCGCGACGAGTACTGCGACTTCAAGGCACCGAAGGCCAGGCGGCTTGGGCTGAAGAAGGCCCTCCGCAACGCGAAGCGCGTCGTCAAGAAGCATGCCAGCGGCAAGGCACTGCGCAAGCTCGCGCATGCGAAGCAGACCCGCAGCGAGCGGGGGGCGCTTGCCACCGCCGCGACGGCGGCAGCGGCGGGGCGGCCCTACGGCGCGCTCGATGCGTTGCTGCGTGCCCATTCGTTGGCGCCGCGCGATCCCGTGCCGCTCACGGGTGCCGCGCCGTTCCTGGTCAATGCGAAGCTGCCAAACGAAGCCCTGGCGCTGCTCGGCCGTGCCGCGCACCTGAAGCAGCCGAAGAAGTCACCATTCGGCATCTCCGGCAAGGCCCTGCTCGAGAACAACCGCGGCTTTGCGGAGCTCGCCCTCGGCAAGTGGAAGCCCGCCACGAGCTCGCTGAAGAAGGCGAGCAGGCTCTCTCCCTATCTCGCTGAGGCGAAGACGAACCTCGCGCAAGCCGAGCTCTGCATGAACAAGGACGCGAAGGCAACGAAGATGGTCTTCCTCGGCGCCCGCCGCAGCCCCTCCCTCGGCAAGGGGCTGTTCGGCGACACCGAGGGGGGCATGGTCGGCGACCCCTCGACCGCGGGCGTCGACGTCAGCCACGGCGTCAAGCCGAAGCTCCCCGTCTACCGCTTCCCGGCCAACCACGAGCAGGGCTACTACATGCGGCCCCTGGTCAACCAGATGGTCATCGACGCCAACAACCAGGACATCGCGTACTACGGCCAACAGAGTGCGATCAACTCGCGCCTGGCGCCGCGCTACAGCACGATGCCGCCAGTGAAGCGGCGGCGCCTGCGCGGCCTGATCGCTGTCGCCGGCCAGCCCGGCCCTGCCGCGCAGGACCTCAACCAGCAGGCCACCGACGCGGAGCGGACGCTCTCGGACTTCGAGGCGATTCACCTCGGACAGGGTGCCGATTGCTCCAGCCGCGGCCCCTGGCTGACGCTGCTCAACCGCTACGACAAGCTCGAGCGCGCCTACCTGAAGGAGGCGTACTTCGAGTCCACCGGGGTCGCCGCCAACATCGCCGACCGCGACGCCCATGACCTCGCCACGCTTCAGGCCAAGGAGGTGATGCAGACCGGCCTCGCCGGGATTCTCCAACACGACCTGGAGCTGACGATCCTCGACTCCAGATGCACCGACGCACGGTCCGCAACGGACCCGGTCGCCAATGCGACCGATCAACGGCCGAGCTCGCCGCGCTGCCCGACCGGCCTCGGCGCTCCCGGCATCGGCGGCCTGCAGGTCACCTTCCCCTTCGGCCAATTCACCGTCGATTGCGAGAACGTCGCCTTCGAGCTCGACTCGGGCGGCTTCATCGGTCTCTTCGGCAACGTCAGCCACAACTTCCGCAACGGCTCGACGACGATCTTCGCCGGTCCGCGCGGGAAAGCGAATCCGTCCGGCTGGGGACCGAATGCCACCTTCAAGGACGGCCTCTACTTGACCGCCGACTCATCGGGCAACTTCACGGATGTCGGCGCTCGGGTCGAAACCGGAGCGGAGATCACCGCCGGGGGCACCGGACAGGCGTTCAACGGCGAGCAGATGAACTTCAGCTTCGCCGGCGTCAGCCCGATCGGCTCGGCGGCCGTCGTCGGCGGCTGATTCTCAGAACTCGGTCCGCCAGCCCGCGGTGTCCTTGGGGCGCCGGTAGCCCAAACGGGGCACGGCGTCCTCAGGCACGAGGTGGACGCCATCCTCTCGGCAGCGTGGTTTGACCCACCTCGATGATGTAGCCGTCGGGATCGCGCAGGTAGCAACGGATCTCGGTCTCATGCTGTTTGGGCGGCGTAAGGAATTCGGCGCCCCGCGCGCTCCACTCCGCATACACGGCTTCGATGTCGGCAACCCGGATGTTGAGGAAGCTGCTCACCCGGTCTGGGTCGGGCGGCGTTTCGAGCGTGACGGTCGGCTTGTCATCGGTCGGACCCCCACCGACGTTGATGATGATCCAGCCGTTGGCCAGCGCGACGTACGTCACCCCGTCATTCGCCTCCCCCGAGATCACGGTCTCGCCGCCGAGTACTTCCGTGTAGAAGCGACGGGAACGCTCCACGTCATCCGAAACGATGAAGTGAGCCAGAACCAGCTCGTCGGTGATCGTGCTCATGCTGTCTCCGTTCTCGGGATCTGCCGGCACGGTCACGCCCTACGCCGGGAGACGATGATCCCACGGTCAGTGCCCGGCGCTTTGGCCGCCGTCGATGTGCAAGACCTCGCCGGTCACGAACGGCGCCGACTCCAGATAGAGGACTCCGTCGACCACATCCTCGATCTCGCCGACGCGCCCGACGGGGTGCAACGCACCCATCCCCGTATACGAGCTCTCGTCGTGCACCGGCGTCTTGATCACGCCGAGCGATACGGCGTTGATCCGCAAACCGGATGCGGCGTACTCAATCGCAAGCGATCTCGTCACCGCGACTAGGCCTCCTTTGGTCAGCACGGGCAGCGCCGCCGGCCTGGTGCTGTCGGCGCTCTCGACGAGCGTCGTCGAGACATTGACCACGTGGCCACACCCCTTGTCGAGCATGTGCTCGATCGCTCGCGTCGTGATGTGAAAGAAGCCGGCGAGGTTGACGGCGATCAGGGCGTTGAAATCCTCGACGGTGTACTCCGTGAAGGGCTTGCCGATGTAGAGCCCGGCGTTGTTGACGAGGGTGTCGACCCGACCGAAGCGCTCGAGTGCCGCGTTGACGACGCGCTGTGCGGTGTCAGGGTCAGCGATGTCGCCCTCGACAGGAACGACACCGGGGTCTTCTGATGGCCCGATCGAACGAGCAGTCGCGATGACGACATACCCGCGATCACGGTACGCCTTCGCAAGGCCAGCGCCAATCCCCTGCGAACCGCCGGTGATGATCGCGACTTTCGCATCGCTCTCGGTGTGCTCAGCCGACGAGTTCATTCGACGAGGTAGGTCTAGTCGATCACGCCGCTATCGGCAAGGGCTGATTGGCTGTCGGTGGCCGCTCCAGCCCCCCGCAAGGGCCGGGCCTAAGGCAGGGATTCACGTCGAAGCGGCTGATGGGATTCGAACCCACGACCTTCTGCATGGCAAGCAGACGATATCGAGACGACTGTGCTCTGGAAAGCGCTTCTTCAAGCGGTTAGATCAGTCCAGATCAGGCCCGATCCGCTCAGTTTGGTACCTACTTGGTACCCGTTTCGTCTGTTGGGCGGCTAGACTTCGCCCGTGGCCGACCACGTGCACGCCAGGGGAACGGTGTTCGCCGCCGAACGCAAGCGGGGGCCCGTCTGGTACGCGAAGTATCGGGTCACTGACCCCAGCCGACCCGATGGCATCCGCCAGGTGAAGGTCAAGCTCGGCCCGGCATGGACGAGGCGAAGCCGACCTCCCCAGGGGTTCCTGACGAGGAAGGAGGCGCAAGCTCTGCTCGAAGGCATGCTCACCGATGCCCGCCGCGGCGCCGTGAGGGCACTCGAGCACGAAGTCAGCTTCGAGGACGCCGCGCGCGAGTGGCTCCGGCACGGAGAGCAGGAGCGCGCCCTGAAGCGATCAACACTGAGGGACTACCGGTCGGCCGTCGAGCGTCATCTCCTGCCGGCGTTCGGTTCAGAGCCGGTGGCCGCGCTGAGCACGGAGCAGATCGAACGCTGGCTCTCGGACTTCATCGCGCGCGAGCGGAAGGTACGGCAGGGCCAGAAGCTCCTCGCGATCGTTCACGGGATCCTCGAGCGTTCCTGCCGCGTGTGGAGTGTGCCGACGACGAACCCTGCGCGGGATGTCGAGAAGCCAAGACTCCGATACGACCGCACGTCGTTCGACTTCTACGCGACCGAGGAGGTTTGGGCGCTCGTGCGAGCGGCCGAGAGCGCCCAGGACGGCGCCATCTTCGCCACCGCAGCCTTCGCTGGACTGCGCCGCGGCGAGTGCCTCGCGCTCCGCTGGAGAGACGTCGACTTTTCTAAGGCCGCAATCCGCGCGCAGCGCTCCGTCTCGGGCACGGCCGTCACAACGCCCAAGTCAGGTCGCGGCCGCGCGGTTCCGCTCGCGCCCGAACTCGCCAAGCTCTTGGCCAGGCTCGCCGACCGTGATCGCTTCACCGGGCCCGACGACCTCGTCTTCTGTAACGCCACTGGCGAGCTCGTCGACGGCTCCGCTCTCCGTCGACGCTACAAGCGGGCGATCGAACGCGCCGGGCTTCGCGACCTGCGCTTTCACGATCTCCGCCACACCTTTGGCAGCTTGGCCATCGAAGAAGCTTCGATCGTGCAGGTCCAGGCTTGGCTCGGCCACGCCGACGTCAAGACCACGGCGCGGTACCTGCATTACAAGAACCGCACGGGGGAGGCGGAGATCCTGGGCCGGGCGTTCAGCGTTGCGACGACTGCGCAGCCCGCAGGATCGTGACCTCTGTGGGCCTAGGACGCAAGCTGCTCGGCTTGTGTCATGGGCGTCAGGCAGCCGTCGCCCGATCCCGCCGGGCACGACGCCGGCGTGAACGCTGACCAGGCCACCGAGCGGCGCCAACGCCAGAGCCAGCACGGCCCAGCCCCACCGCATCCGGCGACCCCGCAGCACGCCATGAACGAGAAGCCCGGCGTTCACTGCCCCTGCGACGACAAGCGCCCAATCCCATCATCGTCGCCGACCGCCTCTCCACCGTCTCACCCCGCCTGCCTGCCGTCGTCACCAACATCGCTCGCTCCTGTGCTCTTTCGGCCCGCACACCGAGCCCTGCGACCTAGCCGAAATCAGAGCCCCATTTTGGTGCACCCACCCCCTTCCCTCCCGAGAAAACCAATCCCTCCCGTCCGACCGCCCCGCCCCGCCCCCAGACCTTCCCCCCAAAACCACCGATCCAGACCATCCATCCCTTGACCGCTCCCCTTCCCGTTCCGCAGCCGACCCCGCCCACTTGCAATCAGTCCTATGACTCATTGTGAGGGGGCGGGGTCGGCTGCGGATCGGGCCCGTGGCGCTCATGTTCAAGCCAACGGGGCTGGATCGGTGGTCCATAGGGCAGTTCAGCCTGAAGATGCCGCGGTACGACCCACGTATTGATCCTGAGCGGTCGTCCGAATAGACATCAAGGGGGCAACTTGGACGGACGAGCCGGCTCGTGCCGAGCCCACCTCGGGCCCTCGACGGTCTGAGCCCGCAGGGCTCTTAGCGCTCAGACTGGACCCGACAACAGGATCCACAGACCGAGCCCGAAGAGACCTAACGCCACGGGGATTCCGAAGACGCCGGCGGCTCGATTGAGCTGTTCTCGTCCGGCAGGCCGGCCGGCAAAGTTGAGGCCTCCGAGCCCTAGATAGATCCCTGGCGGAAAGTCCGAGCGGCGCACCGCTGATGCGATGCCACGGAAGTTCACGATCAAGGCGCAGCTGAGCGCCATTTGTATTAGGGCCGCGACCATGAGAAGCACGCCGGGGACCTTGTGCCAGCCTGAGACCGCTAGAAGAAGAAAGCCCGCCAAAACCAACCCGAAAAGGAGTCGCGATGCCAGACGGAATGTCCGGGCGCTGCCAACGGGGGTACGACTCACGGGAAAATAGCCTCTGCACAGCCGACGTAGCCGCCGATTCTGTACCCGGCACTTGCCCCGGCCACCCCGGAGACAAACCCCACACCAACGGCCGCCGGTCCTAGATCAGGCGCGGACGCCGTACCGACCGCAGCACCGTAGAACAAGCCGACGCCCGCACCCTCGAGGCTAGTGCTTGACACCGGATTAAGGCAGTCATAGACCGGTCCCAGCACCGGCACCCCGTCCAGGAGATTGTCGAAGAGCACCCCACTCGGATCACTCTGATTCACCGGATCCGCCCCCGCGTACACGTACGGGTTCGCCTGCCTGGGGTCGGCGATCTGGCTGATCGGGTCCTTCTGCGTCCAGGTGGCGGTCTCGGCGTCGTAGTAGCGCTGCCCGGCCTTGTAGAGGCCGGTGGGGTGGTCGTAGTAGTAGCCGGCGTAGCGGTAGGGGTTCTGGGTCTGCTCGGTGGCGAGCAGGGTGTTGCCGTAGGGGTCGTAGCGGTACTGGCCGGCGAGGTTGCCGGAGGAGTCGATCATCGCCACGATCGAGCCGATCGAGTCGCTTACGTAGTAGTCGGTGCCTTGTGGGGTGCGCATCGCCACAGGCTCACCGGAGGGCATCCGGGTGAAGTAGGTGCTCTGGGGGGAGCCCGTGGCCGGGGTCAGGGTCTGGGCGCCGAGGCCGAGGGCGTTGGGCAGGTAGTCGAGCTGATCGCCTGAGGCTTCGTCGCGGCTTCGGCGGTCGGCCTGGGTGGGGCCGGCGTAGGCGAAGTCGAGGGCGGCGCCGTTTGCGGGGTCGAGCTGGCGGGTCTGGTTGGCCTCGTTGTAGGAGAGGGTCGGGCCGTTCTCGATCTGAGTCAGGTTGCCCTGCGGGTCGTAGGTGTCAGGCACACCTGGCCTCGCGGCGACAGTAGGCCAGACTTGACGGAGAAACGAAATAGATGGCGACGTACCACGTTGCCCTCCAGAAGCCTGACAGCCGAGGATTCCGCCTGATATCGATGAAGAACACTGTGCAGCCCGCAAAGTAGGGAATAGCCGCAACGAATGCGGCCGCTATTAGCAGGCTCACGCTTGAGCCTGAGCCGCTTCGGCGTTCGGGCTCATCACTCACCATTGCCGCTACGGCGAGCGCCGCAATCGCAGCCCAAGCGATCGAAAGGACGACACCCGCTGCGTTCAATACCCGTTGAGGGATCCGGCGCTTGGGCTTGCTCATCACCCGACGCGCCCTTGTGCTGTTTCGGCAGTCAAAGCCCGAGGTCCACGTTCAGCCCGAGTCCTACGCCGATACTGAGCCCTGTATCGGTGTCGAGACCTAGGCAAAAGCCAGAACAAAGCGTGACGCCCGCGCCGCCAGGACCGTTCTCCTCGCCAGTGCTGACGACCCCGAACAGCCCAAAGTTAGGGAACAGCTCAGATTCGAAGGGGACGCTTGGGGAGCAGCCGCTCGTATCTTCGACACCGATCCCAGTTGTGTTGCCCGATAGCCCACATCCCACCACGCCCGCAGAGAAGCCAACGTATCCAGAGCGGAATGAGCCCCCCGGATCCACCGAGTTCACCGGATCCGCCCCCGCGTAGGCGTATGGGTTCGCCTGCCGGGGATCGGCGATCTGGCTGATCGGGTCCTTCTGGGTCCAGCTGGCGGTCTCGGGGTCGTAGTAGCGCTCCCCTGCCTTGTAGAGGCCGGTCGGGTGGTCGTAGTAGTAGCCGGCGTAGCGATAGGGGTTCTGAGTCTGCTCGGTGGCGAGCAGGGTGTTGCCGTAGGGGTCGTAGCGGTACTGGCCGGCGAGGTTGCCGGAGTTATCGACCATCGCCACGATCGAGCCGATCGAGTCGCTTACGTAGTAGTCGGTGCCTTGTGGGGTGCGCATCGCCACAGGCTCACCGGAGGGCATCCGGGTGAAGTAGGTGCTCTCGGGGGAGCCCGTGGCCGGGGTCAGGGTCTGGGCGCCGAGGCCGAGGGCGTTGGGCAGGTAGTCGAGCTGATCGCCGGAGGCTTCGTCGCGGCTTCGGCGGTCGGCCTGGGTGGGGCCGGCGTAGGCGAAGTCGACGGCGGCGCCGTTTGCGGGATCGAGTTGGCGGGTCTGGTTGGCCTCGTTGTAGGAGAGGGTCGGGCCGTTCTCGATCTGAGTCAGGTTGCCCTGGGGGTCGTAGGTGTAGGTGTCGCCGTCGCGGGACTTGATCTCGTGCGAGTTGCGGTGCTCGTAGGTGTGGGTGATCGTTGGGGAGCCGTCTTTGGCGTGGGTGGACTCCGTGAGCTCGGAGGCCTCGTTGTAGGTGTAGGTCCACGAGTCCTCGTCGCTGCCCGAGCCGCTCTCTTCGGCCGAGACCAAGCGGCCCAGGTAGTCGTAGCCGTAGGTGGTGGTGATGTCTCGCTTGTGGTCGATCATCTGCTGGCGCAGGGCGGTCTGGTGGGTGGTTCCCGCCTCATCGACGGTGTAGTCCCAGCTCAGATCGACGTGCTTGCCCGGGTCGGAGGGGTCGTCCGATGCCTGAATGTGGGTGACACGATCGGCGCGGTCGTAGTCATAGGTCTTGGTCGTGCCGCCGGGGAAGTCGATCTCCTGCAGGTTGTTGGGGGCGTTCGCTTTGCCGCTGAGGATCGAAGAGCTCCCGCGCCCCCACGGCGGCGACGGCGAAGGTGAGCGCCGACAGAGCCACAGCGGCAACCGCGGCCAACGGCAACCCCAAAGCGGCGCAGACCACGGTCGCCAGCAAGAGCGTGCCCGAAGCGACAGAATTGGCGATCGAACCTCGGACATCCGGCTTCACGAGGGGAATCGCGGTGCTTATCGCCCCGCCGCTGGCCAGTGACAGAAACATCGAGTCGAAGAAGGGCCGGTCAAAAACCAACGCCGCGATGCCGGCGGGCACTAGCGCGATCAGGCCGACAAGAGCCTTCTCGACTCGACCCGGTGTCCGATTGGGCGGGGTCGTCACCCCGCCACTGCCTCGAAGCAGTCGACAGCCTCACCGGCCTCAACTCCCCCCGCCCAACCAGCGCCAGCTGATACCACCCCGACGCCGACGCCCGCAAACCCAAGATCCCGGGCAGAGTAACTCCCTGCGATGAAGCCGTAGCCGGCGCCCGCTGCACCAAGTGCTGCCTGCCGTTCGGATGTAGGAATGGGAGGAGTTGGCGCGATCAGGCCGCCGCAGCTCGTCGCGACGTCGCCGACCGCACTCAAGGCATCCCCCAGCCCACCGAGAATCATCCCGCTCGGATCACTCTGGTTCACCGGATCCGCCCCCGCATACACATACGGGTTCGCCTGCCGGGGATCGGCGATCTGGCTGATCGGGTCCTTCTGGGTCCAGGTCCCTGTCTCGGGGTCGTAGTAGCGCTCCCCTGCCTTGTAGAGGCCGGTCGGGTGGTCGTAGTAGTAGCCGGCGTAGCGATAGGGGTTCTGAGTCTGCTCGGTGGCGAGCAGGGTGTTGCCGTAGGGGTCGTAGCGGTACTGGCCGGCGAGGTTGCCGGAGTTATCGACCATCGCCACGATCGAGCCGATCGAGTCGCTTACGTAGTAGTCGGTGCCTTGTGGGGTGCGCATCGCCACAGGCTCACCGGAGGGCATCCGGGTGAAGTAGGTGCTCTCGGGGGAGCCCGTGGCCGGGGTCAGGGTCTGGGCGCCGAGGCCGAGGGCGTTGGGCAGGTAGTCGATCTGATCGCCGGAGGCTTCGTCGCGGCTTCGGCGGTCGGCCTGGGTGGGGCCGGCGTAGGCGAAGTCGACGGCGGCGCCGCTTGCGGGATCGAGTTGGCGGGTCTGGTTGGCCTCGTTGTAGGAGAGGGTCGGGCCGTTCTCGATCTGAGTCAGGTTGCCCTGGGGGTCGTAGGTGTAGGTGTCGCCGTCGCGGGACTTGATCTCGTGCGAGTTGCGGTGCTCGTAGGTGTGGGTGATCGTTGGGGAGCCGTCTTTGGCGTGGGTGGACTCCGTGAGCTCGGAGGCCTCGTTGTAGGTGTAGGTCCACGAGTCCTCGTCGCTGCCCGAGCCGCTCTCTTCGGCCGAGACCAAGCGGCCCAGGTAGTCGTAGCCGTAGGTGGTGGTGATGTCTCGCTTGTGGTCGATCATCTGCTGGCGCAGGGCGGTCTGGTGGGTGGTTCCCGCCTCGTCGACGGTGTAGTCCCAGCTCAGATCGACGTGCTTGCCCGGGTCGGAGGGGTCGTCCGATGCCTGAATGTGGGTGACACGATCGGCGCGGTCGTAGTCATAGGTCTTGGTCGTGCCGCCGGGGAAGTCGATCTCCTTGACGTTGTTGGAGTCGGGATTGGGATCCCCCTCGTGCTCGTAGCGCAGCTGGATGCTCTGGCTGGCGCCAGGCTCGGCGATCTGGTTGACGAGGTTGACCTCGTTGTAGGAGTAGGTGGTGGTGCCGGAGCCGCCGGTCAGAGTCTCGAGGTTGCCGACGTCGTCGTAGGTGTAGGCGTTCGCCGAGCCGTCGCGGTAGCTCTCTGAGGTGAGCTCGTTGCGGGCGTCGTAGCCGAAAGTGTCGGTCTGCAGGCCGGACTCGCTGCCGTCGTCGAGCCTCTCCCCGTCGGTCTGCGTCTTCAGGTTGCCGTCGGCGTCGTAGCTGTAGCGGGTGAAGGTGTAGTCGACACCGCTCTGTTGGCTTTCGTGGTGGACCTCGGTGAGCCGATCGAGGTCGTCGTAGAAGTACTCGTGCAGGACTCCGTTGGCATCGGTGATCTGTGAGATCCGGTTGAGCGTGTCGGTCGAGTAGACGATCTCGCCCTGCGGCGTCGGCGGCTGCACGGATGCGATATCGCCGTCGTCGTTGTAGTGGTAGCGGGTGCGAACGGTGTCGTCGGTGGGGTCGTCGGGATCGCCGACGTTGACCTTCGAGCGTCGCACCAAGCCCTTCCAGATCTCGCGGTAGTCGGAGTCGCTTGGGTCGTAGCGGTCGAGGTCGATGACCGTGTGGCTCATGTCGTTTTCGTCCGGTGCGGAGACAGTCTCGAGGTTGCCTGCGGTGTCGTAGCCCATTGTCCGCTCGTTGCCCTGCGGGTCGGTTGTCGAGGTTGGACGGAAGCTGTCTCCGTCCCATTCATGCACAAAGGAGTTGATCGAGCCGTTGTCGGTCGGGGTTGAGACGCTGCTGAGCCGATCCTGGCTGTCATAGCTGAGATCGGTGGAGGACGATCCGCTCTCCCCGCGCGCATACGTCAGCACGTTCCCGCGCGTGTCGTAGGTGCGGTCATAGACGACCCCGCGAGGGTCCTTGGTGCGGGTGATCTCGCCCTCGTCGTCGTTGCAGTAGATCGTTTCGTTCCCGTTGGCGTCGGTGACGGTGCCGGGGATGATCTGGGTTCCCGAGCGGTTGCTGGGCGGCGCGAACTCGCAGGTGCCCTGATCGCCGTTGCCGCCGATCGCAGCGTCGTAGGCGAAGTTGGTCTCGTAGTCGGCCGCCGAGCGATCGCCAGAGTCGCTGCCGCCCTTGCCGTCCCCATCGTTGTCGGTGGCGTCGCGCTGGATCGAGCTGACGCTACGCGAGGGATTGCCGGGCTGGCTGGCGTAGGTCACGTGGGTGACGTTGCCAAGCGGATCGGTGACGCTCGCCAGGCGATCCTGACTGTCGTAGTCGTAGGTGGTCTGATCTCCTTCGGGGTTCGTGTAGCTGATCAGATAGCCACCCGAGTCATAGCCGTAGTCCCAGCTGCGACCGGCGGCATCGGTGATCTCGGTGATCCGCGGCTCGCCGCCGAACTGCTGGTGGGTGACGGTCAGGGTGTGATCGGCCACAGTCGATGCGGGGTAGTTGCCCTGGGTGTCGACGATCGTCTGCAGCTGCCCGGCCCCGTCGCGGGTGAAGGTGATCTTGTGCCCGTTCTTGTCGCGGTGCTCGTCGAGGGTCAGCTCGTTGTTTTGACCGATGCGCGTGAACTTGTAGACCTCGTCGGTCTGGAGCAGCCTGAGCTCATAGCCGTCGCCGTCGTGAGTGAGCTTGGCGTCGAGATCGGAGGGGGAGTTGTACTCGCCGCTGCCGTCGTTCTTGTCCTCGAACAGAAGCCGGTAGCCGGAGGGCCCGAGCAGGCGAACGCCGTCGCTCTCCTCGGCCAAGCGCAGCCCGGTGCCTGTGCTGAAGCTCCAACCGGGGCCGAACTCGCCTGTGGTCTCGTCGTCCTGAGAGTTGTAAGCGCGGGTCAGGCCGAGATCGAGGCCGGTGCCGCCGATATGGATGTCGCGTTCGTCGAGCAGCAGGTTGCCGTTGGCGAGGTTGACGTTTAGATCGCTGCGATCGGTGAGGGGAAACTGCTTGAAGTCGAAGTTCTTCAGCTGGCCCGTGCGCGGCTCGGGCTGCTCGATCTGGATCGTCTTCGAGGTGCTCTCGCCACGGGAGTCTGTGGCAATCACGCGAATGTCGCGCAGGCCGCGTCCCCAACGCTCGGGAAAGTGCATGTAGGTGAGCGCGCAGCTCGTCGTCGTGCCGTCGCATTCGTCTTGCTGGCTGGTGTAGGCCGACTGCCAGGGATCACCGCCTTGGCGCACCTCGACTGTGACGTCGTCGATCGGCGAGGGGTTGACCACTCCATTCTGGGGCTTCGCCTCGACGTGGAGCTTCGTCGGCCCGTCGATGACGACGTTGCCGTTTGCCCCGTCGATCTGATCAGCTGCCTCGAGGGCGCCGCTGAGGTCAACCTCAGGGCTCGTGTCGAGATTGCCCTGCCAGCTCTTTACGTCGCTGACGTTGCCGACCTGATCGCGGGCGATCGCCTCGAAGTCGTAGGAGCCGCTCGGATACTCGGAGGGATCCATGTCGTAGTTGAGGGTGCGATCGCAGTTGCCCTGCATGCCGCCCTCATCGGCGTCGGGGCAGTCGCCGAAGTCCTGGTCTTTGACGACCTGACCGTCGATCTCGAGCTGGATCGAGCGGACGCCCGAGTCGGCGTCGGTGGCGTCGACGGTGACCGTGTTGCCGGAAGCGGATGAGCCGGGGGCGAGGGGGCCGCTGGGGTTCGGTTTGTCGGGGGCAGTGCGATCGACCCGCAGCGTGGCGGGATCGCTGCTGGCGGAGTTGCCGGCGACGTCGAAGGCCGCCAGCGCGAGCTGGTGTGATCCCGTCGCGAGCGTCGAGGTATCGAGCGTGTAGGGCGTGGAGGCGGATTGCGGGCAGGCGTTGGACTCCCGGTAGCCGACGCAGTCGGCGCTCGTGCCGTCCACCTGGAAGGCCTTGACCTGGTTGGAGGGGACCGATCCGTCGATCGCCAACCAACCGAGCTTGACGCCGAGGCCGGTGTCGGCGTTATCGCTTGGGATCGTCAGCTGCTGTGAGCCGACCCAGCCGTGGGCGGGGATATCCGAGCCGGAGCCGAACGAGACCGTGGGCGAGTCGTTGTCAGTGATCGTGATGTCGACGTCGTCGAGGTAGGCGAAGCGCTGCTGGCCGCTGCCGGGCGCCTGCACCTGCCCTGTGGCAGCCGCGGCCTGCTCGAACATGAGCTGCACTGCCTGCTGGTCGGTGGTCGTGACCGTGTCGGTGCCGGCGCCGGTCTGGTTGTGCGCCCAGACCGCGCCGCTTGGGTTGACCAGCGTGCCGCCGCTGGAGGCGGTGCCGGACGCATAGACGTTCTGGCTCGGATCGGTCGCCGAGACGACGCGCAAGAGGCCAAGGACCAGACGCGGGTTGACGAGATTCGGGTTGGCGGTGCCGCGGTGGAAGTTCCAGTTGTGGAAGACGGCCTTGCTGATGTAGGCGGTTGTGTTGTTGACGGGGTCCGGGCTTCCGGCCGGCGCGGGGACGGCGAAGTGCGGCACCCGCGTGTACCAAATGCCGCGATCGCCGGACTGGTAGGTCGCCGGCTGGGCGAAGACGTAGATGCCGGGGTTGCGGCCGTCGTTGTTGGTGCAGCAGAGCTTCTGGTAGGCGGCCTTGGTCTCCGCGTAGTCCCAGTCGACGGGCTCGCCGGTGGCGTCGGTGCCGCCGCTGAAGTGCTGGGAGTCGGTGATCTGGGGATCGACGATGATCGGGTAGGCGGGGTTCGTGTCGTCGCGATCGGTGACGAATACGAGCTTTGAGTCGCTGACCTCCAGGTGTACCTCGACCCCGTAACCGTCGGCGTCGTAGGCCGTAGGGGGCGTGATGGAGATAGTGTGCTTACTCGCCTCCTGCCCGTATCGGATCACCGCACCACCCGTGTCCGGGTCGGTGGTGAGATCCGCGCCCCGGGGGAGGTTCAGGGGCAGCTCGATGCGCTTGGGGGTGCGCTCGCTGCGCAGCTGCATTGCCATCTGAAGACCGCCGCCAGTGGGGCGCACGATCAGGTCGGTGTCGGTGGCAATGTCCGGATAGAGGACGGCCTCATCGCGACCGACCAGCGCACCGGACTTCGCCGCACCGGCAACCAGGCTGGCCTTCGAGCCGCCGAGCTCGACGCCATCAGCGGAGTCTTCGGGGATCTCGGTGGGCTGCGGCGCCTGCTTGGGCTCGTAGCCACCGTCGCCCGTGGTGAGCTTGAGGTTGACCGGCTCGCGGGGCTCGCCGTTGGCGGGGTGAACGGTGAAGGGAGTCTGCGAAAGGACGAGCTGGCGTGTGCCGTCGGGCGCCTTGACTGCGACGGCATCGTCGCCGAGGTAGTCGGTCGCCTTGCCGTCGATGCGCGAGGCGAGGGTGAGCGGGCCCGGGAGGAAGTCCGGGAACTTCTTCTCTAAGAGATCGATCGCCGCCTGGCGATCGAGGCCCTCGTAAGCGCTTTGGCTCTGCTCGCGCTGCTCGGCGCTGCTGCGCGGGTTCTGCTGCTTCCAGGCATCCTCCCCGGTCTGCTCGACCGTTGGCGCCTGCCCGAAGAGAGCCATGTTGTCGGCCTGCCGCTCGTTGTCATCGGCCGCCGAGGCGCTGCCGACAGCGAGCAGGCTCGAGGCGAGCAAGACGCTCAGTGCCGCCGCTACCGCCCGCGTCCGTCCCTTCGCTTGCGGCCGCAGACGACCGCATCCCTGCTCGGTATTCAAAGATGGTCCCTATGTGTCGGAGGCGCCGCCAAGTCCCGCCTGGCGCCACCTGCTCCCTGTTGACCCCCGGCTGTTTAGCAGCGCGTGGTTGACGGCGTTTGTCAGTTATCTGACCGTCGGTCGCGCTTTGCCGTGACCTCGAATACACAGGGGTGTTCGCCACCCGGGAATCGGCGATCTGGCTGATCGGGTCCCGCCGGTGCTTTGCTCGTCACCCCCCGACCTCGAAGCTCGCCTGGGCGGCGGCCGTGCCGCCAGAGGTGGTCGAGCTGCTCTGGACCATGCTCGAGTGAGGGGTGGCCACCCCGGACGTGGAGTTCAGGCCGTAGAGCCGGTGGCCAGCTCCCACCGGGCCGCAACGTACGGTTGCCGAGACCAGCCGCGAGCACGGGCATAGGGCGGAGAGTCGGCCTGGGCGGACGCGCGCCGACCCGGCCTACCGGGCCGGCGCGGACCGGCCTCACCGCACGCGGACCTCGTAGCGGCAACCGCAGCCGCAGCGGATCGTCGTCGGCCCCGAGATGGTGCGCCGCGTACGGCGGCCCCTCGGACAGGTGATGGTGACTTCTCGCCTGACTCGTGGCATCTAGCTCTCACCTCCCTCCAGCTGCGCGAGCGCACGTCCCCCGCCGAGCCGCCCTGCGACGGCTTCGCGCGCTCGCGTGAATCTGGTCCTCTCGGTGGCGATCCTTGGAGCCGAATTAGAGGCCGCTGCTCTTCGGGCCACCGACCGTGTCGCTGTGGAACTCGTGCTCGAACTGGTACCCCAATCTGGTACCCGGTTTCAACCAATAGCAGCGCGTAAGCCAAGACCCCGCTTATAACGCGGGATTCCAAAGAGCGGCTGATGGGATTCGAACCCACGACCTTCTGCATGGCAAGCAGACGCTCTAGCCAACTGAGCTACAGCCGCAAGGGGACGGCAGTATAGGGAGCCGCCCCGCCTCGATGACAGCGGGCGGGCAGCACGGGGCCGGCGGATGCCGGCGCCTGGCTCAGGAGGCGTCGAGCGCTTCGTTGACGAGGCGGTCGGCCTCGACGTTGCGCTCGCGGCGGACGTGGCGGATCGTCCACGCGGGGACGCCGGAGAGCGCTGCGTGGACCTCGGCGTGCAGCGGCTTGAGCTCGGCGTTCTTGACCTTGTACTCGCCCCGCACCTGCTTGACGATCAGCTCCGAGTCGCCGACCAGGTCGAGCTCATCGGCGCCGAGCTCGAGCGCGGTCTGGATGCCGAGCAGCAGCGCCCGGTACTCGGCGACGTTGTTGGTCGCGCGGCCGATCACTTGCGAGGCCTCCGTCAGCAGCTCGCCGTTGCCGTCGGAGATGACGGCCGCGATCGCCGCCGGCCCCGGATTGCCGCGAGCGCCGCCGTCGACGTGGACGGTGAGCTTCACTCCGGCTCCCCAATCGGCTCGGGACCTCCGACCGGCCGCCGGGCGAGCGTGCCGTCGCTCGAGACGTCGAGGTTCCAATTGCGGTCGGCGGCGTGCAGCTGATCGATCGTCTCGCCGCGGGCGATCTCGCGGACCTCGGGGCCGCGCGCTCCCGGCCCGACCTCCCACTGGTACCAGGCGAGCTCCCAGGCGACCGTGATCCGGGCACCGGTGTCGCCGCTCGCTGTGCGGATCGCGATCGCGGTCGCGAGCGGCTCGCCCAGTGACTTGCTCAGGCCCGAGACGGTGCGCCGGTTCTCGCCGCGATTGAAGGCGGCGAGCGACTCGACGACGTCGGGCCCTGCGGTCGAGCGCATCGGCCTCGGGGCGGAATCCTCGTCGGCCACCGGCTCGCGGCGGCGCCGTGAGCTCGGCTCGCGACTCGCTGAGCGCGACCCACCACGGCGCTCGGAGCGCTCGCTCGCGCCGGCAGCCCCGGGCTCGTCGTCGCCGTTCGTCGATCTGGCCACCGATGCTCTCGGAGGCGCGCTCGACACGCGCCCGGAGGTCACCGAGCAGCTCGCCGCCCGAGCGCCGCCGGCGCCGGCGCCGGCCACCGACGTCGTGCGCGGCGGCGGCCTCCTCGGGCCGCAGCCAGCCCGCCTGCTCGGCCCGCGGTTTGCAGAGCTCGCAGACGAGAACTTCGGTACCGCCCGCCTCGATGTAGGGGTTCGAGCGCTCGCCGATCAGCAGGCTGCGGCCGCAGACCGCGCAGCTCTTTTGAGCGGCTGGTTTGACCTGGTCCATGAGCGGGGCCACGTTAGATCACGGCCTTCGCCGGCATCCCGGCGCCGGACCCCGTTGGGCGGCTGATGTCGCGTCGCGCGGGGCCAGGCACTCAGCGGACGGTGAGGTGACCCCGTAGGCCGATGACGGCCTTCGTGTGCAGCTGGCTGACCCGGGACTCGGTCACGCCGAGGACCTCGCCGATCTCCCGCAGGGTCAGGTTCTCGTAGTAGTAGAGGGCGATCACGAGCCGCTCGCGATCGGGCAGCGATTCGATCGCATCGGCGAGGCGGTCCTTGAGCTCGACCGTGTCGATCTCCTCCTGCGGGTCGACCGCGTGCGGGTCGCGGATCGTGTCGAGCAGCGAGATCTGGCCGCCATCGGCGTCGGCGATCGTCCACAGGTCGTCGAGGGCGAGCACGGACGAGTTGGCGATCTCGAGCAGCGTGTTGCGGAAGTCGTCGACCTCGACGCCGAGCTTCACCGCCATCTCCTCCTCCGTCGGCGTGCGCTGCAGTTCGTTCTCGAGCTGCGTGTGAACGCGCTCGACATCGCGCGCCTTCGCGCGGACCGAGCGCGGCACCCAGTCGAGCGATCGCAGCTCATCGATGATCGCGCCCTTGATCCGCGAGACCGCGAAGGTCTCGAACTTGATCTCGCGCTCGAGGTCGTAGCGCTCGATCGCACCGATCAGGCCGATCAGCCCGTAGGAGATCAGGTCGCCCTCCTCGACGTGGCTGGGAAGGCCTGCGGCCATCCGGCCGGCCACGTACTTGACCAGCGGCGAGTACGCGACCACGAGGCGCTCGCGAGCGCGTTCATCGCCTTCCTCTTTGCAGCGCCGCCACAGCTCCTTGAGCTCCACGGCCTTGACGTTGGTCTCCATCAACCCTTCCCGGACGAACCGGCGCTCATACGTTAGTCCAGCCTTCAAGTCCCGGTGGGCCGGGTGGCGACGAGGGACGAATGTTGCCGCCGGCCCGTCTCACGCGCGCGGATGAGCGGAACCGTAGGCGCGCCGGAGCCGGCCGGGCTCGACGCGCGTGTAGATCTGGGTCGTAGAGACGCTCGCGTGCCCGAGCAGCTCCTGGATCGCGCGCAGGTCGGCGCCGCCCTCGAGCAAATGGGTGGCGAACGAGTGCCGGAGGGCGTGCGGGGAGACGCGGCCGGCGATCGCGGCCTCGCGCACCCAGCGCCCCAGTCGGCGGGTGACGTCGGACGGCGACAGGCGGCGGCCGCTCTTGGAGAGCAGCAGAGCCTGCTCGTCGCTCTCCACCGAGAGCGCCGGGCGCCAGCGCTCGAGGTAGCCGGCGAGCGCCTTCTGGGCGGGCTCGCCGAGCGGCACGATCCGCTCCTTGCCGCCCTTGCCGCGGACGCGTAGCGTCTCCCCCTCGAAGTCGACGCTGCCGATGTCGAGGGCGACGATCTCCGCGCATCGCAGGCCGCCCGAGTAGGCGATCTCGAGCATCGCCCGGTCGCGCGCCTCGAGCGCCGATCCGGTCGGAATGCGCTCGAGCAGCACGCGCATCTCCTCCGGCGAGAGCACCCTGGGTAGGCGCGAGTCGCTGCGCGGGTTCGGCAGCAGCTCCGCCGGGTTCTGGGCGACCTCGCCACGGCGGAACAGGTAGTCGTAGAAGCTGCGCACCGCGGCGAGCTTGCGGGAGACGCTGGTGCGCTCGAGATTGCGCGTCCCGAGCTCGGCGGCGAAGCCGCGCAGGACCCGGTAGCTGACGTCGCCCGGTTCGAGCCGGCGCGGGCCTGCCCAGGCCGCGAGCTCGCCGACGTCGCGCAGGTAGGCCCGCCGGGTGTGGTCGGCGAGGTGGCGGCGGCGCATGTCCGCCTCGAAGCCGAGCAGCGCCGCCTGCCAGGCGGGCTCGAGCTCGGCTCCGCTCGTCCCCGACCCTCGGCGGAGCTGCCGCGTCCGCCGCCGCTTGACGCTTCGCCGCTCACCCTGCCGAGATTCGCTGCGCACGCCCGGCACCCTGCCCCTGCAGGCCGCCCCGCCGCGGGCGGGTGGCGCTACTGGATGTAGATCGGGGTACCGACGTCGACGCGGTCGTAGAGGTCGATCACGTCGGGGATCGCCATCCGCACGCAGCCGTGTGAGGCGGCGCTGCCCAGCGAGCCGGTGTCGGTGGTGCCGTGGATGCCGGCGCCGTTGTAGATGCCCATCCAGCGGGCCTTGAGCGGGTTCTCGGGGCCCGGCGGAATGTCCTGGCCGGCGAGGCTGCCCGCCCAGTCGGAGTCGGGCACGTGCCAGACGGGATCCACTTCCTTGTCCTGAATCGCGTACAGGCCGGTCGGCGTGTCGAAGCCCTGGGCGCCGATCGCAACCGTGTAGGTCTTGTCGAGCTTCAGGTTCTTGTAGAGCCGGAGCTGGAAGTTGGAGCGGTCGACGACGAGGTAAGTCGGATACTTGGAGGCGAGGTCGCCGGTGGTCACGTCCGGCTTCGTCTTGTGCACCTTCGCCTTGACCTTGCGGTCGGTCGGCCGGTCGAGCGCCTTGACGACCTGCTTGGCGAGCTGACTGTGATCGACCGCGAGCCCGTCCTTTGCGGGGACCGGGTCGAGCGAGTTCGGCGCCTGGGTGGACGCTCGCATCCTGCGCGGGCTGATCGATGCTGTCGGCGACGCTCTGCACGAACTCGTCGACGGAGGACTTCGAGTACTTGACCTGCGGCTGGATCGCGAGATCGAGGCCGCTGCCGCTGATCCGGTCCCAGGTGCGGCGTCAGGATGCCGCCCTCCTGGGAGCGAGCGAGCGCCTCGCTCACCATGCCGTCGACGTTGGCGCGCACGTCCAGATCCGTCGACTGCAGCTTGTACTTCTCGATCGCCGTAGCGGACGACGACGTCCTTGTCGAGCGGCTGCACGAGCGCCTGCTTGAGCTCGGCGTTCGCCTCGTCGGCGGTCATCCCGCCGACGTCGACGCCCCCGATCGTGACCCCGTCGGCGATCTTGTCGTTGTAGGACTTGTCCCACAGGTAGACGAAGAGCGCCAGGCCGATGAGCAGCGCGACCGACAACCGTGAGTGAGATCTGAAGCTTGCGTGACATCGTCAATCGCCTGAGTTGCAATTCCTGACTTCCCTAGAAACGGTAACGGTCTGTGACCATCAGACGACACCCCCTGCGATGCCGGCGCGTCGCAGTGTAGGAGCCGACCGGGCCGAACGGCAAGCGCCGCCGCCCGTGCAACCTCGATTGCGCAGAATCGCCTGCACCGGATCACTTTCTCCCGGGAGCTGCGGTTGTGGATCAGCCGTCGTCGCGAACGAGCGGGCTGCGGCGCAGAAACTCCTCGACGTCGCGCTCGTAGCGATAGCCGTCGCCGTCGCGCAGGACGGGGTGCAGGTGATGATGCGCGGCAAGCCGCTGAACGGTCTCGCGCGTCGTGAAGTCGTAGGTGAAACCGCGCGCCTTGAGCAGCCTGTTGTCGAGCGCCCGGCCGAAGCGCAACAGTGGCAGCATCTCCTCGGGAACACGGGTGCCGAGCATCCGCAGTGGCAGGGCCGAAAGCGAAGTCGCAAGCGGCGAGAGCACGGGCGCCGGCGCTTTGCCGAGCAGCGAGATCACCTCGCTGAGGGCGAGGACGCCGTCGCCTGCGACGTTGTAGATCCCATGCAGGTCTCCGATCGACCGCGAAGCTGAGCGCGCGGACGACGTCGTCCTCGTGCACGAACTGGCAGCGCGGATCAAAGCCCGCCACCATCGGGATCGCCGGCAGCTCGAAGAGGCGGGCGTGCGAGGTCCGCGACCCCGGGCCGAGCACGTTGCCGACGCGCAGGACCGTGACCGTGACGTCCGGGTGGCGGCGAGCGTGGTCGGCGACGGCCGCTTCGGCCTCGACGACGTCGCGCTCGATCGCGGCCGCGGGCCGATCGGGGCGCCGCATCGACTCGGTGAAGAAGGCCGGGTCGTCCTGGCGGCAGCCGTAGTAGTGGCGCGGAGCTCTTGAAGACGAGCTTGCGCACCGGCGAATCCGGGTCCGAGCAGGCCGCGAGGATGTTCATCGTCCCGACCACGTTGCTCTCGTGGGCCTGCTCTGCGGGAGCGGGCGGCTCGAGTCAACGATCAGCCGCGCGTCGACGACCGTGTCGAGGCGCGCCGCCTGCACGATCCGCCTGATCAGAGCGTGGCTCTCGCCGGTACGCACGAACTCGGTCCGGCCGAGCTCGCGGGTGGGCTCGTCGGCGTCGACGCCAACGATCGCCTCGACCTCGGGGTCCGCCTCGAGCGCCTGCGCGAGACGCCCGCCCCAAGGGCTGGCGATGCCTGTGACGAGCACGCGGCGTGGCCGGTGTGACTCCTCAGCCGCCCCCTCCGGCGACGCGCTTGTGCTGGCCCGGTCCATCGGTCGGGGGCGGGATTCTCGCAGCCGCAGCCGGTAGCGCCGCGTCTCCATCTACGATCCACCCCGTGGAATCGCGCTCAGCAGACGCCGTCACCGACGCGGTCGATGCTGCCGTCGAGGCCGGCGCGGTCCCCGATCTCGGGCCTCGCGCGGTCACCTACCCATACCGGCGGATCGAGCGGCCGAAGCCGACGCCTAGCGACGGACCCGATCCCTACGGCAACCCGGACCCGGAGCCCGCCTGGCTCGGGATCGACTGGTCCGAGCACGTCCACCGGATCGGGCTCGAGGGCGCCGAGCTCACCTACGCCGAGATCGGCAGCGGGCCGCCGATCCTCTTCGTGCACGGACTCGGGGGCTGCTGGCAGAACTTCCTCGAGAACCTCCCCCACTTCGCCGCCGCCGGCCGGCGCGCCATCGCCATCGACCTGCCCGGCTTCGGCCACAGCCCAATGCCCGGCTGGAAGATCACGGTGCCGGCCTACGGGCGCCTCGTCGACCAGTTCTGCGCAGCGCGCGGGCTCACCGACGTCGTCCTCGTCGGCCACTCGCTCGGCGGCTTCATCACGGCGGAGGCTGCGATCGCGCGGCCCGAGTGGATCGAGCGGCTGATGCTTGTCTCCGCCGCTGGGATCAGCCACGCGACGATCGAACGCCGCCCGGCGATGGCCGGCGGCGCGGATGCTCAACATGATCAACCCGATCGCGCTCGAGCTCAACATGTCAGGTCTGCGGCGCCCCGCCCTTCGCCAGCTCTCCTTCGGCGGCGTCTTCCGCCACCCGCAGCGGATCAGGCGCGAGCTGCTCTACGAGTTCTCGGTCAACGGCGTTGGACGCCCGGGCTTCCTGCCCGCAGTCGGCGCTCTGACCGGGTACGACATCCTCGACCGGCTCGAGCGCATCTCGGTGCCGACGCAGCTCGTCTGGGGGCGCGACGATCTCGTCGTCCCCGCGGCCGACGCGCCCGGCTACGACGAGCGCATCCCTGACTCCGAGCTCGTCGTCTTCGACGACTGCGGGCATGTGCCGATGGCGGAGCGGCCGCTGCGCTTCAACCGCCTGCTCGGCCGTTTCGCCGGGATCGAGGCAGCGGCATGAGCGGCCGCGGCAGGCTCGAGGCGATCGCGATCGCGCCCGGCGAGGGCGAGCCGCTGGAGTCCGTCGAGTCGATCGAGGCGGTCGCCGGCCGCGGCCTCGCCGGCGACCGCTACGCGGCGCAAGAGGGCCGCTTCTCCGATCCCGAACGCCGACCGGACGCGGTCACGCTGATCGCCGCCGAGGCGATCGAGGCCGTCAACTCGGACGGGCTCGAGCTCACGCACGAGGAGTCGCGGCGCAACCTCCTCACGCGCGGGGTCGACCTCAACTCGCTCGTCGGGCGCCGCTTCCGGGTCGGCCCGATCGAGTGCCAGGGGATCGAGAAGGCGGAGCCGTGCAGCTATCTGCAGGGGCTGACGCGCGAGGGAGTGCTCCGCGCGCTCGTCGACCGCGGTGGCCTACGGGCGGCGATCCTCCGCGGTGGCACGATCACGGTCGGCGATGAGATCACCGACCTTGGGGCAGCCGACGGGCCCGCCTGAGCGGGACGGCGAGCTGCCGCCCCGCCTTTCGAGACCGTCTCAGCCCGTGACGGCGCCTTCGGAGGCGCTCGAGACCGTATCGGCGTACTTCTTCATCACACCCGATTTGAAGCTCGGCTCGGGCGGCTCGTAGGCGGCGATGCGCTCCGCGATCTCCTCGTCGGAGAGCTCGACGTCGATCGTCCGCGCCTCGACGTCGATCTTGATCGTGTCGCCTTCGCGGATCGCGGAGATCGGGCCGCCCTTGACGGCCTCCGGCGCGACGTGGCCGATCATGAGCCCGCGCGTGGCGCCCGAAAAGCGCCCGTCGGTGATCAGCGCCACCTCCTCGCCAAGCCCCATGCCGACGATCGCGGCGGTGACCTGCAGCATCTCGCGCATGCCGGGGCCGCCGGTGGGGCCCTCGTTGCGGATCACGATCACGTCGCCCGGGTTGATGCCGCCCGACTTGACGACCGCGAAGCAGTCCTCCTCGCGCTCGAAGACGCGCGCAGGGCCGCTCTGCCCGAGGCGCTCGGTGCCGGCGACCTTGACGACGGCGCCATCTGGGGCGAGGTTGCCGTGCAGAATCGCGAGCCCGCCCTGCGCCTTGAGCGGCGCGTCTGCCGGCAAGACGACGTCCTGACCGGGACGCTCGTCGGCCCTGTCGGCCTCCTCGCCGATCGTCCGGCCGGTGACCGTGAGCTCGTCGCGGTTGAGCAGGCCGGCGTCGGAGAGGCGGCTGAGGATCAGCGGCACGCCGCCGGCGTTGAACAGGTCGGTGGCGACGTAACGGCCACCCGGCTTCATGTCCGCGTACAACGGCGTTTGGCGGGAGATCCGCTCGAAGTCGGCGATCTCGAGCGGCACGCCGGCCTCGCGGGCGACGGCGAGCAGATGCAGGACGCCGTTGGTCGAGCCGCCGGAGGCGCAGACCATCGCGATCGCGTTCTCGAGCGCGCCCTTGGTGATGATCTGGCTCGGGCGGATGTCGCGCTCGAGCACGGTCATGATCAGCTCGCCGACCTTCTCGGCGACGGTCGCCTTGTCGTCGTCCTCGGCGGGGACCATCGCCGAGCCGCCGGGGGAGATCCCCAGCGCCTCGAAGGCGCAGGCCATCGTGTTGGCGGTGAACTGGGCACCGCAGGCGCCGGCGCCGGGGCTGGCGACGCCCTCGAGCTCGTGCAGCTCCTCGTCGGTCATCTTGCCGGCGGCGTGGGCGCCGACGGCCTCGAAGACGTCGAGGATCGTCACGTCGCGGCCGTGGTAGCGGCCGGGGGCGATCGAGCCGCCGTAGAGCATCAGCGAGGGGATGTCGAGGCGGGCGAGTCCCATCACGCAGCCGGGAATCGTCTTGTCGCATGCGGAGAGCGCGATCACGGCGTCGAACTGGTAGCCGCGCGCGGTGAGCTCGATCGAGTCGGCGATCACCTCACGGCTGACGAGCGAGCTCTTCATCCCCTTCGTGCCCATCGTGATCCCGTCCGAGATCGCGATCGTGTTGAACTCCATCGGGGTGCCACCGGCCGCGCGCACGCCCTCCTTGATGTGCTCGGCGAGACCGCGCAGGTGGAAGTTGCAGGGCATCGCCTCGATCCACGTGTTGGCGATGCCGATCGTCGGCCGCTTGAGCGACTCGTCGTCGAAGCCGATCCCCTTCATGTAGGCGCGCGCCGCGGCCCGATCGGGGCCGTCGAAGACCGCTGCCGATCGGGGCCGGGGAAGCCCGGTCGTGGCGGATGCCCTGCCGCTGCCGTTGCCGTCGCTGCTCATCGGGCCGCAGTCTACGGAGGGGCGCCGCCCGGTCGCTCGTCGCTCGGGCGGCTTAGAGGCGGCCTCTTACTGCTTGGCGGCGAAACCGTCGCCGGTGCTCGCGTCCGAGGGGCTGATCCACTCCTGCAGGCGGACGACATCGCGCCGCGCCTGCCCGGGATCGACCTGGGCGCCGGGCCGGTCGATGTTGGCCTCGGCGAGCAGGCCGAGCTCATCACCGCGCAGTGCCATCCACTTGGCGAGCACGTCGTCGGCATCGGGCAGCCGCTCGGGCGCGCCCACCTCGGTCCGGTCGGGAAAGCGGACGCAGAGCTCGTTCAGCGGCTCGCCGGTGCGGCTGTCGAAGCTGACGATCGGCCGGTGCGGGTAGATCAGGTAGCCGTAGCCGGGCAGGCCGTCCTTCTCGGCACCGCCGAAGGCGTGCAGGAAGCCGAGCGCCCGGTAGGCAGCGAGCGCGTCCTCGCCGACGACGGAGCCGAGCAGATCCTCGGCGCGTTCCTCGGCCGCCCGCTCCTCGGGCGTCAGCGGCCGACCGATCGACAGCCGCCGGCGCGAGGCCCGGCGGGCCGCGAGACGGAAACGAAGCCGATCGACGGCGCGTTGCAGCCGCGTCATCCGCCCGCCGCCGGAGGGAAGAAGATCACGCGCTCGGCGTCGCGCGGGACCTCGGAGAAGTCACGGACCAGCAGCGCCTCGCGCCTGCCGCTCTGCGATGTGGGCACCGCGGCCCACAGGCCCAGGTCAAGCTGCCGGCGGAAGGCCTCGATCAGCTCGCGTTCCTGCTCCTCGATCTCCGGATCACCCTCGGCGAGCAGCTGATCGCCGTATCCAGATCTCATCCGGAGAAGCTTCACACCGACGATTATGGCAAGGAGGCGGGGTGCCGCATCGAGAGCTCAAGCGCCTCGTTGCGGTCCGCGATCGCGGATCCCGAGAACGTCGACGGGGCCGGCGCCCGCGCCGATCCCGGTGAGCCCGTCGCGGACGGCGCGCCCGGCCGCCAGTCTCGCGCCCCGCCGCGGCCTCGGCAAGTCCGAGTCCGTGCGCGAGCAGCGCTGCCAGCGTCGCCGAGTGCGTGCAGCCGGAACCGTGCGCGGCGCCGCCGCCGTGGACCTCTCCGGGCGAGCTCGACCGGCGCCGCGCCCGCCTCCAGCAGAACGTCGACGCCGTCGCCGTGCCCACCGGTGACGATCACAGCCCCCGGGCCGAGCGCGAGCGCTGCCGCGGCGAGCTCGAACGGTGACGCCTCCGCCCCGAGCCCCGTCAGCGCACGCGCCTCTCCCAGGTTCGGAGTGATCACCGTCGCCCGCGGCAAGATCCGCTCGATCAGGGCCGAGCGCGCCGCCGGCTCGAGCAGCTCCGCGCCACTCTCGGCAACCATCACCGGGTCGACGACGATCGGCACCTCGCCGAGCGAGCGCGAGCGCCTCGCTCGACGGCCTCGATCGTCGCCTCGTCGCCGAGCATCCCGACCTTGACCGCATCGATGCCGATGTCCGCGTCGACCGCCTCGACCTGGGCGATGATCATCCGCGGGCTGACCGCCTCGATCAGCTCGACGCCGACGGTGCTCTGCGCCGTCAGCGCCGTCAGCGCGCTCATCCCGTGCGCGCCGGCGGCCGCGAAGGCCTTCAGGTCGGCCTGGATCCCGGCCCCGCCACCCGAATCCGAGCCGGCGATCGTCAGCACTGCGGGCACGTCCCGCTCCGGAGCACTCATCGATCCATCGTATTGGCGGCGGCCGCCTTCCCCTCCGTCCTGCGCCCGAGCAGCGTGCGCGTGATCGCGCCGGCGAAGTCGACCTCGACGTAGCCCGCCAGCTCGAGCCGCGCGAGTCCGGCCGCGCACCCCGGGCCGTCGACGCCGAGCTCGGTGGCGAGCGCGTCCGCGGTCCCAGCGCCGCGCTCGATCGCATCGAGCAGCGCCTCGTCCTCGTCACTGATCCGCGGCCCCGATCGCACCGCCACGGCCGCTCCCGCCCCCGGGCCGTGCAGATGCTCGAGCACATCGGCCGCATCCCGCACCGGGACGGCGCCGTCGACGAGCAGCGCATTGGCGCCCGCCGAGCGCCAGGAGTTGACGGGCCCCGGCACGGCCCCGACCGAGCGCCCGCAGTCCGCCGCCATCTCCGCGGTGATCAGCGAGCCCGAGCGCTCCGCGGCCTCGACCACGACCGTGATCCGACCGAGCGCCGCCATCACCCGGTTGCGGGCCGGGAACATCCAGCGCCGCACCGGAGCTCGCCGGCGGCAGCTCGGATACGACGGCGCCGCCGGCGGCGACCACGCCCCGGTACTCGGCAGTTGCCATGCGCGGATAGGGGCGCTCCGGGCCGGCGGCGAGAACGCCGAGCCCGCCCGCCCCCGCGCGCGCCGCACCGCGATGCGCAGCCGAGTCGATTCCCATTGCCAGGCCGCTGAGAACGGCGACGCCGGCGGACGCCAGCTCGTAGGCGATCGACTCGGCAACCTCGCGGCCATAGGCGCCCGCCCGCCGCGCGCCGACGATCGTCACCAGGTCGGGCGCGCAAATCGCCGCTGGGTCGCCACGGCCGTAGAGCGCCTGCGGCTCACCCTCGCCAAGCCGCGCCAGCGCCTCAGGCCAGCGCTCGCCGTGTCGGCACAGCATCCAACAGCCGCTCCCTTCGAGGGCCGCACCGAGCGCCCGCAGCGCCGCCGGCTCGTGGCTGCGCTCGAGCGCCCGCTCCGCCGCCGCATGATCCGGCGTGACGGCGAGCGCCAGCGCGAGATCGTCGAGCGCGAGGAGATCGCGCGCCCGCCGTCCCGCACGGTTGTCGACCGCGACGGAGATGCCCGCCGCGAGCTCCGCAAGCAGCAGCCCGCGCGGAGCGCACAGCTCACATGGCGGCCCGCTCATCGAGCGACCCTCCCGCGCAGGCTGAGCGCCGCTGCGACCTGCCGCTCGCCAACCTCTTCCTCTCCCTCCAGATCGGCGCCCGTCCTCGCCAGCCGCAGCACCCGCGCCCAGCCGCGGCCGCTGAGCCCATGGCTGCGCTGCGCTCCGGCGAGCATCTCGAGCGCCCCGGGCGTCGGCCGCGAGAGCTTGCGCAGTTGCGCGTCACCGACCGCCGCATTCGTCAGCCCCGGGCCGTAGCGAGCCTCCTGCACCGCGCGCGCCGCGACCACCCGCTCCCGCACGGGTGCGGAGGGCTCGGGCTCGTCCGATGCGAGCGCGGCCGCGTCGGGCTGGCCGACCGTGACGCTGATGTCGATGCGGTCGGCGAGCGCACCGCTCAGCCGCGCTCGGTAGCGGTCGATGGCCCCAGGAGGGCAGGAGCAGCGCGGGTCCGCTGCGCCGTGCCCACAGGGGCAGGGATTGGCCGCGGCGACGAGCTGAAATGCCGTCGGGAAGCTGATTGCCCCACTCGCGCGCGCGATCGTCACGCGCGCCGCCTCGAGCGGCTGACGCAACGCTTCCAGCGCCGCCCTGTTGAATTCCGCCAGCTCGTCCAGGAAGAGGACCCCACGATGAGCCAGCGTGATCTCACCGGGGCGGACCGGATTGCCGCCGCCGACGAGGCCGGCGGCCGAGATCGTGTGGTGCGGCGCCCGGAACGGCCGGCGGGCGATCACGCCGGGCGGCTGGGAGATTCCCGCGACACCGGCGATCCTTCGCACCTCGATCGCCTCCTCGTGTCGGAGGGGCGGCATCAACGACGGCAGCCGGCGAGCAGCCATCGACTTGCCAGCGCCCGGCGGGCCGACGATCAACAGATTGTGCGCCCCCGCGGCCGCGAGCTCGAGCGCGCCCCGCAGGACCGGCTGTCCGCGCAACTCGCATAGATCGGGCTCATCGGGATCCACCCCGGACTCGGCCGCCAGCGGCTCGACCGGCGCGACGCAGCGCGCGCCCTCAGCCAGCGCGGAGAGCTCGCCGATCGCGTCGATCGCTTCGATCTCGAGGTCCGGCACCAGCGACGCCTCGCCCGCATTCGCCCGGGCGACGACGATACCCGCCGGCGCCGCTGCGCCGCGCGGCCTCAGCCATCGCGAGGGCGCCGCGGATCGGCCGCACGCCGCCGTCGAGGCCGAGCTCGCCGGCGAGGGCCCGGCCCTCGAGCAGGCGTGCCGGCAACTGGCCGGAGGCGGTCAGGATCGCTGCGGCGATCGCCAGGTCGAACCCCGGGCCGGCCTTGCGCAAATCTGCAGGCGCAAGGCTGACCGTGATCCGCTGCAGCGGGAAGTCCGAGCCGGAGTTGACGATCGCGGCCCGGACGCGCTCGCGGCTCTCCCGCACGGCGGCGTCGGGCAGCCCGACGACCGCGAAGCTGGGCAGGCCGCGATGGATGTCGACCTCCGCCGTGACCGGCACGGCCTCGACTCCGGCCAGGGCAAATGTCCTTGCGAGTGCGAGCACGGCACGGGATGCTCGGGCCGCACAGCTGACGCGTGGGATCACCGAGCGTCGCGCAACTGCCCCAATTCGGTCACCCCTCGAATGCGTTTGCGAACGCGTCACGGATCCGCTGCCAAGTCCGGCCGACTGCGCCCACCACCCGTGCGCCGGCTCCCGCGAGCATGGCCTCATGACGGATGCGCGCAGGGGCACGGGAAGGGCCGGCGAGGATGCGGCAGCGGGCTGGCTCGCCCGCAACGGCATCGCCGTGCTCGAGCGCAACGCCCGCACCCGCTACGGGGAACTCGACATCGTCGCGGTGGACGGCGAGACGCTCGTCTTCGTCGAGGTCAAGGCACTGAGGGGCAGAGGCGCCGAGCGGGCTGAGCGGGCGCTCGAGGCGATCGGCCCGCGCAAGCGGCTTCAGGTCCGCCGACTCGCCCGCGCCTGGCTGGCGGAGCGCCCACGGCCGCCAAGCCCGTACGCGGAGATCCGCTTCGACGCGATCGGCGTCGCGCTTGGCCCACGGGGGGCCGAGATCGTCCACATTCCGGCGGCCTTCTGAGCGCGGAGCGGGCCTTACCGCGGCGGGGTGAGCGCGCCCGGCACGCCTTGCGGTCAGGCGCCGAGCTGCAGCTGGCTGTAGGCGGTCGAGGCGAACGAGCGCCGGTGCAGGGCGCTGATCCCGTTGGCGATGATCGCCTCACGGTGCTCGGGAGTGCTGTAGCCGACGTTGCCGCTGAAGTCCCAGTCCGGATACCTCTCGGCGGCGCGCTCCATGTAGCGATCGCGGCTCACCTTGGCGACGACGGAGGCGGCGGCGATCGCGGCACTGCGAGCGTCCCCCCCGACCACGGCCTCGTGCGGCACGGGGCAGCGGGAACCGAGCCGGAAGCCGTCGCTCAGGCACTTGGCGCCCGGGACCGCAGACCCGCCCGAGACAATCGGCGAGGGCCTGCAGGTTGGTCACGTGCAACCCCCGAGCATCGATGCCTGGCGCGCAGCGCGCGGTGACTGACGACGCGCTCCGCGCAAGCGAGGACGGCCGGGTACAGCGCCTCTCGCTCCTCCACGGTCTTGCGCTTCGAGTCGTCGAGGCCGGCGAGCATCTTGCGCTCGTCGGCGCCGAGCTTCTCGTAGTCGAAGCAGGACGCCCGCCGCGACGAGCGGCCCAGCGAGGCAGCCGCGCCCCGCCTCGTCGGCGCCGGCGACGTAGCGGCAGCCGAAGTTCTGGTCGAACCGGAAGAGCCATGCGGTGCGGCGTCCGTCGGGGCGCTTGCGGCCGGCGCTTCGAGCTTCGCCTGCGGCAGCCTCAGCCGACGCCCGGGTCCGGCTCAGAAGATGCCGATTCGATTTGGGGGCCAGTAGGTGGCAAAGGCCTTGCCGATGATCCAGTCCTTGGGCACGGGTCCCCAGAAGCGGCTGTCGTCGCTGGAGCCACGGTTGTCGCCCATCATGAAGTACATATCGGGTGGAATCGTGATCGTCTTCGGGAGGTCGCAGCCGCCGCCGATCCCTCGGCACGGGTTCGATGAAGCTCTCATCCGCTTCGACGCCGTTGACGACCGGGTGGCCGTTGTGGATGCTGAGCTTGTCGCCGGGCCCGGCGACGACCGCTTGATGAAGTTCGTGTCCGACTCCTGCGGGACCGGCTTCGGGCACGCCTCGCCCGCGGTCTTGGGCGCCCCGCACGTCGGGCCTGGACCGTCGGCGCCCTGGCGGCGGATGGAAGACGACGATGTCGCCGATCGAGGGGTCGCCGAACTTGTAGGCGAGCCGGTTGACGAGGACGCGCTGGTTGATCTCCAGCGTCGGAATCATCGAGCCGGAGGGGATCTGGTACGGCTTGACGACGTAGGCCTGGATCAGCAGCGCCAGGCCGATGGCGAAGGCGACGATCGCGACGAGCTCGACGAACGCGCCGGCTGTGCTCTTCGGGCGCGGCATCTAGAAGGCGCGTCCGAAGGCGATTGAATTTGCGGACGGGTTCACTACCCCTCGGCCCGCACGGCGTCAGCCGTCCTGCTCGGACGCCTCGTCTTCGGTCGAGTCCCCCTCTGACCCGCCATCGTCGTCGCCGGCCTCCTCGGCGACGGCCTGATCAGCGTCCTCGGCCTCGCCATGATCGGCATCCTCAGCGGTGGCGTCCTCGGTCGGGGCCCCTTCGGCATCCGCCGAGTCCTCGCCGGCGGCCTGCTCGGCCGCGGCTTCCTCGCCCTCCGCCGGAGTCACCTCGACCTCGGCCTCCTCCTGAGCGGAGCCCTCGGCGTCGATCGCACCGGCTTCCTCGGCGTCGAGGACGTCGTCGGTGATGCCCCAGCGGCGCTCGGCGACGCGGGCGGCCTTGCCGACGCGGTCGCGCAGGTAGTAGAGCTTTGCGCGGCGGACGTCGCCGCGGGCGGCGATTTCGAGCTGCTCGATCTTCGGCGAGTGGATCGGGAAGGTCCGCTCGACGCCGACGCCGAACGACTGCTTGCGGACGGTGAAGGTCTCGCGGACCCCGTTGCCCTGCCGCTTGATCACGACGCCCTCGAAGACCTGCGTTCTCGTGCGTGACCCCTCGACGACGCGGAAGTGAACGCGGACGCGGTCACCGGCCTGAAAGCGCGGGACGCGGCGCAGCTGCTCCTTCTCGATGCTGTCGATGATCGTGCTCATGGAAGTTCCTGTGTGCACCCGGGGCGCATGTGGGTCGCGCGCCGCCGCAGGGGCAAAAAGATCGCGCAAGCCGGTGCGGCCCGCGCGGGTGCGGAATAGTAGCGGACCGCGACGACCCTGCTCGCCCGGCGCGGACCTCACCGAAGCTCAGGAATCGGCGGCGGCGCGGCGCCGGCTCTGCTCCAGGCGCCACTCGCGGATCGCCCCGTGGTCGCCCGAGAGCAGGATCTCCGGAACGCCCCAGCCACGATAGGTCGGCGGCCGGGTGTAGTGCGGGTATTCGGGGGCACCGCCGAGCGCCTCGGAGAAGGACTCCTCGACGACGCTGTCAGCGTGGCCGAGCGCCCCCGGGAGCTTGCGCAGGACCGCATCGGCGATCACCATCGCCGGCAGCTCGCCGCCGGCGAGGACGTAACGGCCGATCGAGACCGTGTCGTCGGCGAGGTGGTCGCGGACGCGCTCATCGATGCCCTCGTAGCGACCGCAGAGCAGGGCGATGTGGGGCTCGGCGGCGAGCTCGGCGGCGAGCTCGTCGTCGAACATGCGGCCCGAGGGTGCGAGCACGATCGTCCGCGGCCTGATCCCCGACTGCCCGTAGGCACGCTCGAGCGCCGCATCGACGACGTCGACCCTGAGCACCATCCCGGCGCCGCCGCCGTAGGGCGAGTCGTCGACCTGTCCGGCGCCCAGCGGCGTCGTCTCCCGGTAGTTCAGGCAGCGCAGCTCCGACCCCGCCGCGAGCGCGTTCGCGACGTGTCGCTGCTCGCCGAACCAGGTGAACCATTCGGGGAAGAGGGTGAAGACATCGATCTTCATGAGGGGGCGGGAAGCCTAGAGACCCACCCGGCGCAGCAGGCCCGTCCTATGCGTCACCGCCACACGGCGAGGCTGGGAGCGTCGAGGGCGGTCGTTAGGGGAGCGATCGTCCGCACGGACGTGAGCGACCCCGACGGCCGCCATCGGCGGTCCCAGTCCGCCGCCAGCGTCAATCCAGGATGTCGACTATTACTCGGCGATCATCGCGGGCGCCGATCGCACGGGTGACGGTGCGGATCGCATTGGCGATCCGGCCGCCACGGCCGATCACGCGGCCGAGGTCCTCGTCGGCGACGGTCACCTCGAGCACGAGGTCGCCGTCCTCATCGAACTCCTCGACCTGGACGGCCTCCGGGTCCTCGACCAGGGCGCGGACGAGGTACTCGACGAAGTCGCGCATTCGGGCGTCCGGACCCGGCGGTTACTCGCCGCTGCCGCCGTCGACGCCCTGGATGCGGAGCAGCCTGGCGACCGTCTGCGAGGGCTGCGCCCCGTGGTCGAGCCAGTGCTGGGCACGCTCGGTGTCGATCGTGATCTGGGAAGGCTGCGTCTGCGGGTTGTAGCTGCCGATCGTCTCGATCGTGCGGCCGTCCCGCGGGGAGCGCTTGTCGGCGACGACGATGCGCCAGATCGGGTTCTTGTTGGAACCCGCTCGTCTAAGTCTGATTCGTACTGCCATAGGTGCGGCGCGGAAGGGTACAGGTATCTAGCGCCTGCGTCCCGTACCCATCTGCTGGCGCATCAGCGCCTCGGGGTTCGGCATCTTGCCGGAGGCGATCTGCTTCATCACCTTGCGCATCTGGTCGAACTGCTTGGTGAGCTGCTTGACCGCCTGCACGTTCGTCCCTGAGCCGATCGCGATCCGGCGCCTGCGCGAGCCCCGGATGATGTCCGGGTTGCTGCGCTCCTCGGCCGTCATCGAGAGGATCATCGCCTCGAGCCGGTCGAGCTCACGGTCGTCGACGTTGGCGCTCTTCAGCTCCTTCATCGCCTTGCCCATGCCCGGCATCATCCCGAGCACGCTCGTCAGCGGACCCATCTTGCGGACCTGCTTGAGCTGCTTGAGGAAGTCATCGAGCGTGAACTCGTTGCGGCGCATCTTGCGCTCCATCTCCTCGGCATCGGAGAGGTCCATCTCCTGCTCCGCCTTCTCGATCAGCGAGAGCACGTCGCCCATGCCGAGGATCCGCTGCGCCATCCGGTCCGGGTGGAAGCGCTCGAGCTCCTCGAGCTTCTCGCCCGTCGAGGCGTAGAGGATCGGCTTGCCGGTCACGGCCTTGACCGAGAGCGCGGCGCCGCCGCGGGCGTCGCCGTCGAGCTTCGTCATGACGACGCCGTCGAAGTCGGTCGCCTCGGCGAACTGCTCGGCGACGTTGACGGCGTCCTGACCGGTCATCGCGTCGACTGCGAGCAGGATGTCGTGGGGCCGCGTCCGCTTCTTGATCTGTACGAGCTGGTCCATGAGCTCGGCGTCGATGTGCAGGCGGCCGGCGGTGTCGATGATCAGCGCGTCGAGGCCCTGCGCCTTGGCCTGGCCGAGCGCCCACTCGGCGATGTCGACGGGGTCACGCTCGGTGCCCTGCTGGAAGACCTCGACCCCGGCCTGCTCGCCGAGCCGCATGAGCTGATCGACGGCGGCGGGCCGCTGCGTATCGCAGGCGACGACGGCCGACGGTCTTGCCCTCGCCCTTGAGGTGGCGGGCGAGCTTCGCGGTTGCGGTCGTCTTGCCGGAGCCCTGCAGGCCGGCCATCAGGATCACGGTCGGGCCGCTCGAGGCGAAGGCGAGCTCGCGCCCGGAGCCGCCCATCAGTTCGGTGAGCTGCTCGTTGACGACCTTGACGACCATCTCACCCGGCTTCAGGCTCTGCAGGACGCCCTCGCCGATCGCGTTCTCGCGGACGGCGGCGACGAACTGCTTGGTCACCTTGAAGTTGACGTCCGCCTCGAGCAGGGCGAGGCGAATCTCGCGCATCGCCTTGTCGACGTCGTCCTCGCTCAGCTTGCCGCGCGAGCGCAGGTCCGACATCGTGCCCTGGAGGCGCTCGGAGAGCTGGTCGAACATCGGAGGAGAGGTTACGGGGCGGCTGGCTCAGTCGCCGAGCAGGGCCGTTGCGAACTCCTCGGCGTCGAAGGGGCGCAGGTCCTCGATGCCCTCGCCGACGCCGATCAGCTTCACCGGAATGCCCAGCTCGGACGCGATCGCCAGGGCGATGCCGCCCTTCGCCGTGCCGTCGAGCTTCGTCAAGACGACGCCGTCAACGTCGACCGACTCGCTGAAGATCTTCGCCTGCCGCAGGCCGTTCTGGCCGGTCGTCGAGTCGACGACGATCAGCGTCTCGGCAGGCCCCTCCCCCAGCTTCTTGGCGATCACGCGGTTGACCTTGGCGAGCTCATCCATCAGGTCGGTGCGCGTGTGCAGGCGGCCCGCCGTATCGGCGAGCACGACGTCGGCGCCGCGCGCCTCGGCGGCGGAGATCGCGTCGAAGATCACCGATCCCGCGTCCTGGCCGGTCTCCGCGCGGATGATCTCGCAGCCGGCGCGCTCGGCCCAGGTCGTCAGCTGCTCGACCGCCGCAGCCCGGTAGGTATCGCCGGCGGCGAGGACGACCTCGAGGCCCATGCCGCGCAGCGCGTGGGCGAGCTTGCCGATCGTCGTCGTCTTGCCCGTGCCGTTGACGCCGACGACAAGGACCACCGCCGGCTTCTTCTTCAGGTCGATGCGCGGCGTTCCGACTGCCGCCGTCTCGGCGAGCAGCTCGATCAGGCGATCGCGGGCCGCCTCCGCCCCCTCGACCTTGCCGCTCTCGACTTCGGCCTCGAGCCGTCCGACGACATCCGCGGTCGTGCGGGCACCAACGTCGGCCATGATCAGGGCCTCCTCGAGACGCTCCCACGTCTCGGTGTCGAGCGTCTCGAAGAGCGAGGCGCCGATCTCGGCGCTGAGCGCCTCACGGCTGGTTGCCAGGCTCTCGCGCAGGCGGCGGAAGAAGCCGCGGCGCTGGGGCGAGCCGTCCTCGGCCCCCGTCCTCTTCGGTCTCGGGGATCGCGGAAGCCCGCTCCCCGAGGTCGATCAGCTCCGCCCAGCTCGTCGGCACGGGCGGCAGCGTAGAGGACGGCCGTCGTCGGGTCTTGCCGGCCGGTCTACGCGGCGGCGCGCTCGCCGGAGTCCGGACTCGTCCGGCTCGCCGGGTTCGCCCTCACCGCCGTCGCCGGCGACGAGCTGCGTCTCGCGCGGCAGGCGCCGCGAGATCACCTTGGTCGCGCCGTCCTGCATCGAGACCCCGTAGAGGACGTCGGCGGCGTCCATCGTGCGCTTCTGGTGGGTGACGATCACGAACTGGGCGCGGTCCGAGAAGCGGCGGACGAGCTGCAGGAAGCGGTCGATGTTGGCGTCGTCCAGCGCGGCCTCGACCTCGTCGAGGATGTAGAAGGGCGAGGGCCGGGCGAGGAAGACGCTGAAGACGAAGGCGAGGGCGACGAGCGACTTCTCGCCGCCGGAGAGCAGCGAGAGCTTCCGCGTCGCCTTGCCGGCTGGAGTCACCTCGATCTCGACGCCGCGATCGTCGTCGTTCGCCTCGGTGATGTCCGGGTCGTCGACGACCGCCTCGGCCCCGACCTCGGTCTCGCCCCTCGCCGTGATGCGGCTCGGTGCCGTTCTCCTCGCGCCTCGGCATCCGGCTCGCCGCCGCCGAGCACGCGGCGAGGGCGCTGCGGCTCGACCATCCGCAGGCGGCCGCGGCCGCCCGGGAACATGTGCTCGATCAGCTCCTCGAAGTTGCGGGAGGCGGCCGCGAAGGTCTCCTCGAAAGCGGCGCTGATCTCCCGGTCGGTCTGGCGGATCAGCTTCTCGAGCTCGGTCAACGCCTTCTCCAGATCCTCGCGCTGCTCTTCGAGGTCGGTGACGTGCGCCTTCGCCTCCTCGTACTCCCGCTCGGCCAGCGGGTTGACCGGGCCGAGCTGCTCGCGGCGACGGATCAGGCGCTCGATCCCGGTCTCGACCTCCGCCCGCTCGTCGTCGGAGAGCCGCGTCGGCGCGGGCGCCTCCTCGAGCTCGAGCTGCGCGGAGAGCCGCTTGTGCTCGGCAACCGCCTCGTCGCGGCGATCGCGCAGGTGGGCGGCGCGGACTTCGGCCTCGGTGACGCGCTCGCCGCTCGCCCGCAGCCGCGCCTGCAGCTCCGCCTCCTGCCGCGAGCACTCGCGCAGCTCGGAGGTCAGCTCGTCACCCTGCTGGGTGCCGACGACCTTCTCCTCGAGCGCAGCAGCGCGGGCGCCGACGGCGTCGCGGGCGCCCGAGAGCGCTTCGCAGAGCGAGCCCAGCGTCCCGAGCAGATCCGCCTCCGCCTCGACCCGGCGTTCGAGCGTGTCCTGACGGCGGTGGCCGAGGATGTCCTCGGCACGACGTGTCGAGCGCATGCCGCGCTCGGCGGCGGCGCGGACGTCGGCGAGCGCGCGCAGGCGGCCGTCGACCTCGCCGGCGCGGGCGGTTTCGATACCCGAAAGCGCCTCGCCCAGCGCCTCGGAAGCGGCGTCGAGTTCCTTGGCGAGCGCCGTCTCGGCGTCGTCGTGTGTGGCGCGAAGCTCAGCTGCGAGCGCGCCAAGCGCCTCCCGGCGGCGCAGGACGGCGGCGCGCAGCTCGGTCTCGCGGGCGACGATCGCCTCGGTCCGCGCCCCGAGCCGCTCGTGGGCGGCGCGCAGCGCGCTGAGCCCGCCCCAGACCGCGGTCCGCTCGCGGTCGCGGGCGGCAAGCTGATCCTCAACTGCGGAGCGGCGTTCGGCTGATCTTCGCGAGATCGGCCTCGAGCCGCTGGCGCTCGGCCCGAGCCGTCGCGGGCCTCGGCCTCAGCCGTGGCGAGGTCGCCGCGAGCCCATCGCCAGCCGGTCGCAGAGCAGGCGCAGCTGCAGCTCATGGGTCTGGCGCTCGAGCCGGGCGTGCGTCTCGGCGGCGTTCGCCTGCCGGCGCAGCGGCCGCAGCCGTGAGCGCGCCTCCCGCTCGACGTCGAGGGCGCGATCGAGGTTGGAGCGGGTGCGCTCGAGCTTGAGCTGGGCGCGGCGGCGGCGCTTGCGGTGCTTGCCGAGGCCGGCGGCCTCCTCGATCAGCATGCGGCGATCGCGCGGCTTGCTGAGCACGATCGCCTCGACCTTGCCCTGGCCGATCACCGAGTGCATCTCGCGGCCGAGGCTCGCGTCGGAGAGCGCGTCGGTGACGTCGGCGAGCCGGCAGGCGGCGCCGTTCAGCCGGTAGCCGCCCTCACCCTCGCGGCCGAGCTTGCGCTGCACGGAGATCTCCGAGAACTCGGCGCCGGCGGCACCGTCGGAGTTGTCGATCACGACCTCGACCTCGGCGGCCGTGCGGGCGCTGCGCTCGCGGCCGCCGGCAAAGATCACGTCCTGCATCGACTGGCCGCGAACCGCGAGCGGGGCTCTGCTCGCCCAGCGCCCAGAGCACGGCGTCGGTGATGTTCGACTTGCCGCAGCCGTTCGGGCCGACGATCACGCTGACGCCTGGAGAGAACTCCAGCTTCGTACGGTCTGGGAAGGACTTGAAGCCCTTCAGGGTTATCGACTTGAGATGCATCCTCTGCCCCGGTGGTGGGGCCTAAATGTCGTGGATGGGTCGGACGGGAACGGGAGTGGCCGCGCAGGGTAGCTGCCGACGGACCTGTGCTCAGGACTTGAGCGTGGCGAGCGCGTCGGAGGCGGCCGCCTGCTCAGCCGCCTTCTTGCTCGGCCCCGCACCGGCGCCGAGCACCTCGCCGGCAACCCTCGCCTCGACCTTGAAGCGGCGCATGTGCGGCGGCCCCGACTCGTCGGCGACGACGTAGGAGACGATCTCGCCGCGCCGCGCGAGCAGTTCCTGCAGGGCCGACTTGAAGTCGAGCAGGGTCTCGCTCGCCAGCCCGATCTGGGGCTCGAAGGCGGCGAGCACGGCAGGGGCGGTCTCGGCTCGAGGCCGCGAGCCGAGGTAGACGAGCGCCGATCAGGGCCTCGACGATCGACGCCATCGCCCGCTCGCTGGCAAGCAGCTCCTCGACCGAGATCCCGCCCTCGGGCGCGTCGACGCGGCGCGCGGCGAGCATCTCCGGCACGCCGAGCTCGAGCGCGACCTCGGCGCAGGCGCGGCCGCTGACCGCCTGGCCGTGCACCTTCGTCAGCCGGCCGATGTCGGAGCGCGGGTAGCGCCGGTAGAGCTCCTCGCCGACGACGAGGCCGAGGACCGAATCCCCGAGGAACGCGGCACGGCCCCACGAGTCGACCCGGCGCGCCGTCCAGGAGCTGTGCGTGACCGCCTGCGTGCGGTCCGCCTCGGAAAGCAGACGCGATCAGCGATAGAAGCTGGCACCGCCGGAGCCCCCGCCCGGCGCGGTGCGTTCGGGCTCGCGCGCCTCAGCCAAGACCTTCAGCCGGCCGCGGAGGGCAGCCTCTCGAAGACGAAGTCGACGGCCTGGCCGACGGTCAGGATCTTCGCCGCCTCCTCCTCGCTCATCGAGACTCCGTAGGTGTCCTCGAGCTCCATGACGAGCTCGTAGAGATCGAGCGAGTCGGCGTCGAGGTCCTCGCGGAAGCGGGTCGCGTCGCTCACCTCACCCGGGTCGAGCTCGAGCTCGGTGCTCAGGTGGTCGCGGACCATGGCGAAGATCTGCTCGCGATTTGCGGGTGGGTCCGTGCTCATCGAGCGACTCTCATATCACTCCGCGCGCAACGCCGCCCTGCCGACGCCTCGCCTCGGCCAGCGCCGCAGCCATCTTGCCGGTCGCGTCCTCGCCCGCGGCCACGCGGCCGCAAGCCGGATCTGATTGGCAATCCCCTCCGGGCCGGACGAGCCGTGGCCGACGACAGCGACGCCGCGCAGACCGAGCAGAATCGCGCCCCCTGTGCGGTCAGGATCCATCCGCGCGCGCAGGTCGCCAAGGGCGCTGCGCATCAGCAGCCCGCCGATCGCCGCTCGCGGGCCGCTCTTCGCGGCCGCGCGGACGGCGCCGCCGACGGCCTTCGCGGTGCCCTCGAGCGTCTTCAGAGTGACGTTGCCGGTGAAGCCGTCAGTGACGACCACATCGACGGCGCCGGTGAGCAGATCGCTGCCCTCGACGTTGCCGACGAAGTCGATCCCCTCGCCGCCGGCCAGGCCCGTCATGGGCCTCGACGACGAGCATCGAGCCCTTCTTCTCCTCGGCGCCGACCGAGAGCAGGCCGACCCGCGGGCGGGCGACGCCGAGCACGGCGGTCGAGAAGGCCGAGCCGAGGTGGGCGAACTGGATCAGATGCGAGGGGCGAGCGTCGGCATTGGCGCCGACGTCGAGCATCAGCACGGGGCGCTCGAGGCCGGGTGCGGGCACCTGCACCGCGAGCGCCGGGCGCTGCACGCCGCGCAACCGCTTGAGCGCGAACAGCGCCGCGGCCATCGTGGCGCCGGTCGACCCCGGGCTGGCAAGAGCTTGCGAGTGGCCTGCTGCGACGTCGGCTGCAGCGGCGACGATCGAGGCGCCGGAGCGGGAGCGGACTGCGCCGACCGGGTCCTCGTCGTTGGCGATCACGTCGGTCGCCTCGATCACCTCGACGCCCGGCAGACCACTCAGGTCGGCCAGCGCCTCGGGGCGACCGAAGGCGCGAACGCCGATCCCGTCGCCGACCGCTCGGCCGATGCCCTCGACGACGACGTCTGGGCCGCCCTCCGCGCCGAGCGCGTCGAAGGCGACGACGGTGCCGTCACCGTCGCCCAATCCCGCCAGCGACGGCGGGCTCTGAGACGGCATTACTCCGTCCCGGACTCGGGCGCTTCGAGCGTCGGCTCGTCGAGGTCGACGATCTGTCGGCCCGAGTAGGTGCCGCAGGTCGGGCACACACGGTGCGGCAGCCGGGGGCTGTGGCACTGCGGGCACTCGTTCAGCCGCGGCGCGGCCACCGCGTCGTGGCTGCGGCGCCGATCGCGCCTGGCACTTGACTGTCGTTTCTTCGGTACGGCCATCGGGCCGGGCATGGTAGCGGGCCGCAGCGCTCGTGTGGAGGGGCGCCAGCCGAACGGCACGGGTCCGTGACAGCGGTCCCCGGATACGTGACAGTTATCCGTGGACACGCCACATCGATCCTGTTACTTTCGGGTCCGAGAGGGGTTGGCGCCTTCCCCCCAGCGGCCCCAGCCCCCTCATTCAAATCCGGCCCGGGTCCGACTTCCCCCGAAAAGGACCCGGGCCGGTACTACTTCCGGCCCTTGATCAAGCGGTTTGTGGGGCCTTCAGTCGTCACCCTGAAGCTCTCGGAGCTTTGCGAAGCGGGGATCGGGCGGCGGCTCGTGATAGTGCCCCTCGGCGCCGACCTCGTTCAGGTTCGCGCCGCATTCGGGGCAGATCCCGGCGCAATCCGGCCTGCACAGGACTTTTTCCGGGAGGGCCAGCCGGATCGCGTCGTGCAGCCAGGCGTCCGTATCGAGGATGCCGTCGTCTACGTAGGGGCTCGAGAGCTCGGCGTCGTCGGTGCCCGCCTGCTCGACCTCGCGCGCCTCGACGGCAAGCTCCAGGGTGGCGTCGGCGAGGCAGCGTGCGCAAGGCCCGGCGATGACCGGCGCGGCGAGCATACGGAGCGCGTAGCCGGAGGTGGTGCGGGAGATGTCGAGGCGGGCGACGGCTGAGCCGCCCTCGATCGGGTACGGCTCGCCGCCGACGACCGGCTCGCGCGGCTCGAGCACGAGCTCGACCACCTCGGCCTGGCCGCTGCGCAGTCCCATCGCCTCGAGATCGATCCTGCCCACTTGCCATACTCTCCGAGGTTAGTGAGCGCCCAATTCCACTGGAACCCCGAGACCTACCTCGACCTGATGCGGGCCGAGGTGCCGCTGTTCGAGCGGCTGCAGGACGAGACCGTCGCCGCGATCCCAGCAGCGCCGGCCCGCGTGCTCGAGCTCGGCGTCGGCACCGGGGAGACCTCGCGGCGCGTGCTCGCGGCGTACCCGGAAGCCGAGATCCTCGGCCTCGACTCGAGCCCCGAGATGGTCTTCCACGCGCGCGAGGCCGGGATCGACGTGCAGCTCGCGCGGATGGAGGACCCGCTTCCCGACGGTCCCTGGGACCTCGTCATCGCCGTGCTCACCGTCCATCACCTGCGGGCCGAGGGCAAGCGCGACCTGTTCCGGCGCGTGCGCGAGCAGGCAACGACGCTCGTCATCGGCGACGTCGTCACGGACGAGGTCGAGCGCACGCCGATCGATCCCGATTTCGACTTTCCCGAGGAGGCGGACGAGCTCGCGGCCTGGTGCGGCGGAGAGATCGTCTGGCGCGACGGCGATCTTGCGGTGATCCGGGCGGTGTACCGATGAGCGAGGCGCCACGGCGGCGGGCGCTCGTCACCGGCGGCGGCCGGGGGATCGGCGCGGCGATCGCGGTGCGTCTGCGCGGCGCCGGCTACGACGTCGCAACGCTCGACAAGACACCGGGCTGCGACTACACGCTCGACATCGCTCACGATCCACTCCCGGACCTCGCCGACATCGACGTCTGCGTCTCCAACGCGGCGATCACCGACACGATCGCCGCGGCCGACCGGATGACGGCCGAGCAGTGGCAGCGCGACATCGACGTCAACCTCTCCGGCGCCTTCCGCGTGATCCAGGCCTGCCTCGGCGGCATGCGCGAGCGCCGCTGGGGGCGGATCGTCGTGATCTCCAGCGGCGCCGCCCGCGACGGGCTCCCCGGCCAGGCTGCCTACGCGGCCTCGAAGGCCGGGCTCGTCGGGCTCGTCAAGACGCTCGCGGCCGAGAACGTGCGGCGAGGCGTAACCGCGAACGCGATCCTGCCCGGCATGGTCGCCACCGAGAAGGTCCGCGAGATGCCACGCGAGATCCTCGACGCACTGGACGACTTGATGCCGATGGGCCGGATGGCCGACCCCGAGGAGGTCGCGGCGCTCGCCGCCTTCCTCTCCTCGGAGATCGCCGGCTACATCACCGGCGAGGCGATCGGCATCGACGGCGGCGCCGGCCTCAACACGATGTCGCTGACGCGCGCCCTGCGCGACCGGGGCGGCTGGAAGGGCTGAGCGCCGGCCTCGCTCGCGACGCGCCGGCATCAACCTCACGTTCCCGCGTAATCCGGCCGCGCGATCTCGAGCTTGCGCCGCGCGTGCTCGCGCATCTCGGCGATCACCTCCGGCAGCGAGGAGTCGAGCTGCCCCGCTCGGATCCGGGCGGCGAGGTCGGCGGCGGCTTCCTTCGTATCGGTCGGGCCCTCGCCGCCGAGCAGGCGCAGGAAGGCCGCGCGATCGGCCTCGTCGGGCTCGCCCCGGCGCGGATCTCGCGAGCGACGACTGCGCAGATGTTGGCGGCGACGAGCACGCGGAACCGCTCCTCCCTGGGGACGAGCGGGCGCACGTCGCCGAACAGGTAGGCGGCGAGCGCCTCGAGCAGCTCGGCGGAGGTCGGGAAGTCCTGCATCAGGCGCGCCCTCCGGCCGGAGCTCGGCGGAGATCAGCTCGAGCAGGTCCCACTCGGGCTCGCAGATGCGGCGGCCGAGCGAGGCGAGCTCGTGGCTGGGACGGGTGCCGGAGAGGTGGTCGAGCGCCTGACGGGCGCAGATCACGGCCCACTTCAGGTTGCCCATCATCTCCCACCAGAGCAGCCGCTCCGCGCTCCAGGTGGGCGCCTCCGGCCTCCTCGTAGGCAGTCGAGGAAGGGCTCCAGCGTCGCCGACGCCGGCGACGGGCTGCTCATCGTTGCCGAAGCGCCAGGAGCGGATCACGAGCCAGCCGACGTCCTCGGCGGGATCGCCGCCATGGGCGAGCTCCCAGTCGATCACCGCGGCGAGGCCGTCGCCGTCGACGATGAAGTTGCCGAGCCGGAAGTCACCGTGGACCAGCGCCGGGCGCCGGCGCTGGATCGGGCGCGTTGAGCCGCAGCCACCGCAGGCCTGCCTCGACGCCGGGCAGCGGCTGGCCGATCCGGTCGATCTCCGCCTCCCAGAGCTCGCAGGCGGCAAGCGCCGGGTCGCCCTCACGGTATGGCCAGCCCCTCGATCGCAGCCGGGTCGACGCGGTGGACTGCGGCCAGCGCCCGGCCGAGCTGCTCGGGGAGCCGCCCGCGGGCCGTCTCGTACTCGTCCTTGCGCAGTAGGCGCGGCGCCACGGACTCGCCCGCAACGAACTCCATCAGGTAGCCCTCGCGCTCGCCCAGCGGCTCTTCCTCGGCGGCGGCGAAGGCGAGCACGCGGGGCACCGGCACGCCGGCCGCCGCTCGCCGCGTCGAGCAGCCGGTGCTCGAGCGCCAGCGGGGCGAACGAGATCGACCCGGGCGGATCGCAGCGCAGGGCCCAGCGACCGGCGCCTGCCGCCTCCTCGACGAGGTAGCTCTCGCGCGAGGCGCCGCCGGGGATCCGCGTCAGCGTCAGCTCGCCGGCGTCGATCCCGGCAGCCGCGAACAGGGCCGCGACCTCGGATGCGCTCAGCTCAGCCACCGACCCCGCCATCGGCCTCGCCGGCCGGCTTGGCCATCCCGTGCCGGCTCCAGTGCTCGGCCGGGATGTCGGCCGGGTCCTTGTACCAGTGCCAGACGCACGGATCGGAGTCGAAGTCCTCGGGTGGGTGCGACGGATAGACCGGATAGCCGATCCAGCGGATCGGCAGGACCTCGTTCATGAACGCGCAGTGCGTGCAGTAGAGCGGGAAGTCCTCGCGGCCGTAGCTCCACGAGTGCGCCGCGTCCGTCGTCCCGTAGCCGTCCGGTCCGTAGCGGCCGAGCCGCACGAGCCGCTGCCCGGAGCCGCACGGGTTCATCGTGAAGGTCAGCTTCTCCTCGTCCTCGGCGATCTCGAAGGCGCCCGGCTTCGGGCCGACCCCGCTGGTCGAGTGCGCGCGCCAGGTCGCCGCCAGTGCCTGGGCGATGAAGCGGCGGTCGTTGCGGTCGATCGCCTCGACGGTCGGCTTCCAGCCGCGCTCGAGCGAGTACTCCCAAGCCTCCTCGACGCCCTCGTCGCCGAGCTTCTCCTTGACGAACGAGATCAGCCCGGCGATCCCGTCGACCAGCATGTCGTGCATGAACTGGCCCTCGTACTTCATCGCCTCGCAGAGACCCTTGGCCGCATCGAGATCGCCACGATCGATCGCCTCGATCACCCGATCCATGGTCGGCCGCGACATCTCAGCCAACTCCTCATCGCTGAACCAGCGACCGTCGTCCTCTGCAGCCATCACCGTCTCCTTCCTCGGGGAAGCGCCGACGCTATCCGACGGAGCGACCCGGAGCCGGGGGGCCGGGGCCGGGGAGGCCTGAGGGAGCGAATCAGGGGACGGAAATAAGCGAGCTACGCGCGCGGGAGCCGCTCGCGCCCAACGAGCATCACACGGTCCCCAGCGGAACAGGTCTCCCCGGCCCCGGCCCGGGCGGGAGACGTCGCGCCGGCGAGCGCCGCCGCTACTCGGCTACTTCTTCGACGTCCAACTCGTCACGCCCGGCGAGCCGGTCGCGGCCGCGCTGGACGGCGGCGAGGAACTTCTGCAGGTTGACCTCGAGGGTCGAGAGGATCTCGTCGGCGTAGTCCTCGGCCCCGAGGCGGATCTGCCGCTCGGTGTCGCGGGCGTCCTCGAGGATCTCCTCGGCGCCGCGCTCGGCCTGCTTGTAGACCTCTTCCTCGCTGATCAGGCGGGCCTGCTGGTCGCGGGCCTCCTTGACGATCCGCTCGGCCTCGCGCTTCGCCTCGGCGAGCATCTCCTGACGCTCCTTGACGATCCAGCGCGCCTGCTTGATCTCCTCGGGGATCGTCGCCCGCATCTGGTCCAGGAGGTCGTAGACCTCTTCGCGGTCGACCCTCACCTGGTCGGTCAACGGGACCGGCCGGGCGTTGTGGATCAAGTCATCGAGCTTGTCGATCAGTACGAGAACGTCCATGAGTGCGCGTAAAGATTAGGGGTCGGCAGGGAATTCCCTCGTCCGGCGTCTTTTCTCCGCCAGAATGCAAGCTCCTGCCCATTTCAGGTGAGCTGCAAAACTGCGGGGCGCGCTGCGGGACAGCGCCGTGCGGCAGGCCTGCTTGGCGCTGCCATCCTCGCATTCGTGCGTGGCGGCGCCGGCGCGCGGCGCAAGCCGATGCCCAGCGCTGCTCAACGAGCCAGGTCCAGCGCCGGGACACTTGCCGGGCCCTGCTTCGCCGGCCTCGCCCGGGCCCGGGCAGCGCCATCGTACAAGATCCAGGTCGCCCCTACTTCGGCTACCTGCGGCTGCCGCTCAGCGGCGGCACCGGCGACTGGGACGTCGCCGCCTATCTCGGCCGGCCGGCGTCGTCACCGCGGCCGCCGGCAGCCGGCCCCGACGAGGTCGCGACCGGCTACGCGCTCGAAGGGCGAGACCGATCACCGTCCAGGTCTGCCGCAACCCCGGCGCCGCCGGCACGCCGACGCGTCACGCCGAGCTCGAGCAGCTGCCCTACCCGCGACGGCGCCCCGCCCGAGATCCTCCACGTCGCGACACCGACCGCGGCGGATCGCGCGGCGCTGGCCGCGCACCGGCGCTCGACACCGACGCCGGCGCCGACGGCCCGGCGAGACCGACGTCGTCGCCTACGGCGCCGCGCGACCGCGCGGCGATCGACGGCCGCCGGGCCTCGACTACGAGCCGCGCGCGCGCAGGGCATCGGCGGCTCGCTCGCCGCCGAGCTCCGCCGCGAGGAGCGCGACAGGCACCGCGGCACGGCCGTCCCCGGCGGCGCGGGCGACGGGCCGTCGCTGCCCAGCGGCCGCGTCAGCTACCGGCGGCTGTTCGACTACGAGCAGGAGATGAAGGATCTCGCCGCCGCGCACCCCGATCTCGCGCGGCTCTTCACGCTGCCGAACCGGACCGGCGAGGGCCGGCCGGTCGAGGCGCTCGAGCTCGGCGACCATCCCGGCGCCGAGGAGGGCGAGCCCGTCTTCCTGCACATGGGCCTGCACCACGGCGCGCGAGTGGCCCTCGGGCGAGGTCGCGCTGGAGTGGGCCTACGAGCTGCTCGACCGCGCCGCGGCCGGCGATCCAGCGGGCGCTGACGCTCCTCCGCGACACGAAGACGATCGTCGTCCCCGTCGTCAACCCCGACGGCTTCAACATCTCGCGCGAGGCCGGCCAGCTGCGCGCCGACTTCGGCTACCGCTACGGCGACCCGCACGCGCGGCATCCCTGAGCTCAGCGGCCGAGTTCCAGCGCAAGAACTGCCGCATATCAACGACCGGGCCAGCATCGGCCGACTGCGGCCGCGGCACGACCGCAACCGCGGCCCGCTCGGCGTCGACGTCAACCGCAACTACGGCGGCATCTGGGGCGGTCCGGCGGCGGCGTCTTCGGTCGGTCGACGAGACCTACCGCGGGCCCGAGCCCGTTCTCGGAGCCCGAGACCCGCAACATCCGCGTGGCTCTTCTCGAACAACCAGGTGATCGCGCGCCTCGACCGACCACACCTACGCGCCGCTGATCCTGCGCCCGCCGCTCGTCAGCGGCCGGCCGCGAGCCGTCGATGCAGAGCTCTATGAAGCGCCTCGGCGGCAGGATGGCGCAGGGACACCGGATACACAGAACACAGCGGCACGTACCTGTACGACTCGAGCGGCGCATGGAGGGCTGGTCGTATTACTCGACCGGCTCGATCGACTTCACCCCGGAGCTCGGCACGCCGGGCTTCCACCCCGCCTACCGCCACGTCGATCGACGCAGTGGGCGGGGACGACGAAGGCGGCCCACGGCAACGGCGGCATGCGCAGGGCGATCTACGACCTGCAGCGTTCGCGCGGCGCGCCGTCCGGCCACCTCGTCGTCAAGGGCACGGGCCCGCCGGGTGGCAGGATCCTGTTCCGGAAGTCGTTCATGACGAAGACGCTGCCGATCCCCCACCAGCGCCGGCAAGCCGACGCGCTCCGATCCAGTTCCCCGACCACCTGCGACTCGTAGGTCGAGGTCGCCGCTGACGGGCGCTTCAGCGCGGCACTCAATCCCTCGACCCGGCCGATCGTGCCGCAGCGAGCAAGTCGCGGCGGGCGCAGCGGAGAGCTGGCGGCGCGGTCTGGCTGGTGACTCGGCGGCGCAAGCTCGGCATCCGCCGGATCGCCGGCGATCGCGGCGACGACGTCCGCGTCAGGCTGGGGCCCGACTGCTGGCGTCAGCGTCGCTGGATCCGCTCGGAGAGCTGCGCCGCTACGCCGGGCGGGACGAGATCGGTGATGTCGCCGCCGAACGTCGCCAGCTCCTTGACACCGGTCGAGCTCAGGAAGCTGTACTCGGGCGAGGCCATCACGTAGACGCTCTCGATGTCCGGCGCGAGCTTGCGGTTGAGCTGGTTCATCTCGAACTCGTACTCGAAGTCGGAGATCGCCCGCAGGCCCTTGACGATCGCGCGCGCGCCGTTCTCGCGGGCGAACTCGACCAGCAGCGTCGAGAAGATCTTGACCTCGATGTTGTCGTGGGCGGTCGTCGCCTGCTCGAGGAACTCCTTGCGCTCCTCGGGGGTGAACAGCGTCTTGTTCTTGCGCAGCGGCTGGTTGACGACGCCGACGATGACGCGGTCGAAGACGCGGGCCGTGCGGCCGATGATGTCGAGGTGGCCGTTGGTGACCGGGTCGTAGCTGCCCGGGCAGATCGCGGTGCGCCCGTCGGGGGACATCAGGCCAGCTCCTCCGGCCGCCCGTAGAAGGCGACGTGGGCGGCCCCGTAGTCGCGCTCGCGCAGCGCGCGGCAGCGTCAGCTCGATCGGATCGGCGGCGGAACTCTCCACGATCAGCAGTCCCGCCGGGGGCGAGCAAGTCGTGGCCAGTGGCTGTCCGAGTTCTGGGCCAAAGCGGGCCGCGAGTCTATAGGGCGGGTCGCAGAAGACGAGGTCGTATGACGGCCGGCGAGCAACCCATCGGGCCGCGATCGCTCCCGGCAGATCGGCCTCGAGCAGCTCGGCACGCTCGCCGAGGCCGAGCTCTCGGGCGTTGGCGGCGGCGGCGGCGATCGCGCCGTCGACGAACGTCGCACGCTGCGCGCCGCGGCTCAGCGCCTCGATCGCCAAGCGCGCCGCTGCCGCAGAAGAGATCGAGGACCACGGCCCCCTCGACCGCCTCGGGCCCGAGCATCGAGAAGATCGCCTCGCGGGTGCGCTGCGCCGTCGGCCGTACCTCGCCCCTCGGGCGAGCGCAGGCGCCGGCCGCGGAGCTCGCCGGCGACGATCCGCAGCTGCGGCCGGGACCGCCGGCCGTCCTGCTTGCGCCCCGCGGCCATCAGGCGGCGATCGGCTCGGCGCGCTCGTCGCCGAACCGCGCGCGGACGATCTCGGCGAGCGGTCCGAGCGCCGGCGCCTCGAGCGAGCCATGCCGCGCGAGCAGCTCGAGCAGGTCCTCGCGCGCCTCGGCGAGCAGCTCCGCGTCGTCGGGCAGCACGGCGACGCGGAAGCGGGGCAGGCCCGGACTGCCTCGTGCCCAGCACCTCGCCCTCGCCCCGCAACGTCAGGTCGACCTCGGCCAGGCGGAAGCCATCGCGCTCGCCCTTGATCGCTGCCAGACGGGCGCTGGCGCGCTCGCTCCCTGCGTCACCGAAGAGGATGCAGTACGACTCGTGCTCGCCGCGCCCGATCCGGCCGCGCAGCTGGTGCAGCTGGCTGAGCCCGTAGCGGTCGGCGTCCTCGATCACCATGACGCTCGCGTTGGCCACGTCGATGCCGACCTCGATGACGCTCGTCGCGACCAGCACGTCGGTCTCCCCCGCGGCAAAGGCGGCCATCGCATCCGCCTTGGCGGCCGAGGGCATCTGCCCGTGCAGGACGGCGATCCGCAGCCCGGACGAGCTCCTCCGCGGCGAGCCGCTCGGCTTCGGCGACGGCGGCGCGGGCCTGGGCGCTCTCCGACTCGCTGACGAGGGCGCAGACGACGTAGGCCTGCCGCCCCGCCGCGACCTGCTCGCGCAGGAAGCCGTAGGCGCCGGCGCGCTTCTCCTCGCCGACGACCCAGGTCCTGATCGGCTGCCGGCCGGCCGGCAGCTCGCGCAGGGTGGTCGTGTCGAGGTCGCCGTAGGCCGTCAGCGAGAGCGTCCGCGGGATCGGCGTCGCAGTCATGTGCAGCGCGTGCGGGGCGACCTCGCCCGGACCCTTCGCGTCGAGGGCGCGGCGCTGGCGGACGCCGAAACGATGCTGCTCGTCGACGACCGCCAGCGCCAGGCGCGCGAAGCCCGACGTCGGGCTCGATCAGGGCATGGGTGCCGACGACCAGCCCGAGCTCGCCGGTCGCCAGCAGCGCCGAGCGTGCGCTTCCTCGAGGCGGCGCCGGTGGCCCCGGTGAGCAGCGCCGATCGGCAGCGGCATGCCGCCGAGCAGCCGCTCGAGCGTCGCGAAGTGCTGGTTGGCGAGCGTCTCCGTCGGCGCCATCAACGCCGCCTGCGCGCCACTTTCGAGCGCGCGCAGCATCGCGTAGACCGCGACGACCGTCTTGCCGGAGCCGACCTCCCCCATCAGCAGTCGCTGCATCGGGCGCTCGGCCGCGAGGTCGGCGTCGATCTCGGCGAGGGCGCGCCGCTGGTCGCCGGTCGGCTCGAACGGCAGCGAGGCGAGCCAGGTGCGGACGAGCTCGCCGGGCGGCTCCAGCGGCAGAGCCGGCACGGCCCTCGTCGCGCTCGCCGCGGCGCATCGCCAGCGCCGCCTGGTGCAGGAAGAGCTCCTCGTAGGCGAGCCGGTGGCGGGCGGCGGCGAGCTCCGCTTCGGCTCCCGGGAAGTGCGCTGCCAGCCGCGCGTCGGCGGCTCCTGCGAGGCGCCGCGTGAAGCGCACCGGCGCGGGCAGCGGCTCGTGTACGTCGCGGGCGCGCGCCAGCGCCTGCCAGGCCCACTCGCGCAGCTTCTGCGGCCGCAGGCCCTCCGTTGCCGGATGGGCGGGAACCAGGCCGGTGGTGTGGATCCCCGGCGGCACCGCGGCCCGGGGGCGCAGCGGGCTGTCGCGCTCGGCCGCGGGGTCCGCCTCCTCGCGGGCCGAGCAGCTCGTAGGCGGAGACGCGGAAGCCGCGGTTGTCGAGGCGCCCGTTGACGAGCAGCCTCGCCCCGGGCACGAGCCGCTCGGCAAGCCACGCCTGGTTGAACCAGCTCGCCTTCATCGATCCGCTCTCATCGGCGAGCGTCGCTTCGACGATGCGCAGGTTGCGGCGCCGGGTCGGGCGCAGCCGGCCCTGGGTGCGGACCTCGGCGACGACCGTCGCCTCGCCACCGAGCATCAGTTCGGCGATCGGCGTCGCGGCGGCCCGGTCGCGGTGGGTGTGCGGGACGTGCTCGATCATGTCGCCGACGGTCTCGATCTCCAGCTCGCCGGCGGTCGCGGCGAGCTTCGCGCCAACGCCGTGTAGCGCCTGCAGCGAAGCCTCGAGCACCTCCGGCCGTCGCGGCAGCCGGACGGCGGCTGCGAGCAATTGCGCCCGCGACTGCGGCCCGCCACTGCCGATCGCCCGCGGCGGCTCGGGCTCGGCGCCCTCACCGGGCGCGTCGGGCTCGTCTCGCTGCTCGTGTCGGCGCCCGGCCACTCATCGGATCAGCGTAGGTCAGAGGTCCGCCGGAAGGCCGGGGCCAGGGCCATGGATAGGCTGCCGGCGATGGGCCGCATCGAGGACCGGATCGCCGAGCTCGGGATCGAGCTCCCGCAGCCTTTTGCGGCGCCACCGGGCGTCGAGTTCAGCTTCGAGCTGGTCACACTCAGCGGCGGACTCGCCTACGTCTCGGGCCACGGCCCGACCGACGGCGCCGAGTTGCTCGTCGCCGGCAAGGTCGGCACCGACGTCAGCCTCGAGCAGGCGGCGCGCGCCGCCCGGCTGACGGGGCTGGCAATCATCACCTCGCTCAAGCAGGAGCTCGGTGAGCTCGACCGGGTGACCCGCTGGGTCAAGGCGCTCGGCCTCGTCAACTGCGCCCCCGGCTTCAACCTGACGCCCCCGGTGATCAACGGCTTCAGCGACCTGATCATCGAGATCTGGGGCGAGGCCGGGCGCCATGCGCGCTCCGCGATCGGGGCCGCCGAGCTGCCCTTCGACATGTCGGTCGAGGTCGAGGCGATCGTCGAAGTCGACGGCGGCCCGTGAGCATCGGCGGCCCGCACCCGTCGCCGGAGCCGGCGGAGGGGATCGCGCCCAACGGCCTGCCCCGCGAGTCGGTCTGGGACTACCCGCGCCCGCCGGCGATCCGGCCCGAGAGGCGGCTGGTCACCGTGCGGTTCGCCGGCGCCGAGATCGGCCGCTCCGAGCGGGCTCTGAAGGTCTGCGAGACGGCGGGCCCACCCGTCGTCTATCTGCCGCCCGAGGACGTCGACGGCGGCGCGCATCGCCGCTGCCGGCGGGCACAGCCTGTGCGAGTGGAAAGGGTCGGCCTCCTACTTCGACGTCGTCGTCGGTGGCGAGCGGGCGGCGCGCGCCGCCTGGACTTACCTGCGGCCGAGCCGCGGCTACGAGGCGATCCGCGACCACCTCGCCTTCTACCCGGGCCGCGTCGAGTGCCGGCTCGGCGACGAGCCTGTTGGCCCGCAGCCGGGCGAGTTCTACGGCGGCTGGATCACCGCCGAAATCACGGGCCCGTTCAAGGGCGTGCCCGGCAGCGCCGGCTGGTAACGCCCTGCCGGCCTACTGGACGGCGAGCAGCCACCACCAGGCGGGGGTGCCGCCGGCGTGGGCCTCGACCTCGAGGCCATCCGGCGCCATCGCCGCGACCTCGTCGAGCGCGATCGGCGCGCCGTCGCCCTCGATGATCGTGACGATCTCCGCGCCGTCGGAGAGCGCCTCGATCGTCGCCCGCAGGGTCGTGCCGGCGCCGCCCCAGGCGATTACCTCGCCGCCGATGAGCCCAACGGCGTCGCCGCGCACGAAGCGGCCATCGACGTCGTCCTTGGCGGCCGGCGCGACGCCGCCGACGCGCACGTCGGCGAGCTCCTCGGCAAGCCGCTCAGCGTTTTCGTCGATCGCGATCGCCGGATCGAACTCGACCATCCCGACCAGGCCGGCCTGCTGGCTCGTGCAGTCGAGGACGAGCGCCGGTCGGTCGCTGAGCTCGGCCGCGCGCTCGGCCGCCATGACGACGTTGGAGGAGTTCGGCAGCACGATGACGGCCTCCGCGGGAACCGCGTGGATGCCCGCGAGCACCTCGTCGGTCGAAGGGTTCATGGTCGGGCCGCCGTCGACGACATCGGCGCCAAGCTCCTCGTAGAGGCGGCGCAAGCCCGTCCCGGAGACGACCGCGAGTACGCCGGTACGCCCGCCGCCGTCGGCGAGACGCCGCTCACGCTCGGCGATCTGTGCCCGCATGTCGGCCTCGTCCACGTTCGAGACCTCGCCGAGCCCCGGCGAAGATCGCGCGGGCGGCGGGCGGGTCGTCCGTGTGGACGTGGACCTTGAGCGTGCGCGAGTCGCCGACGACGAGTACCGAGTCGCCGAGCCGCTCGAGCTCGGGCACCGTGGCGGAACCGTCGAGCCCCTCTCCCGTGACGATGAAGTTGACGCAGAACTGGAAGCGGCTGTCGGTGTGGTGCGGCACCGAGATCCGCGCCGGAGTCTGCTCGGCGACGTCGAGCCCACCGTCCTCGCGCAGTCCGGCGAGCGCGCCGGCGAGGATCAGGACGAGGCCGTGAGCGCCGGCATCGACGACGCCCGCGTCGGCGAGTACGTCGAGCTGGTCGGTCGTCTTCGCGACGGCCTCCTCCCCAGCTCGCGTCATCACCTCGACGACCTCCGCGAGGATCTGATCCTGGCGCTCGCCGATGTCGTCGCCGCTGAGGCGGCGGTTCTCCTCTTCGATCCGCGCGAGATGGGTGGTCGCGGCGTAGGCCATCGCGCGGACGACGGTCAGCATCGTGCCTTCGGCGGGATCGCGGACCGAGTCGTAGGCGGCGTCGGCGGCGCGCGCGAATGCGGCTGCGATCAGCGTCGGGTCGACGAGCTCACCCGGGCGGGTCGCGAGTTCCTCAGCGGCGCCGCGGACGATCTGGCTGAGGATCACTCCCGAGTTGCCGCGGGCGCCCATCAGCGCCGCGCGGGCGACGGCGTGGACGATGTCGGTGCGGTCCGGCGAGGAGCCCCCCTCGGACTCGATCCGATCGAGCTCGGCGAGGACTGAGCGCATCGTCAGCGCCATGTTGTCGCCCGTGTCGCCGTCGGCGACCGGGAAGACGTTGAGGTCGTTGACCTCCTGGCGGCGCGAGTCGAGGTTGTTGTAAGCAGCCGCGACCACCCGCCGAAAGCGCTCTACCGATGGATCGGGCACGGCGCAGGAAAATACCGACGGCGGCAGTCGCGCCGCGTTGCGGGTGGCCGGGTCGCCCGGCAAAGGGGGTCGCGCGGGCGCGTCGGAGGCGCCGCCGTCACGCCGCGCGGGGCCTCGCCGCCGCCGAACGGGCGTGGCCTTGCGAGGGCAGTGAGGGAGGTGGGTTGGCGGAGCTCGCCGGTGGCGTCGAGGGCAAACAACGCGCCACACCTCGCCGCGGAGAGGGGGTCAGGCGCATTGGTTCGCCTGAGGCGAACTAAGGCGCCACACGTCGGGCTGACGCCGACGTCAGGCGCGTTGTTTCGCCGCCGGGCCCCGGCGCGCACCCCTCACTGCCCAAAGGCGGTCAACCGGCCGCCGGCGAGGGGGCTGCGCCCCGCCGCGGCGTTCCGTATCGACTTTGCCAGCTATGTGCTGGGAAAGTCGGTGAGGTTCGCCAACCACCGCCAGGCGCGAGGGCTACACGGCGAGGCTGGGAGCGTCGAGGGCAAGGAGCCGTGAGCGCACGTGCTTCGCACGTAAGCGAACGGGGACGCCGCCATCGGCGCTCCCAGCCCGCCGCCGACTAAGCCTTGATGACTTTGTTGGCTTTCAGACAGCGGGTGCAGACGTAGGTGCGCTTCGGACTTCCGTCCTCGAGGATGCGCACCTTCTGCAGGTTCGGGTTGAAGCGGCGCCGGGTCGCGACCATCGAGTGGCTGCGATTGTTTCCGACCGCCGGCTTCTTGCCGCAGCTGTGACAGACCTTCGCCATTGGACGCGGCATGGTAGAGCAAAGGCGCCGCCAGGCAAGCGTTTCAGGCGCCCTCCAGGGAGAGCGCCATGAGCCGCATGCGGACGACGGCGATCGCGGCGTTGCGGCCCTGGTCCCGCTTGCCGCCTCCGGCGCGGGCGTCGGCCTGCTCACGCGTGTCGCAGGTGATCACGCCGAAGGAGGCGGCGACGGGGGTCGTCAGGCTGACCTCCCCGATGCCGCGCGCCGCCTCGCCGCAGACGAAGTCGTAGTGGTCCGTCTCGCCGCGGATCACGACGCCGACGCAGGCGACGCCCGCGTACTGGCCGGACTCGGCGCAAAGCATCGCCGCCCGCGGCAGCTCGAAGGCGCCGGGCACCTCGAAGACGTCGACCGCGTCCGCGCCGATATCGGCCTCGCCGAAGCCCTCGCGGGCTCCGGCGATCAGCCGATCGGCGAGGTCGCGGTAGAACGTCGCGACGCACACTGCCCAGCGCTCGCCGACGAGCAGGCTGCGCTCGGCCTCCGCGAAGGCCCCCTCGGCGGCCCCACTCATCAGCCGGCGCTCTCGCCGCCGTCAGCAGGTCCGGGGACGGGCCCGGGAACCGGCGCCTCCTGCTCGACGACCTCGGCATCGCGCTCGTGCTCGGAGTGGAGCATCTCCTCGTCCAGCGGCAGGGCCTGGTGGTGGAGCGTGTGCCCCATCTTCTCCTGCTTGGTGCGCAGATACACCTCGTTGTGGACGTTGGAGACGGCCTGGATCGGCACCTGCTCGCTCACGGACAGGCCATAGCCCTCCATGCCGATGATCTTCTTCGGGTTGTTGGTCAGGATCCGGATCGAGCTCAGCCCGAGGTCCTTGAGGATCTGGGCGCCGATCCCGTAGTCGCGCAGATCGGCCGGCAGGCCCAGCTTCAGGTTGGCGTCGACGGTGTCGAGGCCCTCCTCCTGGAGCTTGTAGGCGCGCAGCTTGTTGAGCAGGCCGATCCCGCGCCCTTCCTGCGAGAGGTAGAGCAGGACTCCGGCGCCCTCCTCCTCGATCTGCGACATGGCCGCGACGAGCTGATCGCCGCAGTCGCAGCGGAGGCTGTGGAAGACGTCGCCGGTCAGGCACTCGCTGTGTACGCGGACCAGCACGTCCTCCTTGCCGGCCACCTCGCCCTTGACCATTGCGATGTGGTGCTTGTCGTCGACCAGCGAGCGGTAGCCGACCGCAGTGAAGTCGCCCAACGTCGTCGGCAGGCGGGTCGAGACGATCCGCTCGACGAGCTTCTCGGTGCGTGCGGCGGTAGGAGATCAGGTCGGCCACCGTGACCATCAGCAAATCGTGCTCGGCGCAGTAGTCGGTGAGGTCGGGAACGCGGGCCATCGTCCCGTCGTCGTTCATGATCTCGCAGATCACGCCGGCGGGAATCAGCCCGGCGAGGCGGGCGAGATCGATGCTCGCCTCGGTGTGGCCAGTGCGTTCCAGCGTGCCGCCATCCTTCGCCTTCAGCGGGAAGATGTGCCCCGGCTGGACCAGGTCTCCTGGTCCGGAGTGCGGGTCGATCGCGACCTGGACCGTGCGCGCCCGGTCATGGGCTGAGATCCCGGTCGTGACGCCTTCGGCCGCCTCGATCGAGATCGTGAAAGCGGTCTGCAGCGGCGCCTCGTTCTTCGCCGTCATCAGGTTGAGGCCGAGCTCGTCGCAGCGCTCGGAGGTGAGGGCGAGGCAGATCAGCCCGCGCCCGTAGGTGGCCATGAAGTTGACGGCCTCCGGCGTTGCGAACTGGGCGGCCATCACGAGGTCTCCCTCGTTCTCGCGGTCCGGGCCATCGCAGACAACGACCATGCGGCCGCGGCGAATCTCCTCGATCGCCTCTTCGATCGTCGCGAAGGGCGAGTCGGGTGCGTCGGTCTGTGTGCCGGTGGATCGACCGGCAGCGGTCTCGTCATGAACCATCAGGGGTGCTCCTTTCGATGAAGCCTTGCAGGAGTCGCTCCGCGTAGCGGGCGATCACGTCCACCTCGACATTGACCGTTCGGCCGTCGAGGTCCTCGGGGTTTTCGATTCCGAAGTTGGTGCGCTCGAGGGTCTCGGGGATCAACGAGACCTCGGCGACGTCCCCGTCGATCGCCGCGACCGTCAGGCTGACGCCGTCGATGGCGATCGAGCCGTGCTCGACGACGTAACGCGAGAGCTCGGACCCGAGCGCGATCCGGACCCGCCGTGCGAAGCCGTCCGCCTCGCTGCCGGCAATCTCGCCGACGCCGTCGACGTGGCCCTGGACGATGTGGCCGCCGAGGCGGTCGCCGGCCCGCAACGCGGGCTCGAGGTTGACCACGGCGCCAGCCTCGAGTCCGCCGAGCGCGGTTACCTCAAGGCTCTGGTTCATGACGTCGGCGGCGAAACCGACGTCGGTCAGCTCGGTGACGGTCAGGCAGACGCCGTTGACGGCGACCGAGTCGCCGTCGTTGAGATCCGGGGCGAGCCGGGTCGCGATCGTCAGCCGCGCGCCTTCAGGCCCGCGGTCGAGCGCCTCGATGCGGCCCCGATCCGCGATCAGGCCGGTGAACATGGCTCTCTCGCTCCCGCATCCATCGGGCTCACCACTCTCGCATCCTGGCGCGGATCAGAAGGTCCTCGCCGGAGGCCTCCCAGCTCATCGCCAGCGCCCGCTCGGCCCGCTCGAGATCGGGGGCCCCTTGACCGCCGAGCAACGGCCGTGAGCCGGCGCCGCCGAGCAGCTTCGGGGCGACGAAGGTGCGCAGCTCGTCGATCTCGCCCGCGTCGAGGAACGCGCCGGCCAGGGTCGCGCCGCCCTCGAGCAGCAGGCTTGTGATCTCGCGCCGCCCGAGCTGGTCGAGGGCCGCTTCGATCCGCTGCGGGCCCTCGCCGGGGCAGGCGATCACCTCGACGCCGGCGTTGGTCAGCGCATCGGTGTGGGAGCCCGGAGCGGTCGGGCCGGCGATGACGATCACGGGCGCCTCGGTCACGGTCCGGACCAGGCGCGAGTCGAGCGGCAGACGGGCGTGACCATCGAAGACGATGCGCGCCGGCTGTCGTTCGGCGCCGACCCCGCGTGCCGTCAGCGTCGGATCGTCGGCCAGCGCGGTGCCGATCCCGACGGCGACCGCATCGACCGAGGCCCGCCACCGGTGCACGCGCTCGCGGCTCTCGTCCCCCGAGATCCACTTCGAGATCCCATCGGCGGTCGCGGTGCGCCCGTCGAGGGTGACGGCGGACTTGAGCGTGACCAGCGGCCGCCCGGTGCGAGCGTGCTTGCGGAAGGGCTGGATCAGCAGCCGCGCCGCCTGGGCCTCGCCCCCGTCGACGAAGTCGACGGCGATGCCCTTCGTCGCGCAACGTCCCGGGGCCGCGGCCCTTGGCCTTCTCGGAGGGGTCATCGCAACCGATCACCACGCGGCCGAGCCCCGCCTCGACGATCGCATCGGCGCACGGGGGCTGCCGACCCTGGTGGGCGCAGGGCTCGAGGGTCACGTACATCGTCGCGCCGGCGGGGTCGGCCCCGCGGCCACGGGCGTCCTCCAGCGCCGCGGCCTCAGCGTGCAGGCCGCCGAGCTGCGCGTGCCAGCCCTCGCCAATTACGGTGTCGTCGCTGACGATCACGGCGCCGACCAACGGGTTCGGGCTGACGTGCCCTCGGCCGCGCTCGGCAAGCTCCAGCGCTCGGCGCAGGTGCTTGCGGTCGGTCTCGGTTGCGGCGCTCACTTCGCTCATTTGCGGCGACCCCTGTTGGCGGGTTCTGGGAGCTTGTTCGAGACTGATTGACTGGTCAGTCAGCCAGAATTCTACTCCCCCCTTGGAGCCCGCAGGTAAACGCCCGGCCAAGCTTTATCCTTCGTCCATGGAGCGGGCGCAGGCAGAGCAGCTGCGGGACCGGATGACAGCAGAGCATCCCGACCGCGCCACGCACAGCTTCATCCTCAGCGAGCGTGACGGCGAGTGGACGGTAGCCAAGGTGGCGCTGCCGCCCGCGGCCACAACTGCGACGCCCGGCGTCGCCGGGCCGACGGCCCTTCACGACCACGATCCCGCCACGCTTCCCGGCGGCGTATCGCCCTGGGCCGTCGGTTCCTGAGATCCGGGGCGCAGCTCAGCATCCTGCCCGCAATTAGTCTCGCTGCGTGTCCGATGCCGAGCTGATCCTGATCGGCGGCCTGCTGCTGGCCGCCGGTATCGCCGCGGCGATGGTCGCCGACCGCCTTCGCGTCCCCGGCCTGGTCCTGTTTCTCGGCCTCGGCATGCTGATCGGCGAGCAGGGGCCTGCCCACGTCGAGTTCGACGACGTGACGCTGACGCGGACCCTGGGCACGATCGGGTTGCTGCTGATCCTCTTCGAGGGCGGCCTGACCGCGGGCTGGAAGGAGATCCGGCCGGTGCTCGGCACGGCCGTCTCGCTGGCCACCATCGGCACGCTCGTTACCGCCGTCGCAGCCGGCCTCGCCGCAAAGTGGCTCTTCGACCTGCCGACGCTGCAGGCGATGATCGTCGGCTCCGCCGTCGCCGCAACCGACTCGGCCGCGATCTTCGCCGTCCTGCGCGGCTCGACGCTGCGCAAGAGGCTCGCCCGCTCGCTCGAGGGCGAGTCGGGAATGAACGATCCGGTCGCGCTGCTGCTCGTCACGGGCTTCATCTCCTGGATCCAGACGCCGGGCTACAACGGACTCGACATGGCCGGCGATTTCGTGCTCGAGCTCGCCGTCGGCGCGGCGCTCGGCGTCGCGGTCGGCCTGGGCAGCCGCTACGTGTTCCGGCGAGCTCGACTTCCCGACGGCGGGCCTGTACCCGGTCGCCTCGATCGCGACGATCGGCATCTCCTACGGGCTCGCCGACCTCGCCCACGGTTCGGGCTTCCTCGCCGTCTACCTCACCGGCCTGATCCTCGGCACGGGGATCCTCCCCGCGCGGCGCACGATCACCGCCTTCCACCAGGGCCTCGGCTGGGTCGCCCAGATCTCGCTCTTCTTCCTGCTCGGGCTGCTCGTCACGCCCGAGCGCGCTCCGCGACGTCGCCGTCGAGGGCATCGCGCTGGCGCTCGTCGTGATGCTGCTCGCCCGCCCGCTGGCGACCCTGATCGCAACCGCGTTCGCATCCTTCAAGCTGCAGGAGCGACTGATGCTGAGCTGGGCAGGGATGCGCGGCGCGATCCCGATCTGGCTGGCGACGTTCCCCGTCATCGCAGGGATCAACGACGCCGCGTTCGTCTTCGACGTCGTCTTCTTCGTCGTCGTCATCTCGACACTCGTCCAGGGGCTCACCTTCGAGCCGCTCGCCGACCGGCTCGCGCTGACGACGAACGAGCCGGCCCTGCCGATGCCCCTGGTCGAGACCGGGATGATCCAGGAGCTCGGCGGCGACGTCTTCGCCTACCGAGTGGCACCGACGGATGCGGTCGTCTCCCACCAGGTCAAGGAGCTCGGCCTACCCCGAGACGCGCTCGTCAACGTGATCGTGCGCGGGGGCGAGGCGCTGCCGCCGCGCGGCTCGACCGTGATCGAGGCCGACGACGAACTGCACCTGCTGATCCGCCGTGAGGCCCGCCAGCAGGTCGGTCGCCTGGTCTCGCTGTGGCGCAAGGGGCCGATCGGAGAGAAGCCGCTCTCCGAGCTCGTCCCGCGCGGCTCACCGCAGATCTTCTCGGTGCGACCGAGCGCGCCCGAGGACGGCGACACCGGCAATCCGGAGCGCCTCGATGAGGTCGAGGTCGCCCGCGTGCTGCGCACCCGCAGTGACCGCGCCGCCTCGGTCGTCGCGCTCGCCGACGGCCGCTTTGCCGTCGCCGACCCGGACATCGTCGCCCTCGGCGGCCGTCGCGCGCTGGCCCGCTGGTGCGTCGAGCGGGCCGACCGGCCGGAGACGAGCCCGCAGGAGCGCTCCTGGTGGCAGGAGGCCGTAGGCGTCCTCAACGCGCCGGCATTGCGGTGACGGCGGGCCGTGGGGCCTTACGCCGGCCGGCGCAGCTCAGACCGCCCCGGCCGCGGCGGCGATCTCGGCGTAGGCCACCGCCGGATCGTCGGCTCCGAAGATCGCCGAGCCGGCGACGAAGAGGTCGACGCTGTCGCGGACGAGCGGCGCCGTCTTGGCGTCGATGCCGCCGTCGATCTCGATCCGCGGGCCGTCGTCGAGCGCGCGCATCGCGGCCGCCTTCGCCGGCGACGCGGCGATGAAGCCCTGCCCGCCCCAGCCCGGGTTGACGCTCATGCAGAGCAGCAGGTCCGCCTCGGCGGCGACGTCGGATGCGGCGACCGGCGGCGTACCCGGGTTGAGCGCGAGCCCCGCCAGGCAGCCGGCCTCGCGTACGGCTCCGAGCAGCCGGTGCGCGTGCGGCGTCGCCTCCTCGTGGAAGGTGATGCCGTCCGCGCCGGCGCGGGCGAACTCAGCGATCTGGCGATCCGGGTCGGCGATCATCAGGTGGCAGTCGATGACGCCGCCGTGCGTCGTGGACCTGGTCGGCGATCGCCGAGACGATGAGCGGCCCGATCGTGATCGGCGGGACGAACCGGCCGTCCATCACGTCGACGTGGATGACGCGGGCGCCCGCGTCCATCACCTCGGCGACCTGCGAGCCGAGCCGGGCGAAGTCCGACGAGAGGATCGAAGGGGCGACGCGCCGGCCCGGTCCGCTCAGCGGCGTGCGATCGGCGGCGCTCATACGAGCCTCAGCATCGACTCGCCACAGGACTGACAGCGCAGGTCGCGGTCGGTGCTCATCCGCGCGATCGTCTGGTGGATCCCGCAGCCGGGGCACTGCGAGACGAGCTCGTAGCGCTGCATGCAGTTGACGCAGCGGAAGCGGCCCGGCAGCTGGGTCGGCCGCAGCCAGGGCTCACCGCAGCCCGGGCAGGAGGGGCGCTCGAGGACGACGTCTGCCTCCTCGCTCATGCGCCTGCCCCGCTTCGCTCGAGCGCGGCAATGAAGAAGCCATCGGTGCCGTCGCGGCCCGGCAGCAGCTCGAGCGAGCCCGCCGGCACCTCCGCCTCCGCGCCGGGAGCCAGCGCGAGTCAGGTCGACGACGCGGGTGACGTCGGAGCGCTCCGCGGCCGCGCCGGCGACCGCCTCGCCCTCGGCACGAGAGACCGTGCAGACGCTGTAGACCGCGCGGCCGCCGTCGCGCAGCCCCTCGAGGCCGCGATCGAGCAGCCGGGACTGCAGCCGGGCGAGCTCGGCAACGTCGGCGCTGACCCGCCGCCAGCGGGCGTCGGGGCGGGAGGCAAGCGTGCCCAAGCCTGTGCATGGCGCATCCACGAGGACGCGATCGTAGCCCGCCCCGACGTCGAGCTCGGTCGCGTCGCCGACGAGGACCGTCACATTGCCCGCGCCGAGGCGCTCGCAGAGCTCCTCCAGCTGGCGCACGCGGCCCGGATCGCGCTCGACGGCTGTGACCGAGCCGTGCGGCCCGACGGCCGCCGCAAGTTGCGTCGTCTTGATCCCCGGCGCGGCGCAGAGATCGAGGAGGCGCTCACCGGGGGCGGCCTCGAGCGCGGCCGCGGCGAGCGCCGAGCCGCGGGATTGCGGAATCAGGGTGCCGGCGGTGACGGCGGCCTCGATCGCGGCGCCGGCACCGGCGGGCGCGTCGGTCGCGGCGGTGAGCAGCTCGACCCCCGGCGGCATGCCGGCCACCGGCTCGAGGCCCGCCGGCAGCTCGCCGGCGACGCCGGTCGCGCGATAGGTGTGATGCGGCGGCTCGTTCGCGGCCGCCATCAGCGTCGCGCGCCACCTCCGGGCCGCGCTCGGCGAATCCACAGCTCGGTGATCCAGGCCGGCAGCGAGTGGATCACCGCGGCCCCTTCGGCGCTCGCCGGATCGAGTGCGGCCAGGATCGCCTGCGCCCTCGCGTGCGATCCGCCGCAGGACCGCGTTGACGAGCCCGGCGCCGCGATGGCGCCGGCCGCCGTCGCGGCCACCCTTGGCGAGCTCGACGGCCTGGTCGACGGCGGCGTGCTCGGCGGCGCCGTCGGTGAAGAGCAGCTCGAAGGCGCCGAGCCGCAGCGCCGCGAGCAACGGCGCGTCGATGCGCTCGACCCGCCGCTCGGCGAGGCGGCGATCAGGTAGTCGGTGGTCCCGCGGCGCTGGACCGAGCCGTAGGCGAGCCGCTGCGCCTGGGCCCGCTCGCGGCCCTCGAGCTCGTAGCGCCCGGCGGCGCTGAGCGCAGCGCCCGGTCCGCCCAGGCGCCGTGCTCGAAGACGCGGCGCAGGACCTCGTAGGCGGCGCGCCGGGCCGGCGTCGGCGCGCTCAACCGGTGCCGCCCGCCAGCTCGGGAGGCTGCGTGGCCGCGGAGCCAGTCGGCGGCGGTCATCGCGCCGCTTGCCCGGCGGCTGCAGCTCGGCGATCGCGAGCTCACCCGTCGGCGCAGCGAGATGCGGCTCGCCGTCCTCGGCCGCTCGTGCCGTGCCGGGTGGCCCGGCGTCTTCGCCGGCCGCCACCGCCCGCGCCGAGCGGACGCCGAGCCGGTCGCCGCCGGCAAGCTCGAAGATAGGCGCCGATGTGGGGGTTGAGCGCACGCACGGTCAGCTCCAGCTCACGCGCCGGCCGCGTCGGATCGAGGCGGCGGTCCGCGGCTTCGATCTTCTCCGCGTAGGTCGACGCCGCGTCGGCCTGCTCGCGTGAAGCTCGAGCGAGTCCGCGCCTCGAGCAGGCCGAGCGCCTCGACCAGCATCCGCCCGCCGAGCTCGGCGAGCCGCGGCGCGAGCGTGCCGTAGTCGTCGTCGGCCCCGATCGGCACCTCCTCGAGCATCGCCACCGGGCCCGGAATCGAGGCCCTCGGTGACGCTGCATCACCGCGACGCCGGTGTGCTCGTCGCCGGCCATGATCGCCCGCTCGATCGGCGCCGCTCCGCGCCACCGGGGCAACAGCGAGGGATGGACGTTGAGCATCGGCAGCTCGCCGAGCAGCGGCTCCCCGATGAGCTGGCCGAAGGCGCAGACGGAGCCAAGCGGCGACGCCGGCCGCGCGCACCGCGGCGACGGCGTCGGCGTCGTTGACGCTCGGGGTCTGGTGCAGGGGCAGGCCGAGCTCCTCGGCCAGCGCCGCCACCGGCGGCGGGCTCAGCTTGCGGCCGCGGCCGGCGGGCCGGTCGGGCGGCGTCACGACGAGCGCCGGCCGGTGCTCGGAGGCGGCGAGGATGCCGAGCACCGTCGCGGCGAACTCGGAGGTGCCCAGGTAGGCGTTGGCGACGCGCCATATCGGCCCGGCTCAGGTCGAGGAGCCGGTGCTCGATCCCTCCGGCGGGGCTCGGCGGCCTGCGTCGCCTTCCTCGAGGATCTCGGGGCTGAAGCTCTCGCCGTTGCGCAGCGCCCGCATCGCAGCGCGGCGCTGATCGCGCTCCGTCCGGTCGAGGATCAGGACGCCGTCGAGATGATCGATCTCGTGCTGCAGCACGCGCGCCTCGAGGCCCGGATGCCTCGAGCAGGATGCGCTCTCCGGCGGTGTCCTGGGCGCTGACGCGTGCGTGCAGGGGCCGCTCGACGTCGACGGCGATCCCGGGCAGCGACAGGCAGCCCTCCTCGGCGGTGACGAGCTCCTCGGAGAACCACTGGATCTCGGGGTTGACGATCGCGCGCGGGGCTCGGCGTCAGGCCCGGCCTGGAAGACGAGCATGCGGCGCATCGCGCCGAGCTGCGTCGCGGCGAGGCCGATGCCGAGGGCGTCGTGCATGAGCGCGAACATCCGCTCGGCCTCCGCGTCGAGGTGCGGGCCGAACTCGGTCACCTCGGAGGCCTTCGACTTGAGCACGGGGTCGCCGAACGTGCGGACCTGGGCGAGCGCCTCGCGGCGCTTCTCGCGCATCTCCTCGAGCTGCCGCTGCTCCTCGGCGGTAAGCTCGCGCTCGGCGCCCGCCTCGGTCATCGCGCCTCGGGCGGCGGTCTGCTCGGCGATCTCGTTGTCGCTCATCCAGCCAGTTTATGCGGCGCCCGGCGGCGCTCAGGCGGTGGCTGGCCGGTCCACTGCGGGATCGACGTCGACGGCGAGCGCCACGTCGCGCAGCTCGCGGGCGCCGGTCAAGTCCGTCGAGCGCGGCTGCGATCGGCCGCGGTCACAGCATCGGGCTCCTGGGTCTTGATCAGCATCCGCCGCCGATAGCGACCGCGGCGCCGGAAGCGAGGCGCGGGGCCGAGCAGCTCGGCGCCCTCGGGCAATCGCGGGCGCGATGGCGGCGGCGACGCGCTCGGCGGCCGTCGCAAGGCGGCGCTCCGATGGTCCGGCCAGCTCGATCGCAACCAGACGAGGAGAAGGGCGGGTAGCCGAACTCGCGGCGGCGCTCGAGCTCGCCCGGCGAGGAAGCCCGGCCGTGTCGTGCGCTGCGGCGGCCCGCATCGGCTCGGCGTCGGGCGCCAGCGTCTGGACCAGCACGCGTCCGCCGCGCTCGCCGCGGCCGCTGCGGCCGGCGAGCTGCGAGACGAGCGCGAAGGTGCGTTCCTCGGCGCGGAAGTCCGGGTAGCGCAACGTCGAGTCGGCGTCGAGCAGGACGCTGAGGACGACGTCGGCGAAGTCGTGACCCTTGGCGACCATCTGCGTGCCGACCAGGACGCCGCCGCGGGCGGCGCCGAACTCGGCGAGCAGCCGTCCCGTGGGCGCCCTTGCGGGCGGTCGTGTCGGCGTCGAGGCGGACCACCGGATGGTCGGGCGACGAGCTCGCCGACGAGCGCCTCGATCGCGCTCGGTCCCGGCCCCGGCCCGGGCCAGCGCGACCGAGCCGCAGTTCGGGCACTCGCGCGGGATCGGCTCGCTGTGCGTGCAGTGGTGGCAGAGCATCCGACCGCTGCCGCGGTGCATGACGAGCGAGACGTCGCAGTGCGGGCAGCCGACGGCCTCGCCGCAGGACGCGCAGGAGAGGTGGGGCGCGAAGCCGCGGCGGTTCAGCATCACGATCGCCTTCTCGTCCGGGGCGAGAGCCAGCAGCGCGTCACGTACCCTCGGGTGCAGCGGGCCTGCCTTCGGCCCGAGCTCGCGCATGTCGAGCAGCTCGACCCTCGGCATCGCCCGAGCGTCGACGCGTTCGGGCAGTTCGATCCGCTCGAGCTCGGCCCAGCTCTCAGGGCGCGGCGTCGCGCTGCCGGCGAGATAGACGCCGCCGGCCGTCCTCGGCGCGGCTGCGGGCGACGGCGCGGGCGTCGTAGCGCGGGTCGCCCTCCTGCTTGTAGGAGGAGTCGTGCTCCTCGTCGACGACGATCAGCCCGGGGCGGTCGAGCGGCGCGAAGATCGCCGAGCGCGGCCCGACGCAGACCTGGGCCTCGCCCTCGCGCAGCCGCCGCCACTCGTCGCCGCGCTCGCCCTCCGAGAGCCCGGAGTGGATCACCGCGACGCGGTCGCCGAGCCGCGCCGCGACGCGGCCGAGCGTCTGCGGGGTCAGCCCGATCTCGGGCACGAGCAGGATTGCCGTCCGGCCGCGCTCGAGCAGGCCTCGATCGCCGCCAGATAGACCTCGGTCTTGCCCGAGCCGGTGACGCCATGCAGGAGCAGCTCGCGCGGCGCCTCTCCCGTCGAGCGCCGCAATCACGCGGTCGGCGGCGGCTCGCTGCGCGGGCGAGAGCTCGATCTCGCCGCGCGGAGTCGCCGACGACGGGCAGCTCGGGCCGGCGGCGCACCGGCGACGCGCTCGCTGGCCGACCAGGCCGCGCTCGCCGAGGCGCCCGACGACCGGTCCGCCGGCGCCGGTCAGCTGTCGCGAGCTCGCGGTCGGCGAGCTCGCTCGCGATCGATCGAGGGCTCGAGCACCGCGCGCTGGCGCTCGCCAAGGCGCGTGCCCCCGCCTCCCTCCCTGCCGACGAGCGCCGCGCGCCCAGCCGCGGTGATCCGCGAGCGCCGCTCGGTCCGCGCTCGCGCCGCCCGCGGCCGCTTGCCGGTCCCCGCGCCGGGCGGCAGGCCGAGCGCGATGCCGCGCGAGCGGGCTGAGGCGTAACGCTCCGCGATCCAGCCGCCGAGCTCGATCAGCTCGGCCGTGGTCCGAGACGTCGAGCAGCTCGAGCGGCTCCGCGAGCCGCTCCGGCGCCAGGTCGCTCTCGCGTCGCCAGGCCGGTGACGACGCCAAGCAGGCGTGCGGCGGGCGAAGGGCACGACGAGCAGCGATCCGACCTCGACCTGCATCCGCCTCGGGAATCCGGTAGTCGAACGGCCCGCGCAGCGCACGGGCCGTCGTGATCGGCTCGACCTTGGCGATCGACGCGGGCATCGAGCGGCGAAGCTAGATCATCGGGCGGCAGCCTCAGCGCAGGGGCGCTCGGACGACATCCCTCCACGCGGATATATTCCGGCTCGCGATGTCGTTCAATCTTGGACCGGGAGAGCAGATCGTCTTCGAGGGCCATCCCTCGTGGCGGGCGATCCTCGACTTCTACCTGAAGGGCGGCTTCGTCACCGGCGTGCTGATCGTCCTCGTCGTCCTCTGGGGCAAGACGATCGGCGACGGCGTCAGCACGGGCCTCGTCGCGATCGTGCTGCTCGCCGGCGTCGGCGATCACGGCGGTGGCCGGCTTCCTGCGCCGCGTCTCGACCCGTTACACGATCACCAACCATCGCCTCCACATCAAGCACGGGATCGTCTCCCGCGAGGTCCAGGAGTCGCGCCTGACCCGCGTCCAGGACGTCCACTACTCGCAGTCGCTGCTGCAGCGCCTGCTGCGGATCGGCGACATCGACTTCGACACCGCCTCCAACGACCCGACCGACTTCGTCTTCGCCGGCGTCGCCGATCCCGACGACGTCGTCGAGAAGGTGCACCAGGCGAACCAACCCCGTCGACGACGACGACACCGGCCTCGGGCGAGTCCGAGCGTCGCCCGGCGCCGCCGGCTTTAGTCACCTAGCGGCGCTGTAGCCTGGCTTCAGACCGCGGCTGCCTCGACCCCGGCGGCGGCGCGCAGGGCCTCGACGCGGTCGGTGCGCTCCCAGGTGAAGTCCTCGTCGTCGCGTCCGAAGTGGCCGTAGGCGGCGGTCTTCTGGTAGATCGGCCGGTGCAGGTCGAGGTAGCGGCGGAAGGCGCCCGGGCGCAGGTCGAAGACCTCGCGAACGGCTTCGGTCAGCTTGTGATCGGAGACGCGGCCCGTCCCGAAGCTCTGCGACCATGATCGAGACCGGGTGGGCGACGCCGATCGCGTAGGCGACCTGGACCTCGCAGCGGTCGGCGAGGCCGGCGGCGACGACGTTCTTGGCGACGTAGCGGGCCGCGTAGGCGGCGGAGCGGTCGACCTTCGAGGGATCCTTGCCGCTGAAGGCGCCGCCGCCATGGCGGGCGGCGCCGCCGTAGGTGTCGACGATGATCTTGCGGCCGGTGAGCCCGGCGTCGCCGACGGGGCCGCCGATCACGAACTTGCCGGTCGGGTTGACGAGGAACTCCTCGGACAGCGCCGGAGCGTCGTAGAGGTCGCCGTACTCGGCGTCGAGGACCGGCACGACGACGTGCTCCCAGAGGTCCGGCTTGATCGTCGTGTGGCTGGAGACGCCGGGGTCGTGCTGCGTGGAGATCAGCAGCTTGACGATCTCGACGGGCCGGTCGTCCCGGTAGCGGATCGTCACCTGGGTCTTGGCGTCCGGGCGCAGGTAGGGGATCGTGCCGTCCTTGCGGACCTCGGCGATCCGGGCGGCGAGCGTGTGCGCGATCTGGATCGGCATCGGCATCAGCGCCTGGGTCTCGTTGCTCGCGTAGCCGAACATCATTCCCTGGTCGCCGGCGCCGTCGACGTCGAGCTCGTCCTCGTCAGCGGGGTCGTCGCGCTTCTCGAGCGCCTTGTCGACGCCCTGGGCGATGTCGGCCGACTGCTCGTCGATCGCGGTGATCACGGCGCAGTGCGTACCGTCGAAGCCCATCTCGCCGCTGTCGTAGCCGATCCCGTTGACCGTGTCGCGCACGATCTTCGGGATGTCGAGGTAAGTGCAGGTGGAGATCTCGCCGGAGACGACGACGAGCCCGGTGTTGACGAGCGTCTCGCAGGCGACGCGCCCGTTCGGGTCGGCGGCCATGACGGCGTCGAGGACGCCGTCGGAGATCTGGTCGCACATCTTGTCGGGGTGTCCCTCGCTCACCGACTCTGAGGTGAACAGGTACTCGTTATCTGCAAGCTCGGTCGTCTCGCCCATCGCTTATCTGCGCTTCCTTCGCTGTCGGGTCCCGGACTGAAGAGGGCACCTTAGCCACTTCAGATCGGTCAATCGCCGGACGGCTGCGCCACCGCGGGCTGCTGCTGCGGCTCGACCGGATCGCCGACCGTGATCCGCAGATTGGTGTCGAGCTCGTCGTTCGAGTCGGCGACCGCGAGGCCGAGCCCGGTGAGCGTGTGCAGGTCGGGCGCGATCTCGGCGTAGGCCGGATCCTCGGCAAGGAACAGTCGCTCGCCGAGGTCGAGCAAGCGCGCGGGTGTTGACGTAGAGCAGCATCGAGACCGAATCCGGCAGCCCGTCGGTCGCGTCCTGGTAGACCGCCGAGTCGGAGAGCGGGTCCGCGTCCGAGCGGGCGCGGGATACGGCCAGTGGGCTCGTGCCGATCGACGAGCTCGGTCGTCCCAGCCGGCGTAGGTGAGGTCGACCACCGGGCTGAGCCGGAGGCTGTGCGCCTCCACTCCGGCGATCTGCGTGGAGCTCGAATACCGGTGCCGTGCCCGAGTCGGGGTTGACCTCGGCGGCGATCGGTCCCTGCAGCTCGGCGAGGTCGGAGAGCGCGTTCTGGGTGTCGACGCCGGTCGCCAGCAACGCCAGGTAGGGCGTCGGGAGCTGTGCCAGCAACGCCCGGGGTCTGCGCCTGCCCGTCGTTGCCGCGCTGCCGCCTGCGGCTCGATCGTCAGCGCCGACTCGCCATCGAGTGCCGGCAGCAGGTCTCTGCTGGAGATCGACGCCGTCCTTGTGGTCGAGGTTGCGGTTGAACCGCTTCAGACCCTTGAACAGCTGCGGCGCCGTCTGCTCGGCGCGGCGGATCAGCGACCGAGCGCTGGCCGCCGGATCGCCGAGCCCCAGGTAGGCGAGCGTGTCGGCGCCGAGGTGCCCGGCCAGGGACGGCTTGAACTGCGGCAGTGCCGCGAAGAAGTCCTGCTCACCCGTCGGCGCCTTCGGATCCTGGGCGCTGCGCACGGTGAGATCGATCGTGTCGCCGTCGAAGGAGAGCGCCGCGCCGGCTCCCTTGCCGCCCGCGGCGTTGACGAACGTGTCGAAGCTTGCCAGGGCGCCCCTCGGCCGGAACAGGAAGTCGGTCAACCCGGGAGAGAGCCAGGCTGTGGCGAGGCGCTCATCCGGGAGCTCGTCGGCGATCTGTTCGTAGGCGTCGTTGGATTCGAGCGAGTCGCCCTTGCCGTTGGCGAGGGCCACCGAGGCGTCCACCTCCGCCGTCGGTGCCGAGGATCAAGAAGCCGCCCGCGATCGCCGCCGCGCTGCCGTGCTGGTCGGTGCTGACCGTGACTCCGTCCTGATCGCTCGTCGTCACCTGCCCGCGCAGATAGCCGTCGGCGAACGACGTCGCCCCGTCCTCGTCGGCGACCTCGATCAAGACGACGCGGTTGATCGTCCCGACGCCCGCGCGTCGAGTGCCATCGCGACCTCGCCGCCACTCCACGGCGCGATCTCGCGCCGGTAGTTGATCGCGCTGCCGGCCGCCGGGTTGAGCAGATTGCCGCCGATTGCACCGATCGCGCTGAAGTCGGCGAGCCGCCCGGCGATGTCGGTCGCCGCCTGCGCCTGATCGGTACTGGGATCGAGGTTCGCGTGCACATAGCCGTCGCTGTCGGCGGGAACGAGCGCAATCGCGTCATCCCCGGGCGGGCAGGGGCTGCCGCCCGGCGCCCAGCAGGGCGCGTTCGGGATCAGCACGAGGACGAAGAACAGGACCAGGACCCCGAACGCAGCGGCGGCGGCGATCCGCTGCCGGGTGAGCAGCGGCAGCCCCATCCAGCCGTCGCTGATGCGGTCGCCGGCCGCGCGGGCGGCGCCCGCGGTTGCCCGGCCGGCGCGGGCGACGTCCCGGCGCACGTCGGAGGCGCCCGCGGCCATCCGCTCGAACAGCTCCGGTCGGCCGCGCTCCCTTCCCGCTGGGTCGCCGCTCAGGTCGCCAAGCGAGGGGCGTTCGAAGCCCGGCAGCGGCTCCTCCGCGTCAGTGGCCTCCGGGACGGTGTCGCCGCGGACCACCTCGGAGTCCTCGGCGCCCGCATGCGTCCCGTCCGGATCGGCCTCCGAGCGCCCACTCGACTCGTCGCGCTCGCCGTCGTCGTCGCCCGCGTCGGCGGCGCCGCGCCGGCGCAGCGCAGCGGCCATCCTCTCGAACCTTCCCCGGCGCTCGGCCACGAGTCGGGTTATACAGATGCGGAGCGGTCGCGCTGGCGGGGAACGAAGTCGATGACGAGAGGAATGCCCTGCAATCCGTAGCGATCGCGGAGCGCGTTCTCGAGGTAGTAGGCCCAATCGCGGCTGATCAGCTTGCGGTCGTTGACCTGGACCGCGAAGCGCGGCGGCGAGGAATCGACCTGGGCGATGTAGTAGGTGCGCAGGCGGCGGCCGTGCCGTGACGGGGGCGGATTGCGGGCGACCGCGTCGGAGAGGAAGCGGTTGAGCTCGGATGTCTGCAGGCGCGTCGCGCGGCGGTCGGCGAGCTCGAGCGCCTTCGGCAGCAGCTTCTGCAGGTTGCGCGGCTTGCACCGTCGAGCAGGTGATCACCGGCGGTCGCAGCCGCAGGCGCTGCTCGATCCGCGCCTTGGCGTCGTCGAGGTCGACCTCGACGATGTCCCACTTGTTGAGCCCGACGAGCGTCGCGCAGCCGCTCTTCATCGCGAGCTCGCCGATCCGCAGGTCCTCCGAGGTGACGCCCTCGGAGGCGTCGCAGAGCAGGATCGCGACGTCGGAGCGCGAGGCGGCGCGCTCGGCCCGCAGCTGCGAGTAGTAGTCGACGGTGCCAGCGACCTTCGTCCGGCGGCGAATGCCGGCCGTGTCGATCAGGATCAGCGGCCGGCCGTCGACCTCGATCTCGGTGTCGATCGCATCGCGCGTCGTGCCCGCGATCTCGCTGACGATCGTCCGCTCGGAGCCGAGCAGGGCGTTGAGCAGCGACGACTTGCCGACGTTCGGGCGCCCGAGGATCGCCACCCGCGGGCGCTCGTCCTCGGCTTCCTCCTCGGCGGGCTCGGGACCGAGCTCGACGATCCGGTCGAGCAGATCGCCGGTGCCAAGCCCATGCGTGGAGCTGACCGCGATCGGCTCGCCGAGCCCGAGCCCGTGCAGCTCGGCGCTCAGGTAGTCGGCGCTGGCCGCGTCGAGCTTGTTGGCGACGACGATCACCGGGCGGTTGGCGCGGCGCAACAGGGACGCGACCTCGGCGTCGCCGGGCCCGAGCCCGGCGCGGGCGTCGACGACGTGGAGGATCACGTCGGCGTCGGCGATCGCCTCGCGGGCCTGCTGCTGGACGGCGCGGGAGATCGAGTCGCCGGCGGCGAGGTCGACGCCGCCGGTGTCGATCAGCATGAAGCTGCGCCCGTTCCATTCGCAGGGAATCTCCTTGCGGTCCCGGGTCGCGCCCGGCTGATCGTGCTCGACGGCCTCGCGCCTGCCCGCGAGCCTGTTCACGAGCGTGCTCTTGCCCGCGTTCGGATAGCCGACCACCGCGACCTTCACGAGGCCCCCTCCCCGCGCCGACGAGGCCGCGCTCGGCGGCGAGCGCGGCGATCCGCTCGACGACCTGCTCGATGCGTGAGCCCGTCGGTGAGCACCTCGACCGCGTCGTCGGCTGCCCGCAGGGCGCCATGCTCGCGCTCCCGATCGCGGGCATCGCGATCGCGCTGCTCGGCGAGGATCTCGGCTCGCCTCGCGGCCGCTCTGCAGCGCGCGGCGCCGCGCGCGCTCCTGCTCCGAGGCCGTCAGGAAGACCTTGAGCGGCGACTCAGGGCAGACGACGGTGCCGATGTCGCGGCCCTCGGCGACCCAGCCGCCCGTCGGCGACGAGCTCGCGCTGGCGATCGACCATCGCCTCGCGGACGCCCGGAGTGGACGGAGACGCGCGAGGCCACGGCGGTCACGTCCGGCTCGCGGATCGCGGGCGCTGACGTCCTCGCCCTCGAGCTCGACGAGCCCAGGCGCCATGCGCAGCTCGAGCGCTCGCGCGAGTCGGCTCGACCTCGGCCGGCGCATCGGGATCGGCGCCGGCCCGCAACGGTGCGCAAGCGCGACGCAGCGGTACATCGCGCCCGAATCGAGGTAGGTGAAACCGAGGCGCTCGGCGAGCGCCTTCGGCGACTGTCGACTTGCCGGCTCCTGCGGGGCCGTCGATGGCGATCACCATGGCGGCCGTCAGGGTACGCGAGCGGCGCCCAACAGCCCTCGGCCCTAGGTCCGCTCAGCGATGAGCAGGCGAGGTCCGCCTCGAAGCCGGGGTAGCTGATCGCGGCCGCCTCCATCCCCTCGACGGTGACGCCCTCTGCCGGAGGCGAGCCCGGCGACGGCGCCGAGCATCGCGATCCGGTGATCGCCGGCCGCGGCGATCGTGCCGCCGCTGCAGGCCGCCGCGTGCCGGTGACGACGAAGCCGTCCGGGCAGCGCCTCGATCTCGGCGCCGAGCGCGTCGAGCCCGTCGACGACCGTCTCGATCCGATCCGACTCCTTGTGCCGCAGCTCCTCGGCACCCGTGACGACCGTCTCGCCCTCGGCGAAGCAGCCCAGCAGCGCGACCAGCGGCAGCTCATCGATCGCCAGTGGCACCTCGGCGCCGCCGACCCTCGTGCCCTCGAGAGCGCCCGCGCGAGCCGTGACGCTGCCGACCGGCTCGCCCGCCTCGAAGCCCTGCTCGACCGACCTCGATCCGCGCCCCCATGCGGGTCAGGATGCCGAGCAGGCCGACGCGCGTCGGGTTGAGCCCGACGCCGGTCGATCGTCGACGGCGCTGCCCGGGACGAGCAACGCCGGCGACGAGATGGAAGGCGGCCGCGGAGAGATCGCCGGGGACGCGCATCGAAGGCAGCTGGATCCGGGCGGCGGGCTCGATCGGCGATCACCGCCGGCGAGGGCGCCGTCGGCAGCGCCGTGCCGGTCGGCGATCGCTGAGCGCGGCCGCCGGCGGCCGACAGCATCCGCTCGGTGTGATCGCGGGTTCGCTCGAGCTCGCTGATCCGGCCGTCGGCCCGTCGGCGAGCAGCGCCGGCGAGCAGCAGGCAGGACTTGACCTGGGCGGAGGCGACCGGCAGCGCGTAGTCGATCCCGCGCAGCGCCGCGCCCGTCGATCCGCAGCGGCGGGCCGGTCGCCCTCGGCGGCGGCGACGCCGGCGCCCATCACCCGCAGCGGCTCGGCCACCCTGCCCATCGGCCGCGAGCGGATCGAAGCGTCGCCGTCGAGCTCGAAGCTGCGGCCCTGCCTGCCCGGCGAGCCAACCCGGAGATCAGCCGGATCAGGGTGCCGGCGTTGCCGACGTCGATCGCGGTGCCCGGCGCGCGGGCCGCGCAGGCCGACACCCGCGATCCGCACGGAGACGGCGCCCGCCGCCCGCTTCGTCGACCGGCGATCTCGACGCCGGCGCCGAGCGCGGCGACGGCGCCGAGCGTGCTGCGCGTGTCGGCGGCGTCGAGGTAGCGCTCGATCGCGCAGTCTCGCCGTCGCTCATCGCGGCGAGCAGCGCGGCCCGATGCGAGATCGACTTGTCGGGCGGCGCGGCGCAGGGTGCCGCTCGAGCGGGCCGGGCGGATCGAAGCGCCTGGCGGCCATCGCGGCTCAGCCGACCGCCTCAGGAGCCGCCGCTGACGGCCGTCGCGCAGTGGCCGAGGCTCGGCGATGATCGCGCCGCGCCCGCTCGGCCTCCTCGGCGCCGGCGATCCACAGCGAGATCGCACCGGTGCGCATGTCGGAGGAGGGATCGAGGCTCATGTCCTCGATGTTGACGCCCGCGCGGCCGAGGGCGAGCGCGAGCTCGGCGAGGACGCCGGGGCGGTTCTAGACACGCAAGCCGCAGCTCGAACAGCTCGGCGCCCTCGAGCACCTCGTGCTCGAGCGAGCGGCGCGCCTCGGCAGCCCGCTGCTGGTAGTCGAAGAGCGCTGTCGAGTCACCGTCGCGCAGCAGCGCGGAGGCCTGGCTCGAGCCGGGCGATCACCGCGTCGACCTCGTCGGCGACCCGGTCCGCGTTGGCGGCGAAGATCTCGGCCCAGATCGCGGGGTTGGCGCCGGCGACCCGCGTCGAGTCGCGGAAGCTGCGGCCGAGCTCGGGCCGGCGCTCGCCGCCCGCCAGGGTCTGCTCCGCGCGATCGACGAGGGCGTTGGCGAGCACGTGCGGCAGGTGGCTGACCGTGGCCATCATCCGGTCGTGCTCGTCGGGATCGAGGGCCTGTGGCCGCGCGCCGAGGTCGGTGAGCAGGCTGTGCAGGCGATCGAACAGGACGCCCTCCGCGGACGCCGTCGGGGTCAGGTACCAGCGGGCGCCGTCGAACAGGTCGGCGCGCGAGTTGCGGACGCCCGCGGTCTCGGCCCCGGCCAGGGGATGCCCGCCGATGAACCGCGGCGCCTGCTCGAGCCCGGCCACGTCCTCGATCAGCCCGACCTTCGTCGAGCCGACGTCGGTGACCACCGCCTCGGGCCCGCTTGCCGCGAGCGCCCCGGCGACGAGTTCGGGCAGCACGTTGACCGGCGCCGCGCAGAAGACGGCGTCGGCCCCGGCGACCGCGTCGGCGAGCGAACCCGCGCCCTCGTCGACCGCGCCGACCTCGAGCGGCCGCCTCGAGCGTCTCCGCATGCGGGTCGAAGCCGGCAGACCTCGGCCCCGAGCCGCTCGCGGGCCGCAAGGCCGATCGAGCCGCCGATCAGCCCGACGCCGAGGATCGCGATCTTCATCGACGCCGGCCGCGCGGCTCAAAGAGCCGCCACGGCCTCCCCGATCGCGGGAGCGGCGGCCTGCTCGGCGACGGCACGCAGGCGCGCCGCGTAACCGGAGAACTCGTCCGCCGCGCAACGCCTGGGGGCCGTCGCAGATCGCTTCTTCCGGCTCGGCGTGCACCTCGACGATGATGCCATCGGCACCGGCCGCGGCGGCGGCCAGCGACATCGGCTCGACCCAATCGCGCCGGCCTGCGGCATGGCTCGGGTCGACGATCACCGGCAGATGGGTCATCTCACGCAGCGCAGGAATCGCGAGCAGGTCGAGCGTGAACCGGTAGGCGCTCTCGTGCGTGCGGATCCCGCGCTCGCAGAGCATGACCCGCTCGTTGCCCTCCTTGAGGACGTACTCGGAGGCCATCAGCAGCTCCTCGAGCGTCGCCGAGAGGCCGCGCTTGAGCAGGACGGCGCAGTCGGTCCGCCCGACCTCGCGTGAGCAGGTTGTAGTTCTGCATGTTGCGGGCGCCGATCTGGATCACGTCGGCGACCTCGGCGACGTCGTCGACCTCGCGCACGTCGATCAGCTCGGTGACGATCGGCAGGCCGGTTCGCTGCTTCGCCTCCTGCAGGATCTGCAGCCCCTCGAGGCCCGAGACCCTGGAACGAGTACGGGCGAGGTTCGCGGCTTGTAGGCGCCGCCGCGGAGCATCTGGGCGCCGGCCGCGGCGACGCAGTCGGCGACGGTCGAGCGTCTGCTCGCGGCTCTCGACGGTGCAGGGCCCGGCGATCAGGGCAAGCGGCTCGGAGCCGCCGACCCGGGCGTCGCCGATCTCAAGCACGGATCGGGTGCCGTGCCGGAACTGCGATGAGCTCAGCTTGTAGGGCTTGAGGATCGGCACGACGCGGTCGACGCCCGGCGCGCCGTCAAGCCCGAGGCGCTGGACGCGCTCGCGCTCGCCGATGGCGCCGATCACAGTGACCAGCTCGCCGGCCGAGACGTGGGCCGAGCAGCCGCCCGCCTCGACGCGCTCGACGACGGCGGCAATCTCCGCCTCGCCTGCCTCGGGTTTCATCACGATCATCATTGGAATTCGTTGCCTTTCTGGTACTGCAGGTACTCACACGGGAGGGCGCACGCAGGGGCGGACCCACGGTCGGGACCGGCGTCCGGCGGAAAGAGCTCCAGAAGGCGAGGCGGTGCGCTTCAGCTTCGGGATCGGGGGGCCGCAGCGCGAGCGGGCAGCCCAGGCCGGACGCCTAGCTAAATCGCCAATAGCCAGGAAAACGCATGCCGAACGGCGGCCTCGGGGCCGGCGGAAAGTCAGGTTCGGCGTCGATTCCATGGACGGGCGGTTGTACCACGCCGGCGCGGTCGCGACAAGGCGCCGCGTCAGATGATCGCAGCGCAGGGCCTCGAGGAACTTCGCGTTCTCCTCGCGGCGTGCCGTAGGTGACGCGGATGTGGCCAGGGCCGCCCGAGCGGGGTGCCGCCGCGGACGATCACGCCCGCCTTGCCGAGCGCCTCGACGACCTCGGCGTCGTCGCGATCGCCGAGCGAGATCCAGGAGAAGTTCGTCTGCGACTCGGCGGTCAGTCAGCCCGATCTCGTGCAGCTGCGCCTCGACGTCGAGGCGCTCGGCGACCGTGCGGGCGACGCGATCTTCGACGTCGTCCTGGTGGCGGATCGCCTCGGCGCCGGCGGCCTGGGCGAGCAGGTTGATGCTGAACGGCTGGCGCACCGCGTCGACCGCCGCGCGGAAGCGGGCGGAGCCGAGCGCGTAGCCGCAGCGCAGGCCGGCGAGGCCGTAGACCTTGGAGAAGGTGCGGAGCAGGACCAGGTTCGGGAAGCGGCGCAGCAGATCGACCGTCGCGAACGGGTCGTCGACGGTCTGGATCTCGATGTAGGCCTCGTCGAGGATCACGGTGACGTGATCGGGCACGCGCTCGCAGAAGTCGGCGATCCGCTCGGCGGGCAGGTAGGTCCCGGTCGGGTTGTTCGGGTTGCAGACCAGGACGAGCTGCGTCGCGACCGTGATCTCGGCCAGCATCGCCTCGAGGTCGTGCTCGTAGCGGTCGTTGAGCGGCACGCGGATCTCGGTGGCGCCGCTCAGCGGCGCCATCTGCGGGTACATCGAGAAGGCCGGCCAGCCGTAGATGATCTCGGCGCCGGGCTCGCAGAGCGCCAGCGAGGCGGCGAGCAGGATCTCGCAGGAGCCGTTGCTGACGGCGATCCCGTCCGGGTTGAAGTCGTAGCGCTCGGCGATCCGCTTGCGCAGCAGCGCCGCGTACTGATCGGGGTAGCGGTTCGCCGAGGCCGCCGCCTCGGCGACCTTCTCGAGCACCGCCGGGTGCGGGCCCCACGGCGACTCGTTCGAGGCGAGCTTGATCACCTCGTCGGTCTCGTAGAGCTCGCGGGCGCGCTCGAGGTCCATGCCGCCCTCGTAGTGGGGCAGCTGCTCGAGCTTCTTCGCGTAGTTGACCTGCGAGATCGTCACTGGGCCGAGTGTAGGTCCGAGCGCAGCTGCCGGGCGGCGCCGAGGTAGGTGTGCTGCGGGCTCGTGCTCGGCGGGCGCGTAGTAGTGCACCATCGCCCGGATCACGCGCTCCATCGAGCCCGGCACGTCCATCTCCCGCGTGCACAGCAGCGGCACCGTGGTCAGGCCGGCGCCGCGGGCGGCGACGGCCGGGAACTCGGCGTCGAGGTCGTCGGTGCAGGTCAGGATGCAGGAGATCATCCGCTCGGGGACGAGCTCGTTGCGGCGCATCAGCTCGCGGATCAGCTCGTCGGCCGAGCCGAGGATCGACTCGCGGTCGTTGCGGTCGGCCTGCACGGCGCCGCGCACCGCAAAGACGCGGTCCGCGCCGCGCTCGGGCTCGCTGGCGCCGCTCATCTGGTGCTCGTCTCCGTCCATCGCCCCCGCATCCTTCCAAAGCTGTCTCAGCTCCGAGCGGCGTCAGCAACCGCGCCTCGCCCTGCGGCGAGGTCGCCGAGCCGCAGCGAGCCGAAGCCGATCCGCCGCAGGGTCGCGACCCGGTTGCCGACGGCCTCGACCATGCGCCGGACCTGGCGGTTGCGACCCTCGCGTGATCGTCACCTCGATCGTGCGATCCCCCCGGGGGCTGACCTCGGCCGGGTTGGTCGGGCCGTCGTCGAGCTCGGGCCCTTCGCGCAGCCGCCGTAGCTGCCCCTCGCCGGGCGGTCGCTGAAGCTTGACCAGGTACGTCTTCGGCACCTCGTAGCGCGGGTGCGTGAGCCGGTTGGCGAGCTCACCGTCGTTGGCGATCAGGATCAGCCCGGTCGAGTCGGCGTCGAGGCGGCCGACCGGATACAGGCGCCGGCGACGAGTCGATCAGCTCGACGACGGCCCGGCGGCGGCCCGGCTCGGAGGCGGTCGAGACGACGTGCAACGGCTTGTTCAGCATCCACACCTCGCGCCCCTCGGGCGCCACGTCGCGACCGTCGACGGTGACCCGCCCGGCGCCCTCGACGTCCCGCGCCGGATCGGTCACGGTCGCTCCGTCGACCGTCACCCGGCCGGCCGCGATCAGCTTCTCGCTCGCCCGCCGGGACGCGACGCCGCTGTGCGCGAGGTACTTGACGAGGCGCATCAGACCGCCCCTTCCGTGGGCGCGACCTCGTGGCCGGCGGCATCGAGCGCCGCGAGTGCGTCGCCACGGCGCTCCGCCGGGACCAGCACATAGTCGGTATCGAAGGTCGATACGGCGAAGATCGGCACCCCGGCGTCCGCGAGCGGCGCGGCGAGCGCGGCGAGGATGCCGGTCAGGGTGTGATCGAGCGTCCCGGCGACGCGCAGGGCCCGCCACGGGCCGGACGCCGGCGCCCCCTCGGGCACGAGCTCAGCCGAGCAGACCAGCGACAACTCCTCGGCGGTGCGCGCGATCGCTGTGACGGTGCCCGGCGACGGCTCCGCCGCCGCCCACTCGGGCAGCGGATCGCCTGGGCCCGAGCCGGCAGACCGCGAGGTCGCCGGTGAGCAGCTCGAGCCGCACGGCGGCTCAGCCTTCGCTGCGCTGCTCGCCCGCCTTGAGCAGGCGCTCGCGAAGCTCGGCGGCGTCCTCCGGGCGTCGGGTCGAAGCGCGCGACGTCGGGCGAGCTGGTCGAGCCCCGTGAGCCCGAAGAGCCGCTCGAAGAGCTCGCTCGTCGCGTAGATCGTCGCGCCGAAGCGGGAGCGCCCCGACTCCTCGATCAGGCCGCGCTCGGTCAGCGAGGTGACCGCCGACTCGGAGCTGACGCCGCGGATCCGCGAGATCTCCGGACGCGAGACCGGCTGCAGGTAGGCGACGATCGCCAGCGTCTCCGCCTGTGCCTGGGTCAGCGGCGGCGTCTTCGGGCGCGAGAGCAGCCGCCGGGCGGCGAGCTCGGCATCGGGGTCGGTGGCGAGCGTGTAGCCGCCCCCGACCTCCTTGAGGACGAGCCCGCGGCGGCCGGGCGCGAGCTCCTCGGCGAGCACGTCGAGCGCGTTGCGGATCTGGACCTCGCCGACCTCGCAGGCCTCGATCAGCTCCGGCACCGGGACCGGCTCGGGCGAGAGGAAGAGCAGCGCCTCGATCGTCCGGGCGAGATCGGAGGCCGAGCTCATACGGCACCCGCCTTCTGCTCTTCGCCGGCGCGGATCTCGATCGGGCCGAACGTCTCCGGCTGGGTCCACGTCGCCTCGCCCTTCTTGTGCAGCTCGAGCAGGGCGAAGATCGTCACGGCCTGCGTCAGGCGGTCCTCGGAACCGAAGGCCTCGTCGAAGTCGACGCGGGTACGGCTGCCGAGCAGGTCGCGAAGCACGCTCAGGCGGCGCTCGAGCGAGACCGTCGGCCGGATGTGGCTCGTATCGACCCGCGGCGGCGTGCGCAGCAGATTGCCGAGGGCAGCGCCCAGGGTCTCCGCGTCGTAGACCGGGCGCGCGACCTCGACTGAGACGCGGCGCAGCTCGGGCGGCAGCGGCGCAGAGCGGTACAGGTAGGGGCGCTCGGCCTCGAAGCGCGCTGCGAGCTCGGCGCCGGCCGACTTGTAGCGCCGGTACTCGAGCATCCGGGCGAGCAGCTCCTCGGCCGCCTCCTCGGGTCCGAGGTCGAGCTCGACCTCCTCCTCGCTGGGCAGCATCAGCCGCGACTTGAGCTCGAGCAGGGCTGCGATCAGGACGAGGAACTCGGTCGCGGCCTCGAGGTCGAGCTCGCCCGTCTCCTCTAGCCGCGAGACGTAGGCGGCGCAGACGGCGCCGAGCTCGACCTCGAGCAGGCTGATCTCCTCACGGAGGACGATCGCCAGCAGCAGGTCGAAGGGGCCGGCGAAGACGTCGAGGTCGAGCTCGAGGTCAGCGGAGCGCATTGCCCGGAAGCGTACGAGCCCCGGCGGTCGCACAGCGCTGCCACTGCGGGCTGGACCCGAATACGATCGCGGACGGTGCCTGATCGCAACCCCGCGATCGAGATCGAGGGCCTCGAAGTCGTTCGGGGCTCCGTGACCGTGCTACCCGGCATCTCCCTCAGCGTCGAGCGCGGCACCGTCACCGGCCTGCTCGGCCCGAGCGGCTCCGGCAAGAGCACCCTGATCCGCGCGATCGCCGGCGTTCAGATCGTCGCCGGCGGCGGGGTCACGGTGCTCGGCTCCGCCGCCGGGACGCCGAACCTGCGGAGGAGCGTCGCCTACGTCACCCAGGCGCCCTCCGTCTACGGCGACCTGACGATTGGCGAGAACCTGCGCTACTTCGGGCGCATCCTCGGCGTCGACCCCGACCGGATCGAGGAGACGGCCGTGACCGTCGATCTGAGCGGCGAGCTCGACCGCGTCGTCGGCACGCTCTCCGGCGGGCAGCGCAACCGCGTCTCGCTCGCCGTCGCGCTACTCGGCAAGCCCGAGGTGCTGCTGCTCGACGAGCCGACGGTCGGCCTCGACCCCGTCCTGCGCGCGTCGCTGTGGCAGACCTTTGCCGAGCTCGCCGCGGCGGGCACGACGCTGCTCGTCTCCAGCCACGTCATGGACGAGGCGACGCGCTGCGAGCAGCTGCTGCTGCTCCGCGAGGGCCGCATCGCCTTCGCCGGCCCACCGGCCGAGCTGCTCGCGCGAACCGGCGCCTCCGATCCCGAGGACGCCTTCCTCCGCCTGATCCGCGAGGACGGGCGATGACCGCCACCGCGACGTTCGCGACCGCCGCCAGAGTCGTGTTGCAGCTCCGTCGCGACCCGCGCACGATCGCGCTCGTGATCGCCGTGCCGGTCGCCCTCGTCGCCCTGATGAAGGGCGTGCTCTCCGACAGCCCCGGGAGCTTCGACCGGGTCGGCGCGCCGCTCGTCGGCATCTTCCCGCTGATCTCGATGTTCCTCGTCACGTCGATCACCATGTTGCGCGAACGCGTCGGCGGCACGCTCGAGCGGCTGATGACGATGCCGCTCGCAAAGCTCGACCTGATCGCCGGCTATGGCCTCGCCTTCGCCGGCGTCGCTGTGATCCAAGGAGCGATCGTCGCCGGCTTCGCCTTCGCCGTGCTGGGGCTCGACGTCGCGGGATCGCCCGCCGCGGTGGTCGCCCTCGCCGTCCTCAACGCCGTGCTCGGGACCGCCCTCGGCCTACTCGCGAGCGCCTTCGCCCGGACTGAGTTCCAGGCCGTCCAGTTCATGCCGGCGCTGATCCTGCCGCAGCTGCTCCTCTGCGGCCTCTTCGTGCCTCGGGATCAGATGGCGCCGGCGCTCGAGGCGGTCTCCTGGGCGCTGCCGATGACCTACTCCTATGACGCGATCGCACGCGTCGCCTCCGACGGCGGGCTGGGCAGGGCCGGCTGGCTCGATGTGCTCGTCGTGATCGCCGTCACCGTCCTGTCGCTCGCCCTCGGCGCCATGACCCTGCGCCGGCGGACGGATTAGATGGTTGATCCCACCCTGGGGAGGGCTCAGCGGGCGCGGATCCGCAGCTTCCCGGTTCCCGAGCGGACGCCGAGCCCGCCGGCGATAAAGCGGATCCTGGTCTTGCCGCGACCGGCCCGCCGGAGCTTCACCTTGAAGGAGGTGCTGACGTGCCTGCCGGGCCGCAGCTGCCCGGCCCGCTTGCATCGCCTCGGTCCGATCTTGACCCGGTGGCGTCTCCCCCTGGCGCAGATCTGGATCTTCGCCGCCTCGACGAGCTTGCCGGGCGCTTCAACTCTGACGATGACTTTGCGCCCGCGCCGGCCGGCGCGGAGTCGCAAGCGCTTCGGCTTCACCTTCACCTTGAGCCGTCGCGTGAGCTCGCCTGCGCGCGGCGTGCAGCCTCGGTAGCCGGCGGCGTGCCGGAGGGCGCAGTAGGCGGGCTTCGGGTGGTAGACGGTGCTGTCGCCGCCGGATCCGGCCCGGCCGATCCCGAAGCCGCGCTCGGGATCGCCCGAGGAGAGCTCGTTGCGGTCGGCAAGCGTGTAGACGAGCACGCCGAGGGTGTCGTCCATCGAGAGGATCCGCCGTGTCGCGCGCAGGTCGATGTCGGCCTGCTGCGACGGGGTGAGCCCGCCCTGTCCGCTCGTCGAGCGACCCATCTCGCTGACGAGGATCGGGGTTGAGTGGTCACCGGCGGCATCACGGACCCTGCGCAGTTGCTTGAAGTAGCGATCGAAGACCGACCCGGGGCCGAGGTGAAAGGACGGGAAGAGATGCAGGTTGAGCGCGTCGGTGTGGCCCTTCAACGAGGGCCGCGCGGCGTAGGCGCGGCGAAGGAAGTCGGGTGGCGTCAGCGAGCGATCCTTGACGGCCGTGCCGAGACCGCCCGCGTAGACGGGGATCCGTGGGTCAACCGAGCGCGCGGCCTGATCGGCGGCGGCGAGCAGCTGCGCGTAGCGTTCCGGGTCAACGCCCGACTGCCACTGGCCCACGTAGTTGGGCTCGTTCCAGATCTCGATCGAGGCCTTCGGAAAACGACGGGCGACCACCGCGACGAATTGGCGCCATTGGCCCAGTTCAGAGCGCGCCGGCGGGTAGTGGCACGCGTCCGAGGTGCCGCACTGCTTCGGCGCCCCGGAGTCCCGCGCCCATGCCGGCGCGTACTGGAGGACGAAGATCGGCGTGATGTCGTCGGCGACGAGCGCCGCATAGAGGCGCTCGTAGCGCGCGAACTCGCCCTCGGCGTAGTGATCCCGCTGCGGCTCCAGCGCTTGCCAGTGCAGCGCCGTCCGCGTCGCGTTGCCGGCGATGCCGCGCGTCAGCAGTGCGGTCTTCCGCGGCGTCAGATCCTCGTTCGGCCGAACGCCGCTGAAGCCGAGCAGCTTGAGGGGCTGCTGCTTCGACGGTCGCCTGCTGGGGCGACCGCAGCGCCAAGGGCGAGCGGCGGCGATCGCCGCCGCGATGGCGAGCGTGTCGCGAGCAGCACCTGCCGGGGCCGCCGCCGGGCCCATGGGGTCCCGTCCATCATCCGCAGAAAATCTAGAGCGCCCGGACCGGCGCCGAGCCGGATCGGCGCGCTCAGCGCACCCGGATCGAGGCCCGGCGCTGTCGCCGTGGTCGGCGTCCGGCGCTCTGGCGATGAACTTCAGATGAATCGGGTGACGGCTGTGCGTCTTGCGAGCGCAGCGCAGGTGTCGAAAGTGCGCCTCGCAGGCGGCCACCGGGCTTGAGCGTGCCCAGTACGGGCATCCCGGCCGGCTTGCGTATGATGGCGCGTCGGAGCCTTGACGCAGACCGAGACGCCGTTGATCGCCGCGCGCGCGTGCGGCGCCGAGACCGTGACCGAGAAGCGCTTGCGCCGGCCGGGCTTGAGCGTCGCCGTGGCTGGGCGGGCCCGCCCGTCGAGGTCGCGGGCCCCGGGATCGACCGTAAACGAATACGCTGGCCGGGTAAGGGTCGGGCCGCTAGGGTCGGTCGCATAGACCGCGAAGGTGTGGCCGCCGGCCGAGAGGCCGCGGTAGCCACGGGACTTGAGCAGGCCCTGGAAGGAGCGCCATCGAGAGAGCACCGGTAGCCGGGCAGAACCCCGTCGGGAGAGCGGAAGGCGAAGTGTGACGTCGCCCGTCCGGCAACCACGGCCGCCGGCGTTCTGCGTCAGATAGGTGTCTGGAGGGCACCCGAGGTCGTAGATTCTGGCGGCGCGACGCATGTCGCAATAGGCGAGCTTCGGGGCGACGCTCTGACCGACCAATCCCTGCTGGGTGCGAACGACGCCGAATCCCCGCTCGGGATCGTCCGCTCGGCAGGTCTGAGCGATCGGCCAGCGAGTAGACGAGCGCGCCCGAAACGTCCCCAATCTGCGCCAGCTGCAGGAGGGCGCTTTGAAGGCGCTCTGACTGCTCCTGGACGGTGGCCTTGTTCGGTCCGCTTGTCGTCACGCCGAGCTCCGAGACGAAAAGGGGCGTGCTCCCGTCGCCGGCAGCATCGCGGGCGCTGCGCACCCGATCGAGGATCGACAAGACGTCGCCGCTTGTACCCGGATAAGCGTGGACGTTGATCACCGGCGTCATTCCCTTCAGCGAGGGACTGGCGGCATAGGCCCGAGCGAGGAAGGCGTCGGCAGCTTACGCAGGCGGCGTTGTTCGTCGCGAGCCCGCCCATGATCACCCGTTGCTCAGGGTGGACCGCCGCCACGGCCTCCCGGGCGCGATCGAGTAGCTGCACGTACCGGCTGGCGTCGATGCCCCCGCTCCAGTAGGAGGGGCAGTTCGGCTCGTTCCAGATCTCGATCGTCGCCTTCGGAAACCGGACCGCGATCTTCGTGACGAAGTCCTGCCATGCGCCCAACTCGGAGACGGCGGGCGGATAGTGACATCCGTCGTTCGGGCAGGACGGCGAGTTCGGGTCCCGCGCCCAGCCCGGCGCGAACTGGAGGACGAGGATCGGGGTGATGCTCGGGGAGTGGTTGACGAGCGCGTCGTAGAGACCTTCGTAATCATCGAGCCGGCGCTCGTCGTAGTCGTTGCGCTTGGGCTCGATCTGCCGCCAGTCGATCGTGGTCCGTGTCGTGTTACCGCCCACGGCCGCGACAAGGTCGGCGGACTCCGCGGGGCCTGGCACACCGGTCTGCCTGACTCCGGCAAACCCAAAGTCCATGGCTTCTCCAGCTCGGCGCACGTGAGGAGAGGCGTCCGCCGCGGAGGACGACGTCAGGGCGCACAGCGCCAAGAGAGCGGCAGCGAAGAGCACCCGGACAGCCCCCTTGCCCGGTCCCCATCTGCCCTTCGTTCCATCGAAGGTTGTTTGTGACGACAGCATCCTTGCTTGACACCATGAAATCAGGTCCTTTGAATGGCTGCGCCGCCACCCGCTCCGCTGGTGAACTTAATTGCAGGTAGCGGGAGGCTCGGAGGACGCGTCAGCCGCGCGGCGCGGCGACGCCCATCGCCGTCGCGCACGTCAGCGAGCACGGGGGCGGCGATCGAGCGGGCCTGCTCGGCGCCGGTGGCGAGCGCTCGCTCGAGGCCCGCCTCATCGGCGCGCAGCTCGGCGTAGCGCTCGCGGACCGGCGCCAGGTACTCGACTACGGCCTCGGCCACGGCACCCTTGAAGTCGCCGTAGCCCTTGCCGTCGAACTCGGCCTCGATCGACTCGGCATCAGTGCCGCGGACGACGGCAAGGATGTCGATCAGGTTCGCGACACCCTCCTTGCCGGGACCCCGCTTGACCTCGCGGCCGGAGTCGGTGACGGCGCTCTTGAGCTTCTTCGTGACGACCGCCGGATCGTCGAGGACGAGCACCGTGCCCTGCTCGGAGCCACCCGTCGTCGACATCTTCGCGGTCGGGTCCTGCAAGTCCATGATCCGGGCACCGACGTCCGGGATCCGGTGCTCGGGCACGACCAGCGTCTCGCCGAAGCGCTCGTTGAAGCGCCGGGCGATCTCGCGGGTGAGCTCGATGTGCTGGCGCTGGTCGTCGCCGACGGGCACGTCGGTCGCCCTGTAGGCGAGCACGTCGGCTGCCATCAGCACCGGGTAGTTGAAGATCCCCGCGGAGACGAACGCACCCTGGCCGGCCTCGATCTGCTCGCGCTTGACCTTCCACTGGTGCATACGGTTGAGGTCGCCCCAGGCGGTAACGCCGAAGAGCAGCCACGTGAGCTCGGCGTGCTCGCCGACGTCACTCTGCCGAAAGAGGATGCAGCGCTCGGGGTCGAGGCCGGCCGCGAGCAGGATCGCGGTCGTGTCGTAGGTCCGCTCGCGGAGCTCGGCCGGGTCGTAATCGACCGTCGTCGCGTGCAGATCGACGATGCAATAGATCGCTGCATCGGGCGTCGCCGCCCGCTCTTGGCCCTCGACGTACTGGCGGATCGCCCCGATGTAGTTGCCGAGGTGCTTGCGGCCGGTCGGCTGGATGCCGCTGAAGATTCGATGGGCGGGGCTGCTCACGGCAGCGCAGCGTAATGCGTCGGCACGCTGCGGCCCGGCGCGGCCGGATACGCCCGTGCCGGGAATAGACTCGACCGCAGTGTCTCGACCGACGAGCCGCCCGCTGACGCTGACCGCCGTGGTAGCCGCTGCCGGCATCGTGCAGCTCCCGACCGCTGCCGTCGTCGTCGCGCTGCCCGCGATCCACACGCGAGTTCGGCACCTCGATCGCGGAGCTGCAGTGGACGGTGACCGCGTTCATGATCCCCTTCTCGGCCTTCCTGATCGCGGCCGGCCGGCTCGCTGACGTCTTCGGCCGCAAGCGCTTCTTGCTGCTCGGCACCGCGCTCTTCGCCGCCGGCTCGATCCTCGCCGCCGCCGCGCCCGGGATCGAGGTCCTGATCGCGGGCATCGCCCTCGCCGGCAGCGGCGGCGCTCTGATCATGCCCTCGTCGATGTCGGTGCTGACCAACGTCTTCACCGGCGAGCGCCGCGGCACCGCGATCGGCATGTGGGGCGCCGCGACCGAGCTCGTCTCCGGCATCGGCGTGCTGATCGGCGGCGTGCTCACCGGCGAGCTCGACTGGCGCTGGATCTTCATCGTCTGCGCCGCGATCGCCGGCGGCGTCGCACTGTGCGCCTGGCGGGGTGCGCCGGAGTCGAGCGACCCGAAGGCGTCGCGCCAGGTCGACCTGCTCGGGGTCGGGCTCTCAGTGACCGCGCTGACCTCGCTGACCCTCGCTCTGATCCAGGGCGCGACCTGGGGCTGGGGCTCGCCGGCCATCATCACCCTGCTCGTGCTCGCCGTCGTCCTCGCCGCGGGCTTCGTCGTCGTCGAGCGCCGCGCCCCCCAGCCGATCATCGACTTCGACTTCTTCAGGCAGCGTAACTTCGCCGGCTCGACGATCGTCATCTTCGCCCTGGACTTCTCCTTCGGGGCGCTGCTCTTCTTCCTGCCCCTGTACTTCCAGGAGATCCTCGGCTACAGCCCGACCGAGGTCGGCGTGCTGCTGCTGCCGCTGACCGGGCTGATGGTCGTCGGCTCGCCGCTCGGCGGCCGTGCCGCCGCCGCGTTCGGCCCGCGACCGCCGATCGCGATCGGCCTCGACGCTGATGTGCATCGCGGTCGTGCTGATCTCGCGGACTGTCGCTGTCGACCGACTACGCGGACCTGTGGCTGCCGACGGCGCTGATGGGCTTCGGCGTCGGCTTCTCGCTGACGCCGATGAACCTCGCGGCGATGAACGCCGTCTCCCGCGATCACACCGGCGCCGCCTCCGGCGTGCTGGTCACGCTCAGCGGGCTTGGCGCGACCCTCGGCGTTGCCGTGACCGGCGCGATCTTCAACGAGCTCGACGCGCAGCGCACCGTCACCGACGTCGGCAAGCTCGGGATCACGGTCAGCCGCGACCAGGCCCAGGAGCTCGACGGGGTCCTCTCCGGCGCCAGCGGCGCCACGCAGACGCTCGACAAGATCGCCGGCCATGACACGGCAGCCGTCAAGGAGGCGGTCCGGCAGGCGTTCGTCGACTCGCTCGGCACGAGCCTGAAGATCTCCGCCGCGCTGATCCTGCTCGCGCTGATCCTCGCGGTGATCCTCCTGCGCCGCAGCTCACCGGTCGATGCCGCTCCGATCCCGCCCGTGGGCGGCGCGCCGACGCCGCGGCCGGCGCCGCGCCGCATCGACCTCGGTGACCTCGAGGCCCTCGACCCGGCCGAGGTCCCCTGACGGCGGCCTTCCGGGAGCCCGGCTCAGGCGCCGAGCGGGATCCCGAGCCGCTCGGCCACGGCCGCGTCCTGCTGCTCCATCACGGCGCGGACGGCGGCAACGACCTCCGGCGGCGCCTTCTCGAGCGAGCCGGCATCGTGTGGCGGGTCGGGGTCGTACTCGATCCCGAGCTGCACGGCCTGCGCGGCGGTCTCGCCGTACATGCGGTCGACGAGGCGCAGCGCCATGTCGATCCCCGAGGAGACGCCGGCGGCCGTGACGATCTTGCCCCGCTCGACGACCCGCTCGGCGACCGGGTTCGCGCCGAGCTCGGCGAGCGCGTCACGGGCCGCCCAGTGGGTGGCCGCGTCGACGCCGTCGAGCAGGCCGGCGGCGGCGAGCAGCAGGCTGCCGGTGCAGACGGAGGTGGTCCAGGTCGTCGTCTCGTGGACGGCCGCAAGCCACTCGGTGTAGGGGTTCGGGCCCTGCAGCCAACGCCGGTTGCCGAGCCCGCCCGGGACGACGACGACGTCCGGCGAGCTGACCTCGGCGAAAGGGCGATCGGCGATGACGCCGAGCTGGCCGTTCTCGGTCCGGTAGGTACCCGCCTCGGGCGCGCAGAAGACCACCTCGGTCCCCGGCACGCTCTGCAGCACGTCGTAGGGTCCGATCGCATCGAGTGCGGTGAACCCCTCGTAGATCGGGATCGCTACCTGCATGGTGGTTCCTCCTGGGTCGTTGGCCGTCGGAAGCGTTCAGGCCGGATGCCGCGACGCGGAAGCGCTCGCGGTAGCCGCTCGGGTTCGTACCGAGCCGACGCCGGAAGGCCCGGCGCATGACCTCGGCGCTGGCGAAGCCGCAGCGGTCGGCGACCGCCTCGAGCCCCTCGTCGCCGGCTTCGAGCCGCGCCCGGGCCGCCTCGACGCGGGCTCGTTCGACGTAGTCGGCGGGGCTGGCGCCGAGCTCGGAGCGGAAGCGGCGCGCGAGCTGGCGCTCGGAGAGGTGCAGGCGGCCGGCCAGCGCGCCGACCGAGAGGTCGTCCTCGAGGTGCTCGGCGATCCATCCCTGCAGGTCCGCGCAGGGGATCCGAGGCCGCTGCCCGGTGGGCGAGCTGGACCGAGAACTGCGACTGGCCGCCGGGACGCTGCGCGTAGACGACGAGCCACCGAGCGATCTCGAGCGCGAGCTCGGACCATGGTCCTCCTCGACGAGCGCCAGGGCGAGATCGATCCCGGCCGTCACACCGGCCGAGGTGACGAACTCGCCGTCGCGGACGAAGATCGGATCGGCGTCGACCTCGACCTCGGGGAAGGCGGCGGCGAGCGCGTCGCAGTACGCCCAGTGGGTGACGGCGCGCCGGCCGTCGAGCAGGCCGGCGGCGGCGAGCACGAACGAGCCCGGAGCAGACGCCGGCCGTGCGGCGTGGCGGCCGCCGAGAGCCGGCGGACCTCGGCGAGGAGCGCCTCGTCGTCGACAGCGGCGCGCGTGCCGCTGCCGCCGGGGACGATGCAGGGTGTCGAGCTCAGCGACCTCGTCCAGGCGAGCCGTCGACGGCGAGCGTCAGGCCGCTGGAGGTGCGGACCGGGCTCGCCGGAGACGGAGGCCGTCGCCAGCGAGTAGCACTGAGGGAGCCGCGCCGGCAGCTGTGTTGAAGACCTCCCAGGGCCCCGTCAGGTCGAGGCTCTGGATCTCGTCGTAGACGGCGAAGACGATGTGGCGGGGCTCGGGCATGCCGCCATCATGGCCCTGCGACCGATGTCGCGCAAGTCGCCTATCCCACGAATTCGGCCATCAGTCGCGCGCGATCAGAGGCGACTGGTCACGTTCCACCTCATCTTGCGGTGAAACGTGACCTCTCGCGATTGGAAGCCTCCCCCGGCGGCACCCCTCACTGCAATCGCCGGCCAGACGGCAGCGCCGGGCGCCTACCCCGCCGCCGCCGGGACGACCGCTCCGGTCGACTCCTCGTCCCGCGTCAGCCGGTAGGCCAGGTAGACGGGGATGATCGAGATCAGGATCACGAGCACCGCGACCACGTTGACGATCGGCAGCTGGTTCGGCCGCGAGAAGTTCGTGTAGATCCAGATCGGCAGGGTCTGCTCGCCCGCTCCCGCCGTGAACGTGGTGACGATGATCTCGTCGAAGGAGAGGCCGAAGGCGAGCAGCGCGCCGGCGACGAGCGCACCGCGCATGTTCGGCAGGGTGACCATCCGGAAGGTCTGCCAGGGCGTCGCGCCGAGGTCGGCCGAGGCCTCCTCGAACGAGGTCGACAGCCGGCGCAGCCGGGCGACGACGTTGTTGTAGATGACGACGATGCAGAAGGTCGCGTGGCCGACGACGATCGTCCACAGACTCAGGTCGACCTTCATCAGCTGCGTGAACGTCGTGTTCAGCGCGATGCCCGTCAGGATCCCCGGGCAGCGCGATCGGCAGCAGCAGCAGGAACGAAACCGTGTCGCGGCCGAAGAACCGGTACCTGGAGACGGCCAGCGAGGCGAGCGTGCCGAGGATCAGGGCGAATGCCGTTGCCACGCAGGCGACCTTCAGTCGAGTTGAAGAAGGCGTCCCGCGCGCCGGCGTTCTGGAAGGCCTCGCCGAACCAGTGGAGGGTCAGTCCCGGCGGCGGCCACGTCAAGACCGTGTCGGCGTTGAACGCGTAGACGACGATGATCGCCAGGGGGATGTACATGAACGCGAGCGTCACCCCGGCGCCCAGCCGGAGCAGCGCCAGCGAGCGCGCCGAGAGCCTCACGACCGCCCCAGCTCAGACATGCTCGAACGCCCCCGAGGCGCTTGGCGACCAGCAGGTAGATGACCATGATCAGGATCGGCACCGTCGCGAACGCCGCCGCGAGCGGCAGATTCGTGGTGATCGTCGACGCGATCACGTTGCCGATGAACTGATTCGAGCTGAGCAGCTGCGGGGCGATGTAGTCGCCGAGCGTCAGCGAGAAGGTGAAGATCGAGCCGGCGACGATCGCCGGGAAGATGAGCGGGAAGATGACCCGCCGGAAGGTGTGACCCGGCCGCGCGCCGAGATCCTCCGAGGCGCTCAGCAGGGAGTCGGGCATGCGCTCGAGCGCCGCGTAGATCGGGATGATCATGTAGGGCAGCCAGATGTAGCTCATGACGAGCCATACGGCTCCGTTGCCCTGGGGCGGCACGTGGATGCCCAGCGGGCCGAGGGCCCAGTTCAGCGTTCCATCCTCGCTCAGGATCGTCCGCCAGGCGTAGACCTTGACCAGGTACGAGGACCAGAGCGGCATCAGCACCGCAACGACGAGCATGCCGCGCGTCCGCGCCCCAGCGACCTTCGCCATGTAGAAGGCGAGCGGCAGAGCCAGCAGCACGTCGGTGAGCGTGACGAGCGCCGCAATCGGGACCGTGCCGCACGCGATCGTCCGGTAGACGGGCTCCGTCAGGATCGTGTTGAAGTTGTCGAGCGTGAAGGTGTGCTCGACCTTGCCGCTGAGCTCGCCCAGCGTCCAGAAGCCGGCGACCAGCAGGACCGCGAGCGAGCCGAGGTAGCCGATCACCAGCCAGCCGATCGGGCCGGCGAGCAGGCGCGCTACCTGCAGGCGGGGGCGACCGTGGAAGAGGCCGGCGAGCCTGCGGCCCGCCGACCTCTTCGGTGCTGCGCGATCGCGTCAGCAGCCTCCACGGATCACCTTGCCTTTCGGGCCTTCAGGGACCTCTAACCCTTGACGTCGGTCCATGCCTGGACCCAATCGTCGTATGTGGTGCAGTCGTTGCTGTCGTCGCCACAGTCGGAGACCGGCGTCGTCCAGTAGTAGAGGTCGTCGAGGTACTTCTTGCCCTCTGCGTCATAATTCTGGCAGTAGTTCGGGTCGGCCGTCTAGTCGCATGCCTTCTAGTTGGCGGGCGCCTCGCCGAACCATTCGGCGACCTGGGCCTTGATCTTCGGGTCGATGATGTGGTTCATCCACATGTACATGCAGTTCGGGTGCTTGGCCTGCGAACTGACCATCCACGTGTCCGACCAACCGGTCGAGCCCTCGTCTTCGGGTAGACGGCGTTGACCGGCTCGCCGTCGGCCTGCAGCGGCAGGTCTGATGACCTGCCACGTCGTGCCCGACGGTCGAGTCGCCGTTGGCGAACGCCTGGATCTCCTTCGTGTAGTCGGACCAGTACTGACCGACGTACTCGTTCTGCTTCTTGAGCAGATCGATCGCCGCGTCGAGCTGATCCTGGTCAGCTCGTACGGGTTCGTGATCCCCAGATCCGGCTGATCTTCATCAGGTACAGCGCCGCGTCGGCGATGTAGATCGGGCTGTCGTAAGCCGTCACGTGGCCCTTCTGCTTGGCCGCCTGCTTCGGATCGAAGACGGCGCTCCACGGAGTCGGGCGTCGTCTTGTAGTCGTCGGTGTTGGACATCATCAGGTTGGCGCCGCGACCATGCGGGATGCCGTACATCTGGCCGTCGACCGAGTTGTAGGGCTGGTCCTTGAGGCCCGGGAATACGTCGGCGTAGTTCGGCACCAGGTCGGTGTTGACCGGGGCGACGTCGCCGCCGTCGATCAGCCGCAGCGTCGCGTCACCGGACGCCGAGACACCGTCGTACTGGCCCGTGCGCATCAGCTGCACCATCTCGTCCGACGTGTTGCCGACCTTGACGTTGACCTTGCAGCCGGTCTGCTTCTCGAAGTCGCTCACCCAATCGACCTTCGGGTCGGTCGAGCCGTCCTCTACGTAGCCGGCCCAGGCGACGAGGTTGACCTCGCCTTCGCCCTTGCCGAGTTGGTCGGCATGCTGTCCGCGCTCGTGGTGTCGCTGCTGCTGCCGCCGCATCCGGCGGCAAAGGCCGCAATGAGCAACGTCAGCCCGGCGACGATGAGCCAGGCCCATCGCGCGGAGCCCTGTTCGCTTCTCATGCGTTCTCCTCTCTCTGGGCAACGGGCACCGTGTGCTCGCGTCGCCAGCCAACTAGAACGGGTCGTCCCTTCTGCTCGTGGGCCTCCGCGGAGGTCTCCTCGAGGTTCTGGCGGACGACCTGGATTTCTCCTCCATCTGCAAGCTCCATCGCGTAGCGCGTGAGCATCCCCGCATAGGCGACGTCGAGCACCGTGCCGCGCTCGGTCACCAGCCCCTCGGTCTGGCTCGCCCTCGGCGAGCAGCCTGATCTTCTCGGGTCTGCACGGTGAAGCTCTCGCCGTCTCGCTCGAGCACGTTCGACGTACCGACGAAGCCGGCGACGAAGGTGTTCTCCGGGTGCTCGTAGACCTGCTCGGGAGCGCCGACCTGCTCGATCCGCCCCTCGTTGAAGACCGCGAGGCGGTCCGACATCGTCAGCGCCTCGTCCTGATCGTGGGTCACGTAGACGAACGTGATGCCGACTTCCCCCTGAATCTGCTTGAGCTCGATCTGCAGGCGCTCGCGCAGCTTCAGGTCGAGCGCACCGAGCGGCTCGTCGAGGAGCAGCACGCGCGGGCGGTTGACGATCGCGCGGGCCAGCGCGACGCGCTGCGCCTGACCGCCGGAGAGCTCGGCGGGCTTGCGGGCGTCGTAGCCGGAGAGGCCGACCATCTCGAGCGCCTCGCCGCGCCGCCGCTCGCGCTCGGCCTTGTCGACCTTCGCGACCCGCATCCCGTACTCGACGTTGCCGGCGACGGTCATGTGCGGGAAGAGCGCGTAGTCCTGGAAGACCGTGTTGACCTGCCGGTCGTAGGCGGGCAGCGCGGTCATGTCGCGGCCTGCCAGCTCGACCGTGCCCGAATCGGGCAACTCGAAGCCGGCGATCATCCTCAGCGTCGTCGTCTTGCCCGAGCCCGACGGTCCAAGCAGGGTGAAGAACTCGCCTGCTGGCGATCTCGAGATCGACCGAATCGACGGCGACGACGTCGCCGAAGGACTTCGAGACCGCGGTCAGGCGCACGTCGGGCTCAGCGGTGGCAACTGTCGCTACCGCGCCGGCCGATGCCTGATCTTCGGGATCTCCTTGCAGTGCTTGCTCCCAATCGTCGCGAGACAAGCTCCCCTCGGCGCTCACGCTATCCGTTCCGGCCAACGGCGGGAGGCCGACCCCGGCCAATCTTGGCGGTGGCGTTTCGCCACTCTGGAGTACGGCCGTTCGGGACGGGCGCTCAGCGGGGAAGCTCGACGAGCTGGTCGGCCTCGCTGAAGAAGTGGCGATAGGCGAGCGCCGTCGAGACGAGCGCCGAGATCGTGACGCTCCCGAGCAGGACCCAGAGCAGGATCAGCTGCAGCCGCACCGCGTCGGTCGGCTCCGCGCCCGCGAGCAGCATCCCGACCATCGTCCCCGGAAAGAAGATGAGGCCCGTCGTCTTCGTCGAGTCGACGAGCGTGATCGTTCCCGAGCGCAGCGCCCTGCGCACGCTCGGCAGCGCGGCGTCGTGGGCGCTCGCCCCCAGTGCGAGCGTGGCCTCGATCCGCTCGCGGCCGTCGGCGAACTCGTCGCCGAGCCTGTTCAGCGCCACGGCGGAGGCCGTCATCGAGTTGCCGATCACCATGCCGCCGACGGGCACCAGATAGCGCGGCTGCGGATCGAAGATGCCGAGGCCGACGACGAGCCCGAGGGTCGCGATCGCGGCGATCGAGAGCCCGATCAAGAGCGGTACCAAGGCCCCCGGGACGCGCTTCGCGCGCGAGCGGGCGGTGAGGGCCCCGAAGCAGACCATGACGGCGAGCAAGAGCGCGACCAGGGCAAGGCTGTCGACATCGAAGATCAGCTGGATCACGTAGCCGATCGCGGTGAGCTGCACGAAGCTGCGGACGACCGCGATTGCGATGTCGCCCTCGAGCTCGGTCCGGCGCCAGCGGGCAACGGCGATCGCGAGGAGGACGAGGGCCAGGGCCGCGACGAGCTGGCCGACGGTGACGTGGATGCTGCTCACTCCTCCCGGTCCCCCTCCGCACGATCGCCATCCGCGGCCGGGGCCTCGCCTTCGCGAGGCTCGATCTGCAGGGTCGAGTCGCCGAGACGCTGCGCCTGCGCCGGGTCATGGGTGACGACGACGAGCGAGAGGCCGCCCTCCTCGCGCAGCTCCGCGAGCGTCCGCTCGATCGCCTCCGTCGCGGCAGCATCGAGCGCCGAGGTGGGCTCGTCGAGGAGCAGGACGCCCGGCTCGTTGACGAGTGCGCGGGCGAGCATCGCGCGCTGACGCTCGCCGACGGAGAGCTCGCCGCCGGGCCGGTCGGCGAAGGAGCCGTCGAGGCCGGCGCGTTCGAGCAGCCCGGTGATCGCTGCGTCCCCGAGCTCGCGCCCGAAGAGCCCCGCTGCGAAGCGGAGGTTGTCGGCCACCGTCCCGTCGAGCAGCGCCGGCAGCTGCGGAACGAGCGCCACCTCGCGGCGCAGCTCATGCACCTCGCGGCCGGCGAGCAACTCGCCTCGGTAGAGGATGCGTCCCGCCACCGGGTCGGCAAGCCGGTTGAGCAGTCGCAGGAGACTCGACTTGCCGACTCCCGACGGGCCGACCACCGCCGTCGCGCCTTCGGCGATATCGGCGTTCAGTCCCTCGATGACGAGGCTGCCGCCGCGGGCGACCGAGATGCTCTCGAGCTCGAACAGCACGAGGCGATTATGTCCGGCCACGATCAAGGCCACTAGCCTCGCGGCGTGCGCATGATCGAGCCGATGCTCGCGACCGACTCCAAGAGCCTCCCCGAGGGCGAGGAGTGGGCGTTCGAGATCAAGTGGGACGGCGTCCGCGCCCTCGCCGACCTCGCGGACGGCAAGCACGCGGCTGTTCAGCCGCCGGGGCGAGGAGATCACGGAGCGTTATCCGGAGCTCGAGCCGCTCGCGGCGGCGCTCGACGGTCGCGACGCCGCTCCTCGACGGCGAGATCGTCGCCTTCGGGCCCGACGGTAAGCCGAGCTTCCAGCTGCTGCAGCGGCGCATGGGCGTCACCTCGCCGCTCACGATCGCCCGGCGGGCTCCCGAGACGCCGGTCACCTTCGTCGCCTTCGACCTGCTGTCGCTCGACGGCGACGATCTCACCGGGGAGCCCTACGAGCGCCGCCGCGAGCTGCTCGCCGGCCTCGGGCTCGCCGGTGAGCGCTGGCAGGCGCCGCGCCACCACCTCGCCGACGGACCGGCGCTGCTCGAGGCTGCCAAGCGGCAGCACCTCGAGGGGGTGGTCGCCGAAGCGACTCGGCAGCCGCTACCGGCCCGGTACGCGCAGCCGCGACTGGGTCAAGGTGCGGATCAAGCTGCGCGGCGACTTCCTGATCGGCGGCTCCTACGGCGGCGACGGGGGTCGCAGCGGCCGGCTCGGCTCGCTGCATCCTCGGCGTCTGGGACGCGACCCCCGAGCAGGCAACCGACCGAGGCGAGCCGCAGCGGCTCGTCTACGCGGGCGGCGTGGGCAGCGGCCTCAGCGAGCGCACGATCGATCAGCTCGAGGAGTTGCTGGCGCCGCTGGCGCGCCCCGACAACCCGTTCGAGCTCGGCGTCGGCCCCAAGCGCGCAGGCCCGCGCTTCGTCGAGCCCCGCCTCGTCTGCGCGGTCGAGTTCAGCGAGTGGACGCGCGAGGCGACGCTGCGCCAGCCGGCCTTCAAGGGCCTGCGCGACGACGTCGATCCGGCGACGGTGGTTCGAGACTGACCGATTAGTTCCGCGGCGCCCGCCGGTCACAGAACCCAGATGGACACGCAAGATCACATTCCCGCGCTTTCGACGGCGCAGGAACGGGTACTAAGCTCGGGAAACTGACGTCGATGGCACGCGCAATCTGGACAGGATCAATCAGCTTCGGGCTCCTGAACGTGCCCGTGAAGCTCTACTCGGCGGTCTCGAGCCGCTCGATCAGCTTCCGTGAGCTTCGCGACGGCGATCACTCGCGCATCCGCCACAAGCGGGTCGCCGAGGAGGACGGCGAGGAGGTCCCCTACGAGAAGATCGTCAAGGGCTACGAGATCGCGCCCGAGCAGTACGTGATCCTGAGCCGCGACGAGCTCGAGGACCTGGCGCCGAAGAAGACGAAGGCGATCCAGATCGAGGACTTCGTCGACCTCGACGAGATCGACCCGATCTACTTCGACCGCCCGTACTACCTCGGCCCGCAGCCCGGCGCCGAGCGCGCCTACGCCCTGCTCGCCAAGGCGATGGCCGAGCAGCGCAAGGTCGCGATCGCCCGCTTCGTATGCGCAACAAGGAGAGCCTCGCGGCGATCCGCGCCGACCGGGCGACGTGCTGACGCTGGCGACGATGCGCTTCGCCGACGAGGTCGTCCCGCCGGAGCAGCTCGACGGGCTGCTCGGCGAGGAAGAGGACGTCGAGCCGAACAAGAAGGAGGTCGAGATGGCGAAGGCGCTGATCGACTCCCTCGCCTCCGACTTCGAGCCGTCCGGCTACAAGGACGAGTACCGCGACGAGCTGCTCGACCTGATCGAGCGCAAGGCCGCGCGGCGAGGATCTCGTCTCCGTCGACTCGGAGGCGCCGAAGCCGACGAAGGCGCCCGACCTGATGGCGGCGCTCGAGGAGAGCCTCGCCGCGGTCAAGGGCGAGGAGCTCGGCGGGGCGGCGAGCAGGCCAAGCCGAAGGCGAAGAGCTCGGCCAAGGGCTCTCCAAGTCCTCCGCGAAGAAGTCCTCGTCCGGGTCCTCCGGCTCGAGCCGCTCGAAGTCCTCGAAGGCGGAGCTCGAAGTCGCGGGCAAAGGCCGCGAAGTAGAGGTCGACGGCCGGCGGCTGTCGGTCACCAACCTCGACAAGGTCCTCTACCCGGAGGCCGGGTTCACCAAGGGCGAGGTGATCGACTACTACGCGCGGATCGCGCCGGCGATCGTGCCCCACCTGAGCGACCGGGCGCTGACCGTGACCCGCTGGCCCGACGGCGTCGAGGGCAAGCACTTCTTCGAGAAGCGCAGCCCCAAGCACCGGCCCGACTGGGTGCGGACCGAGTCGATCTGGGCCGGGCGACGGGCCGGGGAGATCGAGTTCGCCGTCTGCGACGACCGCCCGACGCTGATCTGGCTGGCGCAGCTGGCGGCGCTCGAGCTGCATCCCTCGCTGTCGCTGGCGGCCGATGTCGAGCGGCCGACCGTGCTCGCCTTCGACCTCGACCCCGGCCCGCCGGCGACGATCGTCGAGTGCTGCGCGGTGGCGCTGACGATCCGCAAGCTCTTCGCCCGCTTCGGCCTCGAGTGCTTCCCGAAGAGCTCGGGCTCGAAGGGGATGCAGGTCTACGTCCCGCTCAACACCGCGACGAGCTACGAGGAGACGAAGCCCTTCGCCCGCGCCGTGGCGCAGGCGCTCGAGCGCTCCGAGCCCGACCTCGTCGTCTCGAAGATGAAGAAGGAGCTGCGCGGGGGCAAGGTGTTCGTCGACTGGAGCCAGAACGACGTCTCGAAGACGACGATCGCCGTCTACTCGCTGCGCGCCCGCCCGCGGCCGACCGCCTCGACGCCGCTGCGCTGGGACGAGGTCGAGCGGTGCCTCGCCGACGGCGACCCGGACCTGCTCGCCTTCGAGGCGGCCGCGGTGCTCGAGCGGGTCGACGAGCACGGCGATCTGTTCGCGCCGGTGCTGGAGCTCGAGCAGGAGCTGCCGGCGGAGATCGTGTAGGACCCTGGGCGTGAGCGGAACGCCGGCGCCGATCGAGCCCGACGAGCGCGACGGCGAGGAGCCGACGGCGCTGCGGCGCGCGATCGGCCCCGGGCTGCTGCTGATGTTCATCGTCGGCGACATGCTCGGCGGCGGCATCTACGCGCTCGTCGGCGAGGTCGGCGCCGAGGTCGGCGGCGCGATCTGGACCGCGTTCCTCGCGGCGTTCGTGCTCGCGGCGCTGACCGCGTTCGCGTACGCCGAGCTCGTCACCAAGTACCCGCGGGCGGCCGGCGCGGCGCTGTACACGAACCAGGCGTTCGGCCTGCAGTTCTTCACCTTCATGGTCGCCTTCGCGGTGATGGCCTCCGGGATCACCTCCGCTTCGACCCTGGCCCGCGGCTTCTCGGGCGACTCGCTCGCGCACCTGCTCGGGACCGACATGCCGGTGATCCCGGTCTCGATCGCCTTCCTGGTCGCCGTCGCGGCGCTCAACATGCGCGGCGTCGCCGAATCGCTGAAGACGAACGTCGTCTTCACCCTGATCGAGATCTTCGGCCTGCTGCTGATCGTGCTCGTCGGCATCGTCGCCTTCGGGGACGGCAGCGCCGACGTCTCCCGCAACTTCGACTTCAAGGACGGCGACAGCGTCTTCCTCGCGATCGTCGGCGGCACGACGCTCGCCTTCTACGCCCTGATCGGCTTCGAGGACTCCGTCAACCTCGCCGAGGAGACGAAGCGCCCGAGCACCACCTACCCGAAGGCGCTGTTCGGCGGGCTCGCGATCGTCGGCGTCCTCTACATGGGCGTCACCTTCATCGCCTCGGCCGTCGTCCCGACCGACGAGCTCGCCGGCTCCTCGGCGCCGCTGCTGCAGGTCGTCGAGATCGGGCCCGCTCGGGCTGCCGACGAAGCTCTTCGCAGCGATCACGCTGTTCGCGCTCGCCAACGGCGCCTTGATCAACATGATCATGGCCTCGCGGCTCGTCTACGGCATGTCGAACGAGGGCGTCGTCGCCCGCGCCTTCGGCCGCGTGCTGCCGAGGCGCAAGACGCCGTGGGTCGCGATCCTGTTCACGACCGGCGCTCGCCCTGGTCCTCGTCTCGACCGGCGACCTCTCGGCGCTCGCCGACACGACCGTGTTCCTGCTGCTCTGCGTGTTCACGATCGTCAACATCGCGGTGCTCGTCCTGCGCCGGGACGAGGTCGAGCACAAGCACTTCCACGCCCCGAGCGCTGCCGGTGCTCGGCGCGCTCGTCTGCGTCTTCCTGATCACGCAGACCGAGGCTGAGGTGATCCTGCGCGGCGGCATCATCCTGCTCGTCGGCGCCGCGCTGTACCTGCTCAGCGAGTTCTTTCGCCGCCGCGAGGGCGACGGTCGAGCGGGAGCTCGACGCCGGCCGAAGCTCGGCGGCTGAGCGCTGCAGCCGCTAGAGCTGCTGGCGGATGCGCGGGTTGCGGGTCGCGGCGACCTCGTCGAGGCGGCGGACCGGCGTCGTGTAGGGCGCCTGGCGAGGATCTCGGGGTCGCGCTCGGCCTCCTCGAGGATCGAGTCGATCGCGTCGGCGAAGGCGTCGAGCGACTCCTTCGTCTCGGTCTCGGTCGGCTCGATCATCATCGCCTCGTCGACGAGCAGCGGGAAGTAGATCGTCGGCGGGTGCATGCCGTGAGTCGAGGATGCGCTTGGCGATGTCGAGCGTCTTCGACGCCGAGTCCTTCTTCGCCGGCTTGCCGGAGAGGACGAACTCGTGCATCGGCGTGCGCTCGAAGGCGAGCGGCAGGTGCTCGCCGGTGCGGCCCGCGCGCATCCGCGAGAGCAGGTAGTTGGCGTTCAGCACGGCGGTCTCGGAGGCCTCGGTGAGGCCGTCGCCGCCGAGGCTGAGGATGTAGGCGTAGGAGCGGACGAAGACGCCGAAGTTGCCCTGGAAGCCGCGCAGGCGGCCGATCGATCGGGGTGCTCGTCGACGCCGCCGAGCTCGAAGCCGACGGGCCGCAGCCGTTGTCGCTCTCGCGTCCGCTCGATCCGCGGCACCGGCAGGAACGGCTCGATCCGCTCGGAGACGGCGATCGGGCCGGCGCCGGGGCCGCCGCCGCCGTGCGGCTGGCTGAAGGACTTGTGCAGGTTGACGTGGACGATGTCGAAGCCCATGTCGCCGGGCCGCGACCTTGCCCATGATCGCGTTCAGGTTGGCGCCGTCGTAGTAGAGGGTGCCGCCGGCCTCGCGCACGATCCGCGTGATCTCGGAGATGTTCGAGTCGAAGAGCCCGAGCGTGTTCGGGTTGGTCAGCATCAGGCAGGCGGTCTTCGTCGCCCGCCTTCGCCCGCAGGTCGTCGAGGTCGACGCCGCCGTCGGGCGGCCGTCGCGACCTTGACCACGTCGTAGCCGGCCATCGTCACCGAGGCGGGGTTGGTGCCGTGGGCGGTGTCCGGGGTCAGCACCTCGTGACGCTGCTCCTCCTCGCCGTTGGCGGCATGGAAGGCGCGGGTCAGCAGGAGGCCCGCGAGCTCGCCGTGCGAGCCGGCAGAGGGCTGCAGGGAGACGTGGGGCAGGCCGCAGATCTCCGACAGCGAGCGCTCCAGGTTCCACATCAGCTCGAGCGCGCCCTGCGCGCGGCTCGGGCGCTGGGCGGGATGCAGGCGGGCGTGGCCGGGCAGCGCGGCGACGCGCTCGTTGATCCGCGGGTTGTGCTTCATCGTGCACGAGCCGAGCGGGTAGAAGCCGGAGTCGAGGTCGAAGTTGCGGCGCGAGACGCGGTTGTAGTGGCGCACGATCTCCGGCTCGGCGACCTCGGGCAGCTTCGCGGGCTCGGTGCGCAGCAGCTTGCGAGGGGATCAGCTCCGAGAGCGGCGTTCGGCCTCGGGCACGCCGGCGTCGGCGAAGACGGCGGCGCGGCGGCCCGGCACCGAGCGCTCGTAGATCGTCGTCGCGCGGTCGCGCTGCATCGGCGTCTCGGTGATGCCGCCGATCGGCGGCGGGTGCGGTCGTGCTCGGGATCGCTCACGCGCTCGCCCCCGGCTGCGCCGACGGCGACGTCGGCGCACGGCGGCGACAGCGTCCTCGAGCGTCGCGCGAGCCGGTCGATGTCCGCGGCGCGTGCGCTGCTCGGTGATCGCGACGAGCAGGCCCTTGCCGAGCTCGGGGTAGTCGCGCGTCGAGCGGGATGCCGGCGGCGATGCCGCGCTCGGCGCAGTGGTCGAGGACGGGCTCGACGGGCGCGTCGAGCGTGACGCGCGAACTCGCGGAGCGACGGGCGCCTCGTGGGCGAGCTCGACGCCGGCGACTCGCCCCAGCCGCTTGCGCGCGTAGGCGGTGCGGCGGGCGAGCAGCTCGCCGAGCTCGACGAGGCCCTCGCTTGCCGAGCCAGCTCAGGTAGATCATGCCGCCGAGCGCGTTCAGCGCCTGCGCGGTGCAGATGTTGTGGGTCGCCTTCTCGCGGCGGATGTGCTGCTCGCGGGTCTGCAGCGAGAGGACGAAGCCGCGGCGGCCGTCGACGTCGGTCGTCTCACCCGAGATCCGGCCGGGCATGCGGCGCATGTGCTCCGCGGTCGCGCAGAAGAAGCCGAACGAGGGGCCGCCGTAGTCGAGGCGGCCGCCGAGCGGCTGGCCCTCGCCGACGGCGACGTCGGCGCCGCACTCGCCGGGCGGGCGCAGGACGCCGAGCGCAGATCGCGTCGCAGGCGACGATCAGCAGGGCGCCGGCGCGCGTGCGCGGCCTCGGCGAGCGCCTCGAGGTCCTCGACCGAGCCGAGGTAGTTCGGGTTCTGGACGAAGAGGGCGGCGGTCTCGTCGTCGAGCAGCTCGGCGAGCGCGCCGGGATCGGTGAGCGCCGCGCGTCGAGCCCGGCCTCGACGACCTCGGCCCCGTAGCCGCGCGAGTAGGTCGGCGAGCGTCTCGCGCGAGTGCGGGTGCAGGCCGCGGGAGACGACGAAGCGGCGGCGCTTGCCCTTGGCGGCGCCGAGCGCGAGGTAGCCCGCGGCGGCGACCGTCGAGGGGCCCTCGTAGAGGCCGGCGCGAGGAGACCGGCAGCGCCGGTCAGCTCGCACATCGCGGTCTGGAACTCGAACATCGTCTGCAGGCCGCCCTGCGAGATCTCGGGCTGGTACGGCGTGTAGGGGTGAGGAACTCCGAGCGCGACGTGATCGCGTCGACGATCGCCGGCGCGTAGTGGTCGTACATGCCGCCGCCGAGGAAGCAGAGCTCGGACTCGGCGTCCGCGTTGCGGGCGGCGAGCGCGCGCAGGCGGCCGTAGACCTCGTTCTCGGGCAGCCCGTCCTCGAGCTCGAGCGGCGCGGCCGAGGCGCAGTTCTGCCGGGACGTCGGCGAAGAGCTCCTCGACGGAGGCGGCGCCGACCGCCGTCGAGCATCGCCCTGCGGTCGGCGTCGGTGGCAGAGGTGTAGCGGCTCATACGCCGCCTACGTTAGAGATGCGGTCCGGGCGCGACGGCGTCGTCAGTCCGTCGAGCATCGCCTTGTAGGCGGCGACGTCCATCAGCTGCTCGAGCTCGGCGGGTCGGTGAGCTTCACCTTCACCATCCAGCCCTCGCCGTAGGGATCCTCGTTGATCGCCTCGGGGCTCTCGGCAGCGGCCTCGTTGACCTCGATGATCTCGCCGGACGAGCGGCGCGATACACGTCGGAGACGGCCTTGACCGACTCGACCTCGGCGTAGGCCTCGTCCTTGGTCACCTCGTCCCGACCTCGGGCGGCTCGAAGAAGACGACCTCGCCGAGCGCCTCCTGGGCGTACCAGGTGATCCCGAACGTGGCCTCCTCGCCCTCGATCCGGGCCCAGTCGTGCTCGGGGTGGTAGCGGAGGTCGTCGGGGTAGCTCTCCTCGGCAGCCAAGTCTGTCTCCAGTCTCCCTCGTGGGGATCGGGTCAGCCTTCTTCTTCTCGTACAGCGGCATCGGCCGGACCTCGGCGGCGCGCGTGCGCCCGCGGATGTCGACCTCGAGCGCCGTTCCGGGCTCGGCCAGATCGGCGCGAACGTATCCCATCCCGGCGCCGAGCTCCAGGAGGGCGCCCAGGTGCCGCTCGTCAGCTCGCCGACGACGGCGCCGTCGTCAGCAGCGGGTTGCCCTGCCGCGCGGGATGCCGCGCTCGGTCAAGACCAGCGGCGACGAGCTTCTCGGCCGTGCCCCGCCGCGGGCGGTGGCGATCGCCTCGGAGCCGATGAAGCCGGTCTCCTCCTTGCAGCACCAGCCGAGCCCGGCCTCGATCGGGTTGCGCTCCGGGCCGATCGTCGTTGCCGTGCAGGTGGAAGCAGACCTCGAGCCGCAGCGTGTCGCGGGCGCCGAGCCCCGCGGGCGTGACGCCGGCCTCGAGCAGCGCTCCCACAGCGCGGGCCGCCTCTCGGGCGGCGCACAGCAGCTCGACCCCGGACTCGCCCGTGTAGCCGGTGCCGCAGACCATGCAGTCGGCACGCCGGCGACCTCGACGGCATGGCGCCTTCATCCGCGGCGGCAGCTCGGCGCCGTCGGCGAGCCCGGCGACGATCTCGCGCGCCTCCGGGCCCTGGACGGCGAGCATCGCGTACTCGGCGGCGCGGTCGGTGACCTCGACGTCGAAGTCGGCGGCGACCTCGCGGAAGCGGGCGAAGTCGGCCTCGTGGTTGGCGGCGTTGGAGACGGTCAGGTAGCGGTCTCGCCGAGGCGGTAGGTGAAGAGGTCGTCGAGGACGCCGCCGTCCTCCGCGCAGAGGCACGAGTACTGGGCGCCGCCGGCGCGAGCTTGGCGACGTCGTTGGAGACGAGCCGCTGCAGGAACTCGAGCGCCTGCGGTCCCTCGGTCCCGATCTCGCCCATGTGGGAGACGTCGAAGACGCCGGCGCCGCTGCGGACGGCAAGGTGCTCCTCCTTGACGCCCTCGTACTGGACCGGCATCTCCCAGCCCGCGAACGGCACCAGGCGGGCGCCGGCGGCGACGTGGGCGTCGTAGAGCGGGGTGCGACGGAGCTCGTCGCTCACGGGGTCCTCGGCGTCGGGCTCCTCGGGTCGGTCGCCGTCGAAGTAGCCGAGCTCGGGCTCGGTCGAGACGAGCGAGGTGAACTCCTCCGATCCGAACTCGCCGCTCAAGTCGCCTGCAGCTTGTTGGAGTCCGGATAGACGAGGAAGTCGGCATCGGCCTTGGAGCTCGCGATGATCGCCGCGCCGGCTCTCGCCGACGTTCTGGAGCTGGTGCGCGCCGCTCGGCCCGGCCGGGCATGCGACGCCCCCGACCGCGAGCTCGCGCCAGTCCGCCGGTGCGGAGCTTGCCGCCCGGAGAGGACGATGATCAGCTCCTCGACCGCGTGATGGAGTGGTACGGCAGGTTCTTCTTACCCGGCGGGATCTCATAGAGCGTGGCGCCGAGCTTGGAGGAGCCGGCTCGCGCGCGCCACCGACCCCTCTCAGGCCAACCGCGAGTTCAGCTCCCCTCGGGCTCGGAAGATGTTCGGGCGACATTCCCGACTCCGCCGACAGGCGCGAGCGGGGCGTCTCGCCGGCGCCCTTCCGCGATCAGGGGTCGCGCAGGAAAGGCGGGATGTCGATGTCGTCGTCGAGACCTCGAGCGAGCGCATCTCGCGGTCGCGATCGCTTGATGCCGGAGCGCTCGCGGCTGCGGCGGCGGACCTCGGCGGGCCGGCGGGCGAGGAGCTCGAAGCCCTCGAAGCCGGTCGCGATGACGGTCACCCGGAGCTCGTCGCCCATCGAGTTGTCGACAACGGAGCCGAAGATGATGTTGGCGCCCTTGTCCGCGGTCTGGACGACGACGTCGGCCGCCTCGTTGACCTCGAACAGGCCCGATGTCCTCGCCGCCGGTGATGTTGAGCAGCATGCCCGTCGCACCGTCTATCGCGGACTCGAGCAGCGGTGAGGAGATCGCCTCCTTGGCGGCCTCGGCCGCGCGGCTCTCGCCCGAGGACGAGCCGACGCCCATCAGCGCCGATCCGGCGTCGGCCATGATCGCCCGGACGTCAGCGAAGTCGAGGTTGATCAGGCCCGGGACCGTGATCAGGTCCGTGATGCCCTGGACGCCCTGACGGAGGATGTCGTCGGCCTTGCGGAAGGCCTCCGAGATCGGCTCGCGGCGTTCGACGATGTTGAGCAGCTTCTCGTTCGGGACGATGATCAGCGTGTCGACCTCGTTGCGGAGGCGCTCGATCCGTCGAGGGCCTGCTGCATCCGACGCGATCCCTCGAACTCGAACGGCTCGCGTGACGACGCCGACCGTGAGCGCGCCGATCTCCTGCTTGGCGATCTCAGCGATCACCGGCGCGGCGCCGGTACCCGTGCCACCGCCCTCGCCGGCTGTGACGAAGACCATGTCGGCGCCCTTCAGCGCCTCCTTGATGTCGTCGCGGCTCTCGGAGGCGGCACCGGCGCCGACCTCAGGATTCGCCGCCGGCGCCGAGTCCGCGGGTCAGCTCCTGGCCGATCGCGAGCTTGACGTCGGCCTCGGACAGCGCGCAGCGCCTGTGCATCGGTATTGACGGCAAGGAATTCGACGCCCTTGAGGCCGGCGTCGACCATGCGCGAGACGGCATTGGTACCGCCGCCGCCGGCGCCGACGACCTTGATCCCGCGAGATAACTGGAAGCCTCCATGTGAGCTTCACTTGCCTTCTTGTTTCTGTCCGATGCTGAACGCAGAGTTGAGGGTTTGCGATTCCTCCCCCGCAAACTGCAGGCAAAGCTAAGGCAGAGACAGGGGGTTGTCAACGCTACCCGAGGGGGCTTGCAAGATGGCTGTCTCAAGCACTACCTGAGGGTTTCGCAACCCTCAACCTTAGCTCGAGGCTCTAGGGCATCCCCCAAATGCAGCGGGCAGACCGTGTTCACGGCACCGCCGTGGCGGTTGGATCGGGGGCGTCGTCGTAGCTGGCACCGCCGTCGTCGGGGTTGTCGCCGGCACCGTGCTCGTCGCCGGTGACACCGTCGTCGGGTCGATCGTGCTCGCGGCCGTACTGTGCGCCGACGCCGGCACGCCACCGGCGACGGGACGGTCCGGAACGCTCAGGTCGAGGTAGGAAGCTCCCTTGAACTTCGGATCGGCAAGCACCGCGGCGAGCGCCTTCCACTTCAGCGCCGCTCCCGAGGCATCGCCGAAGCGCAGCTCGATGCCGGGGCCGAAGTCGACGGTGACGCCGTAGTCCTTGTCGGCCGCCGCACCGTTGATCTCGCCGGCGAGCTGTTTCGGCGCGGCGCCGAGGACCTTGGCGACGGTCAGCGCGTCACCGCCGACGCTCGACCCCGGCCGCGCCGTCGCCGGAGCCGTCGGCATCGATCGCCGGGATCCCGTCGGGAGCGTGGCCGCTGTGGTCGAGCACGACGCCGTCGGCCGGCGAGCGATCGCCCCGGCCGACTTGACGTAGCCGACGGGCTCGCGGATGTCGACGTCGATGAGCAGCGTGTGCGGGAAGTCGGTGGCGATCGCAATGTGCGAGACCTGCGGGTTGTCGGCGACCGCGGCGCGTAGCTGGTCTCCGTTGAGGTGCAGCGTGCTCTGGCCGTCGGCTGCGGCGCGCAGGGCGGAGTCGACGTCGGGCGCCTGGTCGGCGACCCACCTCGTCTCGGTGCGAACCTCGACGAACGAAGAGGTGCGGAACCAGAACATGTAGGCGGCGGCAAGCGCGACGAGGACCATTGCGAGCACGATCAGCCGGCGCCGGACGGTGCGCCACGGCGGCAGGCTGAAGCCGGCCCCCCGACTGCGGAGACGGGGCAGGCGGGGGACGCGGGGAGTGCGCGGTAGGTGCGGCCGGGGAAGCGCGCCCATCAGCCGAGCTCCCAGTCGGACGGCCACTCGACCTCGCCGAGGAGCTGAACCTCGGGCTCGAGAACGACGCCGAAGCGCTCGTGGCACACGGCGGCGGCCGGCTGCCATCAGCGCGAGGATGTCGGCCGTTGTCGCGTTTCCCGGCGTTCTCGACGAAGTTTGCGTGCTTAGGTGAGAAGCGGGCACCGCCGACCTCGCAGGCCGCGGCAATCGGCGGCGTCGAGCAGTTGTCCGGCGGAGCGGCCCTCGGCGCGGGGGTCGTCGGGGTTCTTGAAGGTCGAGCCGAAGGTCTTGATCCCAGAAGGCTGCGCCTCACGGCGGCGACCGCGCATCGACGCGAGGGTTCCCTTGATCGCCTCCGGACCGGGCCGCGTCGAGCTCGGCCCGGCACTGCGCGCAGCCGGCGATGTGCACCAGCGCGCGATCCCGGGCGTCGTCGGCGAGGGCGCTGTCGACAAGCGCGCTGATCCGGTCACCCAGGTGCGGCCCGACCGGGCTACCGCCACCGAACGGGCCGCGGGGACGAGCGGCAGGGCGCTCACGAGGGAAACTCCGGTCGAGTCGTCCGGCCGGCGCCCGGCCGGGCGGGCTGACCGGGTGCCGGTGCGGGGGGCCCGGTGGGCCAGGGCCTCGCGCAGCTGGGCCCGGCCGCGGTGGATCCGGGAGCGCACGGTGCCGAGCTTGATGCCCAGCGTCGCCGCGATCTCCTCGTAGGTCAGCCCCTCGATGTCGCACAGCACCACCGCGGCCCGGAAGTCCGGGGGCAAGCGCGTCCAGCGCGGCCTGCACGTCGTCGTCCAGGTGGGTGTCGTCGTAGGCGCGGGACGGGTCCGGCTCGCGGCCGGCCATCCGGGCGTCGGCGTCCTCGGCCAGCGCGTCGAACCGGATCCGCTTCTTGCGCCGGACCTGGTCCAGGAACAGGTTGGTCGTGATCCGGTGCAGCCAGCCCTCGAAGGTGCCGGGCGTGTAGGTCGACAGGCTGCGGAACACCCGGACGAAGACCTCCTGGGTGAGGTCCTCGGCGTCGTACACGTTGCCGGTCAGCCGGTAGGCGAGCCGGTAGACCCGGGCGGAGTGCTGCTCGACGACCTCCTGCCAGGTCGGCGGGACCCAGGGCGCGGCGAGGCTCAGCCGCGTGGTGCTGGACGGGCCAGCGGGGTCCACGAGCACTCCTTCGACGCGGCGGACCACCCGAGGACCGGACTGGCCGTTCTAGCGTGACCAACATCGTCACCCGTCACCTCCTTCCCCGTCCAGCCGAGTCACCGGAACCGCACCAACTCTTCACGACCACCAACGCCGGGCGCCGCGACGCGGTTCCCGCACTAGGGTTTGCCTGCACGCTGCGACAGCAGCACGGACCGCCCGATCAGACCTGGAGGCCGACATCACCGGACAGAAGCCGGCGACCTGGGCGTACGCCGAGTCGTTCATCAGGAGGACGACGTGCTGGAGCGGGCCCGCGGGCGGGCCGCGGAGCTGGGCTGCGTGCCGGTGCAGCCCGGCGTCGGCGCGGCGCTGCGGGTGCTGGCCGCCGCGCTGTCGGCCGCGCGGACCGTGGTCGAGGTCGGCACCGGCACCGGCGTCTCGGGGCCTGTGGCTGCTCGGTGGCATGCCCGAGGACGGCGTCCTGACCAGCATCGACATCGAGACCGAGCACCAGCGGGCCGCCCGTGAGGCCTTCGCCGAGGCCGGGATCGCGCCGAACCGGACCCGGCTGATCAGCGGGCCGGCGCTGGAGGTGATGCCCCGGCTGACCGACGGTGCGTACGACCTGGTCGTGCTGCGACGCGGACAAGAAGGAGTACGCGGACTACCTCGACCAGGCGCTCCGGCTGCTGCGGCCGGGCGGGGTCCTGGCCTTCGACAACGCGCTCTGGCATGACCGGGTGGCCGACCCGGCCCAGCGCGACGAGACCACGACCACCATCCGCGAGCTGGGCAAGGCGGTGCGGGACGACCCGGGCTGGTGCCGGCGATGCTGCCGACCGGCGACGGGCTGCTGGTCGCGGTCAAGCGCTGAACCCAGCTAGAGGGTCTGCAGCCAGCGCAGCAGCAGGCGGGCGCCGAAGCCGGTGCCCCCGCGGTTGACCTCGCCCCGGTCACGGTCGGCGCGGCCCGGACCGGCGATGTCCAGGTGGGCCCACGGCACCTCGCCGGCGAACTCGCGCAGGAACAGCGCCGCCATGACCGAGCCGGCCCCGACCGCCGGCCGGGTCGCTGATCTGGCACAGGTCGGCGATCTCGGAGTCGAGCAGGGCCCGGTAGTCCTCGACCAGCGGCATCGGCCAGAGCCGCTCACCGGCGGCCTCGCCCGCCCGCTGCAGCGCGGCGGCCAGCCGGTCCGACGTCGTGTAGAGCGCCGCGTGGCCGCGGCCCAGCGCCCTGGGTGGCCGCGCCGGTCAGGGTGGCGATGTCGACCAGGACGTCGGGGCGCAGCCGGGCGCGCGCGTAGCCCATGGCGTCGGCCAGCACCATCCGACCCTCGGCATCGGTGTTGCGCACCTCCACCGTGGTGCCGTCGTACGTCGTGACCACGTCGCCGGGCCGGTAGCTGTCGGCCCCCAGAGCGTTCTCGGCCAGGGCCATCAGGCCGGTGACCCGGGCCCGGCACGCCGAGCTCCCGGCAGGCGGCGAGCACCGCCAGGACGACGGCCGAGCCGGTCATGTCGGTCGTCATCCCCAGCATCGACTCGCGCGGCTTGAGCGAGATGCCGCCGGTGTCGAAGGTGATGCCCTTGCCGACCAGGACGACATGCGGCCGGCCCGCCGCGGCGCGGCCCGGCGGGCGATAGTCGAGCTGGACGAGTCGCGGTCCCCGGGCCGCCGCCGCGCCGACCGCCAGCAGGGCGCCGAAGCCGTCCCGGCGCAGGTCGGCGACCTCCCAGACAGTCGGCTGCCGAGCCCGGCCGTGCGCGGCGACCCGGCGAGCCCGGGCGGCCAGCCAGGCCGGCCCCTTGGTCGACGAGCGGGTGTTGGCGAGGTCGCGGGCCAGCGCGGTGGCCCCAGCCTCGGCCAGGCCGCGTCGGACGGCCAGCCGGGCCGGGTCGGTCGACACCCCGACCAGCTGGATCAGCTGGCCACGGCCGTCCCGTTGCTGCCGGTCCCTCGGCTCTCGGCCGCCTTGAGCCCCTCGCGCGGGACCCGGTAGGACCCGAGCCGCGCGCCCTCGGCGACGGCCTGGGCCGCGGCCGGACCAGCGCCGGAGCACAAGGTGGTCACGATGGTCTCGGCGTGCCGCACCGAACGGGCCAGGCTCGCGGCCGCCGTCCGCAGTCCCGGGCCGGGGCTCCGTCGCCGACGCCGACCAGCAGCAGCTGGGCCGCGCCGCCGGCCCCTGGCACCGCCGTCACGTCACCGGCCGCGGTCCCGGCCTGCGCCCGGGCGGCCGCGGCGACGACGTCGACACCCAGTCCGCCGGGCGAGCGCGGCCGAACCGCGAGCGGCCAGCGGGCCGCTGGGTCCGGTCCGGGATGGCCAGGGCAACGGCCGTGGTCCGCGCCTGGAGGGTCCGATCCGGCGGATCGCCGGCGAGGGGGACGACCCGCGGTCGAACGGGGAAGGGCGATGGTGCCGGCCGGGTCAGCCCGCGGCGGTCTTCAGGGCGTCACCGAGGTTGTTGGCCTCGTCCGGCGTCATCTCGACGACCAGCCGGCCACCACCCTCGAGGGGGACCCGCATGACGATGCCGCGCCCTTCCTTGGTCACCTCGAGCGGGCCGTCTCCGGTCCTCGGCTTCATGGCCGCCATGCGGCTCCCCTTCTCGTCGCGTCCGGGCACCCCGTGGGGGTGCCGCGGCTTACTCGACCACCAGTATCCCGCCTCGGCCACCGGCTGGGGAAATCGAGGTACGCCGGATGGTGCGCGAGACTGTCGCCGTGCAAGCCCGATCCGCGCTCTTCGACGTGTACGGCGACCATCTACGCCGCCGCGGCGGGACCGCTCCTGTCGCCAGCCTGATCCGCCTGCTCGGCGCGCTGGACATCGCCGCCCCCGCCGTGCGCACCGCGATCTCCCGGATGGTGCGGCAGGGCTGGCTCGCCGCGGCCGGCACGCCGGACGGGCCGGGCTACCGGCTCACGGCACCGGCCGAGCGGCGGCTGGACGATGCCTACGACCGGATCTACCGGACCGGCCTGCACCGGGCCGACCAAGCGTGGGACGGCCGCTGGCACGTCCTGGTGGCCCAGCGGCCGACCACCCGGAGCGCGCGCGAGCGGATCGGCAACGGCTTGGGCTTCCTGGGCTATGCCCCACTGACCGCCGGCACCTGGATCGCGCCCCGGGCCCACCCGGAGGCGCCCGGGGTGCTCGACGCCGAGAGTGTCCGGTCCGAGGCCTTCCACGCGACGTACGACGGCGCCGGGGCCGACCTGGCCGGCCGGGCGTGGGACCTGGCCGCGGTTGCGGCGGCGTACGAGCGGTTCGAGGTCGAGGCGGCCGCCTGGCTGGACGGGCTGCGCAGCACCGGCGGCGGCCGGGCAGGGGCGACCGGCCCCGAGTCGGACCGGGCGGCCTTCGCGACCCGGTCCCAGCTGGTGCATGAGTGGCGCAAGTTCCTGTTCCTGGACCCGGGGCTGCCCGACGCCGTGCTGCCCGCGGGCTGGCCGGGGCACCGGGCGGCCCAGCTGTTCGACCAGGCGGCAAGTGAGCTGCTGCCCGCGGCGAGCCGCTATGTCGACAGCTGCCTGGGCCCGCCCGCCGCAGCACCTTCCTCGGCCCGATCTGCGGCACCGGCCCGAGCCAGGTCCACCACCGCCCACACCACCAAGGAGAACGCGTGAGCGCAGGCGACGACGTGCAGCTGGACCGGCTGGGCGCGGTGGCGACCGTGACCTTGAACCGGCCGGACCGGCTCAACTCGCTGGACGTCGCGACCAAGGAGGCGTTGCTGGCGGCGCTGGGCGAGGTCGCGGGCGACGAGTCGGTGCGCTGCGTCGTGCTGACCGGGGCGGGGCGCGGCTTCTCGGCCGGACAGGACCTCAAGGACCACATCACGCTGCTCGCGCAGGACCCCAGCGCGGTGATGTCGACCGTGGCCGAGCATTTCAACCCGATCGCGACCCTGCTCGCGACGATGCCCAAGCCGGTCGTCGCCGCCGTCAACGGGATCGCGGCCGGTGCCGGCGCCTCGATGGCGATGGCCTGCGACATCCGCCTGGTCGCTCGCAGCGCCGGCTTCAACCTGGCCTTCGCCGGGGTGGCGCTGAGCTGTGACACCGGAGCGTCGTGGTGGCTGCCCCGGCTGGTCGGGGTGGCCAAGGCGAAGGAGCTGCTGCTGCTGCCGCGCACGGTGCGGGCCGACGAGGCCCTGGAGCTCGGCCTCGCCACGCGCCTGGTGGCGGACGAGGAGCTGCCCGCCGCGGCGGCCGACCTGGCCGCCCAGCTGGCGGCCGGGCCGACGCTGGCCTACGCCTCGATCCGGCGCGCGGTGGCCTTCTCGGCCGGGCACGACCTGGCCGACTCGCTGGCCCACGAGGAGGTGCTGATGCGCCTGACGGGGGCCAGCGCGGACCACCTGGCCGCGGTCCAGGCGTTCGTGGCCAAGGAGCCGGCGGAGTTCACCGGCCGCTGAGGTCAGCGTGCAGGATCCGGGAGGCCGGCCCGGGGCGTGACAGCCGGCCAGGTGGTCGTTGACCAGGCCGCAAGCCTGCATCGCGGCGTACGCCGTGGTGGGGCCGACGAAGACGAAACCGTTGCGCTTCAGGGCTTTCGCCAGGGCGACCGACTCCGGGGTCTTGGCCGGGACATCGGCGAAGGTCTGGGGCGCGCGGCGCCGCCCGGTCGGGCGCGAACGACCAGACCAGCGCGTCCAGGCCGCCGTCGTCGCGCAGTCGCGAGCACGGCAGCCGCGTTGGCGATCGCCGCGTCGACCTTGGCGCTGTTGCGGACGATGCCGGGGTCGGCCATCAGCCGCGCTCGGTCCCTCGCGCCGAAGCCGGCGACCACCTCCGGCGTCGAAGCCGGCGAACGCGGCCCGGAACCCCTCGCGCTTGCGCAGGATGGTCAGCCAGGACAGGCCCGACTGGAAGGCCTCCAGCGTGAACCGCTCGTAGAGCGCCCGCTCGCCGTGCACCGCCCGGCCCCACTCGCCGTCGTGGTAGGCCCGGTAGTCCGGCGTGCTGACCCCCCAGGCGCAGCGCTGCAACCCGTCGTCGCCGACGACCAGACCGCTCACCCGCGCTCCTGGGTGGCGATGGCGTGGGCCTGCTCCGCCTGGTCGGCAGCCAGCCGGAGCACCCGACCGAAGATCATCCGCCCGGCCAGGACGTTGGGCGGTCCGGTCAGCAGGCCGAGGACCGAGCCGGCGAGCGCGGGCAGTCCGGGCAGGAGGGCGACGTCCTCCCACCAGGTCACCACGCAGCGGCTGGCGGTCACCGGTCGCACCTCGATCTCGGCGACGCCGCCGACCACCTTGCCGTCGTGCCGGATCCGCACCCGGCCGACGGTGTCGCCCTCGGGCGGCCGCCAGGCCACGACCGTCATCAGGTCGTCGAAGCCGAACCGGCCGATGCGCGGTCCGGCCGACGAAGCTCGACCCGACCGCGTGCCCGCCGAGCTCGTCGACCGACATCCGGGTCAGCGGGACCCAGCCGGCGTGCCGGGGCCAGTCGACCAGCAGGTCCCAGAGCTCGCGGGCGGGAGCCCGGACCTCGCGCGAGACGGCGAACGGGCTCACGGCTGGTCCGGCACCTGGTGCGGGTCGGCCGACTCGGTGGGCTGCGTGCCGACCACCTGCTCCGGGGTGGCGACCACCCGCTCCGGGCCGCCGCCGGACAGCTGCTCGCGCAGCTCGCGGATCTCCTCCTCGCGGGCACCCAGCTCGAGGCCGAGCCGGTCCAGCACCGCGTCGACCTCGTCCATCCGGTAGCCGCGGAAGCCGACCGAGAAGCGGACCGCGTCGACATCCTGGGTGCCCACGTGGTCGGGCGGCAGGTCCACCTCGGGCAGCGTCGACGTGGGCGCCGGCAGGCCGCCACGCACCCGCCCCGCGGCCACGGCGGCGACGCCACCCACCACCGCCAGGACGATGAGCACCTGGAAGAACGTCACGGCGTCGATGGTGTCATGGCGCGGCCTCGACCTCGGCCTCCAGCAGCTCCTCCGGGCCGGCCGGGTGGGTCATCGGCCGGCTCGGGCCGCCGGCGAGCTGGGCCTCGACCAGGTCCAGGGCCTGGTCGACGGTGGTCGTCCAGCCCAGCACGGCGTTGGCCTCGGCCCGGACGAAGCCACGCTCCTCCAGCGAGGTGACCATGGCGCGCAGCCCGGCGTACGTGCCGTCCGGGTCGAGGACGACGACCGGCTTGTCGTGCAGTCCGAGGCTGCGCGCGACCCAGATCTCGAGCAGCTCTTCGAGCGTCCCGATGCCGCCGGGCAGCGCCACGAAGGCGGCCGAGCGCTCGTCCATGGTGGCCTTGCGGGTGCGCATGTCCGGCGTAACAACGAGCTCGTCGGCGTCGTCGTCCGCGACCTCCCAGCCGACCAGCGCCTGCGGGATGACGCCGAGCGTGTGCGCGCCGCCGGCCCGAGCGGCGGCGGCGACCGCGCCCATCATCGAGACCCGGCCACCGCCGGAGACCAGGCTGTGCCCGCGGCGGGCGAGCGCCGTGCCGAGCTCGCGGGCCAGCTCGACGTACGCCGGGTCGATCCGGTCACTGGACGAGCAATAGACGCAGACGGCGGCCATGGCGTCAGGGTCTCACCAACCGCGCCGGGCGACCGGACCGTGGACCGGACGCCGCTCAGCCGGCGGCGTGCTCCTCGCCGATCTCGGGCAGCAGGCTCGCGCTGAGCGTGCGGACCAGGTCGGGGACGTCCTCGGCCGCCAGCCGGATGGTGGCGAGGCACTGCGGTCCCTGCCAGATCGACAGCACGACCCGACCGTGCTCGGGGTGCGCAGCTCACCCGCAGCGCGCGTCCGGCGACGTCGCGCCCGACCAGGACGGTGCCGCGATGCGGAGCCGGGGTGACCGACATGCCCCCAGTGTGCGCGGCGACCTGGGAAAGCGCCAGGAGCGGGCTGAGGCGGGCGGGTCAGATCCGGCTCAGCACGACGAAGCCGTCGCGGTGGTAGATCTGCCGGTACGCCGTGCCGGGATGCAGGCCCTGGGCGTAGGCGACGGCGTCCGGGATCGGCCCGGACCAGCCCCCCGCGATCTCGTCGATGACGACGTAGTCCGGCGGCGGGTTGCCGTCGTTGCCGATGAAGTAGACCGTCGTGCGCGAGGTGAGCCGCGGCATCAGCCCGATGTCGGTCTCGACCGTCACGTCGTCCGGCACGAGCCGCAGCGCCGCCGCTGCGGCCGGGCCGCGAGCCGGCTCGTCGTACGTCTGCGAGCGGACCAGGTCGCGCAGCGGGAAGAAGCCGAGCAGCACGAGCGCCGTCACGACGCTGGCCGGCACGGCGAGCCGCCCGGCCCAGCGCAGGGCGCCCACCCGGACGCCCGCGCCGAGCGCACACCGTCGACCAGGGCGAAGAACAGGATCGGCATCAGGATCGCGCTGTAGTGGTACTCGTGGCCCCAGTAGAACGGCACGCTCCCGGCGAACCGCCAGGCCAGGGTCGGCAGCACCAGGAGCACGACCGGCGAGCGCAGGGCCAGCAGCCCGGTCACCGCCAGCAGCAGCGCCGCCGTGCCGAGCTTCGTCGCCCAGCCGGCCAGCAGGTCGCCCTGGCCAGGGGCCGCGGTGCCGCCGAGGTTGGCCCAGTAGTCCCAGCCGTGGCCGTTGATGCCGGCAGGATGACCAGGACGGTGGCCAGGAACGAGACCACGCCGTACGCCGCCAGCAGGGCGCCCAACCGGCGCGCACCGCGAAGGGCGATCAGGCCCCCGAGCACCGCGACGGTGAGGCCGAGGTCCTCCTTGACCAGCACCAGCGGCGCGGCCCACAGGGCGGCCTGCCGGTAGCGGCCGCGCACGAACGCGCTCAGGCTGAACGCGGTCAGCGGCACACCCAGGGCGATCTCGTGGAACTGGGCGGCGATGGCGGACTGCAGGCCCCACGAGACGGCGTAGCTGAACCCCACGAGGACGCCGGGCGTCCGGCCAGCACGCGCCAGGCAGTCGAGGTGACAGGCACGACCGACAGCGCGACCAGCAGGGCCTGCAGCACGAGCAGCGTGCGCGCGTCCGGGATGACCGCGTAGACCGGCGCCAGGACGGCCAGCAGCGGGCTGAAGTGGTCGCCCAGCAGGTCGAAACCCGGTGCCTTGATGTCAACGATCGGCCGGCGCCCCCGGCGTACCCGCGGATGGCCTGGTCGAAGATGCCCAGGTCCCACGACGGGCTGACCATGCGGCGGAACTCGCTCAGGCTGAGGATCAGGTAGGCCGTGGCGGAGCGTCGCGAAGAGGGCCAGGCAGGCGGTCCAGCGGGCCCGACGTGGCTCGGCCGGGTCGGGGCGGCGTCGACCCCGGACGCGCGAGCGCCGAGGACCAGGGTCATCGGCCGGTCTCCTCGGTGCGGGCCACGTGCGCGGCCACGATCTGGGCCACCGCCTCGTCGACGTCGTCGGTCACTCGCAGCAGGGCCAGGTCGCGCTCGTTGATCGTGCCGTGGCTCAGCGCCGACGTCCGCAGCCAGTCCAGGAGGCCCTGCCAGTAGGCCTGGCCCATCAGCACGATCGGGAACGACGTGACCTTCTGGGTCTGCACCAGCGTCAGGGCCTCGAACAGCTCGTCGAAGGTGCCGAACCCGCCGGGCAGCACGACGAAGCCCTCGGCGTACTTCACGAACATGGTCTTGCGGGCGAAGAAGTAGCGGAAGTTGACGCCGAGGTCGACGTACGGGTTCAGGCCCTGCTCGAACGGCAGCTCGATGCCCAGCCCGACCGAGACCCCGCCGGCCTCGGCGCAGCCGCGGTTGGCCGCCTCCATCGAGCCGGGGCCGCCGCCGGTGATCACGGCGTAGCCGGCCCGGGCCAGGGCCGTGCCGAGCCGAACCCCCAGCTCGTACGTCGCGTGGCCCGGGCCGGGTCCGGGCCGAGCCGAAGACGCTCACCGCCGGGCCGAGCTCGGCCAGCGCGCCGAAGCCCTCGACGAACTCGCTCTGGATCCGCAGCACCCGCCAGGGGTCGGTGTGGACCCAGCTCGCTGGAGCCTCGGCTGTCCAGCAGCCGCTGGTCGGTCGTCGTGACCGGCACCATCGCACCGCGCAGCGTCACCGGCCCGGTCTGGTGCTCCGGCTGCTCGGGCACCCCGACGTCGGCCGCGTGGCTCCAGGCCAGCGGGGGCGACGGCTCAGGACGGTCCGGCTCCGGGGGCGTCGCGTCCGCGGGCGTCGCGTTCATGCCCGCCAGGCTAGGACCTCGTGCCCCATCCCCGCGCGTTGCTCCGGTAGCGACGGTGATCCGGCCCGAAATCAGCCTCGATCACCGTCACTCAGGGAGTATCGGCGCGCGGGTGGGGGCGCCGGAGGGGGCGCGGGAGGATCGCCGGGCAGCGGGTTGGGCGTGGCCGCCTGCTGCTGGGCCTCCCACACGATGACCGCTTCCCGGCCGCTCGGGTGCCAGATCTCGTCGTACGGCCCGATCACTGCCGAGGCGACCCGCCGGCGCCGCTCCCGCTGGTTCGCCGAGCCCAGCCACGGCAGCACGACCAGCCCGCCGATGCCCAGCACCGCGAGCACCAGCACGAACACGGTCAGGACAGGATGCGGCCCCACGTAGCCAGGTTAGGACCCGTGCTCCCGCGGTGCCGGTGATCGGGGCCGAATCCGGGCCCGATCACCGGGCGCTCAGGGAGCACCGCGCTGGGTGGGAGCACGAGGCTGAGGGCGATGCCGGCGAGCAGGCCCCAGAACGCCGCACCGACCCCGAGCACCGTCAGCCCGGACGCCGCGACCAGGAAGGTCACCGCCGGCGCCTCGACCCGCTGCACCCCTCGGTCGTCGGCGCCGAAGGCGGACCGCAGGCTCAGCGCGAACGTCGGCACCAGCGCCAGCCCGGCCGCGGCCAGGACCACCCCGTGCGGCGCCGCCAGCACGATCGCGACCAGCCCGGCCGACACCAGGCCGAGCCCGATGTTGAACCCGCCCGACACCGCCGCCGCCCGCCAGCGCCGGGCCGGGTCCGGCCCGGCCTCGGGCCCGGCCGACAGGGCCGCGCTGATCGCCGCGAAGTTCAGCGCGTGGACGCCGAGCGGCGCCCCGAGGACCGTGGACGCCACCGGTCACCAGCAGCACCGGCCGGACCGGCGCCCGGTAGCCGAAGCTGGCCAGCACCGCCACCCCAGGGATGTTCTGCGAGGCCATCGTCACCGCGAAGAGCGGCAGGGCGATCGACACCAGCGCCGCGAGCGACCAGGTCGGCGTCGTCCAGACCAGGTGCGGCGCGAACTCGCTGCAGCCCGATCGAGCGCACCGACGACGACGTGTAGGACAGGGCGAACGCCACCAGCATCGCGAGCGGCGCGGCCCAGCGGCGGGCGAACCGGTACGCCGCGAGCCAGACCAGGATCACCGGCCCGACCAGCTGCGGGGCATCGGCCAGGTCGAGGACCGGCGTCAGGCACAGGTGGAACAGCACCCCGGCCAGCATGGCCGAGGCGACCTGCAGGCGGGATCAGGGCGATCCAGCGCCCGAGCCGAGCCCAGACGCCGACCACGGTCAAGCAGCGCCCCGCAGACCACGAACGCCCCGATCGCGGCCGGCCAGCCCGCCGTGCGACGCCCCCGTCGTGACCAGCAGCGCGGCCCCCGGGGTCGACCAGGCCACGACCAGCGGCAGCCGCAGCCAGACCGACAGGACCAGCGAGCAGACGCCCATCAGGACGGTGACGGCGAGCAGCCCGGACGCGGCCTGCCGCGGTGTGGCCCCGACCGCCCGCAGCCCGGCGAGCACGACCGCGAACGCACCCGTGAAGCCCACCAGGGAGGTCACGACGCCGGCCGTCACGGCGTGCAGCGTGTCGCCGCGCGCCTCGTGCATCACCGCACCATCAGCGGCCATCAGCGGGCCATCAGCGGCTCATCGGCGGCTCAGCAGCGGGCCAGCAGCTCATCAGCTGGTCAGCCAGCCGAGCAGCACCTCTTCGCAGCGCCGGATCTGGTCCATCGGGCAGTGCTCGTGGTCGGTGTGCGCCAGGTTGGGGTCGCCCGGGCCGAAGTTCACCGCGGCCACGCCCAGCGCGCTGAACCGGGACACGTCGGTCCAGCCGTACTTCGGTTTCGGCGGCTCACCCACGACCGCGACGAAGGCCTGCGCCGCCGGCTGGTCCAGCCCCGGCCGAGCGCCCGGCGCCGCGTCGACCAGGGTGATCTCGAAGCCGGTGAAGAGGTCCTGCAGGTGCCCGAACGCATCCTCGACCGAGCTGCTGGGCGCGAACCGGTAGTTGACCGTGACCACGCACCGGTCCGGGATGACGTTGCCGGCGACGCCGCCTTGATCAGCACCGCGTTGAGCCCTTCGCGAAAGACCAGCCCCTCGACCTCGACCTCCCGGGGCTGGTACGCCGCGAGGCGGGCCAGGATGCTGCCCGCCGCGTGGATCGCGTTGTGCCCCATCCAGGCCCGGGCGCTGTGCGCGGCCGGCCGCGTGGCGATGACCTCGACCCGCAGCGTGCCGTTGCAGCCGCCCTCGACGGTGCCGTTGGACGGCTCGAGCAGCACGGCGAAGTCGGCGTCGAGCAGCTGCGGCTGGGTGCGGGCGATCTTGCCCAGGCCGTTGCGCGCCGACTCGACCTCCTCGCCGTCGTAGAAGAAGTAGGTCACGTCGCGGGTCTGCTGCTCCGGCCGCGACCGCCAGGGTGGCGGCCAGCCGCAGCTGGACCGCGACGCCGCCCTTCATGTCGCAGGTGCCCCGGCCGAACACGTCGGCGCCGTCGAGGTAGGTCGGCAGGTTGGGTACGGCGGCGAGCGGCACGGTGTCCAGGTGACCCGCGAGCACCACCCGCTCGGCCCGGCCCAGCGCCGTACGCGCGACCACCACGTTGCCGTCCCGGATCACCTCCAGGCCGTCCAGGTCGGCCAGCGCGGCCTCGACCGCGTCGGCCAGCGGGCCTTCGTTGCCGCTGACCGACTCGATGTCGCAGATCGCCCGGGTCAGGTCGACGACGTCACTGGACAGATCGAGCGCCGAGGCCGGGACACGCTGGGACCCTATCGACCTCACGTAGCCTGGCGACATGACCGCAGCACGCTCGGCCTGGGGCTACGGCCTGGCGACCATGTCCGACGCCGGGCCAGGTGCTGGACACCTGGTACCCGACGCCTGCCGCGGGGACGGCCCCTCGGGACGCCGGCGCCTACGGCATCCCGCGCGAGCTCTCCTCGCTCGAGGCGACCGACCCGCGCCGCGGGACGTGCGGACCCAGGTCGTCCGGGTCGAGATCGACCTCGACGCCGCGCCGGAGACGGTGCCTCGGACGCCTACCTGCGCCTGCACCTGCTCTCGCACCGGCTGGTCCAGCCGCACCAGGTCAACCTCGACGGCATCTTCGGCGTCCTGGTCAACGTCGTGTGGACCAGCGCCGGCCCGTGCGCCGGTCGACGGCTTCGAGCGGACCCGGCTGCGGCTGCGCGCCGACGGGCCGGTGACCGTCCACGGCGTGGACAAGTTCCCGCGGATGGTCGACTACGTGCTGCCGACCGGGGTCCGGATCGCCGACGCCGACCGGGTCCGGCTGGGCGCCCACCTGGCCGCCGGTACGACGGTGATGCACGAGGGCTTCGTCAACTACAACGCCGGCACGCTGGGCACGTCGATGGTCGAGGGCCGGATCTCGGCCGGCGTCGTCGTCGACGACGGCTCGGACATCGGCGGCGGCGCGTCGATCATGGGCACCCTCTCCGGCGGGGGCACCCAGGTCATCCGGATCGGCAAGCGCTGCCTGGTCGGCGCCAACGCGGGCGTCGGCATCTCGCTCGGCGACGACTGCGTGGTCGAGGCCGGCCTCTACGTCACGGCGGGCACCAAGGTGCTGCTGGCCGGCGACACCGGACCAGCCGGTGAAGGCGCTCGAGCTGTCCGGGCAGCCCGGGGATCCTGTTCCGCCGCAACTCGATCAGCGGGGCGGTCGAGGCGGTGCCGCGCACCGGACAGGGCATCGCCCTCAACGAGGCGTTGCATGCTAACGGCTGACCAGGCCGTGAGCGCGTCCCCGCCCGGGGCCCGGCGCCGCAGTCCGGCGCCGCCGCGTCTGGGTGGCTGCCGCGGCGCCGCACTCGCCGTCGTCCTGGGCGGCGGCGTCTGGTACGCCGTCGGTCACGCCTCGAAACCGGTGCTGGGCAAGGGATGCACGGCGGTCGCGAGCCGGGCGCACGGTCACGCTGGATGCCGAGCAGGCCGGCAACGCCGCGACCATCACAGCCGTTGCGGTGCAACGGAAGCTGCCGGCGCGCGCGGCGACCATCGCCATGGCCACCGCGCTGCAGGAGTCCAAGCTGCGCAACCTCGACCTACGGCGACCGGGACTCGCTCGGGCCTCTTCCAGCAACGCCCGTCCCAGGGCTGGGGCACCAAGGCGCAGGTGCGCAACCCGGTCTACGCCGCGAACGCGTTCTACGACGTGCTGGTCAAGATCGAGGGCTACCGCACCCTGCCGGTCACCAAGGCGGCGCAGAAGGTGCAGCGCAGCGCCTTCCCCTCGGCGTACGCCGACCACGAGGCCGACGCCCGGGTGCTGGCCTCGGCGCTGTCCGGCAACTCGGCCGCCGCGTTCACCTGCGTCTTCGCACCCACCCACAGCCCTCAGCAGTCGCCCGGGCCGGACGGGCTGACCCCGCGCGGCCGGCGCGCTGGCCCAGGCCGCCGAGCGCGAGCTGGGCGCCACGGTGACCGCGAGCGGGGCCAAGGGCACCTCGCTGGACCTGCATCTGGCCAGCGGGCTCGGGCACCCCGGCCGTCGACGGCTGGGCGATCGCCCAGTGGGCCGTCGCCAGGGGCGAGCAGCTGCAGGTGGTCGCGGTCGGCACGCCCGAGCCGCAGCTGGAGCCGCACCGACGACCCGGACAAGTGGACCGGTCGCTCGATCGACCAGCTCAGCCTCGGGCACGTCATCGTGCAGGTCGCCTGACCGATGGACGCCGGCGGACGGATCGTGCGGCCGTGAGCCGGCTGCCCGTGGGACCTGCCCGCGTTCGCCGTCGACCCGCCGGGCTTCCTGCTCCGGCGCGCGACGGCCGGCGGCCCGGTGGCGCCGCTGCGGCTGGGCCGCCGCTCGGCGTACGTCGTCGCCGGGTCCGGCCGAGGTGCACCAGATCCTGAGCCAGCACCGCGACTTCCCCGAAGGGATGGCCCACGACCTGGCCGCGCCCCGAGCCCGGGCCGCCGCTGGCGCTGGCCCTCGGCAACGGGCTGCTCTCGAGCAGCGGCAGCCACCACGCCCGCCAACGGCGGCTGATGCAGCCGGCCTTCTCGCACTCCTCGGTGGCCGGGTACGCCGAGCGGATGGCCGAGGAGGCCGAGCGGTTGGCCGGCGGCTGGACGCGACGGGCAGCGGTTCGACCTGGTCTCGGCGCTGTCCGAGGTGACGCTGCACATCCTGACCCGCACGGTCTTCGACACCCCGCTGCCACCGCAGGACGTGCGGGCGATCCGGTCGGCGGTGACGGCCGGTCAGCGGCTGGCCGGGCGTCCGCGGGTCTGGTCCGCTCCCGCAACCGGGCCGGCGTCGAGCGGCTGATGCCCAAGGTCCGCGGCCGCCATGGCCCCGGCCCACGAGGTGATCGGGCGGCTGGTCGCCGAGCGGACGCGTGACCCGGGTGCAGCGGCCCGCGACGACGTGCTCTCCCTGCTGCTGGGCGCCGTCGATGCCGAGACCGGTGAGCGGATGAGCCCGGAGGACGTCCAGGACGAGGTGCTGACCCTGCTGCTGGCCGGCCACGAGACGACGACCAACGCGCTGTCCTGGACGTTCGCGCTGCTGGCCGCACCACCCCGAGGCGGCAGCCCGGCTGGTCGCGGAGGTCGACGCGGCGTACGCCGCGGACCGCGCCACCGACGGCGCTCGAGCTCACCGAGCTGCCCTGGACCGCCGCCTGCCTGGACGAGTCGATGCGGCTCTACCCGCCGGCCTGGCTGGTCCTGCGGCACACCGACCAGGCCACCCGGATCGGTGGGCTGGACGTGCCGGCCGGGTCGACGTTGGTCGTGAGTCCCTATGCGACCCAACGGATTCCGGCGTTGTGGCCGGCGGCGGACGAGTACCGTCCGGAGCGGTTCGCACCCGGGGGCGCGGCTCACCCGGCCCGACGCCGGCCGCTGACGGCGTTCCTGCCGTTCGGCGGGGGGCCGAGGATCTGCATCGGCGAGCACTTCTCACTGCTGGAGGCGCGGATCGTGCTGGCGGTGGTGACCAGGGACTGGCAGGTCCGGCCGACCAGCCGGCACTTCCCGGCGTACCGGGCGCGGATCACGCTGGGCCCCAAGGGCGGGCTGCCCGTGGTCGTGCACCGGCGCTGAGCCCAGCTCAGCGCTGGTCCACCGGCACGTAGTCCCGCTCCGTCGCACCGACGTAGAGCTGGCGCGGGCGGCTGATCTTGGTCTCCTTGTCCTCGACCATCTCCCGCCACTGCGCGATCCAGCCGGGCAGCCGGCCGAGGGCGAAGAGCACGGTGAACATCCGGGTCGGGAAGCCCATCGCCTTGTAGATCACGCCGGTGTAGAAGTCGACGTTGGGGTAGAGCTTGCGCTCGATGAAGTACTCGTCGGAGAGCGCGACCTGCTCGAGCTCGGTCGCGATGTCGAGCAGCGGGTCGGTGATGCCGAGTGAGCCCAGGATCTCGTCGGCGGTCTGCTTGATGATCGCCGCACGCGGGTCGTAGTTCTTGTAGATCCGGTGGCCGAAGCCCATGAGCTTGACGCCCTGCTCCTTGTTCTTCACCCGCTTGACGAACGTGCCGACGTCGCCGCCGTCGGCCTGGATCTGCTCCAGCATCTCGAGCACGGCCGAGTTGGCGCCGCCGTGCAGCGGGCCGGAGAGGGCGTGGATGCCGGCCGAGACCGAGGCGAACAGGTTGGCCTGGCCCGAGCCCGACGACCCGGACGGTCGCGGTCGAGCAGTTCTGCTCGTGGTCGGCGTGCAGGATGAAGAGCAGGTCGAGCGCCTTGACCAGGGCCGGGTGCGGCACGTAGGGCTCGGCCGGCAGGCCGAACGTCATGGCCAGGAAGTTCTCGACCAGGCCCTGCGAGTTGTCCGGGTAGAGGAACGGCTGGCCGATGCTCTTCTTGTACGCGTACGCCGCGATGGTGGGCAGCTTGGCCAGCAGGCGCACCGTCGACAGCTCGACCTGGTCGTGGTCGAACGGGTTGAGGCTGTCCTGGTAGAAGGTGGACAGCGCGCTCACCGCACTGGACAGCACGGGCATCGGGTGCGCGTCGCGCGGGAAGCCGTTGAAGAAGTTCTTCAGGTCCTCGTGCAGCAGCGTGTGCCGCCGGATCTTGTCCGTGAACGTCTCCAGCTCGGCCGGCGTCGGCAGCTCGCCGTAGATCAGCAGGTAGCTCACCTCGAGGAAGGTCGAGCCCTGGGCCAGCTGGTCGATCGGGTAGCCGCGGTAGCGCAGGATGCCCTGGTCGCCGTCGATGTAGGTGATGGCCGACCGGCACGACGCGGTGTTGACGAACCCGACGTCGAGGGTGACCAGGTCGGTCGTGCTCGAACAGCTTGGAGACGTCGACGGCGTCGTTGCCCTCGGTCGCCGCGATGCGCGGGAGGGTCAGGTCCGTGTCGCCGTAGTGCAGCGTGGCCTCTGTGGGGGCGGTGGTGTCATCCACTGCCACATCGGCCGATGTGTCGGTGTGTACGTCGGGCATGTGGGGGTCTCCCTCGAGCAGCCGGAACACGCGTTCGAGATCCGACGTTACCCGCCGGTCACAAGTTCCCGCGAACCGGTCCCACGGCTCGAGGCCCGGCTGCCGCGAGGCGCGTCGCTGCCGTCGCGATCCGCTCGTCGGTCGCCGTGAGGGCGACCCGGACATGCCGCGCACCCGCCGGGCCGTAGAACGCCCCCGGCGCGACCAGGACCCCGCGCTCGGCCAGCCAGGTCACGCTGGCCCAGCTGTCCTCGCCCCGGGTGGACCAGAGGTAGAGGCCGGCGGCGGAGTGCTCGACGGTGAAGCCGGCCGCCTCCAGGGCCGGGCGGAGCATCGCCCGGCGAGCGGCGTAGCGGGACCGCTGGTCCGCGACGTGCGAGTCGTCGGCCAGGGCCGCCACCATGGCCCGCTGCACCGGCCAGGGCACCATCAGGCCGACGTGCTTGCGCACCTCCAGCAGCCGCCGCACCAGCGCCACGTCACCGGCCACGAACGCCGGCCCGGTAGCCGGCCAGGTTGGACTGCTTGGACAGCGAGTAGACCGCCAGCAGACCGTCGTGGCTGCCCCCGCACACCCGCGGGTCCAGGATGCTCGGGGTCTGCCGGACCCCACGACAGCTCGGCGTAACACTCGTCGCTCGCCACGACCACGCCGTGCTGCCGGGCCCAGGCCACCACCTTGGCCAGGTGCTCGACGCCGAGGACCTGACCGGTCGGGTTGCCCGGTGAGTTGAGCCACAGCAGGCGCACCCGCGAGGCGAGCGGGCCGAGCTGGGCCGTGCCGTCGGCGGCCACCGGCTCGGCGCCGGCGAGGCGCGCGCCCACGTCGTACGTCGGGTAGGCCACCTGCGGGTGGACCACGACATCGCCCGGCGCCGAGGCCGAGCAGCGTCGGCAGGGTCGCGACCAGCTCCTTGCTGCCGATGGTCGGCAGGACGCCGTCCGGGTCGATGTCCGGCACGCCGCGCCGACGGGCGAACCAGCCGGCCACGGCCTCGCGCAGGTCGGGCGTGCCGTAGGTCTGCGGATACCCGGGCGCGTCAGCGGCGGCCGCGAGCGCCCGCTGGATGACGGCCGGCGTGGGGTCGACCGGCGTACCGACCGACAGGTCGACGATGCCGTCCGGGTGGGCCCGAGCCTGCGCGGCGTACGGCGCCAGGGCGTCCCACGGGAAGTCCGGCAGGGTCGCGGCCAGGTCACGCACCGCGCGACCTACTCGTCGTGCTCCTGCGGCGGCAGCGCGCTGATGATCGGGTGGTCCTTGGGGATGACGCCCAGCTTGGCCGCGCCGCCGGGGCTACCCAGGTCGTCGAAGAACTCGACGTTGGCCTTGTAGTAGTCCTTCCACTGCTCCGGCACGTCGTCCTCGTAGTAGATCGCCTCCACGGGGCAGACCGGCTCGCACGCACCACAGTCGACGCACTCGTCTGGGTGGATGTACAGCGAGCGCTCGCCCTCGTAGATGCAGTCCACCGGACACTCTTCGATGCAGGCCCGGTCCTTGAGGTCCACGCAGGGCTGAGCGATGACGTACGTCACGGGCTGGTTCCTTCTCGATCGAGTGCTGGAGCGGTGCGATGACGCTGGGCGTTGCGCACCTAGTATCGCAGCGTGCGGGTTGGACCCGAAAACGTGGGGCGGCGCGTCGTGCTCCGCCACGTGCTGGCGGACGGCCGCGCCACGCGACGTGCTCGGCGAGCTGCTCGCCTGGGACGACCCGGACGGGTTTGTCCGGGTCGCGACTGCCCGCGGCGAGGTCGTGCTGGCCCTGGCCGACATCCTGATGGGCAAGCCGGTGCCTCCGGCCCCCGCCCCGCGCTCGCGACGGGGCCGGCCCAGCCCCTCGCTCGCCGAGCTGCACGACCTCATGGCCGACGGCTGGCAGCCCCTGGAGCGCGAGGACTACGGCGGCTGGCGGCTGCGCGCGGCCGAGGGCTTCACCGGCCGGGCCAACTCGGTGCTCCCGCTCGGCGACCCGCCCGCCCCCCTGGCGCTCGCCGTCGACCACGCCGAGAGCTGGTACGCCGCGCGCGACCTGCCGGGCCGGTTCTGCGTCCTGTGGCCGCTCGGCTCGGGGCCGGACGAGCCGGCGTACGGCGACGATCCGCTGGAGGCCGAGCTGGTCCGTCGCGGCTACCGGCTCGACTACCCCAGCCTGGTCATGACCCGCGCCCTCGAGGCGCCCTCCCCGTCCCGGAGGCGCCCGGCGTCCAGGTCGAGCTTGGCCGCCGAGCCGGACGAGGGCTTCCTGACGCTGTACCGCTACCGCGGCGAGGACCTGCCCCCCGTCGCGGCCCGGCTGCTGATGTCGGCGCCGGCCCAGGCCTTCGCCTCGGTGCGGAGCGACGACAGTGCGGCGCACGCTGGCCATCGGGCGGGTGGCCAGCGCGCGCGGCTGGTCCGGCGTCACCGCCGTCGAGGTCGCCGAGGGCCATCGCCGCCGCGGGCTGGCTCAGGTGGTGATGGCAGCGCTGCACCGGTGGGCGGTCGAGCGCGGTGACCGCCGGATCTACCTACAGGTCGCGCGGGCCAACGAGCCGGCCCGTCGCCTGTACGAGCCGGCTGGGCTACACGCGCGCACAGCGGCTACCACTACCGGATCCAGGACCCGCTGACCTGCCGCCGGCTCGACGCGACAGGTGCACCGAAGCGGCGTGGCTCACGTAGGATCCGGTCGTAGCGCCGCGGTAGTGGATCAGCCGCCGTCGTCGCTGTCGCTGGGTGCCGATGCCGACGACCTCACCGAGGACGATGGTGTGGTCGCCCCCGGGGTAGGCCGCGACGGTGCGGCACTCCATGTCGCGATCGAGGCGTCCAGCAGGGCGGCGCCGGTGACCGGCCCGTCGGCGGTGCGGCACCCGGTCCAGCTGGCCGTGCAGGGGCCGGCCGCGGGTGCGCCAGCCACTCCGAGACCGCCCGCGCGGACCCGTCCAGCACGCTGACCGCCCAGTGCCCCGCCTCGATCGATCGGCGTCGTGGAAGCGCGCCTCGCGCTCCACGCAGACCAGGACCAGCATCGGCTCGATCGACGACCGAGGTGAACGCGTTGGCCGTCATGGCGTGGTCGATCTGGCCGACCCGGGCGGTCACCACGGTCACGCCGGTCGCGAACCGGCCCATCGCCCGCCGGTACGCCGAGGGGTCCGGTAGCGCGACGGGTCAGGACCCACGGGCGCCGAGCTCGCCGCCGTGAGCCTAGGCGCTGCTCGCAGACCGACCCGTCGGCCCGATCGACCGACCCTCGCGCAGGTCGATGACCGCGCAGCCGCACGGCGCCGGGCCTGGCCTCGCAGCAGCCGACGCTCGACCGCTGGGCGGCCCGGGCCTGCTGCGACCTCGCGCGCCGCCTCGAGCACGTCGGTGATCTCGTGCCCGACCAGCTCGTGCCGCTCCAGCAGGGCATCGCGCAGCGCCTCGACCAGGTGCCGGTTGGCCGCCGAGCAGGCCGCGCACGGCGGGCTTCTGCCGGGCCAGCAGGTCCTCGACCAGCCGCCGGCCCTCGCCGTCGCCGAGCACCCGGCCGACCATGTCGCCGCCGCCGAACGCGCGAGCCGCTGGACGGCTGCGAACGAGATCAGCGTGTCGGCCATGCCGGCGGCACCGACCATCTGCGCGGCGATCTTCGTGGCGTACTGCAGGTCGCTGCTCGGCCCGGTGGACACGTCACCGAAGAAGAGCTCCTCGGCCACCTGGCCGCCGAACGCGATCTGGATCAGGCGACTCGAGCTCGCGCGCGCGAGCGGGTGTAGACGTCCTCGCGGTCGCCGTGGGCCAGCAGCCCCAGCGCGCCGGCCCGCTTGACGATGGTCAGGACCTCGAGCCGGCGCTGCGGAGCCACCAGCCAGGCCACGGTCGCGTGCCCGGCCTCGTGGGTCGCGATCAGCCGCTGCTCGTGGTCGGTGTAGTCGACCGGCTGGCCCAGCCCGACCTCGGTGACCAGCCGCGCGTGCTCGACGTCGGCCCACGACATGCCGTCCGCGCCGCGGCGGACGGCGCTGATCAGCGCCTCGTCCAGCAGGCCCTCGATCATGGCCGGGCTGTAGCCTTGGTGATCGCGGCGAAGGCGTCGCGGCGCTCGTCCTCGTCCAGCTCGCGGCTCGTGCGCCTTGCGCTTGAGGAAGTGGTCGACCAGCTGGCGGCGGCCGGCCTTGGTCGGCAGGTCGAACGAGAGCCGGCGGTCGAACCGGCCCGGGCCGCAGCAGGGCCGGGTCGAGGCCGTCGGCCCGGTTGGTCGAGGCGACCAGCAGGATGTTGGGCACCGTGACCTCCGCGGCGCGGGGCAGCTGCGGCCGGGCGGCAGCAGCAGGTTGACCTTGTCGACGAGCCAGCCCGCGAGCCGCTGCCCGCCGGCGGGCTCGTCGAAGCTCTGCATCTGCACGAGCAGCTCGTTGACCGCCATCTGCAGGTCGCCGCCGCCGCTGAACGCGGTGCGCTGCGCCGAAGGTCGCTCGGCTGCCGGGCCGAAGCCGGCCGCCGCGCTCGGCAGCCCCTCCAGCCCGCCGCAGCAGGCCAGGTGCCGTCGACCGGGGCGCCCGCGGAACGCTGCGCGCCCATGCCGACCCGCGCGCCGCCGATGCCGTCGAACTCGTCGATGAAGCCGATCGCGCCGCCCTCTTTGCGGGCCAGCTTGCGCAGCGCCTTGAAGTAGCGGCGCACCTTGCGCTGGGTGGCGCCTTGGTACGACGAGTGGAACGACGTGCCCGAGGCGAACAGGAACGGCACGCCCGGCCTCGGCGGCCATCGCCTTGGCGGTCAACGTCTTCCCGGTGCCCGGGCCGCCCTGGAACAGGATGCCGCGGCGGGCCCGGCCGCCCATCCGCTCGGCGAAGCTCTGGTGGTCGAGGAACAGCTGCAGGGTGCGGACGACCTCTTCCTTGACGACGTCGATGCCGACGACGTCGTCCAGCGCCGACCTCGATCTGCTCGGGCCGGTAGGTGACGTGCGGCGAACGACCGATGCCGACGGTCGAGAACAGCAGCACGCCGGTCAGCATCATGAAGAAGAACAGCGGCATGACGATCAGCGGGTCGACGCTGGGCAGGTGCGGCCAGCCGACCGGGTTGCCGGCCAGGCAGCCGCACCCAGAGGAAGGCGGCGACGACAGGGCCAGCCCGGGCGCCAGGCGCAGCAGCCGCTTCTGGCGAACGCGCTCGCGGATCCGGGCGACGTCGACGCCCGCGAGCGAGATGCGGTCCGAGGCGGGCGGGGTGCTGGTCCTGGATGCGCTCACCTGCGCAGTCAATACCTGCGACCCCGGATCGCACACCCCTCGGTCACCCGATCAGCGATGCCATGGCACCCGGACGGGTGAAGCTGCGGTCATCGGCGGTGACGATGCGTCACGCGAACAGGTCGGCGGCCCAGGCCCGCCCGGCGCTCGGCGCCGACCCGCTGGTAGCGCCTCGCGGCCGGTCAGCAGGTGGGCCTCGCCGTTGGACAGCGCGAAGCAGTCGCCTTCGACCCGCACCTGGGTGGCGTGGGCTGCCAGCGCCGCCCGCTTGCGGTCCAGGTAGGCCGAGCCGTCCACGACCGTGGTCACCATCGGCGTCGTCGACCACGGCCGGCGGGTACGCCGCGTCGGATCGGGCCGGGTCATCGAGGCCGGCGTACGCCGCGCCGGTCGCAGCTGCGGCCCGCTCGCTGCTCGGCCCACGACCGCGGCACCCGGATCCAGTAGACGGCCTGCGGGCGAACTCGGTCGCCTGCCGGACCAGCTCGACTGCGGCAGTGGTGATCTCGTGGGCCTTGATGTGGTCCGGGTGACCGTAGCCGCCGTGCGGGTCATAGGTCACGACCACCTGGGGGCGCACCTCGAGCAGCACTTCGGCCAGCGCCCTGGCCGCCTCGGCCAGGTCGGCGTTGACCAGGGCGTCCGGGCGGGCGGTCCAGGTGCCGGCTCCCGCGATGCCCGGCTCGACCCAGGCCATGCCCGAGTCGCGCCAGCGGCCGCCGGCCAGCAGCCGGTGGTCGGCTGGACGCCCGAGCTCGGCCATCGCCGCGGCGAGCTCGGCCGCGCGGTGCGGGCCGAGCGCGTCGTCCCGGGCGGCCTCGAGGTGCTGCGCAGTCCGGCCGGGATCACCTCGCCCTGCTCGCCCAGGGTGCAGGTGACCAGCGTGACGTGCGCGCCCTGCGCGGCGTACAGCGCCATGGTGGCGCCGGTCGTGAGGGTCTCGTCGTCCGGGTGAGCGTGGACGAAGACGGCGGCCCGGCGGGCAGCCGTCGGGCTGGCTCAGATGACCGCTCGGACTTCGGGGAAGTGGCAGGCGATCAGGTGACCCGGCGCCAGCTCGCGGACCTCGGGAACCTCTGCGGCGCAACGGTCCTGGGCCTTGGGGCAGCGGGTGCGGAAGACGCAGCCGGACGGCGGGTTGGACGGGCTGGGCAGGTCGCCCTGCAGCACGATCCGGTCGCGGTTGCGCTCGACCTCGGGGTCCGGGATCGGCACCGCCGACAGCAGCGCGTGGGTGTACGGGTGCTGCGGAGCCTCGTAGAGCGTGTCGCGGTCGGCGCTCTCCATGACCTTGCCGAGGTACATCACGACCACCCGGTCGGAGATGTGCCGGACGACGGACAGGTCGTGGGCGATGAAGACGTAGGCCAGGTTGCGCTCGTCCTGCAGGTCCTCGAGCAGGTTGATGACCTGGGCCTGGATCGACACGTCCAGCGCCGAGACCGGCTCGTCGCAGACCACCAGCTGGGGCCGCAGGGCCAGCGAGCGGGCGATGCCGATGCGCTGGCGCTGGCCGCCGGAGAACTCGTGCGGGTAGCGGTTGAAGTGCTCGGGGTTGAGGCCGACCCGGGCCATCAGCTCCTGGGTGGCCTTCTTGACGCCGCCCGTCGGGCTTGATGCCCTGGATGTCGAACGGCGCCGAGATGATCGTGCCGACGGTGTGCCGCGGGTTCAGCGAGCCGTAGGGGTCCTGGAAGATCATCTGCAGCTCGCGGCGCAGCTGGCGCATCCGGCCCCTGTCGGCCTTGGTGATGTCCTCGCCGGCGAACTCGATGTTGCCGGCCGGTCGGGTCGAGCAGGCGCAGGATGGTGCGGCCGGCGGTGGACTTGCCACAGCCGGACTCGCCGACCAGGCCGACGGTCTCGCCGGCGCGGATGTCCAGCGAGATGCCGTCGACGGCTCGGACCGCTCCCTCGGTGCGCCGGAACAGGCCACCGCCGCGGATCGGGAAGTGCTTCTTCAGGCCGCGCACCCGCAGCAGCGGCTCACCGGTGGCCGGCGGCGCGACCTTCTGGCGCGGGAACGGTCTGGCTCACGATGTCCTCCAGCTCGACGCGCCGGCCAGGCGCGGCTTGATCTCGGTCTGGAAGATCTGCTTGCGCTGCGGGCTGTCGATGTGGCAGCGCACCGCGTGGCCGGGTGCGGCCTCGAGCAGCTCGGGCTCGACCGTGCCGAGCACTTGTCGCCGGGCACCCGGTCCTTGAACGCGCAGCGCGGGTGGAAGGCGCATCCGGTCGGCAGGTTGATCAGCGACGGCGGCGTGCCGATGATCGGCACCAGCCGCTCCTGCCGCGCGTGGTCCATCCGCGGCATCGAGCTCAGCAGGCCCCAGGTGTACGGGTCCTCGGAGCGGTAGAAGACGTCGGAGGTCGAGCCGGTCTCGACCGGCTTGCCGCCGTACATCACCAGCAGGTCGTCGGCCATGTCGGCGACGACGCCGAGGTCGTGGGTGATGATGATGATCGCGGAGCCGTACTCGCTGCTGCAGGTCCTTCATCAGCCCCAGGATCTGCGCCTGCACCGTCACGTCGAGGGCGGTCGTCGGCTCGTCGGCGATCAGCAGCTTGGGGTTGTTGACCAGGGCCATCGCGATCATCGCGCGCTGGCGCATGCCGCCGGAGAACTCGTGCGGGTACTGGTCGATCCGGACCTTGGAGTTGGGGATGCCCACGCGGTCGAGCACGTCGAGGGCGGCCTTGCGGGCCACCGCCTTGCTGACGTCGTGGTGGACCAGGTAACCCCTCCATGATCTGGTTGCCGATCGTGTAGTACGGGTGCAGCGAGGACATCGGGTCCTGGAAGATCATCGCCATCTTCTGGCCGCGCAGCTCGCGGATCCGGGCGTCGGTGACCGTCAGCAGGTCCTCGTCGTCGAGCAGGATCTGGCCGGAGACCAGGGCGTTGGTGCGGCGGTGCAGGCCCATGATCGCCTGGCTGGTCACGGACTTGCCGGAGCCGGACTCGCCGACGATGCCCAGGGTGCGGCCGGACTCGAGCTCGAAGCTGACGCCGTCGACGGACTTGACCAGGCCGTCGTCGGTCGGGAAGTGCACGCGCAGGTCGTCGACGACCAGGAACGGCGTCTGCGCTGCGGACGCGTGCGGGCCGGCTCCGTCGCGGGAACTGTGGTCATGGCTGGCCCCCTCCTAGGCGTAGCGCACGCGCGGGTCGATGACGCCGTACAGCAGGTCGACGACGAGGTTAGCCACAACGATGAAGCTGGCGCCCACCAGGACCACTCCGACGATCACCGGCAGGTCGAAGGTCGACACCGCTTGGGCCGTGGTCCGGCCGAGCCCCTGGAAGTTGAACACCGTCTCGGTGATGACGGCGCCGGCGAGCAGGCCGCCGAGGTCGAGGCCGGCCACGGTGACGACGGGCGTCAGCGCCGCCCGCAGCGTGTGCTTGAGGACGACGACCCGCTCGGGCAGGCCCTTGGCCCGCGCCGTGCGCAGGTAGTCCTCGCCCATCGTCTCGAGCATGTACGCCCGGGTGAGCCGGACGTAGCCGGCGGCGAACAGCGAGGCCAGGGTCAGCCAGGGCAGACGGAGCCCCTGGAACCATTTGTATGGGTCGTCGGTGAGGTTGACGTACTGCGGTACGCGCGAAGATCTGCCACTTGCGTCGACAGGTAGTTGTAGGCGAGCAGGGCGATGAAGAAGGCCGGGAACGAGTAGAAGACCAGGGAGAGCCCGACCAGGAACCGGTCCAGGAACCTCCCGTCGGAACAGGGCGGCGACGATCCCGGAGCCGACCCCCACCACGATCCAGATGATGAACGCGCCGATCGAGACGCGACAGCGTCACGCCGCCGGCATTCTTGATGATGGTCGAGACCAGCTGGGTGCGGTACGGCGAGTAGCCCAGGCACGGCGCCGGGCAGTGCGTGACCTTGTCCGGGTTCTCCTTGCGGAACTGCTCGTCGTTCGGGTAGTCGCGGCCGGCGAAGATGCCCTTGATGAAGAGCGTGTACTGCTTGGTGATCGGCTGGTCGAACCCGAGATAGGCCCGGTTGGCGGCGATCAGCGCCGGCGTGCAGTTCTTGCCACACGTCAGCCGGGCAGGGTCGGTCGGCGTCGCATAGAAGATGCCGAACGACGACGATACTGACGACCCACAGCATGATGATGGCGGCGATGATCCGCCGCACGATGTACATGCCCATCGGCTACTCAGCCTTCTTTCCCTGCGTCGACTAGTACCTGTTCTGCCCTCCGCAGGCCGGGAGGTGGGGGCACGCACACGGCGTACCCCCACCTCCTAGCTACTGCGATCGGTCCTTGCTGGGTCGCGTCGTCCTTACTGGACGCCGATCCCACCCAGGTCCGGGTAGTCCGAGACGGCCGGGTTGTCGACCCAACCCTTAACCCCGGAACCCCAGATCAGGTAGAACTTCTCGTACGCCAGCGGGATGTAGCCGACGTCCTTGGCCAGGAACTCGTCCATGTCGCCCCACATAGCGGCCTGCTTGTTGATGTCCGTCTCCGCGTAGGCGGCGTCGATCATCGTGTTCAGCTGGTCGTTGTTGTAGTAGCCGTAGTCCGAGCCGTTCGAGGCGGGCGACAGGTTGACGCGAGCATCGAACAGCGGCGGGATAACGGTGGACGCGTTCGGCCAGTCAGCACCCCAGCCGGCCCAGGTGATGTCGTACTTCTTGGCGTTGTTCGGGTTCTGGATCACGTCGTAGTACGTGTCCGTGAGCTCGTTCAACGTGACCTTGAAGCCACCGGCTTCCCAACCAGCCTTCAGAGCGGCGGCGTACTTCTCGCTCGTCGGCGTGCCACCGTTGTAGGTGAAGTTGATCGGGTACGGCGTCTGGACACCGGCCTGCTGCAGCAGTGCCTTGGACTTCGCCGGGTCACCCTTGTCGGGTGCGTTGAAGGCGTTGAAGTCCTTGTAGCCGATGACACCCGGGTTGATCAGGGTCTGCGACGGGCGACCGTAGGTGTCGCCACCGCTGGCCGTGATGTAGCCGGCCTTGTCGGTCGACGATGGCCAGCGCCTGACGGACCTTCGGGTTGGTCAGCGTCCGGAAGTTCGGCGATCAGGTAGTCGACATACGGCGCGTCGACGAGCTCCTGGCGGGTCTTCGGGATGGCGCTGGCCTTCGCCTGGTACGCCGGCGGCACGCGCCGGTCGGAGACGGCGAACTTGTCGTTGCCCTGGTCAGAGATCAGTCGCTGGGCGATGACCTCGTCGGTCAGACCCTCGGTGAAGACGATCTGGTCGGGGTAGGCCTTGCGCAGCGTGTCGGTCTTCGGGTCCCAGTTGGGGTTGCGGACGAACGTCCCACCCTTGTTCTGGGTCCAGGTGCCCTGCAGCTGGTACGGGCCGTCGGAGAAGACCGAGAAGTTGGACTTGTCGCCCTTGTCCTGGTCGGCCCGGTAGGCCGCGAAGGCCGGCATGGTGACGGTGTAGTTGAAGTCACCGACCGGCTTCTTCAGGTGGAACGTGATCGTCTTGCCGTCGCAGGTCACGGCCTTGTCGTACAGCGCCTGACCGGTCTTGGCGTAGGGGCCCGCGTAGTCCGAGACGGTGTTGCCGTCCTTGTCCTTGTGCGTGCCGATGTCGAGGAACTGCAGCGCGTAGCTGGGGCCACCGGTGATGACGTCGGTCGCGAAGGTCCGCGAGATGCCGTACTTGACGTCGTCACACGTGACGTCCTTGCCGTCCTGCCACTTGATGCCGTCCTTGAGGGTGAACTTCCAGGTCTTGCCCTCGTCCGACGGCGTACCGGTGTCGGTGGCCATGTCGGGCTGCAGCTTGAGCCCGTCCTTGCCAGTCGCGACCGGGAAGCTGGTCAGCGTGCGCGCGAACAACCGGGCCTCGTTGGAGAGGTCACGCCCGATGTAGGTGCGCTGCGGGTCGAGGTGCTCTGCTGGGCGCTTCGTCAGGTAGTACAGCGTGCCGCCCTTCGTGGGCGTAGCCCCCGAGGACGTGCTTGTCGCTGGAACTACCTCCACCGCTGCCGCCACAGGCGGCAGCCGTGAGGGCCACAACGCCAGAGAGCGCGATCAGCATCGCTCCTCTGTGTGTGAGCTTCATGGGCTCTCCTTCTTGTATTAAGCGCACCGATCGGTCGATCGGTCGTTCTGCCCGCGCAGCGGTCGCTGGCGGGACATCTGTGGGGCTAGTGCGTCTTCGGGTCCAGTGCGTCTCGCAGCCCGTCGCCCAGCAGGTTGAAGCTCAGGACGGCGGTGAAGATGAACAGGCCCGGGAGGAAGAAGTACATGGGGTCGGCCGACAGGTAGTTGACCGAGTCGTTGAGGATGTTGCCCAGGGTCGGCGTGGGTGCCTTGATGCCGACGCCCAGGTAGCTCAGCGCCGCCTCGGCCGAGATGTTGGCCGGGCAGGATGAGCGTCGTGTAGACCAGGATCGGCGCCCAGAGGTTGGGCAGCAGCTCGGTGAACCAGATCCGGCCGGTTCTGCGCGCCGAGCGAGCGGGAGGCCTCGACGAACTCGCGCTCGCGCAGCGACAGGACCTGACCGCGGATGATCCGGGCGAAGTAGGGGAAGCCGAAGAACCCGAGCACGAAGACCAGGTAGACGTACTGGGCGGGGTTGCCGCGCGGGCACCCCGATCGCGGTGATCCGGTCGATCAGCACGGGCGAGAGGGCCAGCAGCATGAGCAGCTGCGGGAACGGCCAGGATCAGGTCCATGAACCGGCCGATCCAGAAGTCGGCCCAGCCACCCAGGTAGCCGCCGATGATGCCGAGGACGGTGCCGACGATGATGCTGAAGGTGGTGGCAGGATGGCGACGACCATCGACAGCGTCACGCCCAGGACCAGCCGGGAGAGCAGGTCCCGACCGGTCTGCGGCTCGACGCCGAGGGGGTGGGCCCAGCTGATGCCGCCGAACGCGCCGTTCGGCACGGACCCGATGCCGCCGACCAGGTCGAAGTGGACTTCTGCGGGTCGATGACCCCGAGCTTGTCCAGGATCGGTGCCGCCAAGGCGCGATGACCACGAACGAGCAGAGACGATGACGTAGGCCGTCATCGAGACCTTGTCGCGGCGGAACCGGGACTTGGCGATCTGCCAAGGCGACCGACCAACGACTAGTGGTCTCGGGCTCGTCGTCACCCGCACCGGGGGGGTGCTTCGGCCTCGAACTGGCCGATAGTCACGGTCATTGAGGGCGTGGTCCCTTCGCGCAGTGCCCGACTTGTGCTCGCGGACTCATCAAGGCCGACCATAAGCCGCGCGTGAGCCCAACGCCACGCAGCAACCTCACTTGTGGCCAGATCGTGACCGTGCGGCGACCAAAGTGGCCCGTCCGTGTCACAACCTCGCTCCGCCGCGGCACCGTACGGGAAGTTGTCCCGCCGGGCACATCGCGGCGAATCGGCCTACCGGGCGGACTCGGACCGTGCTCAGCGTGCGGGCCCGGGCCCGCAGCTTCTCCCGTTCGTGACCGACCAGGACACCTTGCGGAGCCGGACCGCGTCCGGGGTCACCTCGACGCACTCGTCCTCGCGGCAGAACTCCAGCGACTGCTCGAGGGACAGCCTTCTGGGCGGCACCAGCCGCTCCAGCTCGTCCGCGCCGGCGCTGCGCATGTTGGTGAGCTTCTTCTCCTTGGTGATGTTGACGTCCATGTCCTCGGCCCGGGAGTTCTCGCCGACGAGCATGCCCTCGTAGACCTCGGTGGTCGGCTCGACGAAGAGCGCCCCGCGCTCCTGCAGGTTGAACATCGCGTACGACGTCGCGACGCCGGTGCGGTCGGCGACCAGCGAACCGGTCGGCGGGTGCGCATCTCGCCCGCCCACGGCTCGTAGCCCTCGAAGACGTGGTGCGCGATGCCGGTGCCCCGGGTGTCGGTGAGGAACTCGGTGCGGAAGCCGATCAGGCCGCGCGCCGGCACCAGGAACTCCATCCGGACCCAGCCGGTGCCGTGGTTGGTCATCTGCTCCATCCGGCCCTTGCGGGTCGCCAGCAGCTGGGTGATCGCGCCGAGGTACTCCTCGGGCGTGTCGATGGTGACCCGCTCGACCGGCTCGTGCAGCTTGCCGTCGATCTCCTGGGTGACCACCTGCGGCTTGCCGACGGTCAGCTCGAAGCCCTCGCGGCGCATCTGCTCGACCAGGATGGCCAGCGCCAGCTCGCCGCGGCCCTGCACCTCCCAGGTGTCCGGACGCTCGGTGGGCAGCACGCGGATCGAGACGTTGCCGACCAGCTCGCGGTCGAGCCGGTCCTTGACCAGCCGGGCGGTGACCTTGGTGCCCTTGCGCCGGCCGGCCAGCGGCGAGGTGTTGGTGCCGATGGTCATCGAGATGGCCGGCTCGTCGACCGTGATCAGGGGCAGCGGGCGCGGGTCGTCGGGGTCGGCCAGCGTCTCGCCGATCGTGATCTCCGGGATGCCGGCCACCGCGATGATGTCGCCCGGCCCGGCCGACTCGGCCGGCACGCGGTCCAGCGCCTCGGTCATCAGCAGCTCGGTGATCTTGACCCGGCTCATCGCTGCCGTCGCGGCGGCACCAGGTCGCCTGCTGGCCCTTGCGGATCGTGCCGGAGCGGATCCGGCACAGCGCCAGCCGGCCGAGGAACGGCGAGGCGTCGAGGTTGGTGACGTGCGCCTGCAGCGGCACGGCGTCGTCGTACGTCGGGGCCGGGATGGTCTCCAGGATGGTCCGGAACAGCGGCTCGAGGTCGGGGCCGTCCGGCATGCCGCCGTCCTCGGGCCGGGTCAGGCTGGCCCGGCCGGCCTTGGCCGAGGCGTAGACGATCGGGAAGTCGAGGGCGTCTCGGCCGCGCCGGGTCGTCGTGGTCGTCGGCCAGGTCGAGGAACAGCTCGTAGGTCTCGTCGACGACGTCGTCGATCCGGGCGTCCGGGCGGTCCACCTTGTTGATGACCAGGATGATCGGCAGGTGCGCGGCGATCGCCTTGCGCAGCACGAACCGGGTCTGCGGCAGCGGGCCCTCGCTGGCGTCGACCAGCAGCACCACGCCGTCGACCATGGACAGGCCGCGCTCGACCTCGCCGCCGAAGTCGGCGTGGCCGGGGGTGTCGATGATGTTGACCGTCATGCCCGCCCGCCGGGCGCACCGGGCCCGGCGTACCGGATCGCGGTGTTCTTGGCCAGGATCGTGATGCCCTTCTCCCGCTCCAGGTCGCCGGAGTCCATGGCGCGCTCCTGGACGTGCGGCGTGCTCGCCGAAGGCGCCGGACTGCCGGAGCATGGCGTCGACCAGGGTGGTCTTGCCGTGGTCGACGTGGGCGACGATGGCGACGTTGCGCAGGTCCTCGCGGGTCTGCATGGGCATGCGGAAAGGCTCGTTCCTTCTGGGGATGGTGCCTCTAAGGGTAGGGCGCCTTTTGTCCGGGGACATGTTCGGGCTGCGAGTGGTCAGCGCGCATCCGGCGAAATGTGCAGTCGCGACGATGGGCGGCGTGCAGACCGACCAGCGTGGGGACCCGGGCAGCGAGCGCGGCCTGGTGATGGTCGTCGAGGACGAGGAGGCGATCGTCTCGGTGCTGCGCATGTATCTGACCCGGGAGGGCTTCAGCGTGCATGCCGTCGGGGACGGCGCCGCGGCGCTCTGGCCGACGTCCGGCGGCTGCGGCCCAGCGCCGTGATCCTGGACATCGGCCTGCCCGGGCCTGGACGGCTTCGAGGTGTGCCGTCAGCTGCGCGAGGGCGGCGACTGGACGCCGGTCCTCGTCGTGACGGCCCGCGACGACGAGCCGGACCGGGTGCTGGGCCTGGAGCTGGGTGCGGACGACTACATCACCAAGCCGTTCTCCCCCGCGAGCTGGTGGCCCGGCTCAAGGCCGTCCTGCGCCGGGGGCCGGCGAGCCGGGCGGCAGGAGCTGCGGGCCGGCGGCGTGCGCCTCGACCGGCGAGCCGGCAGGCCTGGGCCGGCGGAGCATCCGGTGGAGCTGACGACGACCGAGTTCGACCTGCTGGCCCACCTGATGCGGCGCCCGGGCCGGGTCTTCGGCCGGGACGAGCTGCTCGCCCAGGTCTGGGGGTACAACGGAGCGGCCAGCCGCACGGTCGACGTCCACGTCGCCCAGCTGCGGGCCAAGCTCGGCGCGGCCAGCCCGATCCGCACCGTGCGCGGCGTCGGTTACGCAGCCGAGGACACGTGACTGCGACACGCTGGCCAGCCGGATCGCGCTGGTCTCGGTGCTCGCCGTGCTCGTCGCCGCGCTCGTCGCCGCCGTCGTGTCGTTCGGGCTGCTGCGCCCGGACGCGCAGTCGCAGGGCCGCCGCACGCTGGCCCAGCAGGCCGATGTCGCCCAGGCCCTGCTCGTCGACCGCAACTCGCGGCGCCGCTCAAGGACCTGCGGGCGCTGCGGGCCCAGAAGACACCGGCCGCTCTGCTCACCGCCCGCGGCCGGGTGACGGGCGACCGGCTGGCGCGGTTGGCCCTGGGCAGTCACGAGAGCCGACCTCGCCGCCGGGAAGTCGTTGTCCTACAACACTTCTGTCGATGGCAAGGACGTGCTGGTCGAGGCCCGGCCGCTTGACCGGCGGGCACCGGCCTGATCCTGGCCAAGACGGTCGGCGACGCCACGAGCAACGCTCGCTCGCTGCTGCGCCGCGAGCTGCTCGCACTGCTGATCGGCGTCGCGGTCGCCGGTCTGGGCGCGGTGCTGCTGGCCCGTCGGCTGGCCGCTCCACTGGGGCGCGCGGCCGAGGGCGCCCGACGGCTGGCCTCCGGTGAGCGCTCGGTGCGCGTGCAGCCGGAGGGCCCGGCCGAGGTCGCAGAGGTGGCGGAGTCGATCAACGAGCTGGCCGCGGCGCTGGAGACCAGTGAGGGCCGCGAGCGCGAGTTCCTGCTGTCCGTCTCCCACGAGCTGCGCACGCCCCTGACGGCGGTCAAGGGTTTCGGCGAGGCGCTGGCCGACGGGGTCAGCGCCGACCCCCAGGAGGCCGGCCGGATCATCGTCGCCGAGTCCGCGCGGCTGGAGCGCCTCGTGGCCGACCTGCTCGACCTGGCCCGGCTCGGCGCCGACGACTTCCACCTCGTGCCGGTGCCGGTCGACCTGGTCGAGCTGGTCCAGGCGGCCGGCTGCGGTCTGGGCCGCCCGCTGCGCGGAGGTCGGCGTGGGCTTCGCCCTGGAGGCGCCGGCCGACCAGCGGATCGTGGCGGTGACCGACCCCACCCGGCTGCGCCAGATCCTGGACGGCCTGGCCGAGAACGCCCTGCGGGTCACCCCCGCCGGCCGGCCGATCGTGCTGGCCCTGGCGGCCCGCCGACGCCCGCGGACCGGGTCGCTGTGATCGAGGTCCGGGACGGCGGGCCCGGGCCTGAGCGCCGACGACCGCGCGGTGGCGTTCGAGCGGTCGGCGCTGTGGAACCGCTATCGCGGCGTACGCCGGGTGGGCACCGGCCTGGGCCTGGCCCTGGTCAAGGCGCTGGCCGACCGGCTGGGACTGGTCTGCAGCGTCGAGCGTGGCACCCGAGGGCGGCGCGTGCTTCCGGGTTGAGGTTCCCCTTTCTTGACGGAAGTCACGACACCGCGAGCGTGGCGCCATGGCCAGTTCGAACTCCCCGCGGTTGCTCGACACCGAAGAGATCCAGCCGTCAGCTCGACCGACCTACAGGGTTGGCGGTACGTCGGCGCGGGGGGCATCCAGGCGTCGTACGACGCTCCGGACTTCCCGGCCGCCGTGCGGCTGGTCGGCGAGATCGGCGACGCGGCCGAGGCGATGAACCACCACCCCGACATCGACCTGCGCTGGCGCACGCGTGCGGCTGGCCTGCTCGACCCACTCAGCCGGTGGCGTGACCCAGCTGGACATCGAGCTGGCTCACCACATCCAGAACGCCGCAGGGGCCTCGGGCGCCAAGCCCGGCGCGCCGCCGCCGCGGTCGTGGGAGCTGGCCCTGGATGTCGTGGATCCCGCTGCGGTGCTGCCGTTCTGGCGCGAGGCGCTGGGGTACGACGAGGTCACGCTCCCGGACGGGACGGTCGAGCTGCGCGACCCTCGGGGCCTCGGTCCGACGCTGTGGTTCCAGCGGATGGATCCGCCCCGCACCGGGCGCGACCGGTTCCACCTTGACGTCTACCGCGGCGACGGTGCCGAGGCCCTGCGCGACCGGCTCGCTCGAGCTGGGGGGCACGGTGGTCAGTGACCAGTCCGCTCCGCACTGGTGGGTGCTGGCCGACCCCGAGGGCAACGTGGTCTGCGTGTGCACGACGTGACCGAGCCGACCCATCCCGCGCCGGCCCACGGCGAGCCGCACGACAAGAGCCTGTCGGCCCGGCTCAACTGGCTGCGGGCCGGCGTGCTCGGCGCCAACGACGGCATCGTCTCGACCGCCGCCATCGTCGTCGGCGTCGCCGGGGCGTCGTCCAGCCGGACGGCGATCCTCACCGCGGGCGTGGCCGGCCTGCTGGCCGGCGCGATGTCGATGGCGGCCGGGGAGTACGTCTCGGTCAGCACGCAGCGTGACACCGAGCGGGCGATGCTCGACCTCGAGCGCCGCGAGCTGGCCGAGACGCCCGAGGCCGAGCTGGCCGAGCTGGCCGGCCTCTACCAGGACAAGGGCCTGAGCGCCGACCTGGCCGAGGCGGTGGCCGAGCAGCTGACGGCTCACGACGCGTTGGGGGCCCATGCCGAGGCCGAGCTCGGGCATCGACCCCGACGACCTGACCAGCCCGTGGCAGGCCGCGCTCGCATCCTTCGTCTCGTTCACGATCGGTGCCCTGCTGCCGCTCGTGGCCATCGGCCTGACCCCCGCCGGTGGCCGGATCGCCGTGACGTTCGCGGTGGTCGTCGGGGCCCTCGCCGGCACGGGCTCACTCAGTGCCGGCCTGGGGCAGGCGGCGCGCTGGCCGGCAGTCCGGCGCAACGTGGTCGGCGGCCTCCTGGCGATGCTCGTGACGTACGGCGTCGGGACCGTCTTCGGCGAGATCGGCTAGCCGCGCCGCGCCCGCCCCCTCCGTGCCCTCGGAATGCGGCTTTGCCCTCGGAATGCGGGTTTTCGAGCCTCCCGGCGCCCCGAAAACCCGCACTCGGGGAGTACGCGCGGGTCGAGGCTAGACGAGGCTGGAGCCCAGCCAGCGGTCGGGGATGCCGAAGGCGTCGAGCAGCGTGCCGACCTCGGGGCGCAGCGATGCACACAGGTGGTCGACGGTCCGCCGCACGGCCTTGGCCCGCGCGGCGGACAGCCGGCCGTGCTCCAGGAACCAGGCCCGGTCAGCCTCGATCGAGGCGAGCGCATATAGATCGCACACTCGCGAAAGCAGCTGCGCAGCAACCGGATCCGTACACCGCGCGATCGCCGCGTCGAACGCCTCGAGCGCCTCGCTCGCGACGTGGGCCTGCGCAGCAGCCAGCAGGTGCGGCTGGGCGGCGTTGAACGCGGCGAACGCATCGCCCTCACCCTTGCCGGCTCGGCGGAGGCGACGGGCCAGGCCCTCGACGATGTGCCGCTCCCGGTCGAGGAAGGCCGCTCGCTGCCACTTGCGGTCCAACAGGTCGCCACCATCGTCGTCGCGGCGGGGAGCGGCGTCGACCAGGCGCTGGACGAGGGTCCGGGCCGCGGTGCGCTCGACGATGGTCCCCACCAGCTGGTCGGCGACGAACCGCACCGTGCCGAGAGCGTCCAGCGCACCGAAGTCCTTGCGGTAGCCCGTGATCAGCCCCTTGGCGACCAGCTGGAGGAGCACGGTGTTGTCGCCCTCGAAGGTCGTGAACACGTCGGTGTCGGCCTTGAGCTGGGGCAGTCGCGACGACGCCAGGTAGCCATGGCCTCCGCAGGCCTCGCGACAGGCCTGGATCGTGGCCGTCGCGTGCCAGGTCGTCACGGCCTTGAGGCCAGCGGCGCGGCTCTCCAGCTCGCGCTGGGCCTGCTCGTCGAGCTGCTCGGCGCCGTGGACGCGGTCGAGCTGCTGCACGACCTCGTCCTGCAGGAAGTGCAGGGCGTACGACGTGGCGAGCGCTGGGATCAGCCGTCGTTGATGGGCGGCGTAGTCGAGCAGCGTGACCTCGTCGCCGGAGCCGGGGCGGGTGAACTGCTTGCGCTGCTCGGCGTACCGCAGGGCCAGCGTCAGTGCGGTCTTGGTTGCACTCGCGGAGGCCGCCGCGACGCTGATCCGCCCGCGCACCAACGTGCCCAGCATGGTGAAGAACCGCCGTGACGGGTTGTCGATCGGGCTGCTGTAGGTGCCGTCCGGCGCGAGGTGGCCGAACCGGTCGAGCAGCGCCTCTCTCGGCACCCGCACCTGGTCGAACCAGATCCGCCCGTTGTCGACACCGTTGAGGCCGGCCTTGCGCCCGCAGTCCTCGATCCTGATGCCGGGCAACAGGTTTCCGTCGCCGTCCCGCAGCGGGACCAACACGGCATGCACGCCGTGCGACGTGCCACCGGTCACGAGCTGCGCGAAGACCACGGCGACCCGCCCGTCCCGCGCGGCGTTGCCGATGTAGTCCTTGCGAGCGGCGTCGTCCGGCGTGTGGACGACGATCTCCTGGGTGTCCACGTCGTACGTCGCCGTGGTGCGCAGCAGAGCGACGTCCGAGCCATGGCCGGTCTCGGTCATCGCGAAGCAGCCGAGCAGGTCGCCGCTGATGATGTCGGGCAGGTACGCCGCGTGGTGGGCCGCGGTGCCCGAGGGACTGCACCGCCCCCCCGAACAGGCCCCATTGCACGCCGGCCTTGACCATGAGCGACAGGTCCGCGAAGCCGATCATCTCGATCGAGACGATGCTGCCGCCGACGTCGGCCTGGCCGCCGTACGCGGTGGCGTACCCACGGCCGGTCAGCCCGGTCTTGGCCAGGCCGATCAGCTGGTGCAGCACGCGCTCGCGATGCTGTTCGGTCGTGAGCTCGGCAGCGGAGTCGAACAGCTCGTCCGGCAGGTCCCGGCGAGCCTGCTCCCGCAGGTGCGCCCAGGGGCCGTCAGGAGCTCCCGGAGCGCGTCGGTCGTCGTCATCCCTCGATGTTACCCGCGAGTAACCCGGACCGCCCCCGCACCCGGCTCACCGGCCTCCGATCCGGGCGCAGTCCTGGCGTGCGCGAGCCGGCCTTGTGCTCCATCATGTTCCACGTGCCCGGTCGGGTGGCACCGACCGTGAACCCCTGACGGGCCGGTGCCCCGGACCCCGGCCGGGCACGCCCATCACCCGCTGCTCCGTTCGGGACACCCGAATGGCCCAACCGGCCCGCCCTGACGCCGGTTACGTCCCATATATCCGGCCCGCCGAGCTAGCGGTGGGTGACGGTGCAGACCGGCTTAGTGATACCGGCTCCCTGACCGTGACGAGTCACCCAAACTTGCCCTGCAACGACCGCAAGAAGGGACCCTCATGCGCCGGTCGCTCTACATCACTACGGCCGTACTCGGCCTGTTCGCGACGATGTTCGTGGCCAGTGCGCCCGCCCAGGCGGTGCAGACGCCGCAGCCGAAGCTGGTCAGCGCCAAGCCGGTCGACTGGACGCCGGGCGTCAACGACGGCGCCGTGCGCGCCATCGCCCAGGTGGGCAACACCATCGTCCTCGGGCGGCACCTTCACCTCGGTCACGCCTGCGGGCGGCACCACCGCCGTGACCCGCAACAACATCCTGGCCTTCGACGCCACGACCGGCGCGATCAGCTCGACCTTCGTGCCCACCATCGACGGACCGGTCGACGCCCTCGTCGCCTCCGCCGACGGCCAGTCGGTCTACGTCGGCGGCGAGTTCAACAACGTCAACGGCGTCAAGTCCAAGAGCATGGCCCGGCTGCGGATCTCCAACGGGCTGGCCGTGGCGGGCTACAAGATCGTGAGCGTCAACGGCAACGTGCTCGACCTGAAGCTCTCCGGCAACCGGCTCTGGGTCGGCGGCAACTTCTCCAAGTTCGCCAGCTTCTCCCAGGCCGGCCATGGCCACGGTCAACGCGACCACCGGCACGTACGACGCGTTCATGACGGTGCCCTTCGCCGGCCTGCACAACGGTGGGCACGACCGCGATCCAGAAGTTCGACATCACCCCCGACGGCAGCAAGCTGGTGGCCATCGGCAACTTCACCACGGTCGGCGGCGTCGGCACACGACCAGGCCGCGATCATCGACCTCACCGGCGCCACTGCGGCTGTGGCCAACTGGGGGACGACGTTCTACGCCGCGCGCTGCGCCAGCGTCTTCGACAGCTACATGCGCGACCTCGACATCTCGCCCGGACGGCTCCTACGTCGTCATCTCCACCACCGGTGCGTACGGCGGCAGCGCCAGCGCCTGCGACACGACCTCCCGCTGGGAGCTGGGCGCCTCCGGCTCCGGCCTCACCCCGACCTGGGTCAGACTGCACCGGCGGTGACACGACGTACGCCGTGGCCGTCACCGGCACCGCGGTGTACGTCGGCGGGCACTTCCGCTGGCAGAACAACTCCTTCGCCGGTGACCGCGCCGGCGCCGGGTGCGGTTGCCCGCGAAGGGCATCGCGGCGCTCGACCCGAAGAACGGCCTCCCGCTGGAGTGGGACCCGGGCCGCGCCCGCGGCGTCGGCGTCTTCGACATGCTGGCCACGCCGCACCGGGCTCTGGGTCGGCTCGGACACCGACCGCATCGGCGGCTGGACCATCCACCCGCGGATCGCGTTCTTCCCGCTCGCGACCGGGCCAGACGGTGCCCTCCACCGCCACGCCGCAGCTCCCGGCCGAGGCGTACCTGGGCGGCAACACCAGCCGCGCACGAACTCGCAACGTGCTCTACCGCGTCAACGCGGCCGGCCCGGCCATCGGCCTCGCTCGACTCCGGCCCGGACTGGGCCGCGGACAACGGCTCGACCAGCACGCTACCACAACACCGGCAGCAGCGTCGCGACGTACGCGTCGGGCGCGCACGGTCAACGCCAGCGTGCCGGCCTCGACACGCCGAACGCGATCTTCGACTCCGAGCGCTGGGACGCCGCCGGCGGCAACGAGCATGCAGTGGGCCTTCCCGGTCCCGGCCGGCACGCCACCTGACCGTTCGGCTGTACTTCGCCAACCGCTGCACCTGCACCGCCAGCGTCGGCCAGCGGCGGTTCAACGTCGCCATCGACAGCACGACCAAGCTGACCAACTACGACATCGTCGCCGACACCGGCAACAACGTCGGCACGATGAAGTCGTTCGACATCACGAGCGATGGCAGCGTCAACATCAACTTCGGCCACGTCACCGAGAACCCGCTCGTCAACGGCATCGAGATCATCAACAAGGACATCGTCCTGACCGGCACGCCCAACGACATCGTCACCCGCACTTCGACGGCACGACCGCCGGCGGCGCGACGACCCTGCCCAGCACCGGCATCGCTGGAGCCAGGCCCGCGGCGGGTTCTACATCAACGGCACCGCCTACACCGGCTGGAGCGACGGCAACCTCTACGCCCGTGCCTTCGACGGCACGACGTTCGGCGCTCCGGTCAACGTCGACGGCATGGACCAGCTCGTCCGCCTCGCGGCGTTCCACACCGACGTTCAGAACACGACCGCGATGTTCTTCGACAGTGCCCAGAACCGGCTCTACTACGCGCTGTACGGGTCCAACCAGCTCTACTACCGTTACTTCACGCCCTCGACGCGTGTCATCGGCGCCGTCCGCTACACCGCGACGAACACCAGCAACGTCAACTTCGGCACGGCATCGGCGATGTTCCTCTCGGGCGGCGACCTCTACGTCGGTGACCGGCCGACCGGCAACCTGATACAAGGTGGCCTTCTCGGCCGGCGCCGTCTCCGGCACCGCCGTGGCCGTCTCGCGGGCCCACGCGTCGACGGCCAGGGCTGGTACGCCCGCACGGCGTTCCTGCGGCCGACCCCGGCTGCGCCGAACGTGCCGCCGGTGGCGTCCTTCACCAGCAGCTGCGTCGCGGCCGACTGCGTGTTCGACGCGACGGCCTCGAGCGACTCCGACGGCTCGATCACGTCGTACACGTGGACCTTCGGTGACGGGCACACGGCCGCGAGCTCGCAGCCCGCGCACACCTACTCAGCGTCCGGCAACTACGACGTGACCCTGACCGTCACGGACGACAGCGGCGGAGCACGAGCGTCACCCACCCGGTCAACGTCGCGTCGCGCGGACGTGCCGCCGACGGCGGCCTTCACCAGCACCTGCACGGCGCTGTCCTGCACCTTCGACGGCACCGGCTCGTCCGACCCCGACGGCACCATCGCGTCGTACGAGTGGAGACTTCGGTGACGGCGAGCACCTCCGCCGACCCGACCCCGACCCACGAGTACGGCTCGGTCGGCTCGTACAGCGTGACGCTGAAGGTGACCGACGACGTCGGTGCCGTCAACACGATCGCGCACCAGGTGACCTTGAGCCGTGGCGGCCAACATCGCGTACGTCGGGTCCACCTCGGCGACGGTCAACAACAAGCGGTCTCGGTCACCGTGCCGGCCGCCGGTCAGCGCCGACAACGCGCTGGTGCTGATCGCCACCTCGGCCAACGCGACGACGGCCATCACGGCTCCGGCCGGCTGGATCGCTCGTCGAGGCGCCGCACCGGCGACGCGGCATCCAGACCAAGATCTGGTCGCAGGTCGCCACGGCGTCCTCGGCCGGCAGCACGGTCACGGTCAGCCAGGCCGACACCGGCCAAGGTGTCGCTGGTCCTCGCGGCGTACTCGGGCACTGACCCGACCAACCCGGTCGCCGGCCCACGTGACGGCGGCCGAGACCACCAGCCGCGCCGGCCACACGACGCCGACCACGACGACCTCGCTGACCGGCGCGTGGCTGGTCTCCTACTGGTCCGACGTCAGTGCAGGGACCGGCGTCCTGGGCCATGCCCGCCGGCCAGACCCAGCGCACGACGGTCTCGGGCAGCTCCACCGCCCACGTCTCGTCCGTGCTGGCCGACCTGAACGGGCCGCTGTCCCTCGGGCACGGTCGGTGGCTACACCGCGACGGCCAGCTCGGCCAGCGCCAAGGCCATCATGGCCACGCTGGTCCTGGCGCCGGAGGGCGGCGGCGACGCCGAACGAGCCGCCAGTGCGCGTCGTTCACGAACCAGTGCACCGCGCTCGCGTGCAGCTTCGACGCGACCGGCTCGAGTGACTCGGACGGCAACGTCACCGGGTACGCCTGGAACTTCGGTGACACGGCCACCTCGACACTGGCCACGCCGAGCCACACCTACGCGAACCCCGGTTCGTACAGCGTCACGCTGACGGTCACGGACGACCAGGGCGGCGTCGACACGCTGACCCGCCAGATCACCGTGACCGCGGTCGCCTCGAACGTCGCGTACGTCGGGTCGGCCTCGGCCACCGCCAACGCGGCCAAGGTCTCCGTGACGGTGCCGACAGCCGTCACGACCGGCAACGGCCTCGTCCTGATCGCCACGTCGGCCAACGGCACGACGTCGATGACGGCTCCGGCCGGCTGGACCTTGGTCGACTCGGCCGCCAATGCGCAGGTGCAGACCGCGGTCTGGCAGCGGGTTGCGGTCGCTGGGTCGGCCGGCAGCAGCGTGCAGGTGACGCTGGGCCAGCAGGCCAAGGTCTCGCTCATGGTGGCGGCGTACTCCGGCACGAACGCGACGTCGCCCATCGCCGAGCACGCGGTCGCCCTGGAGACCGCGTCCGCCGCCGGGCACGTGACACCCACCGTGGCCACGAGCTCGACGGGTGCCTGGCTGCTGTCCTACTGGTCGGACATCTCCACCGACAACACCGGCTTCGCGGCTCCGGCCGGCCAGGCGACCCGGTCGACGGCCATCGGTGCCGGCGGCGGGCACGTGACCTCGCTCCTGGTCGACCTGGGCGGCCCGCTCAGCGTGGGCACGGTCGGCGGGTACACGGCCACGGGCACGGTGGCGAGCGCCAAGGCAGTCATGACGACGCTGGTCCTGGCGTCGTCATGACCGCCGATGGCGGGGCGCGCGAGCTTCGCTGAGGTCGCCCCGGCTCGCGCGCGCCATCGCTGATGGCGCATGCTGGGCTAGTGCCCGGGTCGGGTGGCGCGGACGCTCATCCCCTGAGAGTCGTCCGTTGCCCCGGACCCCGATCCGGGCACCCCGGGGGACTGAGTCCGGTCAGAACCGGTCAGGCGTCGGCGGTCGGGCTGGGGCTCGGTAGCGGGATGTGTCCGGCAACCAGGGGCGAGTCGGCCCGCGGGTCGGCCAACAGCTCGGCCTTGAGCCCGGGGTCGTCGTCCAGCCGTCGCTGCCACAGCGCCGCGTTGCGGCTGGCCTGCTGGTCGGCGGCGACCTTGTCGATCAGGCTCGAGATCGCGTAGACGCGGCGGGTGTCCTCCTGCTCGAAGGCCTGCTCGAGCAGGAGATGGAGCCGCTCGAGCTCATCGCTCATCCGGGCGAAGTAGACGAGCCGGGCCCGCTCGACCTGCTGCTGCTGCTCCATCCGACGCCGCACCGTGGGGGTCACGCCGTCGACCAGGTCCAGGTCGATGCGCAGGAGACCGGGATCGGACATCGGCTCACCTCTCTGGCCGGGGTCGGCTTCGCATCGCGGGCCGCCAAGAGATCGGGTTGGGGTGGAGTGTAAGCGCTTCGGGGACTCTGTGTAACCGTTCCGGCTCGGAACGTTACCGGTCATTTGGGGCTGATGGTGCTAGTGGGTCACCGAAAGTGACTCCCTCGGCCCTAGGCTCGGCGCATTGGCGCCCGAGGATCGCCCGAGGATGAGGACGGATGGCCAGCACCGCGAGCGAGGACGATCCCCAGTCCGGTGATCTGGTGCCCTTTCGGGAGGCCGTGCGCGCGTGGTTCCTGATCTCGCTGCAGACCTTCGGCGGACCGGCCGGCCAGATCGCGGTGATGCAGCGCACCCTGGTCGACGAGAAGCGGTGGATCGGGCAGCAACGGTTCCTGCACGCCCTGAACTACTGCATGCTCCTGCCCGGCCCCGAGGCGCAGCAGCTGGCCGTCTACACCGGGTGGCTGCTCAACGGGACCCGCGGGGGCATCGCCGCGGGTGGGTTGTTCGTGCTCCCTGGCGTCGTCGCACTCCTCGGCCTCTCGGCGGTCTACGTGCGGTTCGGCACACGACCGTCGTGACGGCGGTGTTCGCCGGCCTGGCGCCGGCCGTGATCGCGATCGTGGTCCAGGCCGTGCTCCGGGTCGGCCGGCGGGCCCTGGCGCACCCCGCCCTGGTCGCCATCGCGGTCGGGGCCTTCCTCGCCCTCGCCGTCTTCGCGGTGCCCTTCCCGATTGTCATCGCCGCCGCCGGCGCTGGCCGGCTGGGCTGCTCGGGCGCTGCGCACCGCACGCCGTGGCCGTCCGCACCGGGCCGGAGGCCGGCCCGGCGCGGCCGCCACCGCTGATCCCGGACGACGCGCTGCACCACGAGCGGCCCTCACTGCGGCGTACGGCAAGATCCTCGTCGTCGGGGTCGCTGCTGGGTCGCTGCCCCGTCGTGGTGGTCGCTGGCCTGTCGGGCGCGACAGCGTCTTCCGAGCAGGGCGTGTTCTTCTCCGGCACGGCGCTGGTCACCTTCGGCGGCGCCTACGCCGTGCTGGCGTACGTCGCCCAGCGGGCGGTCGAGACCTACGGCTGGTCGCGCCCGGCGAGATGGCCACGGGTCTCGCACTGGCCGAGACGACACCCGGGCCGCTGATCATGGTGGTGCAGTTCGTCGCGTTCCTCGGCGCCTACCGTGACCCGGGCGCGCTGACCCCTGGGCAGCCGCGGTGTCGCGTCGCTACTGACGACCTGGGTGACGTTCGTGCCGTGCTTCCTGTTCATCTTCCTCGGCGCGCCGTACGTCGAGCGGTTGCGCGGCAACCGGGCCCTCTCGGCCGCGCTCACCGGGATCACCGCCGCCGTCGTCGGCGTGATCGCCAACCTCGGCGCTCTACTTCGCCGTCCACACGCTCTTCGGCCGCACCACGGTCCTCGACGGAGGGCCGGTGCATCTGCTGCTCCCGCAGCTGGATTCGCTGCGCTGGTTGGCCCTGGTGATCGCCGGCATCGCGGGAGTCCTGCTGCTCCAGCTCACCTGGTCGGTCCTGCGGACACTGGGCATCTGTGCAGTGCTCGGCCTGGTCGCGGGCCTGGCCGGGCTCTCGCTCACCTGACCCGGTGCGCGGACTACGCGGCTGAGCCGTTCCGGACCGGCCGGGTCACCTGTTTCGCCACGCACGCCGGCATCCCGGCCGTCGCGCGCGCGGCATCGCGCCGGTAGACGCTGGGCGGCACCCCGACCAGCTGGGCGAACCGCGTGCTGAACGTGCCCAGTGACGAGCAGCCGACGGCGAAGCAGACCTCGGTGACACTGAGGTCGCCCCGACGCAGCAGCGTCATCGCGCGCTCGATCCGCCTGGTCATGAGATAGCCGTACGGCGACTCGCCGTACGCGAGCCGGAACTCCCGGCTCAGGTGCCCCGCCGACATGTGCGCGCCGCGGGCGAGCGCCTCGACGTCCAGGGGCTGCGCGTACTCCCGGTCGATCCGGTCGCGGACCCGGCGCAGCCGCGCGAGGTCGCGCAGGTGTTGCGCCTCGGCGGGAGTGCTGGTCACTCGCCGATGGTTTCACAGTGCCCGGCCGGCGAACTCGGCGAACGCCCTGCGGCTCACCCGGCCAGCCGGTTGGCGTAGGTCATCCCCAGCAGCTCGTGGACCTTGGTCGAGGGTCGTCGTCGGCGAGCTCGCGGGCCCGTTCGTTGCCGGCGTCGAGCACGGCGTCGAGATAGGCGGTGTCGTCGGCGAGGTCGGCGCGGCGCCGCGCGGACCGGTCGCAGCAGCTCGTTGACCGCCTCGGTCAGCACCTGCTTGAGCCGGCCGGCGCCGACGGTCGCCGATCTCGTCCGCGAGGTGGTGCGGGTCCGCGCCGCTGGTGGCGGCGAGGAGGTCGAGCAGGTTGGCAACAGCGGGCCGGGTCGACCGGGTCGTAGGTGATCCGCCGTTCGCTGTCGGTCGGCGCCCGGCGGATCACCGCCGCGGTGTCGTCCTCGGTCGCCTGCAGCGCGATCGCGTTGCCGCGCGGACTTGCTCATCTTCTGCCCGTCGAGCCCGGCCAGCATCGGGGTGGCAGTGAGCAGGGCGTCGGGCTCCGGGAACAGCGGCGCCCGGCCGGCGTAGCGCTCGTTGAACCGCCGGGCGACGAGCCGCGTGGTCTCCAGGTGCGGCAGCTGGTCGAGGCCCACCGGCACCAGGTTGGCGCTGGCAGAACAGGATGTCCGCGGCCTGGTGCACGGGGTAGGTCAGCATCAGCCCGGTCGGGGGCCGGCCGGTGGCCTCGGTCTCGGCCTTGACGGTCGGGTTGCGGTGCAGCTCGGCGTCGCTGACGAGGCTCAGGAACGGCAGCACGAGCTCGTTGAGGGCCGGGACCGCGCTGTGGGTGAAGATCGTCGACCGGTCCGGGTCGATGCCGGCGGCGAGGTAGTCGGCGACGACGCCGCGGACCGTCGCGGGCAGCTGCTGGCTCGCCTGCCGGTCGGTCAGCACCTGGTAGTCGGCGATCAGCACGATCACCTCGACGCCGAGGTTCTGCAGCCGGACCCGGTTCGCGAGTGTGCCGAGGTAGTGGCCGACGTGCAGCGGGCCGGTCGGCCGGTCACCGGTCAGGACCCGGAACTGCCTGCGGTGCGTGCCGGATCGGCTGCTCGAGCGCTGTGCTGCGCTGCGAGGGCGGCCTGTTGTGACGGGTGCGGTCGGACATCGGTGGTCTCCTCGGGTGGGAGGCCGACCTCTCGAGACTGCCCAGCCGTGCGTCTGGTCCGCCGGAGGCTGCCGCGAGAGGGCAGCCCAGGACATGAGTGGTCAGGGTCGCCGCTCGGGCGACACCACCAGCTCACGAGAACGCGGGACGTTGGATCGGACACGGCATCGAGCATGGCATCGATAGTGCCGGACGGCTCACGCGGATCGCAACCGAGGGTCTGGCGGTCATGGGCGTTCCGGTCCGTGGGGCACGACCGCATCGTCCGCGGTCTCGCCGACATCGGGGTAGAGGAAGAGCACGAGAGCCAGTCCGACGGCGCCGCCGATGAGCTGCGCGACGACGAAACCCGGCATCGAGGCCGGGCGCGATGCCGGCGAAGGTGTCGGAGAACATCCGGCCGACCGTGACTGCAGGGTTGGCGAACGACGTGGAGCTCGTGAACCAGTACGCCGCGCCGATATAGGCGCCGACGGAGGCGGCGGACAGGGCGGCCCGGCCGGTCCGGGCCAGCGTGAAGATCAGGGCGACGAGCCCCGCCGTGGCGACGATCTCGCCGACGAGATGGCCGGTGTCGCCCCGGTGCTTGGTCGAGATCTGGGCCAGGTCGAGGTTGAACATCACGTTGGCCAGCAGGGCGCCGAGGACTGCGCCGGCGCACTGCGCCGCGCGTACGCCGCCACGTGCGAGCCGGTCAGTCCCGTGCGCGCGCGCCGCCCGACGGCCCAGTCGGCCACGGAGACGACGGGGTTGAAGTGGGCGCCGGACACCGGGCCGAAGCATCAGGATCAGGACGGCGAGCCCGAAGACCGTGGCGGTGCTGTTCTCCAACAGCTGCAGGCCGACGTCGCTGCGGTGACAGTTGCTGCGCGGCAATCCCGGAGCCGACGACGACGGTGACCAGCAGGGCCGTCCCGACGAGCTCGGCGAGCAGTCGCCGGAGGAGTGCGACGGGCTGGTCGCTCAACGCGTTGCGGGCGCTGGCACCGGCACCTCGAGCTCGGCGAGCAGCACCCGCACCCGCCGTTCGATCTCGTCCCGGATCGGTCGCACGGCAGCGACGTCCTGGCCGGCCGGGTCGTCCAGGGCCCATTCCTCGTACCGCTTGCCGGGGAAGATCGGGCACGCGTCCCCGCAGCCCATCGTGATGACGACGTCCGCGGCCTGGACCGTCTCGTCGGTCCATGGCTTGGGGAACTCGGCCGAGATGTCGATGCCGCGCTCGCGCATCGCCTCGACCGCGGACGGGTTGACCTGCGTAGCCGGGCTCGGAGCCGCCGGACCAGGCCACGGCTGCGTCGCCGGCGAGATGCTGGAAGAAGCCCATCGCCATCTGCGAGCGACCGGCGTTGTGCACGCACAGGAACATCACGATGGGCCGGCCGTCGCTGCGCCGACCCTCGACCTTGGCCAGGGCGTCTAGACGCTGCCGGGCGAACCGCTCGGCCAGCAGGGGCAGGAACCGGGTGACCGTTGCGGTCCCGGCGAACTGGTCGAACGAGGAGTGCAGGAACCGGTTGATCGTCTCCAGCCCGAAGACGCCGTCGTACTCCCGCGCCAGCCGCGTGGCCGCATGCCGCAGGGCGATCGACTGGTCCAGGCTCTCGGTCTCCCACGTGGGTCGGGTGGACATGTGCGTTCTCCTTCGTCCGGGTTCGTCTGGGGTGGTTTCAGTGGGTGCGGGCTGACTGGCGCGCATCGCCAGGGCGAGCCGCTCGACCCGCGGGTGGATGTCGTCGTACGCCGCGTCGAAGGCGGCGTTCGTGTTGGCGGCGATCGGGTCAGGGACAGCCCAGTGCAGCTGTGGCTCGAAACTGCTGCCCCGTGGCCAGCTCCTCGTGGGCGCTGTCACAGACGGAGACGACCAGGTCATCGGGGCCGACGACGTCGGCGACGTGGGCGGTCTGCGTGCCGGCGATGCGCAGGCCGTGTCGCTTGGCCGCGGCCGCGGCGCGGGGGTGGACCCGGGTCGCCGGGTGGGTGCCGGCCGACCGGACCGGCGTCGGGCTGACCTGGGCCCAGGTCGCGGCGGCCAGCTGGGACCGCGCGGAGTTGTGCGTGCAGACGAAGACGACCCGGTTGCCGTCGCAACGACTGCTCGGGGGCAGCCAGGCCCAGGATGGTCGAGACGGCCGGGGTCTCGAGGCGGAGCTGCACGTAGCTGCGCCGGTGGTCGCCCTCGGACCGGCGGCGCCGGACCAGGCCCGCGTCCTCGAGCACGCGGAGATGGTGAGCCAGCAGGTTGGTCGCCAGGTCGAGCTCGGCGGAGAGCTCGCCGGGCGAGAGGTCGGACAGCAGGAGTCGCTCGACGAGCGCCAGCCGCACCGGCTCGCCCAGTGCGGCGTGCATCGCGGCCCGAGCCTCGAGTGTCACATTGCCTCCACAGTTATTGAGGCAATCTTCCCTGAGATAGACGGGATGTCAAGCGGTCGCGCGCGGCCGTTCAGACCTTGGCGAGGCAGCCCGAGCGACCGCCACCTCAGGACCCAGCCGCGCCGACGTCACCCGGGCCGACGGGATCGATCATCACCGGCGGAAGGTCGAACGAGTCGTTGCTCATCCTCAGCAGGGCAACGCTGACCCCGACACACCCGAGAGCGAGCAGGACCAGTCCGGCTCCATGGATGTGGTGCTCGAAGGAGAGGAACGGGTGAGTGAAGCCACCCAGCCCGACCAGGGCAGCCGCCCAAGGGGGCACCGCCCTGCTCTTCCAGAGCGCGAGAGCGATCAGGATCGAGCCGATCAGGATCGCGGCGATGAAGCCGAGCCCGCCCAGCCCGACCCGGGGGTCGTCCTGGAGAGCGTCGATGAACCTGCCCGTCGACACCGGGTCGTAGCCCTGGCGAGCCGCCACCCAGACGAGCGGGTCACCGCCGATGTTGAGCGGCAGCACCATGAGGAAGCCGCCGCCCATCACGATGGTGGCCCACGTCGTGAGCCGTGGCGCACCTCTGCGAGAGACCAGGGCCATCGCGACGATGGAAGGGACGACGAGCACGACGAAGAGGACGTCGAGCCACTGCAACCAGCTGTAGGCGTTGCCACTGTGCCCACGCCTTGATCTGGTCGGCGCTGTGGTCGTACTCAGGCTCTTGGACGATGTACTGGACGCCCTTCGCGAGCCACGGGATCGGTACGACGACCGCGAGCAGGACCCGCCAGAACCCACGGGCGTCATGCATCGCTGTCTCGGGTCGGCACCTCCACCGCGGCGCTCACGCTGCGACCGCCGACCGAGCGGCCGGCGCGTAGACGGCACCGAAGACGATGCCGAGGGCGGCAAGCACAAGGCCGAGCGGCCAACCGTCGACACCGGCGACGGCTGCGACGATCGCGGCCACGAGGTTGGCTGCGCCGATCGCGATGATCGCTGCGGTGCCCCAGCTCGCCCGAACGACGAAGCCGGCGACGGCGACGACCGCGGCGAGCGCGAGGACGAGGCCGACGACCTTCCAGCCGACGTTGAGATCCTGGGAGATCTGGCCGAGGTTGGCCAGGCCCATGAGCAGGGTGACCCCGATTGCAGCCCACTTGACGATTGGCATGGTGGCTCTCCTTCAGTACGTCGGATCAGGTGTCACCACCCTCGTCCTGGAACCGTGCCCGCTCCCAGAGTCGGCCATCACGGGCATCCGGGAACTGTTCCCGCGTCCCCGGGAGGTCATGTCCATCGCCGTCGGCCGTTGGGCATGCTGGGGGAATAGAGACGACAACGCCTTCCTTCTCCACTCGCCACGCGCGCGCGATCGCGGCGGCGCTGCTCGCTGTGTCGGTCGGTGCAGCGATCGCGGCGATGTGGGTCGACCGCGCCAACTGGGTCGGGCGCGAAGCTCCTGAACGACCCGGAGACGACGACGGCCGAACTGCTGTGCTTCGGTGCGGTCGGCGCAGTCCTGATCGCGCGGCGGCCAGACCTGCCCTTCGGCTGGCTGCTCGGGCTCGGAGCGATCGCCGACGTCCTCCTCGTCGGCGTCGGCGTGCCGTCGCTGGCCCTGGCGCACCACGGGCGTGGAGGCGAACTCCCCGTGTGGGGCGTCTCCCTCGCCGTACTGCAATGGGTGCCGACGGCGTTGGTCGGCATCATCAACGTGCGGTTCCCGTCGGGGCAGCCGTCCAGCCGCCTCGGTCTCTGGCTCGACCGCGCCCTGCGCTACGGCATCGTGATCGGCCTGATCGGCAACTACCTCGCCGACTCCGTCACGCGGGACGCCGAAGATGCGCTCGGCCCGCTGCCGGCCCATCGCTTCATCGACGGCACCTGGATCTCCCCGGTCGGCAACGCCTCGATCGTCCTGATCCCGCTGGTGATCCTGCTGGGCGCAGTGGCCGGCATCGGGGTGATCGTGCGGTGCTTCAAGGCCTCCGGGGATCGAGCGGAAACAGCTGCAGTGGCGCGCTGCCGGCGCTGCCGTCTCACTGGTGCTCTTCCCGCTGGCCGTCGCGGGGGCACTACCCAGCGGGGCCGACGTGGTCGAGCCCCTCGATCTTCGTCGCGACGTTGCTCATTCCGGTGCTTCGCTACCAGCTCTGGTCCGGTGACCCGATGCCACATCGCCGCAAGGTCGGGCCGTTCGTGTCGCGCCGGACCTTGATCGAGCTGCACGAGGAGGAGCGGCGCCGGCTGCGCCGTGACCTGCACGACGGTCTCGGGCCGCTGCTGACCGGACTGCGCCTCAACCTCGACGCCGTGCAGGCGCAGCTGACGGCCGATCCCGAGAAGGCGCTGGAGTACCTGTCCACGGCACGCCAGGCATCCGCCGAGGTGATCTCCGATCTCCGCGGTCTCGTCTACGGGCTCCGACCCCCGGCTCTCGACGAGCTCGGACTGGCTGGCGCCCTTCGCGCGCACCTGGCGGCGATCGCCGAAGGTTCACCGTGCGAGCTCTCCCTCGACGTCGATGACACGTTGACCGTCCCGGCCGCCGTCGAGGTGGCTCTCTACCGAACTGCGGCCGAGGCCGTCACCAACGTGGTGCGTCACAGCCCCGCACAGCACTGCGAGGTGTCGATCTCGAAGGCCGGAGCTGACGTCGTGCTGAGCGTCGATGACGACGGGCGGGTCTCGGACACCTGGTACGCCGGCGTCGGACTCACGGCGATGCGGGAGCGGGCGGTCGAGCTGGGCGGTTCGTTCCTGGCCAGCTCGGGACCCGACGGGTTCCACATCAAGGCGACCTATCCGAGGAAGCCGGCATGACGACCGTCGTGCTCGTCGACGACCATCCGCTCGTCCGCCAGGGCATGCGGGCGGTGATCGATGCTCAGCCGGACCTGGAGGTCGTGGGCGAGGCAGCGGACGGCGATCGAAGCCGTGAAGGTCTGCATCGAGCAGCAGCCGGACGTCGTCCTGATGGACCTACAGATGCCAGCGCTGAACGGCATCGAGGCCACCAAGCGGGTGCGCGCGAAGTGTCCCGGGACGTCGGTGCTCGTTCTCACGATGTACGACGACGACGCGGTGGTCTTCGAGGCTGTCGCATCGGGTGCTTCCGGCTACCTCCTCAAGGGATCCGACGGAGCCGACATCGTCGCGGCGATCCGTGGCCGCGGCCGCGGGCCAGGCGGTCTTCGGCGCCGTGCTCGCCAAGCGGATGCAGTCGTGGTTCGGCCGCGCCCAACCCGCAGCCGAGCCCGTTCCCCGAGCTCACGGAGCGTGAGCGCGAGATCCTCGACGGCGTCGCAGCCGGCTTGACCAACCCCGAGATCGGCGCGAAGCTGTTCCTCTCGCCGAAGACCGTCGCCAACAACATCTCGGTGATCCTCGACAAGCTTCAGGTCGCACACCGGGCCGAAGCCATCGTCAAGGCCCGCGAAGCCGGACTCGGCGAGGGAGCCTCAGACCGATCAACGTTGAAGCGCAACGAGGCCTGCGTAGATTTGGGGTTGGTGGTCATCGCTGGTCGATAGCTGGAAAAGGGGCTCTGACCGGCAAACGCACTAGCCGAGGTGTTGGGCGTCGAGGCGGCCGACGGTCTGCGCGGACTTTTTGCGGACTATTTGGGACTGCACGGGCGTTCAGGGGTCACTTCGTCCCGCCGCCACGTCAGGACCCAGCCGCGACGATCCTCGCAATGAAGTCCGCGGCCCATGGGACCGCCTCCGCGACGGTCGGAACACGTCGAGTCCCTCGGCGGCCTCTACATAGAGGGTGTCCCACTGTTCGCCGACGACGATCGTTGGCGGCCAAGCCTGCTGCCGTCGGTAGTCGAAGAGCCGCAGCGCAGGTCGCGCGCGACCTGCGACAGGTCGAGGTCCTCGCCCTTGTCGAGGAGCTGGAGGTCGACCAGGTCGCGAGCCCGCTCGCTTCCCTCGCCGGAGAGCGCATGGAGCTTCTGGGCGACCTGATGGTCGGCGCGCATGACCGGCACCGGTTGGGCGCCTCCAGGCCGACCTCGGTGAACAGGCCGGCCAGGTCGTCGGCGAGAAGTACTCCGGGCTCGTCGGCGTCGCCGAGCTCGTTGTGTCCCAGCTCGAACTTCACCGTGCACCACGGCCGCCCGCGATAGTCGAGTTTCACCTCGAACGGCTGCATGACGTAGGCCGTCGGCACCGCCGGCGGTCGCGGTGCGGCCCTCTCGACGAGCCGTCCGTGAACCCGGCCCATCCGGCGGCCAAGGAGTCCTCGAAGTCGCTGCGGAATGCGCGAGCGGTTGGACCCGCGCGGCGTCGAGGTCCTGGGTGAACCGGGTGCCGCGCCCATAGCGCAGGGCCATCGCGCTGCCGCCCTTGATGGCCCCTCGGGCAGCATCTGGCCGACCACCACCAGCGCCATCCCGACCCGGCGGCGCAGCGCCAGGCTCGTCGCCTTCGAGATTGCGGATACGCTGCTCCAGGGAGCGAACGCTCGTCGGGGCATCGGTGTAGCTCACGCTCGCAACCCCTTTCTGGACACGCTGCCACTCCGCGGTGGTCAGCAGGCCCTCCTGGCGCGCCTGCTTGGCAGCCTCCATCAGGCGCGTCGGTCTCGATGCGCCCGCGGCACTCGAGGATGCGCGTCGGCGACGGGCTGCGACTCCAGCCCCTCATAGAACGTCGTTGTGCGACGTCGTCCTTCACGTGGGTCAGCTCGATGTACGGCGGCAGCTTGGGACGAGTGCGTCTGGGGACGGCGACCTTGATCTGTCGGGGGTTGACGTCGGCGAGCCCGAACAGGGCGAGACCGACTCGCCGTGGAGGAACGCGCCCTCGCCCGCCCGCAGGAGCGCCTCGGCGAACTGGTCGAACTGCGTGCGGCGGAACGTCGGGCACGCGGTAGAGCCCGTAGGCGACGTTCTCCAGCCCGCCTCGCGCAGCGAGCTTGGGCAGCTCGACCGCCGGCACCCCCGCCTCGGCCGCGTCCCTCGTGGTGACATAGCCGTAGTGGTCGAGCGCGATCTCGCGCACGATGTCGCGGTACTTCACGTCGGCGGCCATGTCACAACCATACCGAAAACGGTAGTGTTGTGACAACGACCCCGAGGCTGGCCAAGGACTCGCGGGCCACAGGCCGATGCGACGCAGATCTGTCTCGGGGAGCACTATCCGGGTTGCCAGACAAAGCCGCGGAACACTATGCACAGGCCTCGCGCAGCGTTCGCAGTTGAGCTGTGCTGTAGAGCCCACCGAACTTCTTCGGTCCCTTGAATCCAGCCGGGTGCCACAGGAAGGTCACCCACCGTTGGCGCCCAGCCAGTTCGCGGCTGACAACGTACGGGGGCGCTGGTAGGTCGAGAAGATCGCGAAGCTGGTCGTGCGCTTTCGTGCCTACGATGGCAACCACTCCCGCGTCGCTCAAAGTCAGAACCCGGTCGAGGAATCGACAGGCACAGGTATCCGCCGCTGAGGCGACGCCGATCTCGTCCCGGCTCTTGCAGTGGACCACTTCGGTCAGGACGTAGTCGCTGGCCGGGTCCGCGACACGGGCAAGAAGTTCAGACGCTCGGGCGCGCATATTGATCCAGAACCTCGTGCCGTTGGCCGCGTAGTGGCCATCCAGCTGAAGATGGCGACAATCCCGCACATGAGGGGTCGGCAGAACTGTCGGATCGAAACGACGTGCCATGAACTCAACGATCGCGTCGCCGTCTTCGCCCGCGGTCGGGTACGCCTCGGCGGAGTCTGGCGGCATACCGGGCCTCGGCGTTGAGATGCTCGGATTCGAAGAGAGAAGGGTCTGCGAGCTGTCTCGATGTTTCCGGCCCATGCCTCCGGCACTTGACGAGATGCCTCAGGCCCAGTCTGCGTTGAGACGACTGCGTGGCACGGGTGACTGGAGTCAGCCACCGCCGCGCAATCAGGGTGCACCGTGCAATATCTAGGATCAGTTGACGCTCAGGGTTTCCGGTCATGGCATGGGCGATCTTGACTGCCCAGATGGGCCGAGTTCGTGCGCGACTCTGGCGGCAAAGGCGGGATCGGCGTGGATTCGGCCACGACGTCGTCAGCGATCTTGTGCACGTCAAGAGGCCCGGTGTATTCGACCTGCACGTCCCGGGAGAACTGGACGTCGGGCCGATGTCGTAGGCGCTCTCGCCGTTGTCCCCGTATGCCGTGAGGACGTGGTCGAAGACGAGCTGCACCTTCGTCGTAGAAGATGTCCACGGTGTACGGCGTCTCGGGCAGACTCTGGTCGAGCACGCGGCGGATCGTGCTGTTGACGTCGTTGGTGGTGCGACTTTGCGACGCCAGTCCTGGACGAGCTTCTCGTGCAGGTGCTCCAGCAGCTTCTTCGCGCTCCCCTTGACCGTCTCGCGCTCCTCGTCGGTCAGCACGGGATCAGGCTGGGTCAGCAGGTCGAAGATCGCGAGCTCCTCCTCGGTCATGCCCTCGCGGACCGCTCGCTCCTCCTCTTCGGTGAGCGTCTTCGACAGCTCGATGAGGCGGCGGAGGTATTCGTCGATGTTGACGCTGCCGGCGTTGTAGTCGTCGATCAGTTGCTCGATCCGCTCGACCAGCTCGTACCGGGTCGGGTTACGAGGCCGCCGCGATGGCCTGCTGTCGAAGCAGCTGCGCGAGCCGGTCGGTCTCGGCGCGCTTGCGGCCGGCGAACTTGGCGGCGAGGCCCTCGAAGTCGATCTGTGAAAGGTCGATCAGCGGGTCGGGTTTGGTGCCCTCGGCCGCGGCCCGGATGACGTACTCCTCGGCACCGACCGACGGTCCAGCAGCGCATCAACAGCGTCGGCAACGGCGGCGATGTCCGCCTCGGGTGGCCGGGTGACCTCTGGATGCGTTCGGCGAGAACTCGGATCGCGGCGACGTTGCGCTGTTGGGCCGCAGCTTGGGGTTCGGCAGCAGCGCCTTGAAGAGCTTCCGAACCTGTCGTGCCTTGACCGTGAAGTCGTTACGAGTCTCCTCGTCGACCAAGAGCGCCTCGACGGCGGCATCGCGTTTGGCAACGTGGTCGAAGCCTTCTGCGTCGCGCATCGCGATCAGGTCGACTCCGACACCGGAACAGAACTCGATCAACGTCAGCACCGCGGCGTCGAGTTCTCCCGCGAGGGCGTCGATGATCTCGATGGGCGACTCGCCGCGCTGGCTGCACCGTAGATCGCCAGCGCCTTCTCCAGGTTCCGGAAGACGCCGACGTAGTCGACGATAAGGCCGTTGTCCTTATCGGGGAAGACCCGGTTGGCGCGGGCGATGGTCTGCATCAGCGTGTGGTTCTTCATCGGCCGGTCGAGGTAGACCGTCGAGACCTGGGCGCGTCAAAACCGGTCATCCACATCGCACAGACAAACACGAGCCGCAGAGGGTCTTCGGCGTCCTTGAACTTCTCGGCGAGGTCCTCGCGGTTCATACGCTCACGGTGCGGGCGGATATCGAGGCCGAGATCGTCCAGCATCTTCAGCTCGTTCTGGTCTGCGAGACCACGACAGCCATGTCGTGGTCTCCATCAGCTCTATGCGCGAAGCGAGCCACGGGCGCTCCAACTCAGGCAACGCGTCGTGCTCGCGACGCAATTCTTCAAGGTGCTCGTCCCATGCTTCTCGACCAGTTGTACATCCGAACCGCGGCAGCCTTATCGCGATACC